>NZ_JAPFDR010000009.1 GCF_026168755.1 Clostridium sp. | reverse complement strand
TTAGAAAAGCATAGCATCTGGTGATGATGGCGTAGAGGAAACACTCCTTCCCATTCCGAACAGGAAAGTTAAGCTCTACAGCGTCGATGGTACTGCATGGGAGACTGTGTGGGAGAGTAGAACGTTGCCAGGTAATGTGGCTCGATAGCTCAGTCGGTAGAGCAGAGGACTGAAAATCCTCGTGTCCCTGGTTCGATTCCTGGTCGAGCCACCAGGAAAAAGCACTAACTTATGTTAGTGCTTTTTATTTTACTCTTTAGGAAATTATATTTACTAAAGAATTGTGGATAACTTTTATAATAAAGAAACACACAGCCTTATAAGCAGAGTTTTTTAATGTCTAGGAAAATATAAAAATTTTGAAGTCATAAAGCTAGCGATATCAATGGATTTCAAGATTAAATTTGAAAAAATAGCCTCGATTGTTTAAAAAAGTAAGAGGCATAAATTAATGCTAAAAGTATTAATTTTACTATATGTAAATTCTTATCTTACTTAAACTTTCGAGACTATTTTTAATTTTAATTGTTTTTTATAGTGAGTTTAGCTCTTCAAGAACTGTATTAACATGTTCTTTAACCTTAACTTTCCTATATTCCTTAACAAGAATACCTTCTTCATCAATTATAAAGGTGCTTCTTTCTATACCCATAACTTTTTTTCCATACATGTTCTTTTCTTTAATAACATTGAATAAATTACAAACTTCTTCGTTCTCATCACTTAAAAGTACGAAAGGAAGGTTAAATTTTTCAATAAATTTAGCATGAGATTTTAATGAGTCTCTACTTATACCTATAACAATTGCATTTTTGTCAGCAAAGTTATTATTATTATCTCTAAAGTCACATGCTTCAGTTGAGCAGCCAGGAGTGTTATCTCTTGGATAGAAATAAAGTATTACCTTTTTACCTCTATATTGACTTAATTTATGTTCCTTATCATCAGAACCCATTAATGAAAAATCAGGAACTAAAGAATTAATTTCTACCATATTGGCCTCCTAAATTTATATAATAATAATTATTATATAATAATAGAAAAATATAATCAATAAAATAATTGTAACTATATACATTGGTAAAAATCTGTTATAATTATATACATCATATATAAAAAAGGAGAAATTTACATGGAAAACAAAGTTTTAGCTACTATTTCAGGTGTTGAAATAACAGAAAATGATTTAAATGCAATAATAATGAGATATCCAGCAGATAAAAGAGGAATGTTCAATTCTGAAATGGGGAAAAAGCAATTATTAGAGCAAATGATATCATTTGATTTAATGCACAAATTAGGAACTGAAATGAAAATAAATGAGACAGAAGAGTATAAAGCAAATTTAGCTCAAGTTGAGAAAGATTTACTTACACAATTAACAATTAATAAAGTATTAGCTGAGGTAACAGTTACTGATGAGGATGCTAAAAAATACTATGATGAGCATAAAAATGAATTTGAACAACCAGCAACAGTATCTGCAAAGCATATATTAGTTGATAATGAAGAATTATGTTCTGATGTTAAGAATAAGATAGAAAATGGAGAGTTATCTTTTGAAGAAGCTGCTAAACAATACTCTACATGTCCATCTAAAGAACAAGGTGGAAATCTTGGAGTATTTGGTAGAGGAATGATGGTTCCAGAATTTGAAGAAGCTGCTTTTGAATTAGAATTAGAAAAAGTAAGTGAGCCAGTTAAAACTCAATTTGGATATCATTTAATTAAGGTTGATGCAAAGAATGAACCAAAAACTTCAGAATTTGATGACGTTAAAAATCAAATTATTCAAAAATTAATCCAAGAAAATCAAGAAAAGAAATATTTAGATTTAATAAAAGAACTTGAAGCTAAATATGATGTTAAAAGATTTTAGTATAGAATCTAGGTAAGATTTATAATAAAAATCACATGTATAAGTAATTTGCTTATACATGTGATTTTTACAATTATTAAACTTTTATTTTAATAAATTATAGTAATTCTTCATAACTATATATGTAATTATCACATTCCCTTTTTAATAGGTCTATTTGATGTTTAGCATGTTCATCATATACACCAGTAACTTTCATGCCAGCTAACTTCACGCCTTCAACAGCAGCTATTATATCTTCATATACCATACATTCAGAAGGATTAACTCCTAGCTTTTTTGCAGCTAATAAATATATGTCTGGATTGCTCTTGCTTTTTTTTACCTCATCTGTAACGGTAATGGCATCAAATAAATCAAAAGCATTGTTGTTTTTTAAGGTTGCAGTCAATAAAGGAATAGAATTGCTAGTAGCTAGTCCTATTTTAATTCCGGATTCTTTTAACTTTTGTAAATAATTAAGGGCACCTGGCTTTAGTTTTACATTATTTTTATAATGATTATAGGCCATAGTATTCCAAGTATTTATTATCTCTTCAATTGAATCTTCAATTGAGAATCTATTTTTGAAGTATTCAGCTGTTTGAGAAAAGCTTAAATGAGTAATTTCATCATTTAAGTTATCTGGAACAGCATGTCCCTTTTCTGATAAATAATCTATATCTATTTGTTGCCATACCCACATAGAATCAACAAGAGTTCCATCTAAATCAAATATAGCGGCTTTTATATTATTCAAATGATCATCTCCTAAATATAATTTTACATAACAAAAAAGAGATAGATTAAAACCTATCTCTTTGGTCGGGGTGACAGGGATCGAACCTGCGACCTCATGGTCCCAAACCACGCGCGCTCCCATCTGCGCCACACCCCGAAGTACATTTAATATTATATGAGCAATTTATAATTATGTCAATACTTTTATTGAAATATATTTTTTAATTTTATTTAGTTGATAAATCATATTTATAAATATTGTGATATAATTTTATATTGTAAATATTTTTGTGAGGTGAGAATATGAATATTAAAATTTTAGTAATGTTTCTAGGGAGTTTAGGATTTATATTATTAGGCGCATTTTTATTAAATAATAAATATATAAAGAGTATTGATACTAGCGATAAAGAAGTTTATAAGGAAGTTAAAGCAATGAAAGTTAGTGGATATACCAATATATCAATAGGGGTAATAGGTTTGGTTTGCTCTACTATATCTTTTATTTCAGGAAATGTTAGTAAAATAGTAGTTACTGTATTCGTTATATGTATAGCTTTATTATCTACAACTCAATACATATTAAATAAGAAAATTAGAAAGTAATTGATAATTATTATTGGTATATAAGAAAATAAAGATTAATATGGTTAAAAAAGGGTAGTTATTTTCCAGTAAAATAAAAATAAGTATACATTTACATTAAGCAAAATGCCTATTTTTAAAATTTACCATTGTCCAAAGTTTCCATAAGTGATATAATGATATAGAAAACAAAGGAGAGGGGGAAGGTCAAGGGGCCTTACGGATAATATGAGAAAAAGAATAATATCAGCTGCATTAGCTGCAACTTTAGTTATTACTTCAGCAATGCCTGCATTTGCTACACCAAATCAAGAAGTAATAGAAAACCAAAAGAAATATGATGAGTTAACACAGAAAATTGAAGATATAAATGATCAAATATACGCTTTAAATGGAGAGATAGAACCTTTAGTTCAAACAATTGAATCAAATAATACTCAAATGGAACAAATAAAGGTTGAAGTAGAAAATACACAAAAAGAAATTGAAACTGCTAAAGAGGAAATTGCTAAGACTGAAGAAGTTTTAGGTAAAAGAGTTAGAGAGTTATACAAATCAGGTGGACAAAGTAGTTACATAATGTTACTATTTAGCGCTGAGAGTTTTAATGATTTAATTAGTAAGATTGAATCAACTAGCAGATTAGTGAAAATAGATAAAAAGATAGTTAAAGAATTAGAGGAAAAGCAAGATTCTCTTAATGATAAAATTACATCTTTAGATGAAAAGAATAATGAACTTACAAAAATAAATGAAGAAACTCAAAAATCTTTAAGTGAACTTGAAGTTAAAAAAGATGAGCAAGAAACATTAGTTGCACAAGTACAAGCTGAACAAGATGAATTTGAAAGAGAATTCTTATCTGTTTCAGAAAGAACATTAGTACAAGCTCAATATTCTGTTATAGAGAATTCTTCAAGTTCAATAGGTGATTTAAACAGTGCAATTAGCCAATTAAGAAGTATTAGAGATGGTCAACTTAAGAGTGATATAGTTAAAGAAGAAGTAAATGCTAAGATAGAAGCTGCACAAGCTAAGATTTCAGAGCTTCAAGCTGCTATAGATGCAGCAAATGCTGCAAGTAAGCCAAGCAGGGGTGACTCAACAGTATCAGCAACAGGTAATGCAGTAGTTGATTATGCATATAAATTCTTAGGAACACCTTATCAATGGGGTGGGACAACTCCAAGTGGATTCGATTGTTCAGGATTCACTCAATACGTATTTAAAAATGCAGCTGGAGTTAGCTTACCAAGAACAACATATGATCAAATAAATGTAGGTGTTGCTGTATCTTATAATGATTTACAGCCAGGGGATTTAGTTTTTCCTCATACTGGACATGTTGGTATATATGTAGGTGGAGGACAAATGATACATGCACCAAGTACTGGTGATGTAGTTAAAGTTTCAAGTGTATATAAATTCTATACAGCAAGAAGAATATTATAATTTGTATTGACTAGGATTTTGTTAATCCTAGTCTTTTTTGTTTATAATATGTATAATAAAAGTACTTAGTTTACAATTTAGTTAAGGAGTGTTTTATGGACATTAAGATAAATATTGATGAAAGTGTTGATGATTTACAGCTAAAAGGATTAAGATTAATTCAAAAACAACAAGGCTTTAGATTTGGTGTAGATGCAGTTTTATTATCACATTTTGCAAATATAAAGAATAAGCATAGAGTTATTGATTTATGCACAGGGACAGGAATAGTTCCATTTTTAGCTTATGGTAAATATGCACCTAAGGAAGTTATAGGGATAGAAATACAAGAAGATATGGTTGAAATGGCTAATAGGAGTTCTTTACTTAACAATACTACAGATATAGTTAAGTTTGTTCATGGTGACTTAAAAGATAAAGCATTAATAGATTCACTAGGTAATTTTGATGTATTAACGGTTAATCCTCCATATAAATTAAATAATGCAGGAATAGTTAATCCAAATGATAAATTAGCAATAGCTAGACATGAAGTAATGTGTACATTAGAGGATGTAATTATAGCAGCTAGAAGATTGCTTAAGGATAATGGTAGAATGTTTATAGTACATAGACCAGAAAGATTAGCTGATATTTTTGGTCTTATGAGAAAATATAAAATAGAGCCGAAAAGAGTTAGAATGGTTCAGCCTAATACTAAAAAAGCACCTAATATAGTTTTAGTAGAGGGACAAAGAGATGGTGGAGCATTTTTAAAATGGGAAGAAACACTATATGTATATGATGATAATGGAAACTATAGTGAAGAAATAGATCGTATTTATGGAAGGAAGTAATTATATGGAATATGGAAAAGTATATTTAGTACCAACACCAATAGGCAATTTAAAAGATATAACACTAAGAGCATTAGAAGTATTAGAAAGTGTAGATGAAATTGCAGCTGAAGATACAAGACAAAGTTTAAAGTTATTAAATCATTTTAATATAAAGAAACCTCTTTTTAGTTACCATCAACATAATGAACAAGGTAAAAGTGATGAAATATTATCAAAGGTTCAGGAAGGTAAGAATATAGCCATAGTTACAGATGCAGGAACACCAGGGATATCAGATCCAGGAAGTGTTGTAGTTAGCAAATGTATAGAAAATAATATACTCTTTGAAGTATTACCAGGGGCTACTGCTATAACAACAGCTTTAGTTTATTCAGGTTTAGATACTACAAAATTTATTTTTAGAGGATTTATTCCAAGAGAAACTAAAGAAAGGAAAATATTAGCGGAAGAAATTAAAGATAAAAAGGAAACATTAATTTTTTATGAATCACCTCATAGGCTTATAGATACTTTAGATTATTTAAAGAAAACATTAGGTGATAGAAATATTGCTGTTTGTAGAGAATTAACAAAATTACATGAAGATATATATAGAGGAACTATTGGAGAAGCATATAATTGGTTTTTAGATAACAAGCCAAGAGGAGAATTTGTATTAGTTATTTCAGGTAAAAGTGAAAGTGAATTTAGAGCGGAGAAAGAACAAGAGCTTAGCGGAGTAACAGTTGAACAACACTTAATGAATTTGATTAATAATGGAGTAGATAAAAAAGAGGCCATAAAGATAGTTGCTAAAGAAAGAGAAATGCCTAAAAAAGAAGTTTATAAAGTGGCAATTAATTTATAAGTTAAAAAGAGAGGGTACCAAAAGGTAGCCTCTCTGATTGGTTTAATGAAATTATGTATAGTAATAATTAATTACTTTCCAACCTTTAATTCTTCCATGCAGTTTTTGCAGATGTTTTTACCTTTGTAGTTAACAACATCTCTAGCATCACCACAGAAGATGCAAGCTGGTTCATATTTCTTTAATATGATTTGTTCACCATCTACGTATATTTCTAAAGCATCTTTTTCAGCGATATCTAAAGTTCTTCTTAATTCTATTGGAATAACAATTCTTCCTAATTCATCTACTCTTCTTACAACTCCAGTTGATTTCATTTTAAAATTCCTCCTTAAACAAATTTCGACATTTAGCAGATTAATATTAGCAGATATGTAATTAAAAGTCAATAATAAACTTTAAAAAAAGTTTTAATTACAAAATTCTCTTTAAATTAATTCATAAATAAACTATACTACCATATTTTTGAAAAGTCAATAACATTTTATAAAATAAATGACAAAATAAACATAATAATACATAGATTGTCCTTTAATATTGTATAATTACGTAGGACAAGTTTAAAAGTATTAAATATATATAAATAAAAAAAGCAAAAAAAGTAAAAATGTAAATTTAAAAGTATAATTTTATTAATAGGTGTTAAAAATTAATATTATACTAAATAAAAATATAACATATAAGATAGATGAAAATAACTTGTAATAAGTTTATAGTTACTATATAATATAAATATTGAATTATATAAGAAAGATGAGGTCAAATAATATGGTTAATAAAATTGATAATAAGTATATAAAAAAAATTACAGAAGAGATATCTAATACATCAATGATACCTTATGAAGAGTTACCGAAATATGATCTTTTTTTATCTCAAGTAATAGACTTTTTAAATGATAAGTTTGTTGAAGATAAATATACTAATAATATAGTTCAAAATTATATAAAAAGTGAAGTTATTAGTAAACCCGAAGATGGTAAAAAAAGAGGGTATACTAAGATACATTTAGTTCAGCTTGTATTATTAAGTTATATGAGACCAATACTTACAACAGAAGAAATTAAAAAAGTATTTAGTTTAGCTTTTAATGAAATAAACGATAGAGCAGATGATATCATAGATTGGGAAACAGCATATAAGTTATTTTTTGAAATTCAAGAAGAAAGTTTTGATAAAAACTTAAATGCTACAGCAATAAATGATGAAAAGTTAGATTTAATTATTAAGGAATTCCAGCTAGATGATAAGGACGAAAATAGTATTAGAACTTTTGTTATAGTATTGTCTTTAATAGCTCAAGCCAGCGCTATTAAAAAACTAGTTCAAAAAATAGTAAAAGAATATCATTCATAAATTTAAGCTGCCGATTTAATTGGTGGCTTTTTTGTTATAATAAAATAGTAATGTAAGAGAGGAATGATTATGAAGGAGAAATTACTATTTAGAGAATCAGTTAGAGGAATAATAGAATATGTATTAAAAAGTGGAAGCTTAGATGATAGATTTGTATCTAGAGGACGTGCTGTAGATGGAACAATTGCTCATGGAAAACTTCAAAAAGATAATGAATTAATATATGAGAATTATGAAAAAGAAGTAAGGATGCAACATGAATTTTATAAGGATAATATAATTTTATTAGTTGATGGTAGAGCTGATGGAATTATAAGTGAAAATGGCAATATAATTATAGAAGAGATAAAGTCAACTTATATGGATTTAAGTTATTTATATGAAGATTACAATTTGCTTCATTGGGCTCAAGGAAAGTTTTATGGTTATATTTATTGTATAGATAATAATATAAAAAACATAACTATAAGGTTGAGTTATTTTAATATAAATACAGATCAAGTTAGATCTTTTGATCATATATATACCTTAAAAGAATTGGAGGATTTTGTATATGAGTTGGTAAATAAATATTTAGAGATATTAACTTTAAAAGAGTCATTCAAAATAGAGAGAAATAAAAGTATAAAAGAGTTAAAATTCCCTTTTAAGTCGTATAGAAAAGGACAAAGAGAACTAGCAGTAAGCTGTTATAGTAATATAAGAAAAAAAGGAATATTGTTTGCACAAGCTCCTACAGGAATAGGAAAAACTATATCAACCATTTTCCCAGCTATAAAGGCAATAGGAGAAGGAATGGGAGAGAAAATAGTATATTTAACAGCTAAGACAATTACTAGAACTGTAGCGGAAGAGGCATATATTAAATTATTTAAAAATAATTTGAAGTTTAAAGTAGTTACTATTACTGCAAAAGAAAAAATATGTCTTAATAATGAAGTGAAATGTAATCCAGATGATTGTATTTATGCAAAAGATTATTTTACAAAAATAAATGATGTAATAAAGAATTTAATAAAAAGCAATAATATATTTTTTAGAGAAGAAATAGTTGAATATGCTAAGAAGTATAAGGTATGCCCTTTTGAACTTTCTTTAGATTTAAGTAATTGGTGCGATGGAGTTATTTGTGATTATAACTATGCTTTTGATCCCAGAGTAAAGATAAAAAGAATATTTGAAGAGAGAAATGAAGAAAATATAGTGTTAATAGATGAGGCACATAATCTTGCTAATAGAGCTAGAGAAATGTATAGCTGTACTTTAGAAAAAAGTAAAGTAATGGGTGTTAATAAGATTATAAAGGGAAAAGTACCGAAGCTATATAAAATTTCTAACTCTATAAATAAAGAAATGATACATATAAGAAGAGAATTAGAGGAAATAAATAAAAAGATTAAATATCACAATGAGCAATATAAAGAATTAATAAAGCTATTGAGGGCATTTGTTAATGAAGCAGATAATTATTTAGTAAAAAGTAAGGGAACAGATGGATATGATGAAGTATTAGAGTTTTATTATGAAGTGAGAAATTTCATTGCAGCAAGTGAATTATATGATAAAGAGTATACAACTATTTTGAAAAGTGATAAAAGTGAATTTAGCATAAAAATATTTTGTATTAATCCTGCTAAAAATTTAAGGCAAGTTATTAAAAATACCTATTCTAGTATTATATTTTCCGCTACTTTATCTCCTATAAAATATTATGTTGATTTAATAGGTGGAGATGAAGAAAGTTTTAAATTAAGATTTGATTCACCATTTAATAAAGAAAATTTATCAACATATGTATATCCTTTAGATATGAGATATGTTAATAGAGAAAAGAATATTGATATATTATGTAATATCATATATAAATTTATTAATGAAAAAAAAGGTAATTATATGGTGTTTTTACCTTCCTTTGAATATTTATATAAGGTGTATTCAAGATATATAAATATATATGGAGAAGAAGGAACCATGTTACAAGAGGAAAATTTGTCGGAAATAAAGAAAGAAGAGTTTTTAAATGCTTTTAAGAAAGATAATAATATTATTGGATTTACAGTTGTAGGTGGGATGTTTTCAGAGGGAGTAGATTTACCTGGTGAAAAATTAATTGGAGCTATAATAGTAGGAGTTGGATTTCCGATGGTTTCTATTGAAAATAATATAATATCAGAATACTTTGAAGAAAGTGGCTTTGATTACTCTTATACTTATCCAGGTATAAATAAAGTTCTTCAATCTGCAGGAAGAGTAATAAGAACAGAGAGTGATAAAGGAAGAGTATTATTAATAGATAGAAGATATAAAATTCATAAATATAAATTGATTTTACCTAAGGAATGGGAGGTAGAAGATTATAAATTTAACTGTAAAAAATAGTAGTTATGTATATAATAAGGGATATATTAGAAAGGAAACATGGTGATATTATGTATAAAAAAGAGGAGGCAAAAAAAAGGGGATTTTTTGATTTTATAGTGTATTTTATAGTTAAAATAAGAGATGATGATATTTTTGCTTTAGCAGCTCAATTAGCGTACTATTTAATATTATCATTTTTCCCTTTTTTAATTTTTTTATTAACATTAGTTGGATTTAGTAATTTAGATTCTATGGAGGTATTAGGGGCATTAAGAGCTATGTTGCCTACTAGTGCATTCGAACTTATTTATAATGTGATTATAGAAATTATTGAAAAACAAAATACTGGATTATTAGGAGCATCTTTGCTATTGGTGATTTGGTCTGCATCTTCAGCTTTTAGGGCAGTAATTAAAGGGATAAATAAAGCATATGGATTAAGTGAAAATAGATCGTTTATTAAAAGAGCTTTTATAGCAGTTATATGTACATTTGCATTAGCTTTTCTAATAATGTTAACATTAGTAATGCTAGTATTTGGGCGTTTAATAGGAGATTTAATAGCATCATATTTACCGTTTCCAAGTGTGGTATATAAAGTATGGAATTTTCTTAGGTATGTACTTGTTGTATTTATGATGATATTAATTTTTGCTAGTATATATAGATATACTCCTTCAAAAAGACTTAGGTGGAAAGAAGTTCTACCAGGAGCTATTGCATGTACAGTTGGATGGTTAATTGTTTCTTTAGGTTTTTCATTTTATATAAATAATTTTAGTAATTATTCTAAAATATATGGTGGTTTAGGTGCTGTTATTATATTAATAACATGGTTGTATCTTACTTCAATAATTTTGATTGGTGGAGGAGAGATTAATTCAGTTATAGTCATAAGAAAAACTAATTTATTAAATTAATTATCCTTTCTACAGCTTTAATATCTAATTGTAATAAATTTAATTATAATAAACTTTCCATGAATAGAAAAATTTGAAGTGGTTATACTCAAAGGTGAAATATTCAGGAGGTGTAATTAAATGAATAAAATAGTGTTATTAGGAAAACTCATAAAGGACCCTGAACTAAAAACTATAGATAATGGTGAAAAAGTTTTTACAAGGTTCATAATAGCAGTAGATAGAAATTTTAAATCTGCTGATGGAACTAGAAAGGCTGACTTAATTCCAGTAACTATATGGGGAAGAAAAGCAGAAGTTGTTTGTAAGTATATGACTAAGGGAAGTTATATTAGCTTAAGTGGTAGATTAAAAACAGGAAGTTATGAAGATAAACAAGGGAATAAAAAATATATAGCTGAAGTTGTTGCGGAAGACTTCAAATTTGTTGGAAATAGAAGAGAAGTTAGAGAGAATAACGAAGTTAGTGGCGAAGAATAATGTGTTAAATAGGGGTTGTTATAAAACAATCTCTATTTTTGAAAGAAAATACTTCATAGTAGTATAGCTTTCGACAGTTATTTCCATATATTAAATAACATAATTAGTAAGTAAAGTTATAATGTTAACTGAAAAAAGTGTAATAAATTACAATTATGTTGAAAGGTAAGGAAAATTTTATTTTGTGTAGCAACACTATTTGACATAATTTTAATTCGATGTATGGTATTGTTTTATTATTAAATAATATGTAGAGGGGTAAGGGTATTATGAAGATAAATAAAACATTAAGTAAAATAGTAAATATTGAGGAGAATGAAGTTAAATATATTTATAGAATGACTGAAAACAACATAAAAAATAGACAAGCATTTGGAATTGAAATAGAAAGACAAGATTTTAATAATGGAGAAATAATAAATTTAGAGAGAGATTCTGTAAGCTTAGTAGCAAGTGAAGAGATGAAAGCTAATGATATACTAGTAATGTTATTTAATAATTTAGTTTCACCTATTCATTTAGTTGATATTGTTGGTGAATATTCAGATTTGTGTGCTGCCGAATTTTAATTTTTAAAATTATATTTACATAAGTGATATTTACAGCTGATAATTAAGTTATTCTTATAGATAAATAGTTTAACAAATGAGGTGATTTAATGATATTGGGAATTGGAACAGACATAATAGAAATTGAGAGAATTGATAGAGCAATAAACAATACACCAATGTTTTTAGAAAAGATATTTACTAAAAGAGAACTTGATGAATTAAATAAAAGTACACTTAGAGTTGAAAGTGTGGCTGGAAATTTTGCTGTAAAGGAAGCTGTAAGCAAAGCTGTAGGAACTGGTATGAGAGGATTTAGCTTTAATGATATAGAAGTCTTTAGAGATGAACTAGGAAAGCCAATAGTACAAGTATCTGATAAAGTAAAAGATATAATAAAAGTTGATAATTATACATTTAATGTTTCTATTTCTCATAATAGAACTTGCGCAATTGCGTTTGTGGTACTAGAATCGAACCAACCTACATAATATTTATATAGTAATAAGTAACATAAATAATATTTTTTTAAGCAACTTAATAATAAAATATGAATAAAATCTATAGTTTCTTAATATTAGTAATAATGAAATAGTGCTTATGGGAGGATATATGAAGAAAAAAATTATTATAACATTATTACTAATTATACCTTTTATATCTATCTTTCTTGTTATTATTTTTAGAGGGATACTTTCACCTGATAATGAGAAGATAATTAGGAATTTAAAAAATATTAAGTGTTATGAAACAAAAGTTGAGTACATAGTTAAGAATAGCAAAGGAGAAGAGCGAGAGAATACAGTTCAATATTATTCAAACGAAGAAGGAGTAAGGGTTGAATTCGATGATGATAAAGTTAAGATTTATAAATCAGATGGTATTCATGTAAAGGATAATTCATCTACTGGTGAATATGTGATTGAAAGTGATATGGACATACTTCATTCAATGGCATTTATGAATAAGATATTATCTTATCCACTAAAGAGTGATTCTATAAAAGAGGGACAAGAAGAGTGGGGAGATAAAATATATATACAAGTGGATACAGAGTTATTTTTAAACAATGAACATTTTAATAGCGCTAGGATTTTTATAAATAAAAAGACTAAGACACCTATTGGAATTGTAATTTATGATAAGGATGGTAATGACTCAGTACGAATAATTTATGAAGATTTTAAAGTTGTTAAAGAGGTTGATAAAGACTTGTTTAACTAAGCTTTATTAAGATTATTAGATGAATGCTGAATATAAATTCAGTATTCATCACATAAGTTATAAAAATGTTAAGAGTTAAATTAAACAAATGATTAAATATAGATAAATGATATAAAGAAAATTTAGCTATTGAAGTATTTAGTTCATTCTAGTTGTATTAACCATAGTGACAATATAAGTACATAGTGATCATTTTATAGAATAATGATTAAAAATATACTTTTAAAGGGTTAACAATTGTAAAAAAATATAAAATTTGCGCATATTATTACATTTCTATTTACAAAATGACATATTTTGAAATATAATTTTCTTATACATAGGAAATAGAACTCCCAGGAGGTCGAATATGTCAAAAAAGATAGATAATATAGTAATCCGTAAATTTAAAAATGATTTTGAAAAAAGTAGTAAATTTATTAAAGATAGTTTAATACTATATAGTGAGGAGAATGAAGCAAGTGAGTTCTTTGAATTAATGAAAAATGGGTATAAAGAGATGTCGAAAATTAATTTAGAACTTGCATATGATGCTAATTCATCACAAAAGTCACTTAAATACAAATTTGATGATATAAATGAATATGAGAAATGGCTTTGCGGAGTGTGATATTTTTAATGACTACTATGGTTGTAAAAAGAGGGGATATTTTTTATGCAGATTTAAGTCCTGTTATAGGCTCTGAGCAAGGTGGAATTAGGCCAGTGATTATAATACAAAATGATATAGGAAATAAGTATAGTCCTACAGTAATAGTAGCGGCTATAACTTCTCAAATCAATAAAGCCAAGCTTCCAACGCATGTGGAAATTTCATCAGAAGAATATGGATTGAATAGAGATTCAGTTGTGTTATTAGAGCAAATAAGGACACTTGATAAAAAAAGGCTTAAAGAGAAAATAGGGCATATGACAGATGCTGATATGAGAAAGGTAGATAAATCATTACTTATTAGTATAAGTCTAGCTTAAAAGTTTAATTTAACTAATTATTAAGACAAAGTAGGGATACTTTGTCTTTTTTAGTATAAAAATAAATATATTTTATGATTGATATTAAATGTGATATACAATTTAAAAACAATAATGTATACTTTAATTTAAAATAGTGTATACAAATAAAAATATTTATGTTAAAATAAATTTGGGTAATTTACATAATTATAGAGTATAATAAAGTATATTAATATAAATTGTTACGACGGAGGCTTTTAAATGGTTAATAATGTAGAAGAATTAAAATCAATATCTAAACTAATCAGAAAAGATATAGTTTCAATGTTAACAGAATCAGCATCAGGACATCCAGGTGGATCTTTATCTGCAACTGATATTGTAACTACACTTTTCTTTAAGGAAATGAATATAGATTCAAGCAATCCAAAGAATCCAGATAGGGACAGATTTGTATTGTCAAAAGGTCATGCTGCACCAGTTTTATATAGTGCATTAGCAAGAAAAGGATTCTTCCCAGTAGAAGAATTAAGTACTTTAAGAAAGTTTGGATCAAGATTACAAGGTCATCCAAGTATGAAGTGTTTACCAGGAATAGATATGTCAACTGGTTCTTTAGGTCAAGGAATTTCTTCAGCTGTAGGAATGGCTTTAGCAGGGAAAATAGATAACAAAGCATATAGGGTATATACTATTTTAGGTGATGGTGAATTAGAAGAAGGTCAAGTATGGGAAGCTTCTATGTGTGCAGCTCACTATAAATTAGATAACTTAACTGCTTTTGTAGATTTTAATGGACTACAAATAGATGGAAACATAAAAGATGTTATGAATCCATCACCAATAGATAAGAAGTTTGAAGCTTTTGGTTGGAATGTATTAGTTATTGATGGACATAACTATGATGAAATAATAGATGCTATAGAAAAAGCAAAAGAATGTAAGGGCATGCCAACAGTTGTCATATGTAAAACTGTTAAAGGAAAAGGCGTATCATTTATGGAAAATGAAGCAGCATGGCATGGTACAGCACCAAGCAAGGAACAATGTGAAAAAGCTTTAGCTGAGATTGGAGGAGACAGATAATGAGTAAGAAAATCGCTACAAGAGAAGCATATGGAAAAGCATTAGCAGAATTAGCAAAAGAAAATGAAAATGTAGTAGTATTAGATGCGGATTTATCTAAATCTACTAAAACGGCTGACTTTAAGGCAGTTTCTCCAGAAAGATTCTTTAATATGGGGATTGCTGAAGGAAATATGATGGGAGTTGCTGCAGGTTTATCAACTTGTGGAAAAATTCCATATGTAAGTACATTTGCGATGTTTGCAGCAGGTAGAGCTTTTGAACAAATAAGAAACTCAATCTGTTATCCTAAATTAAATGTTAAAGTTTGTGCTACACATGCTGGATTAACAGTTGGAGAAGATGGTGCATCTCACCAAACTGTTGAAGATTTATCATTAATGAGAAGTATACCAAATATGGTAGTTATCTCACCTGCAGATGCAGTTGAAACTATGGCTGCAATTAAGGCTATAGCTAAATATGATGGACCTTGCTATGTAAGATTAGGAAGAGCTGCAGTTAATGTAATAAATGATGAAAATACTTATGAATTCAAATTAGGAAAAGGTGTTGTAGTATCAGAAGGTAAAGATGCAACTATAGTTGCAACTGGAATTATGGTTGATGCTGCTATAGAAGCAAAAGAAATTTTATCACAAGAAGGAATTGATGCTAAGGTTATAAATATACACACAATAAAACCTTTAGATAATGAGTTAATTATAGAAGCTGCTAAAGAAACAGGAGTTATAGTAACTGCTGAAGAACATAGTATAATTGGTGGATTAGGTTCTGCAGTTTCAGAAGTTGTTACTGAAAAATATCCAGTACCAGTTTTAAAGGTTGGAATTAATGATACTTTTGGAGAAAGTGGTAAGCCGGATGAATTATTAAAGGCTTATAACTTAACAGCACAAGATATAGTTAATAAAGTTAAACAAGCAATTACTTTAAAAAAATAGATTATAAACCACAAAACAGCTATTTTACCACCTAAAAACTGCGATAAAAAAATCGCAGTTTTTTTGTTGCTAAAAAAGGTATATAATGGTGACGTGTATTAAATCATTTGGGATAAAAAAAGTAGAGTGAGGGAAAATAATACAAATAGTTTAAATGTGTAAGGAGTATTTTTATGAGAAAAGATAATTTTAAGGATTTTTTATTAATAACTATTGGAATACTTTTAGTTGCAATATCAGTTGTATATTTCTTTGAACCTAATAATATTGCGGCTGGAGGAATAACTGGTTTAGCAATTGTTATAAATCACTATATACCATTTATATCAATTGGACCACTTGTGCTTATTATGGATGCTACTTTATTTGTGATTGCATTAATAGCAATAGGACCTAAGTTTGGAGCTAAAAGTATATATTGTAGTCTTTTATTATCGACATCTATGTGGATAATGCAAAAGTTTTTCCCGTTTACCATAACAAATGATTTAATGTTAGCTACTATATTTGGGACATTAATAGCAGCATTAGGAATGGCAATAGTATTTAATGCTAATGCATCAAGTGGAGGAACAGATATAATAGCTAAGATATTAAATAAATTTTTTCATTTTAATATAGGAAAATCATTGCTTATGGTTGATTTTTTAGTTACTCTATTAGGGGCAATAACATTTGGTATAAATATAGGACTTTATGGATTATTAGCTGTTATAGTAAATGGTGTTGTTATAGATAAGATAATAGCTGGTTTTAAAGTTAAAAGTGAAATTACAATAATAAGTCATAGAAATAAAGAAATAAGTGAATATATCTTAAATGATTTAGAAAGAGGATGCACATTTATAAAAGGTATAGGTGGTTTTACTGGTAAAGATACATCACTATTATATACAGTATTGGATAGAAGTGAGTTTATAAAACTAAAAAATCATATTAGCAGTATTGATAAAAATGCATTTATTACAGTTGGAGAGGTCCATGAGGTTATGGGAGAAGGATTTAAGTGGATAGATGAAGATTAAAAAATGGAAGATAGGAGATAATTATGCAAAAGATTAAAGAATATTTATTAACGACAATAGGGATAGCATTAACAGCAATAGCATTAGAGTATTTTTTCTTTCCAGCAGATATTGCAGCAGGGGGAGTATCTGGTATAGGATTAGTAATAAATAAATTAATAGGATTAGATACTAGTATAGTTGTATTGGTTCTTAATGTTTTCCTTTTTATATTAGCATTTCTTGTTTTGGGAAAATCTTTTGGAGCAAAAAGTATTTATGCAACAATAATGCTTTCAGTATTTATGTGGATAATTGAAAAGTTTTTTACCCCAGGGATTTTAACTGAAAATATGTTTTTAGCTAGTTTTTTTGGATCAATAATTTTAGGAATGGGGGCAGCTATTGTTTTTCATCAAGGTGCATCTACAGGTGGAACTAGTATTATAGCAGCTATTATTAGTAAATTTACCCCAATTGGAATAGGAATATCTGTATTGCTTACAGATTCATCTGTTTGTATATTGGCAATCAGTGTATTTGGTGTAGATAAAGGATTATTTGGATTCTTTAGTGTTATTTTAATAGGTTTAGTTATAGATAAATTTATAGATGGATTTAATAGTTGTAAGCAAGTATTTATAATAACATCAAAAGAGAAAGAGATAGTTAATCACATAATTAAAAAAATTGATAGAGGGTGTACAGTACTTAATGGAAATGGCGGATATACTGGAAGTGATGTAAAAATAATATACACAGTATTAAGTTCAAGTGAGTTTATAGCTTTAAAAAAAGATGTAAAAGAAATAGATCCAGATGCCTTTTTAACTGTTAATGAATCAACAGAAGTATTAGGAAAAGGATTTACAGACTTTCAATAAAAATATAGTAAAATGAGGTAAATAGACCTTTAATATTGGTATTCTAGTTTTTAGTATGATATAATGGCTTTATAGTTTTTAAAGTTAAAGTTGTAAGAGGTGTTATTTATGATAGAATTTAAGGACGTGTCCAAGATATATGATAATAATGTTAAAGCGTTATCAAATGTAAATATAAAGATAGATTCAGGGGATTTTGTTTTCTTAGTTGGGCCATCTGGTGCAGGTAAGTCTACTTTTATAAAAATGCTATTAAAAGAAGTGGATCCAACCATGGGGGAGATTGTAGTAGCTGATAAGGAGTTATCTAAGGTAACTAGAAAACATATACCATATTATAGAAGAAAAATCGGAATGGTATTCCAAGACTTTAGATTAATACCTACTTTAAATGTATATGAAAATGTTGCATTTGCAATGAGAGTAGTAGAGGCATCTCAAAAAGAAATAAGAAGGAGAGTGCCTATGGTATTATCTTTAGTAGGTTTATCTCATAAGTACAAAATGTTTCCTAATGAGTTATCAGGAGGAGAACAGCAAAGAGTATCTTTAGCAAGAGCAATAGTTAATAACCCATCAGTTTTAATAGCTGATGAGCCTACAGGTAACTTAGACCCAGAGACAGCAAAAGAAATAATGGAATTATTAGAAGATATAAATAGATCAGGAACAACTATATTAATGGCAACTCATGCAAAAGACATAGTAGATAATATGCAAAAGAGAGTTATAGCTATTGATAAGGGAATGGTTGTAAGAGATGATAGAAAGGGGATGTACGAAAATGAAAATTAGCACGTTAAATTATTTTATAGTAGATGCTTTAAAAAGCATAAAAAGAAATAGGACAATTAGTATTGCTGCTATGATAACTGTATTAATAACTTTTTTCGTATTTGGTACATTTACTCTATTAGCATTAAATTTTAATAAAAGTATTGAGGATGTAGCATCTAAAATTCAAATTCAAGTATATTTAAATGAAGACATAAAATTAGTTGATCAAAAAGAAATAGAACTTAAATTGATGGAAAATCAACAAGTTAGTGAAGTTACATATGAATCTAAAGATGAAGCATTTTTAAATTTAAAAGAAAACTTAGGAAGTAATGCCGGATTACTAGAAGGTTATGATTTAACTAATAATCCATTACCAAGTTCATTTATAGTTAACTTAAAAGATCCTTTATATGCTGATGAAGTTGCTAAATCAGTAGAAAGTATGACTGGTGTTGAAGGAATAGGGAATCAACAAGATGTAATTAACACAATAAGTAAGTTTGTTAATATAGTTCAAATAGTAGGAATAGGATTATTTGCAGTATTTATAGGTGTATCAGTATTTTTAATAATGAATACAATAAAGCTTACAGTGTATTCAAGAAGAAGAGAAGTTGGAATAATGAAGTTTGTTGGTGCAACAGATTGGTTTATTAGATGGCCCTTTGTTATTGAAGGGGTAATAATTGGTGCAATGGGTTCATTAGCATCAAGTATAGTATTATACTTTGCATATAGTGGAATATTTAAGTGGATTGTTTCATCTATGTTTATAGTAAACTTAGTACAACCTCAATTTGTTTTAACAACTTTATTAGCTTCCTTTGTTGGAGGCGGTATAGTAGTTGGAGCAATAGGAAGTATATTTGCATTAAGAAAATTCTTAGTTGTTTAGTATATAGAATTTGTTAAATAGGCAAAAATAAAAATATATATAGAATTATTTTAAAACTACAACTCATTACTTTGGTTCTGGGTTGTAGTTTTAAGTGAATAAAGGGATATTTAAAATAATTAAGTTGTTTTATAAAAAAGGAAGGAGTATTTATGGAGAATTTTAATGAAGAAGGGAAAAAGCCTAGAAAAACTGGAAGGAAGGTATTTAAATACTTAATTTTATTAGTGGTATTATTAACAACATATGGAGGGGTGTTTTATCTAGGAAATACACTTGCTACTAAAGGGTTAATAATGGGATCAGTACCTAAAAATGCTGTTGCTGATTTAGAAGATATTCAAGATGCTGAAAAATATTCTAACTTATTTAATCTAAGAAGTATGTTATTTTCAATGTATGATGGAGAGATAGATGATGAGAAGCTTTTAGAAGGTGCCATGAAAGGTATGGCTGAATCTATAGGAGATCCATATACTGTTTATATGGATAAAGAGGAATTTACAACATTTATGGAATCAAGCCAAGGAAGCTTTTATGGAATAGGAGCTCAATTAGGAGTTAGGGATGATAATATAACTATAATAGCTCCAGTTGAAGGATCACCAGCAGAAAAATCAGGATTAAAGGCTGGAGATATAATATTAAAAGTCGATGATTATGAAGCTACAGATTTAAATACAGAAGCCGTTGTTTCTAGGGTTAGAGGAAAAGAAGGTATTCCAGTTACCCTAACCATTAAGCGTGAAGGTGTAGAGGAACCTTTTGAAGTTGAAATAGTAAGAGCTGAAATAAAGACTGAATCAGTAAAAGGTGAGATGCTAGAAGATGGAATAGGATATATTCAAATAACAACTTTTAGTGATGAAGAAGTAAGTGATAAGTTTAGTGAAAAATTAAATGAATTAAAACAGCAAGGAATGAAAAAACTAATATTAGATTTAAGAGGAAACCCAGGTGGATACTTAAATGAATGTGTTGAAATAGCTTCTAATTTTATTCCTAAAGGAGAAGTAGTTACTTATACAATTGACAAGTATAACAAGAAGGTAATATCAAACTCAATAGGAGGAGATGCTATTGGAATGCCATTAGTAGTACTTGTTGATGGTGGAAGTGCTAGTGCTTCAGAAGTTGTAACTGGAGCTTTAAGAGATCATGAAGCTGCAACAATAATTGGAACAACGACTTTTGGTAAAGGTATAGTACAACAACTTAAGGTTTTACCTAATGATATGGGAGGACTTAAAGTTACAACATCTAAGTATTATACACCAAATGGTGAAAATATTCATGGTACAGGAATAGAGCCAAATGTAGTTGTAGAAATTCCACAAGAAGTATTAAAAATGGATTATGATAGAAGTATTGATCCACAATTTCAAAAAGCTTTAGAGGTAGTAAGAGAGAAGAATTAATTAGGAGGCTCAGAATGGATTTAATAATTCATAGTTTAAAGTCTGTAGCAACAGCAATAATTGAGCCAATGCATTTAGTTATGCTTTTAGTGTTTGGGATAATATTTTATTTTAAAAATGTTAGAATAGTTTCTATTCAAAAAATGACATTAGGAGGGGGGTTAAATACCCCTCTAGAACTTACATTATCTCAAATTGTATTAGGAATATTAGCAGGTGCAATTGGAAGTGTAATATTATCTGTACTTGGAGTTACATTTAGTGAAAATTCAGGAATAGAGTTTATATTTATGATATCAATATTATCTTTATTCTATAAAAAGAAATATATATCATATGCATACTCGGCATCTATATTAGGTGCTATAGGAGTTGTTTTAAAGTTTATAAGTAATATAACTGAAATGAAACTATTTTTAAATACTGATATATTATCACTGATGACTTTAGTAGGAGTAATATACATATTAGAAGGATTTTTAATTATATTTGATGGAAGTAGAGGAGCAATACCTGTATTTACAAAAAAAGATGATAAAATAGTTGGAGGATTTTCATTTAATAGATATTGGCCGATACCTGTTGCAATACTGATGGTTTTTACTAATAGTGTAGCAGGTGAAGATTCAATTTATTCCAATGTAGCATCATGGTGGCCTATTATAAATAATAAAGCAGTGTTATCTTTATTGGCTACTGCAATGATAGCAAGTATTCCTTTGTATGGAATAATGGGCTATAGTAATGTTACATTTACTCAAGAGAAGAAAACTAAGTCATTAAGATGTGGTATTGCTATTTTAATATATGGTATATCAGTTTCTTTAATTGCACAGTTAGCTAGTATTCATATATTAGGGCAAATAATAGCTATAATATATGCACCATTAGCTTTTGAAATAATAATGAGATATGAGTATAGAGTTGAAAAGAAAGGTGAATGCTTATATGTAAGTGATGATGAAGGAATAATGGTTCTTGAAGTTACACCTAATTCACCAGCATACGAAGTAGGAATTAAACGTGGAGATAAAATAATAGAAATTAATGGACAAAATATTAAATCAGAAGGAGATATTTTTAAAGCCGCTAGAGACAGTATACTTAAAGTTCCAATTAAGGTTAAAAATAATTCGGGACAAGTATTAGAATATGTTGTACAACCTAGAAATAAAAGGTTAGGTCTTCTGTTAGTTCCTAAAATGGTTAAAAGGGAAGATATGTTTGAAATAAAACCAGATGATTTAAAAAATATAATAAATGAGCTTAAGAATAAAAAGTAGAGATTAGCTTAGATGTTAGTCTCTATTTTATTAATAAGTAATAATTTGGAGGTGAGTATATGGGAGAATTTAAGATTAATTCTAAATTTAAACCAACAGGAGATCAACCAAAGGCAATTGAAAGTTTAGCAAATGGTATAAAGAATAGTGAGAAATATCAAACTCTTTTAGGAGTAACAGGTTCAGGGAAAACATACACCATGGCAAATATAATTGAAAAGGTTCAAAAGCCAACTATAGTTTTAGCACATAATAAAACTTTAGCAGCACAATTATGTTCTGAGTTTAAGGAATTTTTCCCAGATAATATAGTTGAATATTTTGTTTCTTATTATGATTATTATCAACCAGAGGCATATGTTCCTCAAACTGATACATTTATTGAAAAAGATGCATCTATAAATGATGAAATAGATAAGTTAAGACACTCTGCTACATCAGCATTATTTTAAAGAAGAGATGTAATAATAGTAGCTTCAGTTTCTTGCATTTATGGATTAGGTAACCCAGATGAATATAAAAAACTTACTATTTCTTTAAGAGTAGGTATGGAGAAAGATAGGGATGAGATAATAAAGAAGCTTATAGAAATTCAATATGAGAGAAATGATATTGATTTTTCGAGAGGTACTTTTAGAGTGAGAGGAGATTCTTTAGATATTATTCCAGCTTCATCTTCTACAAAAGGAATTAGAATTGAATTCTTTGGTGATGAAATAGATAGGATAAGAGAGTTTGATGTTTTAACGGGAAAGATATTAGGGGAAAGAGAGCATGTTGCTATATTCCCAGCATCTCACTTTGCTGCATCACAAGAAACTTTAGATAAGGCAATAAAAGAGATAGAAGATGAGCTTGAAGATAGATTAAGAGAGTTAACATCACAAGATAAGTTGTTAGAAGCTCAGAGACTAAGACAAAGAACTAATTATGATATAGAAATGATTAAAGAAATGGGATATTGTAGTGGGATAGAAAATTATTCAAGAGTATTAGATGGAAGAGCACCAGGTACTCCGCCTAAGACATTATTAGATTATTTTCCAGATGATTATTTGATGTTTATAGATGAAAGTCATGTTACATTACCACAATGTAGAGCAATGTATGCAGGTGATAGATCAAGAAAAGATACATTAGTTGAGTATGGATTCAGACTTCCATGTGCTTATGATAATAGACCATTAAAATTTACTGAGTTTGAAAAAAGGGTAAATCAAGTTGTTTTTGTATCAGCTACTCCAGCTCAGTATGAATTAGATCATTCAACTAATATAGCAGAACAAATAATTAGACCAACAGGATTATTAGATCCAGTAGTTGAAATAAGGCCAGTAACAGGTCAAATAGATGATCTTTATGCTGAAATATTAAAAACAACAGAAAGAGGATTTAGAACTTTAGTAACAACTTTAACTAAGAGAATGGCAGAAGATTTAACTAAGTATTTAACTGAATTAGGAGTTAAAACTACATATATGCATTCAGACATAAAAACCATTGAAAGAATGGAAATAATAAGAGATTTAAGATTAGGAGAGTTTGATGTTCTTGTAGGAATAAATCTATTAAGAGAAGGACTGGATATTCCTGAAGTTGCACTAGTTGCAATTTTAGATGCAGATAAGGAAGGATTCTTACGTTCTGAAACTTCAATGATTCAAACTATAGGGAGAGCTGCAAGAAACTCTGAAAGCAAGGTTATAATGTATGCAGATAAAATCACTGGATCCATGGATAGAGCAATTAAGGAAACTAATAGAAGAAGGGAAATTCAAATGCAGTATAATGAAGAGCATGGAATTATACCTAAAACTATTATTAAGGATGTAAGAGCTGTAATTGAAGCAACAAAGGTTGCAGAAGAATCTGCTGACTATAATGTAGAGGAAGCTGTTGAGTTAACTGCTAAAGATAAGAAGAAGTTAATTAAACAATACACAGAAGAAATGAAAGATGCAGCTAAGAATCTTCAGTTTGAAAGAGCAGCAGAACTTAGAGATATGATTAGTAAACTTAAAGATGAATAATTTCCTTGGAAATGATATTAAATATTTTAATGTATATCATTTATAACTATGATAATTAAATTACAATGGGTTATGGTATAATAAAAGACGAATAGTTTTGAAATTAAATGTATATAAGTAATTAAGTATATACATTCATACTGAAAATTTATAGCACATAAATATAAAATGAATTAACTGATTCCTATATTTTAAAGTAGGAGTCAGTTTTTTTTTAAAGTATAAACTAATTAGTTTAAAAATTGCTATAATTTATACAGTTGTTAATATAGAGGAGAAGGTGAATATGGATTTAAATAAAAAAATATTAGTAGTTGAAGATGATTGGGATATTAATGGACTTTTATGCAAAATGTTAATTCAAAATGGATATGAAGTTAGGGGTGCTTATTCAGGTTCAGAGGCAAAGATGTGTATAGAACAATTTGAATATGATCTTATAATTTTAGATTTAATGTTACCAGGAGTATCTGGAGAAGAGCTATTAACTGAAATAAGGAAAAAGCATGTTATGCCAATAATAGTTGCTTCGGCTAAAACTAGTGCTGAAGATAAAATATCAGTACTTAGAATGGGAGCTGATGATTTTATAAGTAAACCCTTTGATATTAATGAAGTATTAGCTAGAGTTGAGGCTCAATTAAGAAGGTATACTAAGTTTTCTAGCAAAAACAGTATTAGCAATAAATCAATTCATAAAAATTTAGAATTAGATATTGATGGTAGACAGGTACATGTTAATGGAAAAGAAGTAATTTTAACTGTTAGAGAATTTGATATATTAGAATTATTAATTACTAATCCAAATAAGGTATTTACTAGGGCGAATCTTTTTGAGTCTGTTTGGAAGGATGATTTTATGGGAGATGATAATACTGTTAATGTTCATGTAAGCAATTTAAGATCTAAGCTTTCAAAAGTTGATAAGGATAATGAATATATACAAACAGTATGGGGAATTGGATTTAAGCTTAAGGATTAATAATTATATTAATAGAATTATATTTACTTATGAACTTTATGTCAATGTTGAATTTATCTCAAGAAGTATAGAAGAAGTTATTTAAAATATAGAAAGAAATGTATATAATTAAAATGTGGGAATATTTAACAAAAGAGAAAGTGGTATTATTAAAAAGGGGAGTGTAGGAGGGAAATATGAAAAGATTATTTATAACAATACTAACTATGATTATTATTGGAGGAATAGCATTTAGTGGATATAAGCTATATGAATATGGAGAGAAAGCAATAAGTGAAGTTGAAGTTATGCTTTTTACCCCGTCTGTAGTAGAATCAGAAATAAATCCAAAAAGAATAGTCAATGAAGAAATTTTAGCAAATGAAAATACTTTAAAAGAAAAAAACAGTGATTATAGAATGTGGATTAAGATGGATGAAACAAATATTAATTATCCAGTTCTTCAAGGTGAAGATAATGATTTTTATTTATATGCTGACTTTGATGGAAATTATTATTATCCAGGCAGTATATTTATTGATTATAGAAATGATATAGAAAATGATAATAACTTATGGATATTTGGTCATCATATGGCAGATGGAAGCATGTTTGCTGATCTTATAAAACTTAAAGATGAAGCTTACTTTAATGAAAATTCAGAAATAGTTTTAGTCAAAGATGGAATGCAGTATGTATATGAAATATTTGCAGTAAATGTTGTTCCAGCAGATGGGGCAGAAATTATTTTTGATTTTGATAATGAAGATGAAATGAATAGATATATAGAAAGAGTCAAAGAAAAATCAATATTTTATAGGGATATAAAGGCAGAGGATATAGTAGGTGAAGAGGGAATTAGTAGCTTAATAACAATGGTAACGTGTAGTTATGAATTTGATGATGCAAGAACTTTAGTATCAGCAGCATTAAAGCCAGTCCAATAAAAACTATTGAAAATATAAAGTTGACATAATAAAATAAAAAACATTGAGAATATGGAAGAGAGAGCCAATAATAAATGTAAAAAGTAGTTATTAAAATTATAGTATTTTAATAACTACTTTTTTCTTATAAAAAATAATAGATTTTACTACATATATTTAATTTTCTAGTTTTTATATATTATATTTTTAAACTTAATACTTTCTTAATATTTTCTTTAAGGTATCTTACAACTATAGATATACAATAAAATCAAGTTAAGAGATTAAATAAAAAATAATTAAAAAGCAATAGATAATTTTATCAAGGGGGTAAATGAAGATGAAAGAAGTTATATTAAAAACTCATAACATTACTAAAAAATATGGAAATCAAATAGCAGTAAACAATGTTAATATGACAATTAAAAAAGGTGAGATATATGGATTTATAGGTCAAAATGGAGCTGGTAAAACAACATTAATTAGACTTATTACAGGATTAATTCATAAAAGTAGTGGAGATATAGAGCTTCTAGGAGTTAGTGGAGAAAATGAATTAAATAAGGCCAGAACAATGGTTGGAAGTTTAATTGAAACCCCTTCATTTTATACTAATATGACAGCAAGAAAAAATTTAGAGGTATCTAGATTAGTAAGAAACATACCTGGAAAGAAGTGTATAGATGAAGTATTAGAATTAGTTGGACTAAAAGATGTTGAAAAGAAAAAGGTTAAAGACTTCTCTTTAGGAATGAGACAAAGATTAGGAATTGCAAATGCATTAATGGGAAATCCTAAACTGCTTATACTAGATGAACCTATAAACGGACTTGATCCTATGGGGATAATTGAAATAAGGGAGTTATTAAAGAAGATAAATAAAGAAAAAGACATGACAATATTAATATCAAGTCATATATTAAGTGAATTATCAGAGCTTGCAACAACTTATGGAATAATATCAAATGGTAAGTTAATTGAAGAAATAACATCAGAGGAACTAGCAGAAAAATGTAGACAATATATAGATTTAAAAGTTGATGATACATCTAGAGCAGTAACTGTATTAGAAAGAGAGTTAGGAATAAGTGATTATGAGGTTTTAGAAGATAAAAAGATAAAGGTATTCTCTAATTTAGAGAATGTTGGAGAGGTAAATTCAATACTTGCAAAGTCTGGTGTTATTGTTGAAAGTATAAGTGTTAAGGGAGAAAATTTAGAAGAATACTTTATGAATACAGTTGGAGGTGTTTTAAATGCTTAAAGCTATACAAGCTGAATTATATAAATTATTTAAAAATAGAACATTTAAGGTATTAATATTTGTTGGAATTTTATTGTCTACATTAGTAATAGTTATGTGTTCATCAGTTTTTGATCAAATACTTAGTGATAGTTTAGGTAATATGCCAGAAGACCAAAAACAGGTTCTTATAGAGCAGATGGAAAGTATATCTGAAAGTGATTCAGTAGTAACGCCAGGTCAGTTAGGAGTGCAATTGCAAGCCAAGGATATAATGAATCCTACTGCATTAGAAGTATATCATTCTTCTTTTGGTTCAGGAGTAATAGAAATATTAACAGGAATATTAGTAGCAGCATTAATGGCAAAAGAATATTCACAAGGTACAATTAAAAACTTTTTAGCTTATGGTAAGAAAAGAGAAGAATTTTATTTAGCAAAATTTACAGCTATAGTTGTAGCAATTGCAATTATTTTAGCAGTTATGACTATATTACCAACAATAGCAGTAACTATTATGAATGGATGGGGGCAAGCTTTTGAAATTTCACAATTATTAGGAATGATAAAAACATTTGTAGCATCACTTATAGCTAGTTCTGCAGTAGCTGCATTAGCTATGATTATAGCAACATTAGTAAAAAGTAATGGAGCTACAATTGGAATAACAGTAGCAATATTTATAGGAATTCCAACATTTGCAGGATTTTTATACGGAATATATCCTTGGTTTGATAGAGTTTATGAAGTGTTACCATTTTACAATTCGGCATTAGCATCTTCAATTAAAGTAGGAAATGGAGATCTACTTAGATCAGTAGTAATTTCATTAATAACAATAGCAATTTCATTATTTGCAGGAATAAAAATATTTAAAGCTCAAGATATTAAATAATGACAAAAAGTATGAAAAAGCGTGTAAAAACGCGTACCTCCGGGGGCAATCCAAATATTGGATTGACCCCGGAGGTTGATACAATATTTGGAAGAGGTGTTTTTATGTTATATATAAAGAATTTTTCAAAGGAATACTCAAAAGGGAAAAAAGCTGTAGATAATATATCTTTAACTGTAAACAGTGGAGAAATATTTGGATTTATAGGCCATAATGGTGCAGGAAAGACAACAACTATTAAATCTATAGTTGGGATTTTAGAATTTAATGAAGGTGATATTTTAATAGATAATAAATCTATAAAGAAAAGTCCAATAGAGTGTAAAAAGGTAATGGCATATATTCCAGATAATCCTGATCTTTATGAAGCTTTAACTGGAATACAATATCTAAGTTTCATAGCAGATATTTATAAAGTAAGCAAAGAAAAAAGAGAAGAATTAATTAAGTATTATGGAGATAAATTTGAGTTAACTAAATATTTAGGAGATTTAATATCTTCATATTCTCATGGAATGAAACAAAAGTTAGCAATAATATCAGCATTAATACATAAGCCAAAATTGTTAATACTAGATGAGCCTTTTGTCGGATTAGATCCAAAGGCAGCACATACGTTAAAGGAAATAATGAGAGAGATTTGTAATGAGGGTAGTGCAATATTCTTTTCAACACATGTATTAGAGGTTGCAGAAAAATTATGCGATAAGATTGCTATTATAAAAGGTGGAAAAATAGTTGCAGTAGGGGATACGGAAGAGGTTAAAGGAAATAGTACATTAGAAAATGTATTTATGGAGTTGATTGATAATGAGTAATTTATTTATTTTATTAAAAAATTCATTTATAAATAGTACTGGTATTAATTCTTTATCTAAGGGAATAGACAATTCTAAAGAAAAAAAGAAGTTGCTTATTACTACAGCAACATTGTTATTAATAGCTACAGTAATATGTTTTATGTCCACATCATATTCAATTGCATTAGCTATGGTGTTAAAACCAATGGGATATTTAGATTTAATATTAATAGTTGCTATATTATTTTCCTGTATTTTAAGTTTTATAATGTCAATTTACAAAGCACAAGGCACATTGTTTAGTTCTAAAGATTATGATTTATTAATGTCTTTACCTATTAAGAATAGTGCAATATTGACTAGTAAAATCCTAAGTTTAATGTCTATAAGCTATATAGAAACAGCACTTATAATAATACCTGCATCAATAGTGTATTTTATTTATAATGGAAGCTTATCCTGGATTTTTTTCATTATATTAGTAGTGGGATTAATATTTATCCCCATGGTTCCTATAATAGCAGCATCAATAATAGCTATGATTATAACATTTATATCATCAAGATTTAAGCATAAAAATATAGCAACTACAGTAGTTGGGATGGGAGCTCTTTTATTAATTCTAATAGTTTCAATGAATATGCAAAATTATATTAATGCATTTGTAGAAAATAGTGATTCTATAGTAAGTGGATTATCTAAAATATATCCACCAGCAATGTATTTAAAAGATGCATTAGTAAATTATGATGTATTTAGTTTATTAAAATTTATAGCAATATCAATAATTCCATTTGTAATATTTATAATAGTATTTAGTAAGGCCTTTAAAACTGTAAATGGGAAACTATCAGAAAGTTATAAGAAAGCAAATTATAAAGTAAAAAAACTAGAGACAAGTAGTATAACAAAAGCTCTAGTTATGCAAGAGTTAAGAAGATACTTTGCAACACCTATCTATGTTATGAATACAGCATTTGGAATGGTTTTATTAGTTGCAGCATCCATAGCTACTTTATTTGTAAGTAAGGAAACGTTAGTGAAATTATTAGGATATTCAGAAATAGCAAATATGATTCCTATAGCAATATTAGTTATATTAGTATTTACTATTGGATTATCTTGCACAACAAATTCATCTATATCATTAGAGGGAAATAGATTGTGGATATTAAAAGTCTTACCAATAGAGCCTAAGGATATATTTAAGGGTAAAATAATAACTAATTTAATAATAACAATTCCAGCAGCGGTTATAGCAAATATTATATTTTATATAGGGTTAAAGTTTGAGGTTAAGTATTTAATATTTAATTTAGTAATAAGTATAGTATTTTCAATTGTATCAGCAGTATTAGGATTAATAATTAATTTATGTTTTCCTAAAATGGACTGGACGAATCCAACCACAGTAGTAAAACAAAGTGCAAGTGTAATGATTACTATTTTAGGAATAATGATATTAATCTTAGCACTAATAGGGATATCAATTGCATTAGTTAAAATATTTAGTGTTACTAATATGATGATTACTTTAACTGTAGTGTTAATTTTATTTTTAATAACATTATTTATTTCAATTAAAGTATTAGAGAATATAGGTAGTAAAAAATTTAATAGGTTATAGACAATTTACCTCTGAGGTCCATATAAATATTTGATGTGACTCGGAGGTAGTTTATTTATAGTTATAAATTATTGGAAATGATCAATATATGAAATATAATATATGTTAGAAAATATTAGCGAGAAATGGTTTAGAAGAGGAGGGAATATGGAAGTAATATGTGTTTTAATAGCAGTAATTATTGTTTTAGTTGCTGTTATTATAGGATATAAGAGGGAGTTTAGAAGAATAAACAAGGAAATTACTAATAATTTAGAGGAATATGTAAATATAAAAACTAAATCTGTAGATAAGGATGTTGAGAATTTAGTTCAAAACATAAACTTAATATTTGATTCAAAGCAAAAGGTTGTAGCAGAAAAGAAGAAAAAAGAAGAGGAGTTAAGAGCAAGTATATCAAATATGTCTCATGATTTAAGAACTCCATTAACATCTATAATGGGATATTTACAAATGATAAAATCAGAAAAAACATCAGAGTCCGATAAAAAAGAATATATGGATATAGTAGAAAAAAGAACAAAATCTTTGCAAAAGCTTATTAGTAGTTTTTATGGCTTATCAAGAATAGAAGGAAATGAATATAACTTTAATTATAAGAAAGTAAATTTAAGTAATGTATTATGTGAAAATATAGCTATATTCTATAACGACTTTATAAGTAATAATATTGAACCAGTTATTGAAATTCAAGAAGGTATTAAGGAAATTATATCGGATGAAGGTGCTATTACTAGAATTTTTTCTAATTTAATAGGAAATATGATTAAGCATGGTGAAAACTTTGTAAAAATATCTTTAAAGCAAGAAAATGATATAATAATTACAGAGTTTACTAACCAAGCAACAGGATTAACACAAGAAAATGTGGATAAATTATTTGATAGATTTTATACTGTGGATAATTCGAGAAGTGATAAAAATACGGGATTAGGTTTATATATAACAAAGGTATTGGTGGAAAAGTTAGGATATAATATAATAGCAAATTTAAAAGAAGATAATCTTGTTATTTCAATAATTTGGAATAAAAATTAGTTGACAATAAAAATCAATAATTCTAAAATTAAACAAAAAATGTTTGTTCGAGAGTAAAATATACTATTTCTGACAAAAATAAAATTGAATAAAAGACTATTACAATACCAACTATACATTTAAAATATTATATAAAATAAACGAACACATATAAGAAAAGAGTTGTCGCATTAGCGGATAAAAAAATCTGTTAGCGACAGCTTTTTTAATTAAATTCAAATAATTATATCTTTTTATAAATTTTAAATTATAGTATAATGAAAAAAAGAGAAAATAAGTCGAAAAATGCAAAAAAAGATAAAATATCTTTATAAATGAGGAGTAAATTATGAAGAGAAAATTTATTGTTGCTATTTTATCAGGAGCAATTGTTTTAAACAGTTCATTAGCTATAGAACAAGTATATGCAATTGAGAATAATGGCGTAGATACACTTATAGAAAATCAAGATACTAAATCAACAAGAGTTATTTATGTAAAAGATGGTGAAGGGGATAAAAATTCAGGAGATGGAAGTATAGATAGGCCTTACCAAAATATTCGTACAGCTTTAGATAATATAAATGATGGAGATACTTTAAAGCTTATAGGTGATGTTAAGTTCTGGGTGTATGAATCACATACAGACAACTCTGCATTACCACTATTTATAGATAAGAATATTACAATTGAAGGAGCTACCGAAGATTCAAGTTTAATTGTACGTACAACTATTCAATTAGGTGCAGATGTAACATTTAAGAATATGAGACTGCAAATAATGCCCCAAGTAATTATAGGAAGAAATTCTAATGAAAAAATATTAGGGCAGGCTGTTGAAAGAGATACAACTATTTTTACTGCAGGTCATAAATTAACTATAGATAATGTTAATACAAAAGTTGGGACAAGCGTTCAGCAAGATGACCATAGACCATTTATAAGTAGTGGAACTTATAAAGGTGTAGGAAGTGAAACAATAGGAAAAAAATCTGTAATAAATATAATTAATCCAAATAGTGAGACTAGAATTTCAGCAATATATGCAGGTGATTATTGGAATGAAATAGATATGGATGTTGAAATAAATCTAGATGCTAATTTAGTAGATACTACTATATATACAGGTGGAGTAAAATATCCTTTAAATGGAGATGTATCTGTAAATTTATATGGAAAAACTAATGTAAGAGATTTTGATACAAGTAATCATAATGGGAATTTAAATGTAAAATTAGCAGATAGATACACGACTAGTGCATTAAATGTTGATGGAATAAATGAATTAGTATTAGGTGAATCATCAAGATTAACAATGACTAGTAATAAAGTTTTTAATGCAAATAATGTTACTCTTAATAATAAAGCTATTATTGATTTTAGAGCAATGGAATCCAGTCCGATTGTAAAAGGTAATTTTTATGGAGTACAAAATACAAGTGATTTAGAATTATGTGGAGCAATTATTTTAAATAATAATCAAACTTTAGATATTAATGGGGAAGTTAGCGGACTTACAAGATTAAATACAAATGGTGTTGAAGCTATTAATAGATTTGAAGATGGTCATGAGTATGTGAGAGCTAGTTCTAATTCTACAGGTAATTTTTCAATTGATGGAACAATACATACAGATTTTGAATTAAATACTGAGGTAGTTAATAATACTATAATTTGGAAGACTGATAAAATAGTAAAACCTAGTATTTTTGGTAGTTTTAGATGGGTTAATGGACAGGATAAAATAATTAAGCCAGCAATTGGTGAGGTTTATACATATTCTTTAGAATTTTTTGATAAGGATAGTAATTTATATAAACCAGATACATTTGAATTATTAAATGATTTTGAATATACATTAAAAAGAGCTGATGGTGGAGAATTAGACACAGATTTTACTATATTTATAGATTGGAATTATGATAAATCTGATAGTGATGATATGTCTGAGCTTAATGAATTAAATTTACAGTTTTTTAGCTTAGATAATGTTTATGGTGATTTAATTTTAACAGTTACTCATTTAGAAACTGGAGATAGTATTTCAAAAACTATAACTGTTCTTGAAGAAGAGGAAATTCCGGAGATTCCAGAAGAAACTCCAGATCAAACACCAGATACAGATGTACCAGGCAATGGAGAAACAGAAGAAGGAACACCAGATGAAACTCCAGATACAGATGTACCAGGAGATAATGGAGAAACAGAAGAAGGAAATCCAGACCAAACTCCGGATACAGACGTACCAGGTAATGGAGGAACAGAAGAAGGAAATCCAGACCAAACTCCGGATACAGACGTACCAGGTAATGGAGGAACAGAAGAAGGAAATCCAGATCAAACTCCGGATACAGACGTACCAGGCAATGGAGAAACAGAAGAAGGAAAACCAGATCAAAAGCCAGATACAGATGCACCAGGTAATGGAGAAACAGAAGAAGGAAAACCAGATCAAACACCAGATACAGACGTACCAGGCAATGGAGAAACAGAAGAAGGAAAACCAGATCAAACACCAGACACAGATTTACCAGGAGATAATGGAGATTTATCAGTAACTATTGATAAAAATAATCTTAAGCCTATTGAAATTTTAGGAATGATAATAAAAGATACTGAATTAAAGAGTATTAATATAAATGGAACTGACTTTAGAATAGTTTATCTAGATGAAAATGGTAATGAAATTTCTAGGGTTAGAACATCACTTCCAATTATCTACGTTCAAGGTGAAAAAGTAATTATTCCAGTAGAATCTCTAGAGTACATTGGACTAGAAACAAAAAAGCTTGATATTAATATTACTTTAGCTGATGGAACAGTAACATCTAAAACTATTGCTTTAAATGTTGTTGGAGAAGATTCAAATCTACCAGGTGGAGATATTAATAACGGTAATATTGTAGATTCTAACGAAGATAAGAAAGAAGAGTCTAACTCAAATAATAATAACAACAATAATAACAACAATAACAACAATAATAACAATAATAACAATAATAACGAATTACCACAGACAGGTGTTCCAGTTAACCCAGGAATAGTTGGTGGATTATTAATGTTTGTAGGTGGTTTATTAACTAGAAAGAAAAAATAGTTGTAGCTAAAAAGTTTTATAAAAAAGGTCTCTTATCAGTTTGGAGTTAATGTTTAGTTTATTACTAGAGCTATAATATCCTTTAAACAAGATTAATAAAGTTTAATTATTAGGTGGCTCTCGCACTAATTATTTAGTACGACAGCCACCTTTTGTTGTATAAAAAATATGGTAATAAGGTATAAAATTCATTGACAATAAAAATCAATAAATCTAAAATTAAATAAAGAATGTTTGTTCGAGAGTAAAATATACTATTTCTGACAAAAATAAAATTGAAGTATATTGAAGAGGTTAAAAAAATGAAAGATAAGATTATAGTAAAAGGTGCAAGAGTACATAACTTAAAAAATGTATCATTAGAAATACCAAGAGATAAATTAATAGTATTTACAGGGTTATCAGGTTCAGGTAAATCTTCTTTAGCATTTGATACGCTATATGCAGAAGGACAAAGAAGATATGTTGAATCTTTATCATCATATGCGAGACAATTTTTAGGACAAATGAATAAGCCTGATGTTGATTATATTGAAGGGTTATCACCAGCAATATCAATAGACCAAAAAACAACTAGTAAAAACCCAAGATCTACAGTAGGAACAATAACAGAGATATATGATTATCTAAGACTATTATATGCAAGAATAGGTATTCCACATTGTCCTAAGTGTGGGAAAGTAATAAGTCAGCAATCTGTGGATCAAATTGTGGATCAAATAATAGCTATTGGGGATAGAACTAAGATTCAAGTTTTAGCTCCAGTTATAAGAGGAAAAAAAGGAACACATGAAAAAGTATTAGATAGTATTAAGAAAAATGGATACGTAAGAGCCAGAGTTGATGGTGAAATATACGAACTAGCAGAAGAAGAAATAAAGTTAGAAAAAACTAAAAAGCATAATATAGAGGCTGTAGTAGATAGACTTGTTATTAAGGAAGGAATTGAAGGAAGATTAAGTGATTCTTTAGAAGCTGCATTAAAGTTAGGTGAAGGGTTAGTAATTATAAATATAATTGGAGATAAGGATATATTATTTAGTGAAAATTTTGCTTGCCCTGATTGTGGAATTAATATACAAGAATTTGAGCCAAGAATGTTCTCATTTAATGCTCCCTTTGGAAAATGTGAAAAATGTGATGGTTTAGGAACATTGATGGAAATAGATCCAGACTTAGTTATTCCAAATAAGAATCTAAGTGTAATGGAAGGAGCTATTGCAACTTGGGGAGAAGGAAGATTAAAAGATGATTCATGGACTTATGCAATTTTAAAAGCATTAAGTGAAGAATATGATCTAGATTTAAATAGACCTATAAAGGAATTATCAAAAGAACATGTGGATTTATTATTATATGGAACAAATGGACATAAGTTAATAGTTACTTACACTAAGGATGGGGTAAAAGGTAAATATTCATATTCATATGATGGAGAAATAAATTCACTTGTAAGAAGATATAAAGAAACAAATTCAGATGTAATTAAAGGCGAAATTGAACAATATATGAGTAATAAGTATTGTCCAAAATGTAAAGGAGCTAGACTTAACAAAGAGGTTTTAGCAGTTACAGTTGGTGATAAAAACATATATGAGTTTACACAAATGCCTATTAAAGAAGAATTAGATTTTATTAATTCATTAAACTTCAGTGAAAAGGAAAGAATAATAAGTGATCAAATAGTTAAGGAGATTAAAAGTAGATTAAAATTCTTAGTTGATGTTGGATTAGATTACTTAAACTTATCAAGAAGCTCAGGAACTCTTTCAGGAGGAGAAGCTCAAAGAATTAGACTTGCTACTCAAATTGGATCTGCTTTAATGGGAGTTTTATATATTTTAGATGAACCTAGTATTGGATTACATCAAAGAGATAATGATAAGTTAATTCAAACTTTAAAGAATCTAAGAGATGTTGGAAATACTGTTATAGTTGTTGAACATGATGAAGACACTATGAGGGAAGCAGATTTTATAGTAGATATTGGACCTAGGGCAGGAGAGCATGGAGGACAAATTATTGCTGCAGGAACTGTAGATGAAATTAAGGCATGCAAGGAATCTATTACTGGTCAGTATTTAACAGGAGAAAAAGAGGTTAAAGTTCCAGAGACAAGAAGAGAAGGAAATGGACAATTTATTACTGTTGTAGGAGCAAAGGAAAATAATCTTAAAAACTTAACTGTTAAATTCCCATTAGGAGTATTAACAATGGTTACTGGTGTTTCTGGTTCTGGTAAGAGTACATTGGTAAATGAAATTCTTTATAAGGGACTAAATAAAATAATAAATAAGAGTAAGAATCCAACTGGAGCCTACAAAGAAATAACTGGTTATGAAAGTATAGACAAGATTATAGATATAGATCAAAGTCCAATAGGAAGAACACCACGTTCAAATCCAGCAACTTATACAGGAACTTTTGATATAATAAGAGAATTATTCTCTCAAACACCAGAAGCTAAAATGAGAGGATATAAACCAGGAAGATTTAGTTTCAATGTAAAAGGTGGAAGATGTGAAGCATGTTCAGGAGATGGAATTATAAAGATAGAAATGCAATTTTTATCTGATGTTTATGTACCTTGTGAGGTTTGTAAGGGTAAGAGATATAACAGAGAAACTCTTGAAGTTAAATATAAAGGAAAAAATATTGATGATATTTTAAATATGACTGTAGAAGAAGCATTGGAGTTCTTTGAAAATATACCAAGAATAAAGAATAAAATTCAAACATTAAAAGATGTAGGATTAGGTTATATAAGATTAGGTCAACCATCAACACAATTATCAGGTGGTGAAGCTCAAAGAATTAAACTTGCATTCGAATTATCTAAGAGAAGTACAGGAAAAACATTATATATTTTAGACGAACCAACAACAGGGCTTCATGTTGATGATGTTAATAGATTAGTATATATATTACAAAGATTAGTTGATGCTGGAAACACTGTTGTAGTTATTGAACATAATTTAGATATGATTAAGTGTGCTGATTATATAATAGATTTAGGACCAGAAGGTGGAGATAAAGGTGGTACTTTAGTAGCACAAGGTACGCCAGAGGAAATAGTTAAAAAAGATAAATCATATACTGGAAAATATCTTAAGAAGTTATTAAGATAATTAAGATGGCTTGTTATTTTTTACAATAGGATTTAATATATAATGGTAAGCATACATTAATTTGAGGTGAAAATATGAGTTTTGGGAAGGTAGCCACGTTTATAGCTGGAATAATTTTTATAATTTTGTTATATGTCATTATATATTACTCATTAAAGATAATGTATAAGGATGTTAAGACTGGTGGAAAGCAAAAAAATAACAATTCAGGTATAAGATATGGTATAGAAGTTATTCAAACAGGTGTTAACTCGACATTAGAGCAGGGTTCGGTAGTACCTATTAGAGGAATAACTACTTTAGGAAGAAAGCCAGATAATACAATTGTTTTAACAGAGCCCTTTGTATCAGGAAATCATGCAAAGATATATACTAAAAATAATAATTTATATATTGAAGATTTAAATAGTACAAATGGTGTATATGTTAATAGCGAAAAAATAGAAGAAAAGTTCAAGCTTATTGCTGATGATGAAATTAAAATAGGAAGTGCTATTTTTAAAGTTTTAAAATCAGGTAAGTAAAACTCTAAATTTATGATTTAGTTTGGTTAAAGTTATATCTTTGACCATAGAAAAGATGTTTCATTTAAAGAGTAGAGGTGGATTTATGAAATCATTAAAGCGTGAAAAAAGATTACTTAGACTAGTATATCTGCTATGCTTACTACTTTTTACAACCTTAGGTTTTTTACAAAAGCCTTTTGATACCTTTGCATTAATAATGGGAGTAGTCTTATGTGTTCTAATAGGCTATTCCCACTTTGTAGTTAGAAGATTTTACCCGGATGGAGATAAATTTATACTAATTTTTGCAAGTATATTGGCTGTAGTAGGAGTAGCAACATTATATAGAATAAATAGAGTAACTGCAATTAAGCAACTAGTATGGATTGCTATAGGTGTAGTAGGTTATATTTTAATTGTAGTAATTTTGCCTGATTTAAGGAGTTTTGCAAAATATAAAAAGGTATATATGATAATAACGTTAGTATTAATGCCATTAGCATTAATATTTGGTACAGAATTATACGGTGCAAAAAACTGGATTATAATAGGAAAGGTCATTTCTTTTCAACCATCAGAGTTTGGAAAAATAGCTCTTGTATTATATTTAGCTTCGGCTTTAGCTACATATGAAAATAAGCAGAATTTCAAACAAGATTTTAAAGAATTATGGCAACCAGCATTAGTAGCTGGATTTTCTATGGGATGTATGGTACTTCAAAGGGATTTAGGAAGTGCATTAATATTTTTTGGTATTTCAATAACGTTATTATATGTTGCAACAGCTAAGAAGAAGTATGTGTTTACAGCATTAGGTTTAGCTGCAATTGGATCAGTTGCTGGATATTCAATGTTTGGACATGTAAGAGAAAGAGTTAAGATTTGGTTAGATCCATGGAAATATGCTTTAGGAGAATCCTATCAAATAGTTGAAGGAATGTATTCAATTGCTGCTGGAGGATTATTTGGTGTTGGAGTAGGTCAAGGTCATTTTCAAAACTTGCCAGTTAAAGAAAGTGATATGATTTATGCAATTATTTGTGAAGAGTTTGGAGTAATATTTGCAATTGGATTAATGATAATATATTTCTTACTATTCTATAGAGGTATAAGAGCAGCATTTGTTACAGATGATAAGTATTCACAATTAATAGCTGTTGGCTTTAGTACAATGATAGCTTGCCAAACATTAGTTATAATAGGAGGAATTTTTGCAGTTATTCCATTAACAGGAATAACATTACCTATTATAAGCTATGGTGGTTCGTCAGTATTAACAATATTTTTTGCTTTAGGAATATTGCAAAAGATATCAGAGGAGGCATAAGGATATGAATGATTTAGCAAAAAGCGTTAAAAATGTAATGACTGTATTTTTAGTTTTCTTTATAGCATTAATATCCTATATTGCTTATTTTCAATTAATTAAGAGTCCTAAGATTAACGAAATGTCAGGTAATACAAGAGTTATTGCTGTAAAAAATGAAGTTTTAAGAGGAACTATATATGATAGAAATGGTATAGCGCTAACAACTAGTGAAAGATTAAATGAAACATCTCAAAAAAGAGATTACTTATATAGTGATTTATATGTTCATGCATTAGGATATACTAGTAATGTTTATGGAACAACTGGTTTAGAGGAAGAGTATGATAGTGAATTAACAACTTATAATGCTTTTGGAAATAATTTCAGACAGTTCTTAAGCAGCATTGATGTAAAAGGTCTTATAGAAAATATAAAAAATGATAAAGCTAATACAGGAAGTTTTAATTTTTCAAGTAATTTTAAAGCTTTTATGGATGGAATTAATTTTGATGAATTAACAAAGGAAGCTGATAAAGTTGGAAATGGTGTTGTAACAACTTTAGATACAACATTACAGCAAGTAGCATCGGATGCATTAGGAGATAATAAGGGCGCTGTTGTTGCATTAAATCCTAAAACAGGAGAAATATTAGCAATGGTATCAAAACCTACATTTAATCCTAATAATTTAGCTGATGAAATGAATAAAGCTAATAGTGGTAGTGCAGATGATACACCATTAATTAATAGGGCTATAAATGGACTTTATCCTCCAGGTTCTGTATTTAAGACTGTCACGTTAACAAGTGCTTTAGAAAATATGCAATCAGTATCTAATAGAACATTTCAGGATGAAGGTAAGATAAAATTCCAAGATGGAAGAACATTAAGCAACTTTGGTAATAATGTATATGGATCAATAGATTTAAAACAAGCATATAAGGTATCAAGTAACGTTGTATTTGGTACATTAGCAATGGAACTTGGAAATGATGCATTAAAAGCTACAGCAGAAGAGTATGGATTTAATTCAGTAATAACTGGACCTGGAGTATCTATAACAGCAAGTAGATTCCCTTCATTAGATAGTTCAGAGGTTGGTAATATAGCTCAAAGTGGAATAGGGCAAGGAAGTGTTTTAACTACACCTATGCAAATGGCTTTAGTATCAGCTACAGTGGCTAATGATGGAGTTATGATGCAACCTAAATTAGTTAATTCAATTGTTGATAAAGATCAAAATGTAATAAAAACTATAGATGGTAAAGAATTGAAGCAAGTTATGTCTAGTGATATTGCAGAGACAATTCAAGATTATATGACTAATTTAGTTGATAGCAATTTAAGTAAGTGGCCAGCATTTAAAGGAACTAATGCTGGAGGAAAAACTGGTACAGCAGACTATACTTTATCAGATGGAAGTGAAGCAACTCCACACAGTTGGTTTATAGCAGCAGCACCAATGGATGATCCGCAAATAGCAGTTGCAGTAATCGTTGAAAATGGTGGCACTGGTTCAGGAGCAGCAGCAACAGTAGCTAGTAAAGTTGTTAGGCAAGCAGTTTTAGGATATTAAAGTTAATAGTTTAAGAATATATAATAAATAGACTTAATAGATAAATGTTAATTTAGAGCAGTTAAGAGTTAAGAAAGAGAGTTAAGAGTTTAGGATTAAATTCAGATTTAGCTGAATTTATAAAGAAGAGTATCTAAGAAATTCCTTGTGGAGTTTATCCTTTAGCTTTTAACTATTAAATCTTAACTCTTAACTTTTTTACATAAGAAAGGGGAGTAAGATGTTTGATTTTGAGTATCATCTAAAAAATTTACCAGATAAACCTGGAGTTTATCTAATGAAGAATTCATTAGGTGAAGTTATTTATGTTGGAAAAGCAAAAATTTTAAAAAATAGAGTAAAAAGTTATTTTCAAAATTCAAAGAATCATTCTGAAAAAGTAAGGGTTATGGTAAAGAATATTGCTGAATTTGAATATATAGTTACAGATTCAGAGATGGAAGCACTCATTTTGGAGTGTAATTTAATAAAGAAATATAGTCCTAAGTATAATATCTTGTTAAAAGATGATAAATTCTATCCTTTTATAAAAATAACTACAAAGGATGATTTCCCTAGAGTTTTTGTAACTAGAAATTTTGCAAAGGATGGGAGTAAGTATTTCGGGCCATATACTAATGGAGCAGCAGTATATGAAACTATAAATTTGATATATAAAATATTTCCTTTAAGAACATGCAAATTAGCAATAAAGGAAAATGGCGAACTTGTGAGACCATGTTTAAATTATCATATAAAGAAATGTTTTGGACCTTGTGGAGGACATATAGGTAAAGAGGAATATGGAAAGATGATAAGTGACATAATTGATATTTTAAGTGGAAAAGAAACTTATGTTACTAAAATGCTTAAAACAGAAATGGAGAATGCAGCAGAAAATTTAGAGTTTGAAAAAGCTGCATCATTAAGAGATAAGATATTAGCAATAGAAGCCATAGTTGAAAAACAAAAAATATTTAAGACTATGGAAGGTGATGAAGATTTTATCAATATTGATCAAGATGAAAAGGATAGTTGCATTCAAGTATTCTTCTCTAGAGATGGAAAGATACTTGGAAGAGAACATTTTATATTTGAAAATACAGCAAATGAAAGCATAGCAGAAATATTAGAAGAGTTTATAGCATCATTTTATGGTGGTACAGCTAAAGTTCCTAAAACAATATATGTTCCTGAGGTTAATGAAGTAGAGTTAATGGAAGAATATTTGACTATAAAAAGAGGTTCCAAAGTATGGCTTAAAGTTCCACAAAAAGGACAAAAAAAGGATATGCTAGAAATGGTTAAGAATAATGCTAAGATAACTTTAGAGAAATTTAAGGATAAATATTTAAAGGATAAAGAAATAAATAGAATAGCATTACAAGAACTTCAAAATTTATTACAGCTTGATGAGTGGCCAGCTAGAATAGAGGCATATGATATATCTAATATTCAGGGTGTAGATTCAGTAGGAACAATGGTTGTATTTGAAGAAGGAAGATCAAAAAATAGTGATTATAGAAGATTTAAAATAAAAACTGTAAAAGGTGCTAATGATTATGATAGTATGAGAGAAATTCTAACTAGAAGATTTAATCATGGACTTGAAGAGATAAAAGCGATTCAAGAGAGAGATTTAAAGTTATCAGCAGGTAAATTTTCTAACTTCCCGGATTTAATAATGATGGACGGTGGTAAGGGACAAGTAAATATAGCTCTAGAGGTATTAGAAAGTTTAAATATAAATATTCCAGTATGTGGTTTAGTTAAAGATGATAAACACCAAACTAGGGGTATAGTATATAATAATAAAGAGTTAATAATTAATAGAAGCTCAAATTTAATGCAGCTAATAAGAAGAATACAAGATGAAGTTCATAGATTTGCAATAACATATCATAGAAGTTTAAGAGATAAGAGAACTTTACATTCTATTTTAGATGATATACCTAATGTTGGAGAAAAGAGAAGAAGAGCTCTATTAATGAAGTTTGGTAGTGTAGATAATATTAAAAAAGCAACAGTTGAAGAATTGCTAGAAGTGCCATCTATAGATAAAAAATCGGCAGAAAGTATTTATATTTACTTTAATGGTAATAATTAAGAGGAAATTACTTGTTTAATATTATAATATACTTTATACTATTAAACTGTAAATATTTTATATTTTAAGGAGCTTATTATGAATAAATACGGTAAATTTGTAGAGCTATTTAGGGAATTTTACAATGAAGATAATATTAAAATAGATGAGAAATTAAGTAGTTATGTTAATTTTAAAGTTGGAGGACCAGCAGATATATTATTAATTCCAAATTCAAAGGAAGAATTAAAGAAGAGCATTTGTATTTGTAGAGAAAATAATATTCCTGTTTATGTTATTGGTAATGGATCTAACATATTGGTTAGAGATGGTGGATTTAGGGGTGTTGTTATATCACTAAAAGGCGTTCACAATGTAACTGTAAATGATGAGAGAATTGAAGCAGAGTGTGGTGCAATGTTAAAAGAAGTTTCTGATAAAGCTATGGAAAATTCATTAACTGGATTTGAATTTGCATGTGGAATACCGGGAACTATTGGTGGAGCAGTATTTATGAATGCTGGTGCTTATGATGGAGAAATTTCACATGTTGTTGAAAGTGTTGAAGTAATTGATGAAAATTGTAATATAATAAACCTTACAAATGAGGAATTAGATTTCGGATATAGATCTTCTTTAGTTATGAAAAAAGGATATATAGTATTATCAGCTGTATTTAAATTAAAAAAGGGCCAAGCAAAAACTATTAAGGAATTAGTTGATGATTTAACTAATAAAAGAGAGTCTAAACAACCACTTGAATATCCATCAGCAGGAAGTACATTTAAGAGACCAACAGGGTACTTTGCTGGTAAACTTATTCAAGATTCTGGACTAAAGGGATATTCTATAGGTGGAGCTGCTGTATCAGAAAAGCATTCAGGATTTGTAATTAACAAGGGAAATGCTACAGCTAAAGATATTACTGACTTAATAGAGCATATTCAAGATGAAGTTAAAAAGCAGTTTGGAGTTGACCTTCATACGGAAGTAAGAATAATAGGTGAAAAATAAGAAGTTACCAATTGGTAGCTTCTTTTTTTATATATATGATATAATTGAAATAAGTTATTTTAAAGTAAATTTATAAGCTTTAATTTAGTTATTGGACTTTTCAAATTCAATATAAATTGAGAAGGTGCTTTCGACATTAATAAATAGATTTTTGGAGGTATGACATGAGATTTATTATAGTTACAGGATTATCAGGGGCAGGTAAATCAGAAGCTACTAAAAGTTTAGAGGATATGGGATATTTTTGTGTAGACAATCTTCCACCAACATTAATAACAAAATTTGCAGAAGTATGCAGACAAAGTGATGGGAAAATAGATAAGGTTGCATTAGTTATAGATATAAGAGGTGGAATATTCTTTAATGATCTATTCCAAAGCTTAAGAGAATTAGAAAAAGAGCAATTTAAATATGAAATATTATTCTTAGATGCAACTGATGAAGTGCTAGTAAAGAGATTTAAAGAAAAGAGAAGAAGTCATCCATTATCGGGGGGAGGAAGAGTAATAACTGGAATAGAACTAGAAAGAAAAAAATTAAGAGAAGTTAAAGATAAATCAGATATTATAATAGATACTTCAAAATATAAAATAGGTGATTTAAGAGAGGAAATGACTAAGTATTTTGGAGATGAAACATTGCCAGAAAAGCAATTATCAATTACTGTATTAAGCTTTGGATTTAAATATGGTATACCAGTTGATTCTGATTTAGTATTTGATGTTAGATTTATACCAAATCCATTTTATATACCAGATTTAAAACCATTTTCTGGCTTAGATACACCAGTTAGAGATTATGTATTAAATCAAGAGGAAACTAAAGTATTCTTAGAAAAAATAAATGACATGCTGGAGTTTTTAATTCCTAACTACCAAAAAGAAGGAAAGAGACAGCTTATTATTTCAATAGGATGTACAGGTGGAAGACATAGATCAGTAGCTATAGCAAATCAAATTTATGAAAATTTATATGATAAGAACTATAATGTATATATTGAACATAGGGATATTAAAGAAGATGTTCATAAAGGGGATAAAAAACTATGATAATGGAGTTTTTAATGAAACCGGGAATAAGAATGAAAAGATGGATATTCCTTGGGTTCGTTGGGGTAGTTATACTTGTACTAGGTATTGTTGAAACTTTTTCAAATAAAGATTATAACAGCACTATAAGAGTTTTATATTTATTTTTAAGTTTAATTGGAATTGTAATAATGTATATAGCATTTTCTGAGTTTGTTAAGTCATTTATTTCTTTAATAAATTCTGAAAAGGTTAAAATAACAATAAATGATAAGAATATAGAAGAACTTGTAGATGAGAAGAGAGTTCATGTAGGTGGTCCTAAAGTAGTTGTTATTGGTGGAGGAACAGGATTATCTACAATGTTGAGAGGATTAAAATTATATACGAACAATATAACAGCAATAGTAACAGTTGGAGATGATGGAGGGGGGTCAGGAAAGCTTAGAGCAGACCTTGGAATGCTTCCTCCAGGTGATATACGTAACTGTATTTTAGCATTAGCAGATACTGAGCCTATTATGGAGGATTTACTTCAATATAGATTTAAAGAAGGTTCATTAAAAGGACAGAACTTTGGTAATTTATTCTTAGCTGCAATGGCAGGAATAAGTGATAATTTTGAAGATGCTGTACAAAAAATGAGCTCAGTACTTGCAGTAACAGGAAAGGTATTACCCGTTACGCTTGATGATATGAAGCTTATAGCAGAGCTTGAAAATGGAAGTGTAGTAGAGGGTGAATCTATAATACCAGAAGAGGTTATAAAACAAAAAAGTAAGATAAAAGAATTAAGAATTAATCCAGAAAGAGCTAAGCCTTTAATGGACGCACTTATAGCTATTAAAGAAGCTGATGCTATTGTTATGGGACCTGGTAGTCTTTATACTAGTATAATACCAAATTTATTAGTTGAAGATATAGTTGAAGGGATAAATAAGAGTGATGCAATAAAGATATATATATCTAATGTAATGACTCAACCAGGTGAAACTGATGATTTTGCGGTATCTGATCATATAAAGACATTAATGAAGTATAGTGGGAAAAATAGTGTTCAATATGTTATTGCAAATAATGGGACAATTCCTAAGGAGATAGAAGAAAGATATTTAAGTCAAGATTCTAAATTAGTAAAATTAGATTATGAAAACATAGAGGACTTAAACGTAAAAGTAGTTGAAACTGATTTAGTTAAGATAACTAAAGGTTATGTAAAGCATGATGCAGAGCATTTAGCACAGATTTTAATGACAACTATTTTAGATAAAAAGTTACTTTATGATAAAAAGAAAATTATAGAGTATATGTATTTATCCAGAAAGATAAGAAGCAAAAAGTAAAAATATTAGGCTGTATTGAAGTTTGAACTGCCCCCTGTCAAGTAGACTGGAGGCAGTTCAAAGTTTTTTAGGTATATCCTAATTTTCCAATATTATAATATGATACATAAGGCACAGTTTATGGTATAATGAAGTATACATTTATAGTTAGTTAGGAGAAGAATTTATGTCGTTTTCAGCGAAAGTAAAAGGAGAAATATGTAGATATACTGATATATCTAAAGAGGAAGCATTAGCAGAGCTTTCAGCAATAATGAAAGGTAGTGGAACAATAGGATTTAGTGGGAAGGGTCTTAGCTTTAGAATTACAACAGAAAATCCAGCTTCAGCAAGACATATATTCACTATACTAAAGGAACACTTTAATATACATTCTAAATTAATGGTTAAAAAGAGTAACTCTTTAAAGAAAAACAATATATATATGGTTTTAATTGAAGAAGATATGGGAGTTAGGGACTTACTTCAAGAAACAGGGATCTTTAGAGAAATAGATGGGGTATTAACTATTGATTATAAAATAGATTCTGAGATGGTTAAAGAGGAAGAGTATAAGAAGGCTTATATAAGAGGAGCCTTTATTGGTGGAGGAAGTGTAACTAATCCTGAAAAGACATATCATTTGGAGTTTGTAACTCATAGTGAAGAATATGCAAAAGATTTATCTAAGCTTATTAATTCTTTTGGATTAAATTCAAAAGTTATTCAAAGAAAAAATAGCTTTATAATATATATAAAAGAAGGTGAGCAAATAGTCGATCTTCTAAATATTGTTGGAGCGCATACTTCATTACTTGAACTTGAGAATATAAGAATAATGAAGGAAATGAGAAACAACGTAAATAGACTTGTTAATTGTGAAACAGCAAATTTAAGTAAGACAGTTAATGCTGCAGTAAGGCAAGTTGAAAGTATAAAGCTTATACAAAATAGTATAGGGCTTCAAAGATTACCTAAAAATCTTCAAGAGGTTGCAGAGCTTAGATTAAGTTATCCAGATGAATCACTTAAGGAGCTAGGGGAAATGCTAGATCCACCAGTAGGTAAATCAGGAATAAACCATAGATTAAGAAAAATAGAGAAGATAGCTGAAGAAATTAGGAGTGGAAACTACTAAATAGTCAAAATAAGGAGGTGTCTTATTGGAAAATAAAAAGTTCTGTCATCTTCACCTACATACTGAATATAGTTTGCTTGATAGCTCAGCTAAAGTTAAGAAAGTTGTTAGTAGGGCAAAAGAGCTTGGAATGGATAGCATAGCCATTACTGATCATGGTGTTATGTATGGATGTGTAGCTTTCTATAAGGAAGCTATAGCACAAGGTATTAAACCTATACTTGGTTGTGAAGTATATGTAGCAGGAAAGTCTATGAATATTAAAATTAATGATAAGGATAATGGTACATATCACTTAGTTTTATTAGTAAAAAATGAGGTTGGTTATGAAAATTTAATGGAAATAGTATCAGCAGCATCTATTGATGGGTTTTACTATAAGCCGAGAGTTGACCATGATTTCTTAAGAAAACATAGTGAAGGTTTAATAGCTTTAAGTGCTTGCTTAGGTGGAGAAGTACAAAAGAATTTATTAAGAGAAGACTATGAAAAGGCAAAAGAAGTTGCCTTAATGTATAAGGATATCTTTAAAGATGGTTTTTACTTAGAAATACAAGACCATGGAATAGAGGAGCAAAGAAAGGTTACAGAGGGGAATATTAAGTTATCTAGAGAAACTGGTATTCCTTTGATTGCTACTAATGATGTCCATTATATTAATCAGGAAGATTCAAAAGCACATGATATTTTAATGTGTATTCAAACAGGGAAGACTGTAGAGGATCAAAATAGAAGAAGATATCCTTCAGATCAGTTCTATTTAAAGTCGCCAGAGGAAATGTGGGATATGTTCTCTTATGTTCCTGAAGCATTGGAGAATACAATTAAGATTGCTGATGAATGTAATTTTGATTATCAGTTTCATGTTTCTAAGTTACCAAACTTCCCAGTTCCACAGGAATATAAAACTCACTTTGATTATCTTGAAGAGGTGTGTTTTGAAGGGTTAGTTGAAAGATATGATGTATTTGAAAAGTTTAAGGATAAATTAATCAATGTTCAACAGATAAAGGACTTTGCAGAAACTAATGAGGAAGCAAAGGAGTATGTTGATAGATTAAATTATGAACTTGGTGTAATTAATCAAATGGGATATGTTGATTATTTCTTGATTACTTGGGACTTTATTAAGTATTCGAATGATCATGGGATACCAACTGGACCAGGAAGAGGATGTTTCTTACCAGGGACAGAAATACTTTTAAGTAATGGCTCAATTAAAAACATAGAAAATATTAGGATAGGTGATGAAGTTATTACTGCTTATGGTAATATGCAGTTAGTTGAAAATCTATTAAGGTATGATATTAAAGAAAAAATAGTAATTATTGAAAGTGCTAATGAAAAGGTTAAGCTTACAAGTGATCATAAAATGTTAGCCATAAAAGCTTCAAAGTGTACTAAGGTCTGGAAGGATAGAAGCAAGCTACCAATAGTTTGCAAAGAAAGCTGTTCTTTAAAAGAGAAATGTAAAAATCCAGCATATAAAGATTATAAGTTAGAATGGATAGAAGCTAATAAATTAGAAAAGAATGACTTTGTAGTTTATCCAAGAGTTAAAGAAGAAATTAAGGATGTTAAGTATGATTTATTGGATTATTGTAAGCATGAGGATCATCTAAGATATGATAATGAACATATTTGGTATGAAATAGGGAGTAATAAATTACAATCTAAAAAAGTTAATAGATTTATAGAGCTAAATACTAATCTATGCAAATTGTATGGATACTTTATATCAGAAGGATGGACTACTATTAATGAAGATATAAGAGAATATAAAGTTGGTTTTGGATTCAATAAGAAAGAAACTGAATATATAGAAGATGTATTAAATTTAGTTAAGTCTGTATTTGGTTTAGAAGGATATGTGAGAGAACATAAAATTAAGCAGAGTACATCGATTGAATTTAATTCAAAGATTATATCAGAGTTTTTAAGAATTCAATGCGGTGAAGGAGCTAATAATAAAAGGATACCATATGATGTTGTTAATGATGCTAGCAATAGTGATTTAAAGCTGTTAGTGGCAAATATGTTTAGGGGTGATGGAAGTCATAGTGATATTAACTGTGAGAGTTCATCATTTAGAATTAAATACACTACAACATCAATTGAATTAACTAGACAGCTTAGAATGATACTCGCAAGATTAGGATATTGGAGTACTTTTAAGGTTAGAGTAAAGCCTGAAGAAAAGATGCATGATGAGTATTCAGTTTGTGTATCTGGAATGCAGTTATTAAAGTGGAATGATGATTTTGAAAATTATCAGATTCCAGTTAGGCAGCAGAAGTTCTTTAGAAATGATAGTTTTTATATGGATGATGATTATTTTTATATAAAAATTAAGAGTAAAACTGAAGAAGAGTATATAGGAAAGGTATATGATTTATCTGTTCCAGGGGATACATCTTATATAGCAAATTCTATGGCAGTTCATAATAGTGCTGCTGGTTCCATAGTTGCATATACTCTGGGAATAACAAAAATAAATCCGATAAAGTACAGCTTGCTTTTTGAGCGTTTCTTAAATCCTGAAAGAGTAAGTATGCCAGATTATAAAAAAGTTTAAACTAAGAATATGTAAATTTTCTTAGGGGTGTAGAGTTTTGAAAAGAAATGAATTAGATAATTATAAAAGTAAAATTATTAATTTATATATAAATAAAAATATGTCATGCAGTAAAATAGCAAACTTATTTAAGTAGAAAATATAATAAATATATTGAGTTAAAATCTACATTTTAAACTTTATAGTCGTGCATATTAGAAATAATATGCTTAAAGAGCCTCGAATTGCTTGAAAGCCCTTAGAGTTATTAATGCTACAACGTAAAGATGAAATAAGCTTAAGCGTGAAAGCTAAAAAATTAATAGATTGGGTAATAAGCAGCGAAGTCCTGAATAGGGAAACGTTCAACGACTAGTCCGAGGGGACGTAGCTATCTTTAAGTGAAATTCCAAATTTTAATTTTGTAAATTGAACTTACTCAGCGACTGAAAGGAGTCGAGTTTCATTATAAATGGTAGCGAAGTGGGGCAGCCCAAACCGTATAAAGGTCGGTGGGTGAAGATATAGTCTATACCCACTACAGAAGTAGTGTTTAAGTATCTCGAAAGAGAGGGTAGTAATAGATAGATTCGGATTTTTGTTATGAAAGAAGACAGGAAGTAATTGATTATGTTGTTGAAAAATATGGAGTTAAAAATGTATCACAGATAATTACCTTTGGTACAATGGCCGCTAGATTGTGTTTAAGAGATGTAGGAAGAGCTATGAATTACTCATATGCAGAAGTTGATAGAATAGCTAAAATGATTCCTACAATGCTTGGAATAACCATAGAAAAGGCATTAGATTTAAATCCTGAGCTTAAGGCAGCATATGATAATGAAGATAGAGTAAAAATATTAATAGATGTTAGTAAGACTCTAGAAGGGTTACCAAGGCATTCATCAACTCATGCGGCTGGTGTAGTTATAGCATCAAAACCATTAGTTGAATATGTACCACTTCAAAGAAATGAAGATATGATAGTAACCCAATTTGATATGACAACATTAGAAGAGCTTGGACTTTTAAAGATGGATTTCCTTGGCTTAAGAACTTTAACAGTTATGAGTGATGCTGTTAAAATGATTAAAGAAAATAGAGGAATAGACATCGATTTAGATAAAATAGATTTTGAAGATAAAAATGTTTATAACATGATTGGTGAAGGAAAAACAGCTGGTGTATTCCAGTTAGAATCTCCAGGAATGACATCATTCATGAAGGAGCTTAAACCTGACTGCTTGGAAGATATTATAGCCGGAATATCATTATATAGACCGGGACCAATGTCAGAAATTCCAAGATATATAGAGGGTAAAAGAAATAAAGACAGTGTGCATTATGAGACGCCAGAACTTGAAAGTATATTGGATGTCACATATGGGGTAATGGTATATCAAGAACAGGTTATGCAAATAGTTAGAGATTTAGGGGGATATTCCTTAGGTAGAAGTGATATGGTTAGAAGAGCCATGTCAAAGAAAAAGCACAGTGTTATGGAACAAGAAAGAAAGAATTTTATATATGGAATAGTAGATGAAGATGGTAATGTAGAAGTACCAGGTTGTTTGAGAAATGGTATAAGCGAAAAAGCGGCAAATGAAATTTTCGATCAGATGATGGACTTTGCTTCGTATGCTTTTAATAAATCACATGCGGCAGCCTATGCAGTAATAGGCTATCAAACAGCATACTTAATGCATTACTATCCAGTAGAAACAATAGCAGCAATGGTTAATTCTGTTATGGGTATAAGTGAAAAAGTAGCACACTATACTAAGTTTGCAGAAAGCTTAGGTATACAAGTGTTACCACCAGACATAAATGAAAGCTATTCAAAGTTTACTGTTAAAGGAAATAGTATAAGATTTGGTTTAGCAGCAATAAAAAATGTTGGTTTAAATGTTGTTGATGGAATAGTTGAAGCTAGAAAAAATAAAGGTAAATTCGAGTCATTAGTTGATTTTATAAATAAAATTGACTTATCAACAATAAACAAAAGAGCTGTGGAAAGTTTAATAAAAGCAGGAGCTTTTGATGAGTTTAAAATATTTAGATCAAAATTATTAGCTGTTTATGAAAAACTAATGGATAGTGTAGCTAGTGATAAAAAAAGAAATATAGATGGTCAAATTAGTCTTTTTGGTATGGCAGATGAAAGTATAAATGTACCAGAAGTAAAATATCCAGATATAAAAGAATTTGCAAAAAATAATTTATTATCAATGGAAAAAGAAATGACTGGTCTTTATATATCAGGTCATCCTTTAGATGAATATGAAAAAAGCTTAAAGATGATGACATCAACTACAGTAGAAAAAATATTTCAATCATATGAAGCCATTATGGATGGATTAAGTGATGATGAACATTTAATTCAAGATAATCAAAGAGTAATACTTGGAGGAATATTAGCAGAAGTAAACCAAAAGGTAACTAGAAATAATTCAATAATGGCATTTTTAAAATTAGAAGATTTAACAGGAGTTATTGAGGTTGTAGTATTCCCTAAAACTTTAGATAAAGTACGAAATTTAATTAATTTAGATTCAATGGTTGTTATTAGTGGAAGAGTTAGTATAAAGGAAGATGAAGAACCTAAGCTTATTTGTGAGAGTATAGAAGCTTTAGAAAAGGTAAATAGTAGTAAACTATATATAAGAGTTGATGATTTGCAAAAAGCAAAGGAAATGAAACCTAAGTTAATAGAGACTATAAGAGAATATAGAGGTGATTCTGCCCTTTATATATTTACTTCAAGGGATAGAAAAAATTATAGAATGCCAAGAGAAATGTGGATAGATTTAAATACAGATGTTGTTCTTGAATTAAAAAAATTTTTTGGGGACGATAATGTAAAAGTAGTTGAATAAAAATAATCAAAAATGTTTTAATATCTTCACAAAAAAAGAATTTGTGAAGATATTTTTTATAAAATTTGTAAGATTTCACAAAAAAATAAATTGAAAGAATATTTTATAAAATAAATTTTTTTTAAAAATAAAAAAATTTCAAGAAAATGAATGGTAATTAAGTAACAATAATAAAAAATTCTTGAATTTGCGGAGTTTTCAGAAAAAATATAATAAAATAGCATATGTAAAAAGTTACAAAGAATAAAATTATAATTAATAATATGTATATAATTTCGATAAATTTAGGGTAAAATATATATATAAATTTATGAATAGACGATAATTTTAGACAGAAGTAGATTTATTTTAGTTGCATTACTATCAGTTTACAAGTAAAATAAATAAGGTGGTAAAAAGTTTAATAATAAACAAAATAGTAATATGATAACAAATATTTCAAAGTGAGTGGACATGCAGAGTCCTTAGTAGTATCGAGGAGGAATATTTTATGAAGAAAATAGCTGTTTTAACAAGTGGTGGAGATGCTCCAGGAATGAACGCTGCAATAAGAGCAGTAGTAAGAACTGCAATACATAATGGTATTGAAGTTATGGGAGTACAAAGAGGATATGCTGGATTAATTAATGGTGAATTATTCCCAATGAATAGATCATCAGTTTCAGATATAATTCAAAGAGGCGGTACAATTTTAAGAACTGCTAGATGTGTAGAATTTAAACAAGAAGAAGTAAGAAAAGAAGCTGCAAAAATTCTTGCAGATAATGGTGTAGATGCTTTAGTAGTTATCGGGGGAGATGGATCTTTCACTGGTGCTAAATTATTATCTAAATTAGGAGTAAAAACAGTAGGTTTACCAGGAACTATTGATAATGATTTAACTTACACTGATTATACAATAGGATTTGATACAGCATTAAATACTGTAGTTGATGCTATAGATAAAATTAGAGATACTTCAACTTCTCACGAAAGAGTATCTATCGTAGAAGTTATGGGAAGAGATTGTGGAGATATAGCTGTTCATACAGGTGTAGCTTGTGGAGCTGAATATATAATCACACCAGAAAAAGGTTATGATAAAGATGAATTATGCAGAGTTATCTTAGAAGGTAAAAAAGCTGGAAAGATGCATAACTTAGTTTTACTTGCAGAAGGTGTTGGTGGAGCTTCAGAATTAGCTAAATATGTAGAAGCTCAAACAGGAATCGAAACAAGAGCAACAGTTTTAGGACATATCCAAAGAGGTGGGGCTCCAAGTGCTTTCGATAGAGTATTAGCTTCAAGAATGGGTTCAAGAGCAATCGAACTATTAATGGAAGGTAAGACTTCAAGAGTTGTTGGTATCAAAAATAATGAAATATTCGATCAAGATATAGATGAAGCTTTAGCTTTAGAAAGAACTTTTGATCAAAAGCTATATGAAATTTCAGAAGAAATTTCTAAGTAATTTTAATAAATAGGCTAATAATTTATTTTAAATACATTAAATTTAGAGATTAAAGGAGAGTTTTAAATGAGAAAGACTAAAATCATTTGCACTATCGGTCCAGCTAGTGAAAACCCAGAAATATTATCACAAATAATTGAAGCAGGAATGAATGTTTCAAGACACAATTTCTCTCACGGAGATCACGAAGAGCATGCAGGAAGAATAAACTTAGTTAAAGAATTAGCTAAGAAACATAATAAAGAAATCGCTGTTATGTTAGATACAAAAGGACCAGAAATAAGAACTGGTAAATTTGATCCAAAGAAAGTTGAATTACAAGCAGGTGCTAAATTCACTGTTCATGCAGGTGGGGATGTTATTGGTAATACTGAAGAGTGCTCAGTAACTTATGCTGGATTAGCTAATGATGTTAAACCAGGAGATACTATCCTTATAGATGACGGTTTAGTTGGATTAACTGTTGAATCAATTGACGGAAACAAAATTCACTGTACAGTTCAAAACACTGGATTTGTTGCAACTCACAAAGGCGTTAACGTTCCAGGAGTTTCAATCAAATTACCAGCTTTAACTGAAAAAGATATAGCTGACTTAAAATTTGGTTGTGAAATCGGAGTTAATGCTGTTGCTGCTTCATTCATAAGAAAAGCTTCAGACGTTGAAACAATCAGACAAATATTAAACGAAAATGGTGGAGAACATATCCAAATCATTTCTAAAATCGAAAACCAAGAAGGTGTTGATAACATAGATTCAATATTAGCAGTTTCTGATGGATTAATGGTTGCTAGAGGAGATTTAGGAGTTGAAATTCCATTTGAAAAATTACCAGCTGTTCAAAAGATGATGATCGAAAAATGTAACGCTGCTGGAAAACCAGTTGTAACTGCAACTCAAATGTTAGACTCAATGATGAGAAACCCAAGACCAACAAGAGCAGAAGTTTCTGACGTAGCTAACGCTATATTAGATGGAACAGATGCAATCATGTTATCTGGAGAATCAGCTAACGGAGATTGGCCAGTAGAATCAGTTCAAACAATGGCTAAAATAGCTACTGAAACTGAAAAGAAATTAAACTATGAAACTGCAGTTTCTAAAGCTAAATCTCATACTCCAGCTGTATCAGGAGTTATCTCAAGAGCTGCTTGCAATGCTGCTAACGAATTAAAGGCTGCTGCAATAGTTTCTTCAACTAAGAGTGGATCAACTGCAAGAAGAATTTCTCAATGCAGACCAGAATGCCCAATCGTAGCTGTAACTCCATGTGAAAAAGTTGCTAAGAGCTTAGCATTCTGCTTCGGAGTTTACCCAGTAGTTGCTGAAGACCAAAATTCAACAGATGCTATGATGGCTAACGCTACTAAGATAGCTGTTGAAAATGGATTCGCTAAATCTGGAGATACAGTTGTAATAGCTGCTGGATTAGATCAAGTTGGATCAACTAACCTTTTAAAAGTAAGCGTAGTAGAATAATTTGACATAAAAAAAGAAGTGTAAATATTACACTTCTTTTTTTTATGGGTGTGCCTCCGGGGATAATCCAATATATGGATTATCCCCGGAGGCACACCCATATATTGGTCATAAATTGCAAAAATGAATAAAATTATTCGTTAGATAATGAAAAGGACAGTAAAAATGCAAGATAGACTAGCAAAAAATAATAAAAAATAAAAAGTTAACAAAAACTTAACAATTAATATTGAAAAAGTAGGTTATAATTGATAATATCATAATAGTTCGAAAGAATTAAAATGGTAAAGGCAACTGATTTCATTACTTGGCACCGAAAGGTGTCTTTTTTTACATAAAAATTAATATAAATTAAGATTATTCTTATAAACATTATGCTTAATGACTATAACAAGAGATTTTAAGAGTTAATTTACTACGAACTAAAGCGACTCAATATAAAAAAACTATAAATAACAATTTAAGTGATATTAATACTTCAAATATGAGGTGCATTTTCTTATATATAATATACAATAGGTAGTTTTCTTGATTGATTACTTTACATTTTTTAGAACAAGATTTGTCAACAACCTGTTGTATAAGTAATGCTTGAACTTTTGATAAATCATGGGATAAAAGTATTATTTACAAACCAGAAAAGGAATGACGATATGGCAATGCTATAATATTCATGTATCAAAAGATTGATAAATTCCAATTTATCTGGCAGATATATAAATGGAAAAAGTTGGAGATTGTGGATAAGCAAGTGGCTAATGGTTTATAATTTTGTTAACGTGATGTTGGATAAACCAATTTAGTCATAAATTACAAAATATATAAATGGAGAGATATGATGGATGAACAATATAAAATAGGCGATGTATCCGAAATATTAAATCTATCAAATGAAATGATAAGATATTATGAAAAGTACGGTGCGATTGCTCCTGTAAGAGATGAAAAAAGTAAGTACAGAATCTACAGTATTTTTGACATTTTTTCACTAATTGAATGTTTGCACTATAAGAGTTGGGGCATCAAAATCAAGGATATCAAAGACACAATTTATAATGATTTTCACAACCGGTCGATGAGAAACATGATCATCTATCAAAATAAATTGAATAATGAAATTGATTATCTTTTGCTGAAACGTCAGCGAATAAATGAAATTATTGAAAATCAGAAAATTATTAAATATAATATTGGAAATTATTGGGTGAAAAAGATAAAAAGAAAACGTGTATTTGAGTTTGTTTCCAGTTACGGTGAGAATTTTGATAAAATAACTGCTGATAAAAATGTAGGTAAAACAATTTTTTCTGATGATTATATTTTCTATTTTGATGTTTGCGTAGAACTGAAAGAGAATTGTCTTAAATGGGGATTTACAACTGATGAGGAGTATTATGATAAATTAAATATTCCTGATAATTTAGAGAATTTTATTTATGGAGAGCAGTTTTGTTTATGTACAATTGTTCGTGTAGGGTCTTTGAAAAATCTGAATAAAGAATGTTTTTATACTGCAATTAATTATGCTCTTAACAAGGGTTATAAAATTAGTGGAGCTGTCAGTGGAATGCTGGTGGGAAGAGGTTATTTAAATCAGGAGTTCTGCCGTTATTTTGAGATTCAAATTCCTGTTGAAATAAACCCTGAAATAATTTAAAGGTTTTACAAAAGAAAATATTAGAAATATAATAATTATCTTAATCAGGTAATTGAAAAAAATATAGATTATCCAGCTTTGCTGACTACATAATACTATTAAAAATTATCTTTAAATTTGTGATTGACCTTGGAAATGTTTTATCCTTTAAAATAATCTGTGGGATAGATAGGGATATGGAGCTGTCTATTCTGCAGATTTTTTGATTGGAGGAAGAAATAATGGGAAAATTCAGTGAACAAGGGAAGAGAATTTCAGGATTTTTAGAGAGAAAAAATATTGTAATTACACCACAACGGTATTTATTAGATGTTTTATCTCAAATGGCACAGGCTGTGTTTGCTTCATTAATAATTGGATTGATTTTTAAAACAATTGGCGAGCAGGGGCAGGCTTTGCTAGGAAAACATGATGTTTTTATATATCTTGTTGATATTGGTGCATTAGCGATGAAACTGGTTGGACCAGCTATTGGAGTTGCTGTGGCATGGGCACTGGAAGCTCCACCATTAGTTTTATTTACAAGCATAGCTACAGGTGCTTTGGGAGCAAATGTTGGTGGTGAAGCTGCGGCTTTAATATCAGCTCTGATTGGTGCCGAGTTTGGTAAAATGGTTTTTAAAGAAACCAAGGTAGATATTTTGGTAACACCTGGAGTTACCCTTTTAGTAGGAAGTATTGCTGCAACTTTTGCAGGACCTTTGGCTAAGGCACTAATGACAGGCATAGGCACAGTTATTATGGAGGCTACAGAACTGCAGCCATTCTTTATGGGTATTATTGTTTCAATTATTTTAGGATTGGTTTTAACTTCCCCATTATCAAGTACAGCTCTATGCATTATGTTAAAATTATCAGGAATATCTGCAGGTGCGGCAGCAATTGGATGCTGTGTGCAAATGGTTGGTTTTGCAACAATCAGCTATAGAGACTGCAAAATGAGTGGGGTCATGGCAATGGGACTGGGATCATCAATGTTTCAGATGCCTAATATTATTAAGAATCCTTGGATATTATTGCCAACCATATTATCATCTGCAATTATTGCACCTATAGGGACATGTATTTTTAAAATGACGAATACACCTGCCGGAGCAGGTATGGGTACATGTGGGTTTGTAGGACAGATTTTTACTTTTACTGATATGGGGCTAAATACCATTACAGTATTTGGGGTTCTGTTGCTGCATTTTGCTATGCCGATTACTTTATCCTTATTCTTCGACTATATTCTTCGAAGAAATGGGAAAATAAAAGATGGTGATTACTATTTAGATTTATAATGATATTAGGAAGGATATCTTTTTATTTTTTATAGTAATTATATTTTTGCGTATAGATTCAGAGTGTGAATGCAGTAGTGGTGTCGTAGAATTGATGTGTAGAGTTGAGGACGACAAATGTATGCAATAGAAACTAACAACCTAACGAAATAGTATGGTAAAGTAAGAGGTATGTTGATTTAAATTTGAAAACAATCAAAAGTGGCATTTGGGGTTTTATAGGCCTTAATTGTTTGGGAATGTCTACAACGATCAGAGTTCTGATTGGTATAATTAAGCCAACAGTGGGGAAGGCCCTTATTTTTTGAAATGATGCTACAAAAAACAATAATAAGGTTTTGAGCAAAATAGGTTACACGCCTTCAGAATCACAGTTTTATAATTGCATGAAAGTTAATTAGATTATAAAACTGCTACAGATTTGAATTGTATGGATTGTTCAGCTGAGGCGAAAAGCTTATGTGACAGATTTCTGGTGGATACGAAGAAAAAAGCAATTGTAATTACTAACAATTTATGAAGATACAAGAATAGAATTCAATTTCGTTTGTTCTGAAAAACACAGAGCATTTTAAAAAAATATTGGAAATAATTTTTCTTCCAATGTTTCTTTTCAGAAATGATAAAAAGTAATATGGGGAAAATTTATAAAGAAGTGATTATTTATTGTTATAAAATTCTGTAAGATAAGAAAAAAGGAAAGACCAATATTGATAAATAATTTGAGTATAACACCTATATCTGTGACTTTTTTTATCGAAAAAGATATGGCATGTTTATTAGATTAGTACTTTGGTATATAATATTAATAGTTTGTTAGAATAACATAAAAAGATTGATAGGTGATAGATTTGATAGAAAAAAATAAGGAATATATACTTGATATTATTTCTCAAGGATACGAAGGAGAAGGGATAGCTAAAATTAATGAAACATTTCCTATATTTATAGAAGGTGCATTAAAAGGTGAAAAAGTTAAAGCGAGAATAGTAAAATCTAAAAAGAATTTTGCTTATGCTAAGTTAATTGATGTATTAGAAGCATCAAATGAAAGATGTGAAGCAAAGTGTAATATAAATAAAAGGTGTGGTGGATGCAAACTACAGCACTCTACATATAAGGAACAATTAAATTTTAAATTTGAAAGAGTAAAAGATTGTATAACTAAAATAGGAAAATTAGATGATAGCATAGTTAAATTTCCATTAGGTATGGAAGAGCCTTGGAGATATAGAAATAAAGTTCAATTACCTATAGGTATGATAAATGGAGAGTTGAAAATAGGCTTCTTTGCACCAAGAAGTCATGAAATAATAGATATGGAAACTTGTTTAATTCAAGAGGGAGTGGCTGATAAGGTTGTTGAGTTAACAAGACAATGGATAAAAAAGAATAATATAAAGCCATATAATATTGATGGAAACTATGATGAAACTGGAATTCTTAGACACATAATGATTAGACGTGGATTTACCACTAATGAGGTAATGGTTGTTCTAGTCACTAATGGAAGTAAACTACCGAATAAAGATGAGTTTGTAGAATTACTAGTTAATAATATACCAGGAATAAAGAGTATCGTTCAAAATGTTAATTCTAAACCAACAAATGTGATATTAGGGCAAGAATGTATAACTTTATGGGGGGAACCTACTATAAGTGATTATATAGGTGATTTCAAGTTTAATATATCTCCATTATCATTCTTCCAAGTTAATCCTACTCAAACTGAAGTTTTATATGGTAAAGCTTTGGAATATGCTAAATTAACAGGGGATGAAACTGTATTTGATGCATATTGTGGAACTGGAACAATAACTTTATTCTTATCACAAAAAGCAAAGAAGGTTTATGGTGTAGAAATAATTCCACAAGCTATTGAAAATGCAAATATAAATGCTAAGGAAAACAACGTTGAAAATGTTGAATTCTTTGTTGGAGAATCAGAAGTTGTTATACCAGATTTAATAAATAAAGGTGTAAAAGCTGATGTAGTTGTTGTAGATCCACCAAGAAAAGGCTGCGATGTTAAGTTATTAAATGCTATAACTAATATTGATGCTGAGAGAATTGTATATGTAAGTTGTGATCCAAGTACCCTAGCTAGAGACCTAGCTATTTTAGAGGAAAATGGATATAAAACACTAGAAGTACAACCAGTAGATATGTTCCCACAAACTGCGCATATTGAGAACGTAGCTTTACTTATCAAGGAACGATAGTGACGAAGATAAGTATTTAGCACGTTCTATGCAAGGTATATAAAATCAATATTTAATTAATAGCTTTGGTATAAAACAATTGTATATGAATTATGAATAATAAAAAAGAAGATATGCATACAAAATCACAAGAAAGTTTTAACATGATTTAATAAATTAATAGTAAAACAGGAGCTTTTACACAATATATATTATTAATAAGTTAATATATATTGTGTTTTTTTATTTTAAAATAATATTATTAAATCAATTATAAAGAATAAAAAGACAATTTAATTACTAAAGTTATATTAATAGAATAAAAATAGATGAATAAATTTATATAAAGTGCTTATAGTATCACTTGGATTATCATTAGAGTAATTATTTTAATGTTATTTGAAGGGGAGCGATATATAAATGTTAAGTCCAAAGTATAAAATTCAACAGTTTGCTTTAAAACAAGTTTTAGAATACTTAAAAAAAGATCCAGAGAATAATTTACCAAAGATTATGGGATGGCTAAGAAAGTTTGATACGGAAAAAATATATGTGGATCAATATGATATTATAGATGAATATTTAAAAGATCCAGAAAATAATTGGACTAAGTTAATGTGTAATATAATTAATAACGTTCATCCTAATATTGTTCAAACTGTATTTACGAACTTCTTATTGAATGCATCTATTAGAGGCTGGACTGAAATACAAAAAAATAAAGATAAGTATGGTCATGAAATACCATTCACAATCCTTGTAGACCCAACTACAGCTTGCAATAAGCATTGTATAGGTTGTTGGGCAGCTGATTATAATAAATCATTAAATTTAAGTTACGATAAATTAGATAAGTTATTCACTGAAGGAAAAGAGTTAGGAATTTACTTTTATATAATGACGGGTGGAGAACCATTAGTTAGAAAGAATGACATATTGAAGTTAACTAAAAAACATAATGATTGTGTATTTATGTTATTTACAAATGGAACATTAATAGATCAAAAGTTTTGTGATGATTTAATTGAAGCAGGGAATTTAGTACCAACTATAAGTGTTGAAGGATTTGGTGATGCAACAGATGGAAGAAGGGGGGATGGTTCTTGGAAAGATATTATGAGAGCTATGGATCTTATGAAATCTAATAAAATTCCATTTGGATTCTCAACTTGTTTTACTACAGCTAATTGTGATAGCGTTTTATCTGAAGAATTTATAGATTTAATGATAGATAAGGGAGCATATTTCTCTTGGTATTTCACATTTATGCCAATAGGATGCAATACAGATACATCATTAATGGCAAATCCAGATCAAAGAGAAAAATTATATAGAACTATTAGGGCTTGGCGTAGTACAAAATCTATATTTAATATGGACTTCTGGCATGATGCTGAATATGTTGGAGGTTGTGTTGCTGGAGGAAGAAGGTACTGTCATATTAATGCAAATGGAGATGTAGAACCATGTGTATTCTGCCATTATTCAAATGCAAACATTAAAGATGTATCTTTAATAGAAGCTTTAGGACAACCATTATTTATGGAGTATCAAAAGAATCAACCATTTAATGAAAATCAATTTAGACCATGTCCAATATTGGATAATGCACCTAAGATTGCAGAAATGGTTAAAAATTCAGGGGCAAAATCTACAGAATATATAGATCCAGAGGATGTGGATGATTTATGTAAGAAGACTATTAACTATGGATTAACTTGGGCGAAAAGAGCAGAACCATTATGGGAAGAGAACCTAGACAAAAAACAACATAATAAGGAAGAAAAGCAAAATAAAAAAGAGCAAGAATTAATAAAAAATAAAATTAATAATCAGTAAATTAATGTATTATTGAATATAATTTATAAATATTGGAATAATTTAATATAGAAGCTTATAAAGCTTTAAACCATTGTTATTAATTATATATTTATTAAATTCTCATATAGCGCCATAAATATAAATTAATAACAATGGTTAATTTATTTTATAAACTTAGAAGAGTGGATAGCAATAACTTACCTATGACAAGAGTATATGTATAAATAGTTTTAATGGATTAAAATAATTAAATATATGAACTAAAAAAGTGGCCTTAGGCCACTTTTCTAACTCTAATATTTTAAATACATCAAATTTTATAATAAAATTATTCACCAAGAATTTCGTTTATAGCATTTTTGTAACCATCTGCTTTTGCACCGAATATTGCTTGAATTCCGTTACCAACTTCAACAACACCAGCAGCACCAAGGTTCTTTAATTCGTCCTTGTTAACATTTGCTTTATCTTTTACTTCAACTCTTAATCTTGTGATACAAGCATCAACAGATACTATGTTTTCTTCTCCACCTAAAGCAGCTAATACTAAAGGAGCTTTTTCAGCTATTTCACCTTTACCAGCAGTCTTTGGAGCAGCAGATTCTGTAGCACCACCTTTAGAGTTTTGGAAGTCAGCTTTAGTGTAAAGTTTAGTTTCTTCTTCATTTTCATCTCTACCAGGAGTTTTTAAGTTTAATTTAGTAATCATGAAATAGAATACGAAGTAGTAAACTACAAAGTATACAATACCAACAAGAATAACTGTTAACCATTTAGTTGGAACTCCAGCACCTGCAGGAAGTAATCCAAATAGAGCATAATCAATGAATCCACCAGAGAATGTCATACCTATGAATACATTTAATACACCCATTAACATATAAGCTAAACCTGCAAATACACAGTGAATTACGTATAATATTGGAGCAACGAATAAGAATGTAAATTCTAATGGTTCAGTAATACCTGTTAAGAATGAAGTTAATGCAGCTGTTGCTAATAATGAACCAACAACTTTTCTTTTACTTGGATTAGCAGCTTTATACATAGCAAGTGCAGCACCAGGTAGACCAAACATCATTAATGGGAATTTACCAGCCATGAATCTAGTTGTTCCACTAACAATTTCACTCATAGTTGAAGCAGAAGCGCCAACTAAATCAGTCATGCTTGATAATTGAACGAAGTAAGCAGTATTTGCACCAGCAACTGTTTGAACTGAACCATTAACTAATACATTAGCTTCAACGAAAGATCCATACCAGAATGGAGTATAGAATACATGGTGTAATCCAAATGGAATTAAAGCTCTTTCAATAAGACCATATAAGAAAGTACCTAAAGCTCCAGCATTTTTAACAAATGTAGATAACATACCAATACCATCTTGAACAACTGGCCATGCAAATGCAAGTAATGCACCAACTAAAGCCATTGTAAGTGAAGTTATTATTGGAACAAATCTGGCTCCTGAGAAGAATCCAATAACTGGTGGTAATTGAATTGTACAAAATCTATTGTGTAATAATGCAGTAACTATACCAGTTATAATACCACCAAATACAGACATATTTAATGTAAATATACCTAAGTTAGTAGTTACATAAGTTCCATAGTCCCCAACTGCATCTGGAGTAAGAACTCCTAATTGAGTAGCACCTAAAGCTAAAAGGGTAGAAACAACTTGGTTCATTACTATAAATCCGAATACTGAAGCTAAAGCAGCAGTACCTTTATCTTTTTTAGCTAAACCAACAGCAACACCAACAGCGAACAATACAGGTAAGTTACCAAAAACTATATCACCTATATTTTTCATAACAGTTAAAACAGCTGTAACAGCTGGAATATTAACAAATGCTATTAGTGGTTCGTAAATAGCAGGTGCATTACTTAATCCCGCTATTCCTAACAATGCTCCACCAACACCTAGTAATATACCAGCAATTGGAAGAGCTGCAATTGGAAGCATGATTGCTTTACCGATTCTTTGTAAAAATTGCATCATTTTATTATTCCTCCTAAAACTAATAATTTAAAATTATAAGATAATAGCATGAACCTAAAATATTTATAAAAAAACAAAAAAGGCTCAAATATCTATAAATTATAAACCTATCCCTTATTATTATTTGAGATAAAAAATAATTTATACATATTTAAGCCTTGCCTGCATCACCAGTAACACGCTTGTTTATTCAATTACAAAAAATATAATAGCATAGCAAAAAAAAACTGTAAAGGTTTTTTGAAAAAATTTTTAAATTTAAATTTTATGAACAATAAGTAAAATTATATTGTTTATACTTGGATTTTAAAATTTTATAAAATAATAAAAATATTAGGGGGATGACCAAGTGGTATATATAGTTTTATATGTATTATTAATAGCAATGTTATTTTTCTAATATAAGTTATTTAAAAGGTGTGTGTAAAAGTTCTTAATAATGTTAAAAGTTATCCACAAAATGTGGATAACTTTAAAAAACTGTTGAAAACTTTTTAAAAACTATTGACACAATATATTAGGGTATCAAAAAAAAATATAACAAGATAGGGGGTATTGTAGAAAAAACACATACAATGTTGAAATAAAAAAATCGAACAAGCATTCTTCTGGAAAGTTATCAACAATATTAACATAATTGTGGACAAAATCTGTGGATAACATGTCTTTTTATTAAATATAGAAATAAGAGGAGTAGTTTTTAAGTTAAAAGTTGTGGATAACTATTATTAAGAGATATAATATTAAGTAAATAAATGAAGAATATTAATATAAAATGTAATATTTTAAGGAGATAACATGAAATATAATAAAGAAATATTTAAAGCAGAATTTATAAGTAGACCTAATAGGTTTAATGCAATTGTAAAACTTAATGAAGAAGAGATAAAGGTTCATGTACCTAATACAGGTAGATGTAGAGAGATATTAGTACCAGGATGTACTGTATTTTTAAGAGAAGAACTTAATCCTACAAGGAAGACCCCCTATGATTTAATAGCAGTATATAAGGGAGAAAAGCTTATAAGCATAGATTCACAAATACCTAATAAAGTAATTGATGAGGCACTAAGAAATAAAAAGATAAAAGGCCTTGAGGAATATACTAATATTTTAAGAGAAAAGACATTTGGTAAAAGTAGATTTGATTTTAAAATATCTACAGAAGAGGGAGATGAATATTTTCTAGAGGTTAAAGGTGTTACTTTAGAGGAAGATGGATATGCTAGATTTCCAGATGCACCAACAGAAAGAGGAGCGAGACATCTATTAGAACTAGTAGAGGCGAAGAAACAAGGTTATGGTGCAGGTGCAATGTTTTTAATACAATTAGAAGATGTAAATAAATTCTCACCAAATGATATAAGAGATAAAGAGTTTGGTGAAGCCTTAAGATTTGCTAAAGAAAATGGAGTAGATATTTTTGCATATAATTGCATAGTAACAGAGGATGGTATAGAAATAAACCAACCTGTTGAAATAATTCTTTAACGAATTCTATTGTTCGTCACGTGGAGACGAAAAATTAATGATATAACCTCCAGGAATTATGTAATTTGCGTTAAGAATTTATATTGTTTTTTCCAGAAAAAGAGCTAAAGCTTCGAAAGTCACTTATAAGGTGCAATGTTATAAGTAGTTACGTGAAAAAAAGAAAAAATGAAATATTAATTTGGAAGGAACATTGAAATTAAGCCGTAGAATTTAATAATTGATGGAGTAAAGCGGCGTAAAGAAGTTTTTACTGTTTGAGTGATAGCGAGTTTAAAAACTTTAGCCAGCTTTATGGAATCAATTATATAAATTCTAGGTGAAAATTTCACGCTTCCTGGAAAATAAATATTTCATTTTTTCGCTTACATGTAACGAACAATTTAATTTTCTTCACGAATAATGCTGATTTTTAAAATATTATCTTTATATGAAACTTTAGCTGAATTTATCATCATTCCAACTAATGTAAGTTCAGAGTCAAATTCACATTCTCCACCAAGATTCCAATAATAATTTTCAACTTCATATTGTCTTGGAGTATTTAAAATCGTAGCTAAAGACTCCAATTCATCATTTGAAATATTATCGATTTGTCCATAGATATTAAAATAAGAATTCCCATCATCAGAGCTTAAATCAATATGAACATCAATAGTTCCTAATTTATAAAAGTAGGCTATTAATTCGTTAATAATCTTAATGTTTTTTTCAACTTTAAATTTCATAAGTTAGATCTCCTTTTTAAATGTGGTTATTAATGGAATTAATATCATTGCAACAAACCCGCCAGCTAAACCGTTGTTATAAAGATTAAGACCACCATGTAAATAACCTATATTTGTAACTATATTAACATGAATTATACCAGCTAAAACACCATATTTCCATCCGAATTTACCACAAATAGGAGCAAGTGTTGTTGAAAATAATATAGACAATAATAAAGCAGGTGAAGTAACTTCATTTATATTAGATATAGCAGCTAAGGTAGCACCAATAATTATAGGAATAGTATTTTTTATGTTTTTACCAAATGATCCAAATCCTATTATAGTAAAGATCCCACATATAGTAGCACCATTTAAATCTCCACCAATAAGAATAACAAAGCAAGCGGCTAAAATACCTAATATACCCATATTAATATAAGTAGTTTCTCCAAATAGAATATAGAAATCACTTATTAATCTACCAGTTTGTTTATTAATATTGGTAAGATTAGTTTTTTTATTTTTACCATAAATAATTCCAATAATAATCAAATAAATACAGCAAATAAAAAGTAAAATAGATAAAATTTTATTTGACCCACTATGCCAAATCAATCTAGAGTCTAAGTTTATACCAAAACCTCTTAGTATTGACATTAATAATGTAGCAATTAATCATGGATTGGATATAAGATATTTTGTTATAGGACGGGGTATTGACATTAATAATGTAGCAATTAATCCACTAGCAAATCCAATATTATATAAGTTATACCCATTATGAGCTTTTATACTATGAGAAGCTATAGGAGGTAAAATAAAGCCTACTGCAATACCAAGTAATATACCTAAAATTATTGAAATAAGGTTATATTGATTGCTTCCAAAGCTAATTTGACTTACTACAGGAGAAAGAGAAGTACCTAATAAAGCAACTAATATATAATTAAGAAAAGGTTCTTTTTGATATCTAGAAAATAAATATACACCTAGTATAATAGGCCAAATATTAAATATGTTTTTACCTAAAAAAGAAAAACCCGTCATTAACCATAAAGACATTATTGTTGAACCATTAGGTTTAATTCCTATAATAATTAAAAGCAATAATGACAATAAACTTGTTAGAGCGGCATTTACTAAAGCAGCACCAATTCCCCCAACTTCCATATAATCAGTAATTAATATATCCGATGATAGTATTATAGATTTTAGACCATGAAAAATTTCAGATGGTGAATCTAAGCAAAAAGCAAAGAGAATAAAAAATAAATACAAAGTGGAAAGGATTACATATGGTGGATAATAATTTTTAAATAACTTCATTCAAGTACCTCCATCCAATTTTTTAGAAAACAACTAATAAATTTTTTGTAATAGTATATTCTATTAGTTAAATTTAGATAACTATTTGACATAAAATTTAGTTAGATATAGGAACATTTTATCAAGTAATTAATAAAATTTATAGACTAAGTGTTAAATTTAATGTAATTTATTATAAACTTATTTAAAATTTGATTTAAAATAGTATAATATATTTAGAAATTTAGTGATAGGGGTGTTTTAATGGAGATTAAAAAGCAAAAAACTGTTCCTGAGATCAAAGGGCTTTTAAGAAGCCATGTAGTAGAAGTTCCATCTTGTATTAGGGATTGCTCAGGAATAAAAATATTTGGAAAGAGAATAAAATCGCTATTATTTACAACTGATGTTGCAATTATAAGAAACACTAATGCAGATGCTATAATAGCTGTATATCCATTTACTCCTCAACCATTAATAACAGCAGCATTGGTTATGGCAGCAGATGTACCTGTTTTTTGTGGAGTTGGTGGAGGAATAACTCAAGGTAAAAGAGTAGTAAATCTAGCATTAGATGCAGAGTTTAAAGGTGCCATGGGTGTAGTTGTAAATTCACCTACATCCAATGAAGTAGTTTCAAAGATAAGAAAAACAATAGACATTCCTTTAATAGTTACAGTAGTTTCAGTTAATGAAAATATAAGAGAAAGAATAGAAGCTGGAGCAACAATATTAAATGTATCTGGTGGAAAGAATACTCCTGAGATAGTAAGAAAGATAAAAGAGGAATTTCCAGATTTTCCTGTTATAGCAACAGGAGGGCCAACTGAAGAAAGCATAAGAAGAACTATAGAAGCCGGAGCTAATGCCATTACTTATACACCACCATCAAGTGGAGATACTATGAGTAGTCTCATGGATAAATATAGAGGCGAATAATTAAGATGGAATAATATTGAAAATATAGTTGAATAATTCTAGTTATATGGTATCATATTATTAAAGATTAACATATAATATAGAAGTAATATAGAAGTTAATAGAATACCTATGTTAGAGGTGCTGTTTATAAAGAGTAATAAATAGGAGTCGGCAGGCATTGATTATTTATGAAAGGTGTAACAGCCGAAGGAATAACTTATGTAAAGGGTTGTTTCTGGGTATGCATATAACATATGCATAACTGTCACGGAAGTGGAGTGCTAAAAAGGTGCGATTATTCAATTATTTAACTTAAATAATTGAGTTTATTTTAGATAAAAATTGCATTTTAATAAGCAAAACTACCACTATAGGTTTTTATAGAGGTAGTTTTTTTATGTTAATAATTTATAATTAAGTGGAGGCAATATCAATGAAATTATTTGGGGCAATGGAAATTAAAGAAAATGAGCTATTTATAGGTGGAATTAGTTCAACAGAGTTAGTTAGTAGATTTGGTTCACCACTATATGTAATGGATGAAAGTCTTTTAATAGACACATGTAAAAAGTATTATAGAGATTTTAAATGTTTAGAAAATAATAATAGAGTAGCTTATGCAGGTAAGGCATTTTTAACAAAAGCAATGTGTAGGCTTATATATGAACAGGGACTTTATTTAGATGTGGTATCAGGAGGGGAGTTATACACAGCTTATAAAGCAGAATTTCCTTTAGATAAAGTATATTTCCACGGTAATAATAAGAGTGTAAATGAAGTTGAATTAGGAGTTAAGCTAGGTGTAGGAGTATTTGTAGTTGATAATTTAGATGAAATGAAAAGACTAAATGAGATAGCTAAGAAATATAATAAGAAGCAAAATATATATTTAAGATTAACACCAGGAATAGAAGCACACACTCATGATTATATAAAAACAGGGCAAATAGATTCTAAATTTGGATTTGCATCAGTTGGAGAGACAATAATGGATGCTGTAAAATTGGCATTAGATTGTGAAAATATAAATTTAAGAGGATTACATTGTCATATAGGTTCACAAATTTTTGAAATACAGCCTTATGAAGATGCAGTTGAGATTATGCTTGGATTTATAAAGGATATTAAAGAAGAAACAGGATATACAATACCTGAATTAGATTTAGGTGGGGGATTTGGTATACATTATACTGATGAAGATAAACCAAAAGAAACAATTGATTATTGTACTTCTATATTAAACAAGGTAGATGATGTATGTGAAAAGTTAAATATAGAAAGACCTATTTTAACTATAGAGCCAGGTAGATCAATAGTTGGAAATGCAGGAACTACTCTTTATACAATTGGAGCAATTAAAGAAATTGAAGGGGTTAGGACTTATGTTTCAGTAGATGGAGGAATGACAGATAATATAAGACCGGCATTATATGGGGCTAAGTATGAAATGGCTATAGCAAACAAAATTAATGATAAATGTAATGATAGAGTTGCAATAGCAGGAAAATGCTGTGAATCAGGAGATGTTTTTGTTAATGATATTTATATTCAAAAGCCTGATATAGGAGATATACTAGCAGTATTTTCAACAGGTGCATATGGGTTCTCAATGTCTAGCAATTATAATAAAAATCCAAAAGCAGCAGTTGTGTTTGTAAAAGATGGGTTAGCTAGAGTTGTATCAAAGAGACAAAGCTATGAAGAACTTTTATCTTTAGAAGTTTAGATTCAGTTTATATTTATATGATAAACTTAATATTAAGGGCTATATCAAAATAGTTTGATGTAGCTTTTTTTGTAACAAAATTGACATAATAATGATATATAATGAAGAGTAACACTATTAGTTATTAATTAATTATGATATACTTATAATCAGTTATTAAAGTTATAATAAAAAATGAGTTTCTATTAATAAAAACTTTTGAGTAAAGTTTTAAAATTTTATGTTTAATTAATCTAAATACTGAGAGGTGGATTAGGCAATTATTGCTAATCGTTATGAAGGATAAAAAATTTATAGTAGATAGAATAGAAAATAAATCTGTTGTTTTAGAAGATGAGAAAAAGGATATAATCTTAATAGATATAAATTTGTTTAATAAGCAACCTAAGGATGGCGACGTAGTGGTAATGTGTAATAATTCATTTTATGTAGATGAAAAATCTACAAAGGATAAAAAAAATAAAATTAATAATCTAATGAAAGGTATGTGGGAAGAGTGAGGAAAAAAGAAAATAAATCAAACTTCTTTAGTGACTGGATTGTGCCGATAGTAATAGCGGTAATATTAGCCGCCTTAATAAATAAATTTTTAATATTTAAGGTTAAAATTCCATCAGAATCTATGGTACCAACATTAAATGTAGGGGATAGATTATTTGTTACTAGGGTTTATAATCCAGAAAACTTAAAAAGAGGAGACATAGTAGTTTTTTATTCGGAAGAAAAGAATGAAGATATGATTAAAAGATTAATTGGTTTGCCTGGTGATGAAGTTGTAATTAATGATGGAATAGTAACTGTAAATGGTGAAACCTTAGAAGAAAATTACATAGGAACATCTGATAATTATAGTGGAGAGTTTACAGTACCAGAAGGTAAGTATTTCTTTTTAGGGGACAATAGATACTGGTCTCTAGATTCTAGGTATTGGGAGGATACATATATTGATGGAAGTGAAATAAAAGGTAAAGCTCAAATAAAGGTATATCCATGGAAAGATTTTGGGAAAATAGAGTAAATGTTTTATAAAACGCTTTAGAGTTTAGTAGGAGATTTTAAAAGTATGAATAATAATGTAAATAATAGAAAAAATGGAGCAAAAAAGAATAATAATAATAAAAAGTTTTTAATTATTTATGCAGTTATAGCATTCTTATTTTTATATTCATTTTCAACAGCAAAGGAAATGTTAACCACAAAAGAAATTTCTTATAATGAATTTGTTGAAATGGTTGAAAATAATGAAGTTAAAAAGGTTACTGTTGATGGAACAGCACTTGTAATTACACCACAAGATACAAGTGATATGAAAGGAAAAGTTCTTTATACTGGTAATGCAAATAATCCAGATTTAATAAAACTGTTATTAGACAATAATGTTAAATATTATCCTCAAATAACAAAGCAACAATCTGTATTTATGGATTTTATAATACTTAATGTATTGCCATTAGTATTAATGTTCTTCATAATTAAATTTGTATTTGGAAAGATGGCTAAAAAAATGGGCGGTGGCCCAATGGGAATGGGCATGGGAAAAAGTAATGCCAAAGTATATGTTGAAAAAGATATTAAGGTAAGCTTTGAAGATGTTGCAGGACAGGATGAGGCTAAGGAATCATTAACAGAAATAATAGACTTTTTACATAACCCTAAGAGATATACAGAAATAGGGGCTAAATTACCTAAAGGAGCACTTTTAGTAGGGCCTCCAGGAACAGGTAAAACTCTTATAGCAAAAGCTGTTGCAGGTGAAGCAAAGGTACCATTCCTTTCAGTTTCAGGTTCAACTTTCGTTGAAATGTTTGTTGGTATGGGGGCAGCTAAGGTAAGAGATTTATTTAAAGAAGCAGAAAAGATGGCACCATGTATCATATTTATAGATGAGATTGATTCTATAGGTAAGAGTAGAGATAGTCAAATGCAAAGTAATGATGAAAGAGAGCAAACTTTAAATCAATTACTTACTGAAATGGATGGATTTGATACATCTAAAGGAATAGTTATTTTAGGTGCTACAAATAGACCAGAAATATTAGATAAAGCACTTTTAAGACCAGGTAGATTTGACAGAAGAGTTATTGTTGATAGACCAGACTTAAAGGGAAGAATTGCAATATTAAATGTTCACTCTAAAGATGTTAAGATGTCACCAGAAGTTAACTTAGAATCAATTGCAAAAGGAACTCCAGGTGCAGTAGGTGCTGATCTTGCTAATATAGTAAATGAAGCAGCATTAAGAGCAGTTAGAAGTGGAAGAGAATTAGTTATTCAAGAAGATTTAGAAGAAGCAGTTGAAGTAATAATCGCTGGTAAAGAAAAGAAAGACAGAATACTTTCTAAGAGAGAAAGGGAAGTTGTTGCATTCCATGAAGTTGGGCATGCGTTAGTAGCTGGATTGTTAGAAGGGACTGATCCAGTTCATAAAATAACTATAGTTCCAAGAACAATGGGAGCATTAGGATATACAATGCAACTGCCAGAAGAAGAAAAATATCTTGTTTCTAAGGAAGAATTAATGAATCAAATCATGGTTATGCTTGGTGGTAGAGCTGCAGAAGAGGAAGTATTCAACTTAGTATCTACAGGGGCTTCTAATGATATAGAAAGAGCAACACAAACAGCAAGAAATATGGTTACTATTTATGGGATGACTGATAATTTTGATATGATGGCTTTAGAATCAGTTCAAAACAGATACTTAGATGGTAGAGCTGTTAGAAATTGTAGTGAAGAAACTTCAACTTTAGTAGATAAAGAAGTTTTAGCAATTATAAGAGAATGTCATCAAAAGGCAAGAGAGATATTAAGAGAAAATAGAGACTTATTAGATAAAATATCTAAATATCTATTAGAAAAAGAAACTATCTTTGGAGATGAATTCTTTAGATTTGTATATGAAAAATATCCAGAGCTAAAGGCAAAAAGAGAAGAAGAAAAGAAAAGCAAAGAGCTTGAAAATAATAAAAAAGATTCTAATGAAATAGCAGTAGAAGTAAATGAAGACTTACTAGACAAAAAAGTTGCACAAGAAGTAATTGAGGCTGTTGAAAAGGAAGAGGAAAATATTATACAAGAATCATCTGCAGATGTAGGGATAATATTGGATATAGATAAAGAAGTATCTAATAATGATAATGAATCAAAAGATAAATAGGAAATTATAAAAGTAAGGGGTTAAGCTAGAAAATTTAATAGCTTAACTCCTTAAATGGCTTATATATAGATTAGTAATTTTAAATTAGTAGTTAATTTTAATTTAAATGAAGGGTGTGGCAGTTTGAATAAATTTGAATTTTTACAAGAAGAACAAAATCTAGATTTAACTTTGGATCTATTAAGCAAAGAGATATTAAATTACATACAAAAAAGAAAAGATGTTGCAGATTACATATTAGAATATAGAAAAAAATTCATTGAAGAATATAGAGATGATGAAGATAAAGTAATGGAATACTTTGACCATGAAAGATATGTAAAAGAGGAAATGTATAGAACCATAGATAGAAAATTAGCTGAATTTACAAAGCTAAAGGAATCACCTTATTTTGGAAAAGTTAATTTTGAAGATGATGGATATGCAGAGCAAATTTATGTTGGTAGATATGGATTAACTCCAGAAGGAAGTTTTGATGCTGCTATAGTAGATTGGAGAGCGCCAGTTGCATCATTATTCTACAAAGGGACATTAGGAGAAACTAGCTATAAGTCACCAGATGGAGATATTCCAGTAGATATATTAGCAAGAAGACAAATAATGGTTAAAAAAGGGAAGTTAGAAGGGTTCTTTGATTCAGATGTTGATGTTAAAGATGATATTCTTCAAATGATTTTATCATCAAATGCAGGAGAAAAGCTTAAGGATATAGTTATGACTATTCAAAAAGAGCAGGATGAAATCATAAGAGAAGAAAGAATGAAAGTTGTAGTAGTAAATGGAGTAGCAGGTTCAGGAAAGACAACAATAGCTCTTCATAGGGTTGCATATCTTTTATATAATTTTAGAGAACAATTAGGAGATAAAGTATTGATACTAGGGCCTAATGATATATTTATCGATTATATTGGGGATGTACTTCCTACATTAGGGGAAAGTAATGTTAACCAACAAACTTTTGCTCATTTTGCAATAAAGGAAATTGGCTTAAATGAGCCAGTAGTTGACTTTACAGCTTATTTAGAAGAAGTTTTAAAAGGTAATGAAGAAGTTATAAAGGAAATTAAATATAAAGCTGGTGAAGAGTTTATATCTATCTTAGATAAAAAGTGCGAAGATTTAGAAGAGAATTACTTTAACTTTAAGCCAGTTAACTTCTTTGATGAAGAGGTTGTAGGATTAGAAGAAATTAATGGATTATTTGAAAAACACTATAAATATATGCCTTTATTTAGAAGAAGTCAAAAGATAAAGAGAGTTATTACATCAAAGCTTAAAGATAAAAGAGATGAGTTAGTGAGAAGTTTAAATACTGAAGTTAATGATAAACTAGCTAGTCTTTCAGAGGATGAATTAGTAATTGAACAAAATAATATAGAATTCCAAAGAAGAATAAGAGTTAGAGAAATAGTTAGAGAACTTATGAAGCAAAAAGAAAATTTAGAAGCTTGGATAGATAATGAAAGTATAGTAGATATTTATAAAGAATTTACTAATACTGATGAATTATCATACTTAGATTTACCAGCAATTCTTTATTTAATGATTAAACTTGATGGTAAGAAAACTAAGCAAGATATTAAGCATATAGTAATTGATGAAGCTCAAGATTATAGTATGTTACAATTCATTGTATTAAAAGAATTAACAGGATGTAGAAGTTACACTATAGTTGGAGATGCAAATCAAAGATTAATAAAAGTAGAAGAAGAGCCTGCTATGCTTAAATTAAAGTCACTATTTGGTGGTTTTGTTAAGAACTATGCTTTAAATAAGAGTTATAGATCTACATTCCAAATTATGGAGTATGCAAGTAAGGTGTTAGATGAAAATGCAATAGTACCATTCGTTAGAAAAGGTAAATATGATGTTGAAGAAGTTGAAGTTAAGGATGAAGATGATTTAATAGATACTATATTAGAAACATTAGAAGAGTATGATGATGAAAATTATGATAATATTGCAATTATAACTAAGGATAAAAATGATCTTAAAAAGATATCACCAGAGCTTAAGAAGTTTACTAAGATATTAGCTTTTGATAGGGAAGATGTTATTTATAGAGGTGGTAAGGTTATAGTTCCATCATATTATGCAAAAGGATTAGAATTTGATGGAGTTATAATAGTTAATTTTGATGACAATACTGATGATTTAGTTAAATATATCATGGCAACTAGAGCTCTTCATAGATTAAAGATAATAAATTTCAAATAAATGTAGAAATATCTGGATAACAATAAAATAATGGATTTGATTTTATTAATCTAATAAAAATAAAAGAGATATTAAGTAAAATATGTATTCAAAGGAAGAATTTAATTCATAAATAGTAATATTTATTATAAAATATTAAATAAATATACAAAAAAAGCGTAAAATATCTTTACTTAGTCATATAAATAATGTATATTAAAAAGGTATTAATTTGACAAGTAGATATGAAGTAGATAGAGGTTGCGATATTTAAGAGTATGTTTATTGAGGTAAGCGCGATGATATAAACGGAAAGGAAGTTTCGCCGAAACGTATAGTTGATGCTTTAAGGCTATAATGTTGGGGTTATGTAAAATATATATAACACTGTCACAAAGTTTTGTGAAGAGCTATCACAATGGTTATATTTTTTATAATAAATACTTTAATTGAATTCTTTAGTATTTTATTGAATCTATAGTCTTGGGTGATAAGCTCAAGGCTTTTTTTATTTAAAGATATAAGAGAGCTAGTTAAGTAGAATTACTTTAATAAAATAGATTTAAAGTAGTATCTCTTTCACACTATCATGTCAAGGTATTGAATCTAGGAGGATAAAGAACTTATGCAAAGTGTAGCGAGTAACGAAAGAAAAGGCTTCTTTAAGAAGTTTAGTGGTGGGATAAAGGTTCCACATACATTAGTTATTATTTTTTCAATAATAATTTTAATGGCAATAGCAACATATATAGTTCCAGGTGGAGCATATGAAAGAATAGTAAAAGAAGTAAATGGACAAAGTAGGACAGTAGTTTTAAATGGATCATTTACATTTGTTGAGAATGAATCACAAGGATTGTTTAAAGTAATGCAGGCACCAGTACAAGGGCTTGAGCAATCAGCAGAAATTATAGCATTCTTATTCATAGTTGGAGGAGCATTTAGTTTAATAACTAGAACAAAGGCTATAGATTCAGCTATTGCTAAAGTTGTTAGTATTTTTAAAGGAAATGAGATATTAATAATTCCTATTATATTTACATTATTCTCTCTTGGTGGAGCAACTTTTGGTATGACAGAAGAAGCAATACCATTTATAACAATATTAGTTCCATTAATGCTAGCACTTGGATTTGATAGTATATTAGCTGTTGGTATAAGTTATTTAGGATGCATTGTAGGATTTGCAACAGCTATGCTTAATCCATTTACAGTAGGAATTGCACAATCAATAGCTGAAATTCCACTATTCTCAGGTATAGTATATCGTACTATTACATGGGTTATAACAACAGCTATAGGAATTGTATTCTTAATGATTTATGCAAGAAAAGTCAAGAAGAATCCTGAGTTTAGTCCAATGTACAAGTTAGATCAAGAAAAGCGTGAAAAGTTAAAAGAAACTCAAAGTGAAGAAATTGAATTTACATTTGCACATAAAATAATTATTGCTTCAATTGGTGTTTGTTTAGCAGTTATTATATGGGGAGTATTAAAGCAAGGTTTCTGGATTCCAGAAATAGCAGCAGTATTTTTAATAACAGGAGTATTTGCAGGAATAGTTGGTGGATTAAAGGCTGATGAAATGGCAGAATCATTTATAGCTGGAGCTAAAGATATGATTGGAGCAGCAATGGTAATTGGATTTGCAAGAGCTATAGTAATAATAGCTGAAAATGCTCAAATAATAGATACAATATTATATGGATTATCATCATTCATAGGCAAATTACCATCATTATTAGCTGCATGTGTTATGCTACCAGTTCAAATGTTTATAAATTTCTTTGTTATTTCAGGTTCAGGACAAGCGGCATTAACAATGCCAATATTAGCACCTTTAGGGGATTTACTTGAAATATCAAGACAAACAACAGTATTAATATTCCAATTAGGTGATGGTTTCTCAAATGCTATTTTCCCAACATCAGGAGTATTAATGGCGTGTTTAGGAATGGCCGGAATACCGTATTCAAAATGGTTCAAATGGATAATGCCATTACAAATTATATTATTTGCATTAGGTATTATATTCATAACTTGTGCTATGATGATGGGTTGGTCATAGGATTAAGATTTAAGTTTAAATAAAAATATAGTTTAAAATATGCTCAATATCTATTATAGAATATTTTTAGTAACAATATTTTTATATAATAGATAGAGAGTGTATTTTTGTATAAGCGTAAATTTAGATAGTATGGGAGGAATAAAAAGTGAAGACTAAAATATATAACGAAGGTCAATTAATTAAAGAAAGGTTAGCGGATATAAGTGATTACATATACAATAATCCAGAGTTAGGAAATGAAGAATATAAAGCTGTTAAAGCATTAACTACATTCTTAAAAGAGCATGATTTTAAAGTAGAGACTTCAATAGCAGGTATGGATACTGCTTTTAAAGCAACTTTTGATAGTGGAAAACCTGGAATGACTATAGGTTACTTATGTGAATATGACGCCCTACCTAAAATAGGTCATGGATGTGGACATAATATGATAGGGCCTATGTCTGCTGGTGCAGGAGTTGTTTTAAGTAAGGTATTGCATGAAGTTGGGGGAAAAGTTATAGTATACGGAACTCCAGCAGAAGAAACTAATGGAGGAAAGGTTATATTAGCAGAAGCTGGTGTATTTGATGAGTTAGACGCAGCTATGATAGTTCATCCAGATGGTGAAACTAGAGCAAGTGGCTCAAGTAGTGCATTATATCCAATAAGATTTATATATAAAGGAAAAACAGCACATGCAGCATCATGCCCAGAGAAGGGAATAAATGCTTTAAATAGTGTTATTCAATTATTTAATGGAATAGATGCATTTCGTCAACATGTAACACCAGATGTAAGAATGCATGGAATAATAACTAAGGGTGGAGTTGCAGCTAACATAGTTCCTGATGAAGCAATTGCAGATTTTTACTTTAGAGCTTCTACTAAGGCGAGAGTAACTGAAGTTGTAGAAAAGGTTAAAAAGATTGCAGAAGGTGCAGCTTTAATGACTGGAGCAACACTTGAAATGGAAAGATATGAATTACCTTATGATGATTTAAAAACAAATGAAACATTATCAGAAATGTTTAATAATAATTTAAGAGAATTAGGCATTACAGATATAAAAGAAGCTAAGGCAACTGGGGGATCTAGTGATATAGGAAATGTAAGTCATGTTGCGCCAACTATACATCCGTATATAGGAATAACAGATTGTCCAATGGTGGGGCATAGTGTTGAAATGGCCAATGCTACAATAACAAGTAAGGCACATGATAGATTATTAATAGCCGCTTTAGCAATGGCTTATACAGGTTATGATGTAATAGTTAGAAATGAAAGCTTAAGAAAGTAAATGTAAATAAAAGGTTCTTCCTCCGGGGTCAATCCAAATATTGGATTGACCCCGGAGGTGTATGTAAAATTTGGTAGAGAATAATTAACCATATGTCTAAAAAAGATAAAATTTAATATAAGTGGTTGAAATGTTATAATTTATGTAGTAATATGATATTAATATGATATGGAATTAAAATTTAGCGTGCGATCAATACATGTTGAGCATTAGCTGAAAAGGATTGTTTTATCCTTTTCAGCTTTTTTTTATTTTATTTTTTAAATTAAGGGGATATACATAAATTACATTTATATTTCATTTATTGATGGTGAAAACGTTAAAAAATAAGTTTGTAAAAGCCTACAAAACAATGGGTTGTAGCTTATACAATAGATTAATATATATAACAAAGGGGGAATTTTGAGAATGAAATTAAAAGCTCAAAATTTAAGGAAACTTGTGGCTAGAGTAATGACACTAGTTATGTTAGTTGCATTACTACCAAATGTATTTTTACAAGATGTACAAGCCGTGGAAAAAGAAGATGCAGGATATGAAATTTATCCAATACCTCAAAGTATAGAATACAATGATGGGACATTAAATTTAGGTAACGATGTAAATGTTGTTTTTGAAGATGGAATTGATGAAGCTACAAAAAATAGACTAATAGAAGTATTAGCTATTAAAGATATTTCATACGATATTAGTACAGAATTAAAAAGTGATAAAACAAACTTTTTAGTTGGATTACATAATTCAAATGGAATTGTTGATAATTATTTTACAGAAAATAATTTAAATGATAATTCTCATTTTGATAATTTTGATTCTCATATAGTATCAGTAAAGGATAATGTAGTAGCTGTTTTAGGAAAAGACACAGATGCTGCATTTTATGGAATTACAACATTAAAGCTAATATTTAAGCAATTAGATGGATCTGAAATTAGAAATTTATTAATAAAAGATTTTTCAGATGGACAATGGAGAGGATTTGTTGAAGGATATTATGGTATTCCATGGAGCAATGAAAATAGAAAGAGCTTAATGGAATTTGGTGGAGACTTTAAGATGAATGCTTATATTTTTGCACCAAAGGATGATCAATATCATAGTCTTAAGTGGAGAGAGTTATATCCAGATGAAAAATTGGCTGAAATAAAAGGGCTGGTTGATGTTGGGATTGCAACAAAAAATGAATTTATATGGACAATTCATCCATTTTTGAAGGATGGAATGGACTTCTCAACAGAAGAAAATTACAAAGCTGAATTAGAAAAAATTATTGCTAAATTTGAACAGTTATATAGCATAGGAGTACGTCAATTTGGTGTACTTGCAGATGATGCTGAAGGTGATGAAAAAAATCAAGTAAAACTTATGAAGGACTTAGAAGCGTGGAGATTATCTAAAAAGGATGTAAAGAATTTAATATTCGTTCCTAAAGTATACACAAAAGAGTCTGCTGGTGGAGATGTTAACAATGCTTACTTAAAAACTATAGGTACAATGCCAGAAACTGTTGATATAATGTGGACAGGTGACTCAATTCTTGGGTATGTAACTCAAGATACTTTTGAATTCTTTGAAGAAGCTGTTGGACGTCAAGCATTTATGTGGTTAAACTGGCCAGTTAATGATATTAACTCAAAAAGATTATTAATGGGTAAAGGTGAAATGCTAGATCCAGAAGTTAATAATTTTAAAGGTATAGTAACTAATCCAATGCAAGAAGCACAAGCTTCAAAAGTAGCTTTATTTGCAATAGCTGACTATGGTTGGAATAGAGCAGATTTTGACATGGATAAGAGTTGGAAAGATTCTTTCAAGTATATAGATGAAGATGCAGCTGATGAGTTATATACATTTGCTAAGCATATGAGTGATCCATCTCCAAACTGGCATGGTTTAGCTTTAGAAGAATCTAAAGAAATAAGCCCTATACTTGAAGAGTTCAGAAAAAAATTATTTGCTGGAGAATCTATTTTAGAACATAGTAAGGTTGTTTTAGATGAATATCAAGAAATTTTAGATGCTACAAATAATTTTGCAAAAAAATCTAAAAATGAATTATTAAAGAATGAAATAAAAGGTTGGGTTGATTCATTAAGAGACTTAGCAGAATCAACAATTGCATATGTAAATTCAGCAGTTGCTTTAGAAAAAGGTAACTATGATGAAGCAATGAAGTATTATGTTCAAGGTGAAGATGAATATACTGCTTCAAGATCTCATAGAGTACCAGCTATAAATGATGGACAAACTAGACCAGAACCAGGTACAAAAGAATTAATACCATTTGCAAAAGATTTATCAAGAATAATCAGTGAAAAAGTTAATCAAATAATAAATCCAGATACAGATATATTAACACTTTTACCTTACACAAATATGGGAGAAAAATTATATTGGGGACATATTCAAAATATAGTAGATGGAGATAATGCTAGATTATCTTGTATGTGGGTACGTGGAGCTGCTAAAGAAGGAGACTATGTTGCAGTAGAATTAAATAAACCAACAGAAATTAATAATATAATATTTGAACATGGTGAGCCAGGGGCTGGAGATGGATTTAACTATGTTAAATTCCAATACTCTATGGATGGTGAAAATTGGACTGATTTAAATGGTGAAGCATATGGGCCAAATCTTCAAAAAATAGTTATAGATAACTTAAATGTAACAGCTAAATATGTAAGAGCTATTCCAACTGGTGAAATTTTAAGTAACTGGATATCAGTTCGTGAATTCTCAATAAATAAAGATGATGCAGAACACATAATAAGAAATGTTTATACAAATGTTGAAGGATTAGCAGAAAATAAAGTTGATATTTATCCAACTAATGCAACACTTGCAGGATTAAATGATATTACATTAGCTGAAGGTCAATATGTAGGTATTAAATTAGATAAGATTAGAGAATTAACAAACATTACTACAGATGTTACAAGCAGAAATAAATTAACATTAGAAACTTCTATTAATGGTGTTGAATGGACAGCTGTAGAAGATACAACAAAAACTGTTGCAGCAAGATATGTTCGTTTCATAAATAAAGAAAAAGATACAGTTAAATTTAATGTAACAAATTTAGCTTTAGAATATTCTGATAATGATGTTACATTTGATATTAGACCAGCTGCAGAAGCTAAGTTTGAACCAACTAAATTAATAGATGGTAAATTAGCTACAGCATTTAAACCACAAGTAAATGCACCTAAAACAGGAAGCCTTGTATATAAAGTTTCTGAAGATACAAATATAACTAAAGTTACAATAATGCAAAATCCATCAACTATTTCAGATGCTGTTGTTTCTGTAAGAAATGAAAATGGATGGAGTGAAATTGGTTCTTTATCAAAAGCTATAAATACTTTTGATACATCTAGCTTAAATAATGTATTTGAAATAAAAATTGCATGGGATGGGGTTGCTCCAACTATTCATGAAATAGGAACTTCAACATCTAAGGAAGAGTCTGAAATTAATAAAGAAGAATTAAGTGCTTTAATTAATAAAGCTGAAGCTTTTAAAGCTGATGATTATACAGAAGAGTCATGGAATGTATTACAAGAAGCATTAGAAAATGCTAAGAAGATGATGGCAAATACAGAAGCTACTCAAGAAGAAGTTAATGAAGTTGTATCTGTTTTATCAAAGGCAATAGATTCTTTAGAGAAGAAGCCAGTAGTTCCAGGTGAAGATAATAAACCGGGTGAAGATAATAAACCAGGTGAAGATAGTAAACCAGGTGAAGGCAATAAACCAAATGAAGGAAATAAGCCAAGTGAAAATGTTAAACCAGAAAAGCCTAATAATGGTGGAAGTAATAAACCAGGGAAATTACCTGTTACTGGTGTAGAATCAGTAGCAGTAGCACTTGCAATAAGTGGAGTACTTTCAACAGCAGGGGTATTAACTTTAAGAAATAAAAATACAAAAAAATAATTATTTATAAAAAATGAGGCTTTTTAAGGCCTCATTTTTTATTCCAATATATAATTTAAAACATTAAATATTTAGATATTAGAAATTGACTATTACTATTCATATTTTTCAAATTTTTTAATGACTTTTTCATATATGTTATCAGCTACAGAGAAATCCATAGCTTTAATATAATATGATTCCAATTCATCATGTAAAATATGGGCATTATGAATTAAGGAAATACTCTTATTAACTAAATTATAGAATAAATCACTGTTATATTTTATATCATTATTTTTTGATGAAGATAAATTAGATTTAGTATAATCAAACAACTTATATTCTATTCCAGTATAATTAGCTTGGTTAATTTCATTATTAGTTATAATACAAGTGGAAATCTCAGGAATAAATATATGCTCAATACGCTCAGGAATAAAAGGATCATGCATATATTCAATAAAATAACCTTTCTTTTGACCGCAACTACCTATAAATTTCAAAATATCTGTTTTACTAAATCCAGGGCCACCAGTTAAGACATATTTCTTTTTAAAGTCAGTGCTTAAAGAATCAGCATAAGTAATGATTCCATCAGGAGTAATTGCAGTTGCAAATAAATGACGTTCATTACCATATCCAAACTTATCAGATTTAAAAATATTATTCTTTAAATTCTCAATCAAATTATAAATTTTATTAGAATCTAAGGAATCATAGTTTAAGCTACTCCAATCATCATGAATACATTTAGCTGAACCTAAAAATCTATAAGCCCTTTTGAAATTTTTACCTATTTCTTTGTTTAAAGCTATTATTTCTTTTTTGTTTTTAGCAAGAATATCAATATCAAGGGCATCACCCATATTAAGTATTTCATCAACAGCACCAGGAGTAATAGGATCAACTATATGAGGAGAAGTACCATCTAATAAAGCTATGTTTAACTCCTTTACTAAAATTCCATCTAAAGAATTTGGATCTGAAGAACAGTGATGATATTCGATTGTATATCCTTTTTTATTAAAATGAGCTGCAACCTTTTTCATTAATTGAGACTTACCAGTTCCAGGGCCACCTTTTATACAAAGGATTCGTTTAGCATCATCTTGAGGAAGTACATACCTGTAAAAAGAATAAAATCCCTTTGAAGTATTTCCTCCAGGGAATAGGTGTCTTTCTTTTGATGTAGACATTAAATCACTCCTAAATAAATATAAGTTATTCATAATATTTTATTCAACATGTACTAAAAAATAGACAAAATAAAATAAATAATTTTTAGATGCTCTATAGATATAAATATTCATTTACAATATGATATTTATGCATAAATATAAAAAATATAAAAAAGTATTGCATAAATATGATTTTATAGTGTATAATTATGCCATAGTTAAGGAAAATGCTTTATACAGAGTAATAAGGGGGATTTAAATATGAAAAAAGGATTAATAAAAAAAGTAGTTGCAAGTGCATTATTAGGAATTATGACTATGGGGTTTGTTGGATGTGGAGCATCTAATAATAAAAGTGCAACAGGAACTAAAGATTTATTAGAAACAATACAAGAAAACGGAAAAGTTGTTGTTGGAATGAGTGCAGATTACGCACCTTACGAATTTCATTACATAGATGAAAATGGTAAAGATGTTATTGGAGGATTTGATGTAGATATAGCTAATGAAATAGCAAATGCTATTGGAGTTGAATTAGTAATTCAAGAGATGGATTTTGATGCATTAGTAGCAGCATTACCAGCAGGAAAGATAGATTTAGTAGTATCAGGAATGAATCCTACAGAAGAGAGAGCTAAAGTAGTAGATTTCTCAGAAATTTATTATAATTCACAACATGGAATATTAGTAAGATCAGAAGATGTGGACAAGTATAAAACTTTTGCTGATTTAGAAGGAGCAAAAGTTGGAGCTCAATTAGGATCAACTCAAGAACAAATTGCAAGAAGTGAAGTTCCAAATGCTGACTTACAACTATTAAACAATGTTAATAACTTAATTTTAGAGTTAAAAGCAGGAAAAGTTGATGCAGTAATTATGGAAAAGCCAGTAGCAGAAATGGCAGTTAAATCTAATCCAGAATTAGCAGTAGGTAATCCAATATACGAAGATAAAACTGGTGGAAATGCAGTTGGTATGGCTAAAAACAATCCAGAATTATTAGCTAAAGTAAATGAAGTTATTAAAGAGTTAAATGAGTCAGGAAAAATGGACGAGTATATAGTAAAAGCTAATGAATTAGCAGGTAGTGTTAATATAGTTGAGTAAATTATTTAAAGTGTAGAATTTAGTTATAGCAGGGACTTTTAGAAATTTAAGAATTAAGTAAGTAATTAAGGAATTGAGGAATTATAAGTGATTACTTTTTAAGTTAAGATTCTTAATTTCTAAAAGAATCTGTTAAATAGTAAATTTTATATAAAACAAAAAGAGAGGGAGAAAAAATGAATTTTGATTTTAGTTTTGTGCCACAATATATGACTTACTATTTAGAAGGTGTTAAATATACATTATTAATTTCGTTAATTACAGTATTTTTTGGGGCAATATTTGGTTCTTTATTATTTTTTATGAAGACTTCAAACTTTCATATTTGGAAGATTAAGCCTTTAAAAGTAATAGCAGTAGTTTATATTGAAGTAGTTAGAGGAACACCAATGCTATTACAAATATTAATTATGTATGCAGGATCAAAGATGTTTTTTGGAATAGATTTAAGTCCATTTACATCAGCAATAATAGCAATAGCATTAAATTCAGCGGCATATGTATCAGAAATAGTAAGAGCTGGTATAGAAGCTGTTGATAAAGGACAAATGGAAGCAGCAAGAAGTTTAGGAATGAAAAAAAGCACTGCAATGATATTAATTGTAATACCTCAAGCAGTTAAAAATATATTACCTGCAATAGGAAATGAGTTCGTTGCAATAATTAAGGAATCTTCAATGGCATCAATTATAGGTGTTAATGAATTAATGTTTGCAGGAAAAGTAGTTGTAGGTTCTACATATCTTGGATTAGAACCATATATAGTAGCAGCAGGATTCTATTTTGTTATGACATTTACATTAGGTAGAATTATATCTCTTATAGAAAGGAGAATGAAAAAAAGTGATTCGCGTTAATAATCTTCATAAAAGTTTTGGAAAAAATGATGTTTTAAAAGGAATAGATGAACATATAAAAAAGGGTGAAGTGGTAGTTGTAATAGGACCATCAGGATCAGGTAAAAGTACATTTTTAAGATGTTTGAACCTATTAGAGGAGCCAACTTCAGGTAAAATAATATTTGAAGATAATGATATTACAGATAAAAAAGTTGATATAAATAAAATTAGAGAAAAGATGGGAATGGTATTCCAACAGTTTAATCTTTTCCCACATAAGACTGTATTAGAAAACTTAACAATAGCTCCTATTAAGGTTAAAGGTATTAGTAAAGCTCAGGCAGAAAAGAAAGCGATGGAGTTACTAGAGAGAGTTGGTCTAAGTAATAAAGCAAAATCATATCCATCATCACTTTCTGGTGGACAAAAGCAAAGAATAGCAATAGCAAGAGCATTAGCTATGGAGCCAGATGTTATGCTATTTGATGAACCAACTTCTGCATTAGATCCAGAAATGGTTGGAGAAGTTTTAAATGTTATGAAGGATCTTGCAAAAGAAGGAATGACAATGGTTGTTGTTACTCATGAAATGGGATTTGCAAGAGAAGTTGGAGATAGAATTATATTCATGGATAATGGGAATATTGTAGAACAGGGTACTCCAGAGGAAATATTCTCAAATCCCAAAAATCCAAGAACAATAGATTTCTTATCAAAAGTATTGTAAAAATATGTAACAGCCTCCGGGGTCAATCCAAATAATGGATTGACCCCGGAGGCCATTACAATATTTGGGTTCTCGTAATAATGGTGTTGTCAATATAATAAACTAATAGTAGAAGTAATAGTATTATTGGAGGATATATGAATAGAATCTTCAATTATGATTTTTTAAAGATAGAATTTAGATATATATATGAAGATATAGAAGAGTTAAAGAAAAAGACAACCCATGATGATATAGAGAAAAATATTAATGCTGTAATTGATGATATTATTTATTATATATATAAGAAAAATAGTATATTATATGATGAAAAGATTGAATGGCATAAAAGATTAGAAATGTTAAAAGAGATAAATCTAATATCTACTGATATATTAGATAAGATTCTTCTTTGGACAAAGAAAGTTAAAGTGAATTACTCTAATACTACTATAACAGTCGAAGAAGAACTTTCTGAGATGAAAATATTATATGAAGTTTTAGTTTGGTTTGTTGTTAGCTATGGGGAAGAGAATTATTCCTTAATATTAAATAACTTAATGGATTCAGAGAAAGAAATATTTAAAAAATATTTATCAATAACTAAAAGCAGTAAAGAGGAAAATATATCTAAGATTTTTGAGAGTAAAAGTGATGATGTGATAGAAAAAGAAGAAAATATAAGACAACTACTTGAAAAGGGTGAAAATTACTATTTTGGTAGGGGCGTTAAAAAAGATACTAAAAAGGCTTATAAATATTTCTTAGATGCAGCAAAATATAAAGATGAATATGCAGAAACTTATCTTGGGTTATTTTACGATAAGGGAATAGCTGTACAGAAAAACTATGAAATTGCATATCAATGGTATTACAAAGCTGCAATAAAAGGAAACGCATTTGCTCAATATTCTTTAGGAGTTTTATATTCTGAAGGTAATGGAGTTATTAAGGATTATAATAAAGCCTTTATATGGTTTCAAAAGAGTGCAGAAAATGATTATGTAGGTGCATATTATCAATTAGGACGAGCATATTATAATGGATTAGGTGTAGATAAAGATGAAGAAAATGCATTTAAATGGCATAAAAAAGCTGCCGAAAACAATCTACCAGCATCACAATATGCCTTATCATTAATGTATAAAAATGGAGAGGGTTGTGAGGAAAACTTAGTAAGTGCTTATTATTGGGTTGAAAGAGCTGCAGAAAATGATTATGAGGATGCTTATTATGTTGTTGGTAGATCATATTTAGAAGGAATATGCGTAGAGGTTAATTATAAAAAAGCATTTCATTATTTAAGCAAAGGATATTTAGCTTTAGATACTAACTGTATAGAATCCCTTGCAGAAATGTATTTAAAGGGCCTTAATGTAAAAAAGGATGTTTATACTGCATTAGAATTATATAATAGGGCACTGGAGTTTGGAGATAGGAGCATATATTTTAAGGTTGGAAAAGTATATGAAGATGAAGGATTAATGAATCAGGCCATTTCAATATATAATCAAGGCCATGAAGAGGGAAATTTAAAGTGTACTCAACGGCTAGGGATAATGTATTACAATGGTGAAGGTGTTGAAAAAGATTTAGAAAAAGCAATAGAATATATGGAGATAGCAGCGGCTAAAAAAGAACCACATGCTATGTATGTTTTAGCAGTTGCATATTATAGATTAAATAAGTTTGGTGATAAGACAAGTGATATTGCTAAGGCATTATTAAAAGAAGCATATGAGTTAGGTTCACCTTATGCAGCAGATTATTTAGCTTGTATAATGCTAAATGAATTAAAGGAAGGCAAGGATATTAATAAAAATGAACTTGTAATTTATATAAAATTTGGTGTAGAGAATGAACTAAAAGAATCAATATTTAAGTATGGATATATATATGAAAAAGGAATTGGAATAGAGCAAAATTATGAGAAAGCTTATTACTATTATACTTTAGCTGCAGAAACTAAATATATTAAAGCTATGATTAAGCTAGGAGATTGGTATAAGATAGGTATTTTTTTAAATAGAAATATAGATTTAGCAATTAAATGGTATGAAAAAGCAGCAAAAGAAGATGATATTGAAGCAATAGAAAAATTAATAGAGATATATGAGAGAGGAATTGGTGGTAGAAGAAGTGATATAAAAGCTATTTATTATGTGTTTAAACTTATTGACGTAGATGCAATAAAAGGAAAAGAAAAATTAGTATATTATTGCTTTAAAGGAATAGGCATTGAGGAAAATAAGGAAAAAGGATATGAATTGCTTGAAGAAATAAAAGAGATAGATTTAGGAACAGCAAAATATATTAATGGATATTTAGGTGAAGAAGGCTTAATAGATATTGATAATGATGAAATTATAAAACTATATAGGGAAGGAATAGAACTTGGAAATTTAGAGTGTTACGGACAACTGGCTATTTATTTGTATAATAATGATTTAAACAAAAATGATAAGTATAAAGAAGCATTTGAAGTTGCAATGGAAGGAAAAAACTTAGGAATAAACCAATGTAAATATATATTTTTTAAGGATAAACTAAAGGAGATTCAAAATGGTAGTATAGTTACTGTTGAGGAGTTAATAATTATTAAGAAGCTCAGCAATCTTATAAATAGTGGGTTTTATGAGGCAATTAATGATTTAATTGAATGGTATGATAATAGAAATCCACAGGATAAAAGAATATACTATGAATTAAAAGAAGAGGCAATATATTATAACATTGTTAAGAATGAGTAGCGTATTAAGTATAAAAAACGACGAAGCTTAAATTTAAGTCTCGTCGTTTATTGTTTTGTTTAAATAGCTAGGTCAACAGTAATAACACATCTATATTCAGGAGCTTTTTCCTTAATATCTTTTTCTATATTATCCAATAAATTAGCTGAAGCAATTTCATTAGCTAAACAGCTAGGACAAACTTCTATATCAAAAATTAAGTTTTTATTATTATTTTCCCCAACCACTCTAAAATCATGAAAGGACTTAACTTCTTCATATTTACTAAGAACATCTTTCAACATGTTTCTAGCTTCGATTATTTCAGCAGTATCAACACAAATAGGATCCATATGAATAACTAAATATATATTTAACTTTTTAGAAATTTCTCTTTCAGCAGTATCAATAATATGATGTATCTCCATAATATCTATATTACTAGGAATTTCAGCATGAATAGAAGCCATAATTCTACCAGGACCATAATTATGAACAATTAAATCGTGGATTCCAGTTATATTATCATAAGACATAACCATATCAGTAATATCACTAACTAAAACAGGATCAGGTGGTTCCCCAAGTAATGGACTCAAGGTTTCTTTAATAAGAGAAAAACCAGAATAAACAATAGCTAAAGCTACAACAATACCAATATAACCATCAATAGGAAAGGTTGTAAATTTAGATATTAAGAAAGAAATAACAACAGTAGTTGAAGTAAAAACATCACCCATGGCATCAGTTGCTGTTGCCTTTAAAGTAGATGAATTAATTTTATTTCCAATAGACTTATTAAATTTAGATAACCAAAATTTAAAGCCAATGGAAATAAGTAATAAGATAAATGGCCATAATTCAAAAGTTACTAGGGTTGGATTAATAATCTTTTGAAAAGATGTTTTAACAAATTGAAGACCAACAAGCATAACCATGAAAGAAACAATCATTGCAGTTATATACTCAATGCGGCCATGTCCAAAGGGGTGTTCTGCATCAGCAGGTTTGTTTGCCATCTTAAAACCAATTATAGTTATAATTGAAGATGCAGCATCAGATAAATTATTAAATGCATCTGCTAAAATTGAAACAGAGTTAGAAAATAAACCAACAGATAACTTTATTATAAATAAAATTAAGTTGGTAACTATTCCAATGATTCCAGCAAGATTAGCATAAGCACCTCTAACTTTTATGTCAGATACATTGTCATAATTTTTGACAAATCTTTTAACTAAAACATTTGAAAACATAAAATCCTCCCATTTTTATTTATAATCGATATAATTGCTTATATTAATAGTATGGTATTTTTTAAAACAATTACGCTTATTACAATATGCTAATTTAATCCAATATAAAAGTCAATTATATATTAATTAGAAATATAGCTTAAAAATTTTAAAGTTACTTTATATTATCAAAATAGTATAATATAGATAAGATATTACGCTTGATAAGGAGTTGATTTAGAGTGACTAAATTAGAAATATTAAGTCCCAAAGTAGATTTTGTATTTGTGCGACAAGAAGTTGTGTTAGGAGCTGTCTAAGGCAATAATAAGCCCTTCGGACTATTTCAGCTGCTTGAAATAATGCTACCAGCAGGTGCATTACTGGTAACGGTAGTGTGCTAAGCTGCTGGGACAAAGCA
>NZ_JAPFDR010000055.1 GCF_026168755.1 Clostridium sp. | reverse complement strand
TTATGGAACATCAAGAGCAGATGTAAATAGTGTATATCCAGGATATTCAAGTGGAAATAATGCAGGATTTGATGGAACTATTAATATATCAAATATAGCTTCAGGAAATAGAAAAGTAAGTGTAAAAATAACAGCAAATGATGGAACAACTCAAACTATAGAAAGAACAATTAAAGTTGAAAAATTACCATCAATAAGTTGTTTAGATGAGCCTACTAACAATCTTACAGTAAACTCAGATAAATTGAAGATAAGAGGATGGGCATTAGCAGGTTCTGGAGTTAAAGAAGTAAGAGTATATGTTGATGGAACAGATTTAGGAACAGTTCCTTATGGAACATCAAGACCGGATGTAAATAATGTATATCCAGGATACTCAAGTGGAAATAATGCAGGATTTGATGGAACTATTAACTTAGGTGGAATTCCTACTGGAGAAAAGACCTTAAAAATAAAAATAACGGCAAATGATGGAACAACTCAAGTTATAGAAAGAAGATTTACTTATAGAAAAGCAAAGCTAGTAGTAGTTGATCCAGGTCATGAGATTGAATCTGTAGATCCAGGAGCAATAGCAACTCATAATGGAATTAGATATGTAGAAGGAAATTTGAATTTACAAATAGCTATCAAGTTAAAAGCTGAATTAGAGGCTAGAGGAATAGAAGTATACATGACAAGATATGATAGTGTAATAATAGATAGAAACTCTACTGAAAGTTTAAGGAAAAGAGTTAAAGCTGCAAATGATATGAATGCTGATTTATTTGTTTCAATACACCATAATTCATTTACTAGTTCTTCAGCAAATGGATTTGAGGTATATTATAGTACAGGAACTCCAATTACAACTTATACTAATGAAAGAATGATTACTGAAGATGGAAGAGATTTAACATTAGAAACTAGGTCTTATGCGTCAAGAAGTAATACAGATAAGGTTACTATAAGTAAGGGGCTAGCAACAGCAATAGCTAACGAAGCCTCATCTACTTTAGGTTTATATAATAGAAAGGCGAAGGATAGTAATTTATATGTTTGTAAGAATACTACAATGCCTTCAATATTAATAGAAAATGGATTCTTAACTAATCCAACAGAAGCTGCAAAAGTAAGTAGTGCTAGTCATCAGCAAAAATTAGCTGAAATAACAGCTACACAAATTAATGAAGTATTAAAATAAAAAAATAGTATTTTCTCTTATTTGAGAAAATACTATTTTTTTTAGATGTGCTAAGCATGTGCAAGAACTTCGCGTAGAAAGTTTTTATTCGATTATATTAAGCTGCTTTTTAGGCTTTATAAATAATCCAATACATAAAGCAATAACAGTAGGGATTACCCAACCAAAGCCAACATTAGCTAAAGGTATAAAGTTTAATGCAGAACCAAAGAATGAAAATAATAATCCACATACTAAGGAAACATAAACAGCTAATCTAATAGCAACAATGTTAGTTATAAATTTATTAAGCATAGTAACAACAATTATTGTAATAGCTACTGGATATAAAACATTTAGTATAGGAACGGATAATTTAACAATTTTATCAACACCTTGACAAGCTATTACATAGCTTATTAAAGAAATAACTATAGCATTAACCTTATATGATAATTTTCCATTAGTTACTTTTTCAAAGAATGAAGCCCCTGCAGTTAATAAACCAATTGAAGTAGTTAAACAAGCAAGTCCGATAGCAGCTCCAATTAATACGACACCAAAAGTTCCTAGAATTTTATTAGCAATGAATACTAATAATGAAGTATTGCTAATTCCAGAATCAACTAAATTAACAGTATGAGCACCTATAAATGTTAAGCCACCATAAACGAATGCTAAACCAATAACAGCAATTACACTAGCTTTTAATAAAACTGATTTTACTTCTTTACCTTTATACCCCTTTTCTATTATAGAAGAAGTAATAACGCCTGCAAATAGTAAGGCAGCTAATGCATCCATTGTTTGATACCCTTCAAGTAAAGATGTTGATAGTATGTTAGTAGCACCTGTAGGAACTATTTCTCCAATTGGATCTATTATACCTTTAACAATTACTATAGTTAGAATAATTATTAAAGCTGGTGTTAAAAATTTACCTATTGTATCTATAATAGAAGAACGTCTTAAAACAAAGAATAAATTTATTAAGAAATAAATTGCCATTACTATTATAGGTGACCATGTAGGGAGGAATGGCAATATTGAAATTTCAAAAGTAGTTGCAGCAGTTCTTGGGATTGCCAGTAATGGACCTATAGCAATGAATAGAACTGTTGTAAGAATTAAAGTGAATTTAGTACCTATTTTATTTGTAATACCTTCAAAACTACCATTTCCTCTAGAGCAAGCTAGTATAGCAAGTAAAGGCAGTCCAACTCCTGTTATAACAAATCCTACGATACCTAATAAATATTGATCTCCTAATTTATTTCCAAGTGATGGTGGAAAAATTAAGTTTCCGGCACCAAAGAACATTGAAAATAAGGCAAATCCTACTACAATAGAGTCTCTCATTTTATTTTTCATATGTATACCTCTTTCTTATTTTTTTATCTTTATTACTTTATTAACAGATTAATAAAAAATAGTGAAAAAAATTTTAAAATTCTTGCTAATCTATTAAATTTGATATAATAATAACATTTTACAAGTATATTTTCAACAAAATATTATAGAAAAAAGATTTGAGTATTTTAAAAATTATGAAGTTAAGGCATTAATGAAGAATAGTTTTTTATTATTTTCTTAATTAAAATAATAGTATGTATTAAGTCATTATGTTATTATAGTTGTATATATACTAAAATTTTACTTAGTTAGAGAGGGAATGAAATGAAAGTAAGAAAGGCTATAATACCAGCGGCTGGTCTTGGAACAAGATTCTTACCAGCAACAAAGGCACAACCAAAGGAAATGTTACCTATAGTTGATAAGCCTACAATTCAGTATATTATTGAAGAGGCAGTTGCATCTGGAATTGAGGAAATATTAATAATAACTGGTAGAAATAAAAAATCTATAGAAGACCATTTTGATAAATCTGTTGAATTAGAAATGGAACTAGAAAAAGCAGGAAAGCAAGAAATGCTTGATTTAGTTAGAGGGATATCAGATATGGTAGATATTCATTATATAAGACAAAAGGAACCAAGAGGGTTAGGTCATGCTATTAACTGTGCAAAATCTTTTGTAGGTAATGAACCATTTGCTGTAATGCTTGGAGATGATGTTGTTGAGAGTGAAGTTCCTTGCTTGAAACAATTAATTGACTGCTTTAATGAATATAAGACGACAATATTAGGAGTTCAAACTGTAGCACCTGAAAATGTTGATAAATATGGTATAGTTGATGGAATTCATATTGAAGATAGGGTTTATAAAGTTAAAAGATTAGTAGAAAAACCGGCAGTAGAAGAAGCGCCAAGCAATGTTGCTATTTTAGGAAGATATATAATTACTCCTAAAATTTTTGAAATATTAGAAAATACTAAGCCTGGTAAAGGAAATGAGATTCAATTAACAGACGCATTAGAAACTTTAATAAAAAATGAAGCTATGTATGCATATGATTTTGAAGGTAGAAGATATGATGTTGGTGATAAGTTAGGTTTTTTACAAGCAACAGTTGAATTTGCATTAAAAAGAGAGGAACTTAGAGAAAGTTTTATTGAATATTTAAATACAAAACCTTGGGAAAATAAATAATAAGTTAATAAAAGTCGGCTTAAAGCCGACTTTTATTAACTTATTATTTAAACTGTAAATATTAATTATATTATCTTGGTATAAGACCAATTTTCTTTTGCATTTTTCTTAAATTCTTAAGTGCTGCATAATTTGCTTTTTCTGCACCTAACTTATAGATTTCCTCTAAAGTCTTTTTATCTTTAAGTAAGCTATTAACCTTTTCTTGAATTGGAGCTAGCTCATCTACTATTGCATCTGCAACATCTTTCTTTAATTCAGCATATCCTTTGCCTTCATATAAAGCTAAAACTTCTTCTTTGCTATATCCTTTAATTGCAATCAGAATATCAAGTAAGTTTTTAACGCCAGGTTGTTCATCAGAATAGTTAACAACACCAATACTATCAGTAACGGCTCTAGCTATTTTCTTTCTTATAACATCAGGTGAATCCATAATTAAGATATAGCTATTTGGATTATCATCTGATTTTGACATTTTCTTAGCTGGGTCTTGTAAGCTCATAACCTTAGCACCAACTGGTGGAATATATGGATCTGGAATTTTAAATGTTGGGCTATAAGCATTATTAAATCTATTAGCTAAGTCTCTAGCTAACTCTAAATGTTGTTTTTGGTCAATTCCAACAGGAACTAAATCTGTATTATATAATAAAATATCAGCAGCCATAAGTACTGGATAAGTAAATAGGCCTGCAGGTATAGAATCACCATGTTTTTGAGATTTATCCTTAAATTGAGTCATTCTTGAAAGTTCACCCATATAAGTATTACATGTTAAAAGCCAAGCACCTTCAGAGTGAGCTGGTACATGAGATTGAATAAATAGTGTATTTTTTTCAGGATCAATACCACAAGCTACATAAATAGCTAAAACTTCTAAAGTTCTTTTTCTTAAGTCTGCAGGAAGTTGTTTAACTGTTATAGCATGTAAATCAACTACACAGAAGAAGCAGTCGTACTCATCTTGAAGTTTAACCCAGTTTTTTAATGCTCCTAAGTAATTTCCTAAAGTTAAATTTCCAGAAGGTTGAATACCACTGAAAATAACTTTTTTCTTTTCTGCTACGTTTTCCAAATATAGCACCCCTTTTCTTTTTTATAAAACCGTTTTATATGATTATTACAATTTCGTATTTCAATTATAGTTACTATTATAAAACTACCCAAATTTTATGTCAAATGAAACATTAATTTGTTTTTTTATTCATAACTAAAATAAGATTATATGCAAAAAGAAGAGCTGCAAAGCAACTCTTCATTAATTCAAAAGATTTATCTTCTGTCTCTATTCATCTTTTGAGCTTTTCTAGCTCTTCTACAATCAGGGCATCTAACAGGATCATTTTCAAATCCCTTTTCTTTGTAAAATTCTTGTTCCCCTACAGTAAAAATGAATTCCTTCCCACAGTCTTTACAGATAATTTTTTTATCTTCCATTTTATATACCTCCTTAAAATCCATAGGTCTAATCTTGATAACTATTATATACACCTAAGGAAAATAAGGGGTAGTTTAATGATATTATCATAGAATTTCCTAATGATTTTTATTACACTATTATTATAGCATAATTTGTAAAAAATGCAACAAAAATACTTTGAATATATGTTAAAAATAAAATTATTTTTTCTTATACTTTAATGAAAAAGCAGTAAATGCAATAAGTGGAACTGCTACAAATAATACTAAATTAATATATTGATAATATTTAAGAATATAAAATAAAATATAATTATTTCTTGATAAAAATGTTCCAAATATAAAAATTGCTAAAGTGTAAACTGTAGTAAAATATTTATAGTTTTTTATATGCTTTTTGTAAATTATATAAATTCCATAGCTTGCAATTATGTACTTTAGGAAAAAACCAGCTACTGTCTGATATAAGAAGAAGAAATCTCCAAATTCTAAGAAGCCATAAAGCTGAACTCTTTGACTTTGAGTAAACTCAGGATAAAAGAGATTAGTTGCTCTAAGTGGACCAAATGTAGATAATATTCCAATAAGAATGTAAATACAGATGGCACCTAATATTCCTAATGCTATAAAGCTATGTTTTTTTAAATCTTTTCCGTTGTTTAGATATCTTAAATACGGTAAAGCAATAACAAAAGCAGAGAGTGAACCTAAAACTAATAAAAATGTTGATAAAAATTCACTTGCTATATTACCTGCAAAAACAGGCATAATATACTTTACATCTTTATACCTTTCAGTAATTACAGATAATATAAAAGTATTAACACCTAATGAAGATATAAGAATTATTATAAAAATTAAAAATGAACATATATTTTTTCCAATTAGAAAAACTGATGGTAGAAGAAAAAATATAATTATATACCAGCTAGGAGTTTCAAGAAAAAAGCAGGATTTAATTATATTAGTTTCTACTGCAGCAGACTCAAGGGCTGCTAAAAATATACCAAAGGTAAACAAAAATAAAAATATGTTACCTACGGGTTTAGATAATCCCTGAGTAAAAATTTGATTTATATTATAAACTTTTCTAGAGTCCACAATATAAATTAAATACATGGCAAATGCAAAGAAAATTAAATAAATAATTAATGTATATAGCCATGTGTCTCTTCCCCCTTCTGCAATAAATAATGAGGGATATGTTTTAAAAGATATATATGTAACACCAAAGACAAAAAGTATAAAGTGTTTTGCTGATAATTTATTCATTTCTTTTCCTCCAATTTCTAAATATATGCTAAGTCTATTTTATTATTCTCAAAAAAATGAATATTAAACATGGTGAGAGGAATAATATCTTTAGGTGATGTAAATGGATAATTTAAATTATGTAAAAGAAAGGTTTGAAGGATGTTTTGATGTCAAATATAGAGATGTTAAAACAATATTAGGGGATGGTACTTTAGTATTCATAGATGATTTATGTAATGGTCAATGGATGATGGAATACTTAATATTACCATTAAGAGGATTTGGGGAATTAAAAAATACAAGTATAAAGAGTCCAAATGATTTATTGGAAAAGGTACTTGATATAAGTGCAACAGGAATGGCTAAGGATGTAGATGATGCACTTATGCATGTATTATCTGGAGATGTAATATTAATTTTAAAGGATTTTAATGAGATTATATTCTGTGAGGTTAAAAACTTTCCAAGAAGGGGTATAGGAATTCCTGAAACTGAAGCAGTATTAAAGGGGCCTAGAGAAGGATTTAATGAACTTATAGTAGATAATGTTGCATTAATTCGTAGACGTGTTAAGAATGCAAATTTAAAGTTTGAAACAGTTATAGTTGGAGAAGAATCACAGACTGCAGTTGCAATTACCTATATAAAAGGAATTGCGCCAGAGGATTTAGTTAACAAGGTAAAGGATACACTTAAAAAATTAGATTTGAGATTTGTTTTAGATTCAAATTATATAGAGGTTAACTTAAAACAGCAACATTCATTTTTTGATACAGTAGGATATACTGAAAAGCCAGATGAAGTTGCAGCAAAGATTTTTGAAGGGCGTATAGGGATTTTAGTTGATGGAACACCATTTGTAATTACAGTACCATATTTCTTCTTAGAGAATTTTCAAATGCCGGATGACTACTATCTAAATAGATATTATACAAATTTTAATAGAATATTAAGATGGTTTGCATTTTTTATTGCTTCATTTTTGCCAGGAATTTATGTTGCAATTACAACATATCATTTTTCAATGATACCAAGTCTTTTTGTATTTAGGCTCGCAGTATCAAGGGCTGGTGTACCATTACCAACAGTTGTGGAAGTATTTATTATGATGGTAGCTTTCCAGCTTATAAAAGAAGCAGGGTTAAGGTTACCTCATCCAATAGGTGGAGCAATGAGTATAGTTTCTGCTCTTATTTTAGGTGATGCAGCTGTAGGTGCTGGAGTTGCATCAAGGATTACAATAATAGTAGTTGCAATAAGCACATTAAGTTATTTCCTAATACCTAAGGTATATGGAGCCGTTTCATTTTGGTCAATAGTAATAATGTTATCATCATCATTACTTGGAGTACCAGGATTTTTATGTGCATCATTAATTTATATTATTCAAATAGCAGAATTAGAATCCGTGGGATATCCATTCCTATTTCCACTAGGTAGTGTAAGTGAATATAGATTTAAAGATGTATTTTTTAGAGGTAAATTAGATAGAATTTCAAGAAAGATAATAGGAACAGGGGGCAAGAAGAATGCTGAAAAATAAAAGAAGAAAAGCTTCAATATTCTTAAGTTTATTATTTCTACCATTACTTTTAACTGGTTGTTTCGATTATCATGATATTAATAAAGTCACATTTCCAACAAGTATTATTTTTGATGTAGATGATTTAGGGCAAGACATAGTTTATTTAGATTGTATTAAGCCTTATAGAAGTACTAATGATAGTTCAGATAAAGGGCGAAGGATAATTTATAAAGGTGTAGGTAAAACAGCTTTAGAAGCACTAAGTGATATAAATAGAGCGTCAAGCTATAAATTAGATTACACTCAAACAAGGGCTTATATCTTTACTGAAAAGGCTTCAAGAACAGGTATTAAAAAGTTTTTGGATTTAATTAATAATAATAGTGAATTTTCAATGAAACCAAGTACATTTGTATACTATGGTGATGTAGAGGAATTATTAAACACTGTATCTACAGATGAAGAGTATTTAGGATTATTTTTAAATGATTTATCCGGTAAGGAAAAGTATAATCCTATGGCTGTGAAATCAAATATAAATTATTATTTAAGTAATATTTTGATGGGAAGTAACACAGCATTATTAACGTCAATATCATTAGAGGATAATGCTATAGATAAAAAGATTCAAATACAAGGTTCATCTATTTTTAAAGATAATGTTTTAGTGGAAAAAATAGATACGGAGAATAGTTTAATTTACAATATTATGATGGGAAATGCAAAGAGTGGGACATTAGAGGTTTCTAACCCTCAAAGTAAAGAGAATTTTATTACATTACAAATACTAGATAGCAATATGAAGGATAAGTTAGAATTTCAGGATGGAAAGTATAAACTAATAAAGGATGTTAATGTAGAGGTATCAGTAAGTGAGATACAAGGAGGCTTAATAGTGGATGCTAATGCATTAGACTATATTAAAGTAAATGAAGAAGCATATATAAGTGGATATGCTGAATACTTATTTAATAAGTATAAACAAGAAAATCTAGATATTTTTGATATTGATAGATTAGCAGAGATGTACTATCCAAATGAAAATATAGATAACCAATTAAATGTTACTGAAATAGAGGTTAACACTAAATTAATTATAAAAGGAACAGGAGTTGTAAAGGATAGTCTTTAATATTTTAAAAGTATTAATAGAATAAATATAGAAGAATACTATTTAAATTAAATAGATGAATCTAATTGTTAAATGTAAAAGAACAAAGGATAATACAACAATAAAGTTATTTTCTTTGTTCTTTTTTTTTGTATTATAAATATAATATATTACTATAAATTTTTTATTGAAACTTAGAGCTAAAATTAGCAGTTTTAGTTTAGGGTGAATATTATATCTTATAGAGAGTTTAAGGTAAAATATAATGAATAAGAAAAAACTACTATCTTTAATACGACAGAGGGAAGGTACTAAGTTAGATTTTAAGCTAAAAATAGATATTTCATCAGAAGCTGGTAAGAAGGAACTTGCAAAGGATGTATGTGCTATAGCAAACTCTAAAGGGGGAAGAGGATATCTAATAATAGGAGTTGAAGATAAAACAAAAAGGTTAATTTGGTGGATTATTAGTATTTTGTGATAGTAATAATATATGTATTCCCAATAATGCAATAAGAATAATAAATAAAATAAATGATAATTATCCTAGATCAATTATGATAAATGGTAATCTATTAGATATGATAGACAAAGCAGAAAAACAAATGTATACGTTGTTGCCAAGAGGATATCCAGTTTTTGCTATTATGGAAGCTGTAAAAAATTCAGTAATGTATAGAGAGTATTCAATTATAGATAGATTGATAGAGATAATATTAACTAAAAGCTCAATAATAATTATAAGTCCAGGACAATTAGTATCTAAAAGTAATATGTTTGGGGATATGGGATATAATAAGAGAAATATGTGGATTTATGATAAGCTAATATCTTTAGATGAAGGTAAGAGATTTATTAATGATGGTAATGGATTAGTGAGAATAAAGGAAGCATTCAAAGGAAAAAGAAAGGTACGATTAATAAATTCAACATTAGATGATTGTTTTAAGGTTATTTTGCCAATGAGCATTGAATAATAAAATTTAATAGCTAATAATAACTTTAAAAAAGTGAAGAAGGCTTAGTGTACTGAAAATTATTTTACTAGAATTTTTTAATTATGTATAAAAAGTTTTAAATTATATCTTTAACAGAAATGTGGAGATAATTAACTATATAAAATAATTAAAAAGAAGGAGTGGTTCCAATGATTCAAGTTTTTTGTGCAAGAAGAGGTTCTGGAAAGACAAAAAGGTTAATAGAATTAGCCAACCACCAACAAATAACTGCTAAAGGCGATGCCGTTTATATTGATGATGATTCTAGACCAATGTTACAGTTAGCAAGAGGTATACGATTTGTAGATACTAATGAATATAAGGTTGATGATTGTAAAAGTTTTTATGGTATGTTATGTGGGATAATTTCATCTAATTATGATATTGAAAATATTTATATTGATGGATTATCAAACATTGTTAGATGTGCTATGAAGGATTCAACAGAATTATTTAGAAAGATAGCTGGATTAGCAGATAGATTTGGTATAAATGTATATATTAATGTTAATGTTGATACAGCTGAAGAAGTACCACCATGTATTAAAGAATACGTAGCATAGGATTGAAAATAATAAAATTTAAATAAATTATGAATAAAGCTACTCAAAAATGGGTAGCTTTTAGTTTAAAAGAGTTTTAATAAAGTTTATCTATAAACTTTTTAAAAAGTTAAATGTTCTTGATAAAACGTTGTAATAAATATATACTAGTTAATATATGAAATTTTATAGGAGGTAAGGATATGGTTAACGTTTTAGACGAGTTATTAGATCGTGGATACATAAAGCAATTTACTCATGAAGAAGAAACAAGAGAATTGCTAGAAAAGGAGAAAATAACTTTTTATATAGGATTTGATCCAACAGCTGATAGTTTACATGTAGGTCATTTTATAGCAATGATGTTTATGGCTCATATGCAAAGAGCTGGTCATAGACCAATAGCTTTACTTGGTGGGGGCACTGCAATGGTAGGAGATCCATCAGGAAAAACTGATATGAGATCTATGCTTACAAAAGAGCAAATTGAACATAATGTTTCTTGTATAAAGAAGCAAATGGAAAAATTCATAGATTTTTCAGATGATAAAGCTATTTTAGTGAATAATGCAGATTGGTTATTAAACTTAAATTATGTTGACTTCTTAAGAGAAGTAGGAGTTCACTTCTCTGTAAATAGAATGTTAACAGCTGAATGCTTCAAACAAAGATTAGAAAAGGGATTATCATTCTTAGAATTTAACTATATGTTAATGCAAGGATATGATTTCTATGTATTAAATCAAAAGTACAACTGTAAAATGCAATTAGGTGGAGATGACCAATGGTCAAATATGATTGCAGGTGTTGAGTTAGTTAGAAGAAAAGCCCAAGGTCAATCTATGGCAATGACTTGTACATTATTAACTAATAGTCAAGGTCAAAAGATGGGTAAAACAGTTGGTGGAGCATTATGGTTAAATCCAGAAAAGACATCACCATTTGATTTCTACCAATACTGGAGAAATGTAGACGATGCTGATGTTGAGAAATGTTTAGCGTTATTAACATTCTTACCTATGGATGAAGTAAGAAGACTTGGAGCTTTAGAAGGTGCTGAAATAAATAAGGCAAAAACAGTTCTTGCTTATGAAGTAACTAAGCTTGTTCATGGAGAAGAAGAAGCAAACAAAGCTAAATCAGCTGCAGAAGCATTATTTGCTGGTGGAGTTGATATGAGTAACGTTCCAACAGTTACAGTTACATATGAAAGCTTTGGAAAAACTGTTCTTGATGTTATAGCTGAAACTAAGATAGTTCCTTCAAAGGCTGAAGGAAGAAGATTAATCCAACAAGGTGGTCTTTCTATAAATGGAGAAAAGGTTACAGAAGTAACAAGAGTATTCACTGAAGAAGATATACAAGATGGAGCAGCTTTAATTAAAAGAGGTAAAAAGAATTATAACAAAATTGTAATTGAATAAACTTATGAATTAGAAGAGCTTGTATTAGATGTATAGTATTATATTAATTTAATACATGCTCTTTATTAAGCTCTTTTTATAAAAATTTAAAAGGCAACTAATGTAAAAGGTGGAGAAGTTATGGAAATAAATAATGATGTAACAGTAACTAGGTCTATAAATAATAATGTTTTATTAGTTAGGGATAATGGAGTAGAAAAAATATTATTTGAAAAGGGAATTGGGTTTGGAAAGAAATTTGGGGATAAAATAAAGGCTAAAACAGAAGTAAGTAAGATTTTTGTAATATCAGATGATAATAATAGGAAGAATTTCAATGAAATCGTAACCACTGTAGATAATAAATTAATAGGGGTTTTTGAAGAAGCTTTAGGAGAAATACAAGATGAATTAGGAGAAGAGTTAAACGAAAATATACATGTAGCACTTATAGAGCATTTATCATTTTCAGTTAAGAGATTAAAAAATAAGCAAGAAATAATTAATCCCTTTTTAAATGAAGTAGAAACTTTATATTCTAAGGAGTTTAATTTAGCATCTAAATTAGCAAGAAGGATAGAAAAGGTAGAGAAGGTTAAAATTCCAGATGGAGAAGTTGCTTTTATTGCAATTCACATTCATTCTGCACGTAATAATGGTAAGTTGGCAAATACAATAAAATATGCATATTTAAGTAATACAATAGTTGAGAATATTGAAGATAGACTTGAAATTTATATAGACAGACAATCATTAGATTATACTAGATTTTTAATTCATATTAGATTTGCAATTGAGAGAATTATAAACAATAAGAAAATAGAAAATACTCTTAAAGATATTATAAAAGAAAAGTACAAGCTTTCTTATGAAATATCAAAGGATGTAGCAAAGATTATTGGAAATACATTAGAGTGTGAAGTTTGTGAAAATGAAGTAGCATATATAGCTATGCATATTGAAAGATTTAGGATATCACTATCATACAACTAAAGTGTTTTGTAAAAAAATGTATATACCTCTGAGGTCAATCCAAATATTGGATTGACCTCAGAGTATTTTTATTTTAAGATTAAGTGGTTATAATATATAAATGATAAGTTTAGACACGAGATAAGGGGGAGTACTATGGCTTTATATGCTATTTCCGATTTACATCTTGCATTAAGTACAGATAAGCCTATGGATATATTTGGTGGCCATTGGATTAACCATGATGAAAAGATAAAGAGAAATTGGATAGATAAAATAACAGAAGAAGATACAGTGTTAATTGCTGGAGACATTTCTTGGTCTATGAAATCTGAAGATAGTAAAATAGACTTAGAATGGATAAGTAATTTACCAGGTAAAAAAATTATAAGTAAGGGAAATCATGATTATTGGTGGAGTAGTATATCAAAATTAAATGCTATGTATGATAACATGAAATTCGTACAAAATAATTTTTATACTTATAATGATTATGCTATTTGTGGAACTAGAGGCTGGATTGATCCAAGTAGTGATAAGTTTAATTCTAAAGATGCAAAGATATACGCAAGAGAGCAAATAAGAATAAAATTATCATTAGATTCAGCAAAAAAGGCTGGATTTAATAAATTTATTGTAATGATTCATTATCCACCTTTCGGTAATGAAAATGAAGAAACTGATTTTATGAAAGTTTTCCAAGAATATAAAGTTGAAAAAGTTGTTTATGGACACTTGCATGGACCAGCTAATGTGAAGGCTATAGAAGGAGATATTAATGGAGTAGAATATATAATGACTTCATGTGATTTTATTGATTTTAACCCAATTAGGATATTAGATTAAAGAGATATAAATTAATGTATAAAAATATATGTTATATGTATATTACACTTTTAATACTGAAATTTTAATGATATGATTTTTAGTTACAGTTTTTGGTGTTTTTGATATAATGTATTTGTACTAAATATAAGGGTGATGTTTTATGGCAATGCAAAATTGGAAGAGTTTCCTTATGCCTTATGAACAAGCGGTAGATGAGCTTAAGGTTAAACTAAAGAGTATAAGAAAAGAATATAGGAAAAGAAATGAGTATTCTCCAATTGAGTTTGTTACAGGAAGAGTTAAGGAAGCTTCTAGTCTTTTAGAAAAGGCAAATAAATTTGGAATTCCTCTTGATAGAGTAGGTCAAGAAATGGAGGATATAGCTGGTATAAGAATAATGTGCCAGTTCGTTGATGATATAGATACTGTTATTGAACTTATTAGAGCAAGACGAGATATGCAAATACTTTATGAAAAAGACTATGTAAGAAATGTTAAACAAAGTGGATATAGAAGTTACCATATGATTATTAAGTATACTGTTTATATGGCAGAAGGACCAAGGGATATATTAGCAGAGTTTCAAATAAGAACTTTAGCAATGAATTTCTGGGCTACAATAGAACATTCTTTAAATTATAAGTATAAGCAGCATATTCCTAAGGAAATACAAGATAAATTAAAAGAGGCAGCGGATTCAGCATTTAATTTAGATGAACAAATGCTAGAAATAAAGGATGAAATAAAAGATGCCCAAAGGTTATTTGAGGTTAAGTCAGATATAATAACTAATATAATGAACAATATAATGACTTTAATGTCTCTAGGAAAAACAGCAGAGGCAAGTAGGTATCAAGTTATGCTTAATAAGCTTGTAGATGAAGGTGAAGTTTGGGAGCTAAATAATCTTCTAAGCAGCATCAAAAAAGATATTATACGCTACAAAGAAAGTGAATAATATTGTTCGTCAAGTAGGGGCGAAAAATTAATGATATTACACACCACATGGTAGCGAAAAAATGAAATATTTATTTTCCGGGAACTGTGAAATTTTCACCTAGAATTTATATAATTGATTCCGTAAAGTTAGCTAAAGTTTTTAAACTCGCTATTCGCTCAAACAGTAAAAACTTCTTAACGCCAACTTTACTCCATCAATTATTAAATTCTACGGCTTAATTTCAATGTTCCCTCCAAACTAATATTTCATTTTTTCTTTTTCCATGTGTT
>NZ_JAPFDR010000077.1 GCF_026168755.1 Clostridium sp. | reverse complement strand
TCGTCCTTGTATTATGGGTACGTAGTACCTGTTCTTTTTTTTCATAAAGATACATTTAAATAGGTATCAAATTTTCAGCCCTTGTATTATAGGGTACGTAGTACCTGTTCTAGGATTAGACAAGATTTTTATTATGTTTATGGTATGGTGATAACAGGGGATTAAATTAATTTATAGGGGTGGGAACAATGGCTATAAAAGATGATTATATAAAGATTAGAGTAAGTAAGGAGCAAAAAGCATTATTTAAAGATATAGCAAAAAAGAAAAATATTAGTATGAGTAAGTTTATTATTGTATCAACAGAGGAAAGAGCTTTGAGAGAAAAAGAAAAATTTGAGGGTACAAAGAGCTTGGAGCTTAGAGTTAGTGAGCTTGAAAAGAAATTACAAGAGATTAAATTAAAAATGGAGAGCCAAAAAGCTGAGAAAAAAAGTTTTTTAAAATTTTTAAAAAGTAGGTTTACAAATTGATATTAAAAGTACTTTTTATATTTTAGGGGGAGTATTTTATTTATGGAGCAGTAGCTCCATTTTTTTATAAAAAATAGTTTGAGGTTAAAGAAATATATGATAAAATTAAGAAAATAACTACCGATAAAGAGTCGGATTACATACGGTTTAGATACGGTTTTTATGTGGCAAGGTGGGACATTTGGAAATTTTTTTGATAGCACAGAAACGCTAGGCTTTGCCTAGCCTATCAAAGATTTTGATAGCAGTTTCTCTTTATGCTCTTATAAAATATCTGCAGGTGTAATTTCCAGTTAAGATATTTTATAATTCCTTTTTGGGATTTGATTAAACTTTTTTAAAGTTTATGGGTGAGCATAGCGAGGGCAAAGCCCTTAAATAAAAAAAGAAAAGGAGTTAAATTAAGATGGCAAGAATAAGAAAAGAATATAAAATGACAGAAAAAAATGTGGAGTACATAGAAGAAGTTAAAGAGAAAAATAATTTAAAATATAGCAGTGAAGCATTAGATTTAATAATTAGAGAGCATAGACAAAATTCAGATATTACAACAGAAGCTATGATTAAAATAATAGCAAAAGAAGTATCAGAACAAATCAAATTTGATATGAAAGAAATAAAAAATTCTAGCAATAATACTGATAGAAATACTCAAATACTTTTAGAATTAATTAATGGATTTTTTGTAATTTCTGAGTATGGAAGGTTAGCAACAACAGAGGATATTATAGCACCAGCATTACCTAGGGCAATAGATCTTGTAGATAAGAGAAGAGAAAATAGTATGAGGTTTAGATAAGAAATATTAAAGTAAAAAAACTTAAGGATTTAGATAGAGAGTATTAATTATATTTTTTTGATGACCAACTGGAGTATTAAGTAACGGAGTGGAGAGTAGCGTAATGAGTAAGTTAATACGTAAGGCGGTAGAATGTATTTAAGACTAAATAATTTTTAAATTAAATTTTATTTAGATTAACAGTTGTTTGGAGTAGGATTTTTCTATTAAACTTTTTAAAAGTTTAATAGAATGTTATTTATAAAAATGATATACTTATATAAGTTTTAGTTTGCAAATTTTCCATAGAAGATTTGCTCCGTAAAGGACATCTTTAAAGGTGTCCTTTTATGATATAATGATTAAGTAAACTAAAACTTAAATACATTTAAAGGAGAAATAGTATATGGAAAAAGAAATATTAGAAATTTTGAAGTCTATTCAATTAGATATTAAAGGGTTAAAAGATGAAGTTAAAGACTTAAAAGAGGGTCAAAAAATAATTGAAAAGAAACTTGATGGAGTTGTAGAGCAGACAGCAGAGCTATTAGAATTTAGAACAACTGTAAAAACAAAACTTGATGAATTAAAAGAAGTTGAAGAAGTAACTAAAGTTAATTGTTATGATATTGCAAAATTAAAAGCAGTCAAATAGATTTGAGACCAGGAGAGTTAAAGGAGCTTATAGCTCCTTTTTTTGTAGCTACAAAAGATAGTAGGTGGGAGAGAGAAGATATATAAATAAAAGTCGTGTTAATAAATTAATTATTGAACAATAATATAAGTAATTCTATTATTAAGTTAATAAATTAATTAACTAACTAACTAACGGAGTGATTATAGTGGCAAGAAAAACTATTAAAGGCTTAGAAGTAATAATTACAGATTTAGAAAAGCGTTTAAATGAACAGAATAAAATTAATGTTGAATTACATAATAAAATATCACAAATGCAACCCGACGATAAATTTGAAAATAGTCCAATATATCATCAAATGGTCAAGGAAATTGAAAAATTAAAGGCTATTATAAGATTAAATGAAATAAACACTAAATCTAAAGATGATACTATTAAAAGGGATAGAGATACCATACAAAAATTGCTGAAGGAAACTGAAGAATTAAAAAGTAATAATTATGTTAATAAATTAAAAAATGAACGTGGTGCTGGAAGAAAAGAAATGTTTACTGAAGAACAAAAGGCTAGAGTAAAAATGTTAAGATTACAAGGTAAAAGTTACAGAGCTATTGCTAAAGATATGAATTGTAGTGTTGCTACTGTTCATAAAATAATTAACGAACAATAATGTTAATAAATTAATTAGCAAACAAAGTGTTATTTAATTAATTTATTAACATAAATACAAATAATTAAAGTGTTAAAAATACGATTTTACGTTAAAGTTTACTGGAGCTAAACTTAGGGGGGTGTTTTCACCCCTTATAAATGGCTTAAAACCGTAAAATTTAAAAAATAAAAATGAAAAAACTGCGTAGAAGAATAATTCTGCGCAGTTTTTATTGTTCAATTTTACTTAGTTACATAACCATTTATATTAGCTTTAGCAGTTGAATGATCTGTATAGAAATATAATTTATAATTACCACTACCTAATGAATATGATTTAGATGTACTTCCAGTACCGGTTTTTTGAAACTCATTTCCTGTATTAGTATATAATCCTGCTAAATTCTTTTTACGAACTTGAATTTTTAAAGTTGGGGTTGAACCTGAAGATACGCCTGTCCAAGCAGAAGTTGTATGATTAATAGTTACTGTAGTTGTAGAAGAGAGAGTAAATGAATTAACAGAAATTTTACCACCTATTCCAGTACCATCATAAGTTAGTATAGTTGTTGCAGCAAAAGCTGTAACAGAGCTAAATGTCATAATAGCGCAAAAAGTAATTATAAATTTGTTTAGTAGTTTTTTCATAAAAATCCTCCCATTAAAAATAAATTAATCGTCTAAATTTTAGCATAAAAAACAAAATAATGCAATAATTGACCTAAAAGGTATAAAATGATAAAATTAACTTTAAATAATAAAATTAACTTTAAATAATAAAAGGAGAATATAATGGTTAAATTGGTGGATGTGATTATAAGTATAATATTAGGGATTATATTAAATTATTTTGTTACAAGTGAAATAATTGCATATTTATTCCAGGGTTTAGATAGTATTTATAATATAGTTGGAGTTATTGCTATTATAATTCAAGTATTATTCATTTTTATAGTAATTCAATTGATAAGATCTAAACAAATAGATAAAAAGTCATATGTTTCCTTATGGACTCTATATTGGATTGTTATGTTATTATTGTTATTTGGAAGAAGGCAGTCAGAAGTAAGTGTGAACTTTAATATATTATATTTATTTGAAAGAGACTCATTTATGCAAAATATAATGAATATAATATTTTTTATACCTATTGGATATTTATTATATATAAAAAAAATAAAAAGAAAAAATATGCTTTTAATTGGATTTAGTGGAGTAATATTAATAGAGTTAATACAAATGGTATTATATATAGGAATATTTGATATTTGTGATATTGTTTTAAATGTATTAGGAATATGTATAGGATATTTTATTTGTAATAAGTATAAATTTAAAATTACAACAGGTTAGTTAAGAAAGAATTAACTAATAAAGTAATATAAAGCTAAGGCTTCATCTTAATAATGAAGCATAGCTTTTTTATTTTTTTATTCATAATTCTCTTATAATACATAGAGCGAGATGCGTATTTGTCATACAAAAGTATGTAAATACAACAAATAAATTTGTTTCTCGCTTAGAGGGGAGACCCTCCAAGACCACCCTAAAAATATTTCAAAATCGAGGTGATAATTTTGAAATCAGAGAAAGTGAAAAGACTAAATTGCAGAGTATCAGAAGATGAATATAAGAGATTTGAAAAGAAGGTTGAGAAATCAAAACTCACTAAAAGTGAGTTTATGAGAAAGGCAATTTTAGAAAAAGAAATTATAGTTATTGATGATATTAAAGAGCTTGTTTTAGAGATGAAAGCTATAGGAATTAATCTCAATCAATTAACTAGAAAAGTTAATAGTGGAGAGATAGAAAATATTAAAGAGCTTCAAGAAATGAAAATAGAGCTTGATTATGTATGGAGAGAAGTTCTTCAAGCACTAAAGAAGGTGAATGGGTAATGGCAGTTATTAAAAGAATAGCCTCAAAGGCTACTCCTAAAAAAATAGTAAGTTATTTAACACAAGAAGAAAAGACAGAAGAAAAACTTATAGGGGGGAAGGATTGCGACCCTGATAATATAGTTAATGACTTTAATATGACCCAAGAGCTTTATGGAAAAACTGGAGGGGTAAAATATCATCATATAATACAGAGCTTTAGTCCTGAAGATAATATAACTCCAGAAAAGGCTCACGAAATAGGCAAGGAACTTGCAGAGAGCCAATTTAAGGGCTTTGAGGTATTTGTGGTAACACACAAAGATAAAGACCATATACATAACCATTTAGTGGTTAACAGCGTTAGTTTTGAAAATGGACTAAAATATAATGCCAGTAATAAGAGCTTATGGGATATAAAAAGAGAAAGTAATAGGCTATGCGAGAGAGAAAATTTAAAGACTTTAGACCTATATCATAAGGCAGAGAAAAGGATTAGTAGTGCCGAAAAGAGGATAATGGATAGAGGTCAAATCCCTTGGAAAGATGAGTTAAGACAGATAATAGATATAGCAAGGGAGAGAACAAAGGATTTACAAAGCTTTAGGGAGTTTTTAGAAAAAAACTTTGAGATAGAAACTAGAGTAACAAAAAACAGTATAAGTTATAAGCACCCCGACCATGGTAAAGCAATTAGGGGCAGGAGCTTAGGAGATAAGTACAATAAGGAGGAATTAGAGAATGAGTTTAATGGACAAGAAAAATCAATTTTTAGAGATGGAGAAAGAGGAACAAATTTCGGATATGAAGGAATTTCAGACCTTGATAAAGAATTTGAACGCAGAGCAGACAGTCTTGAACAACAGATTAATCAAGACCATAGACTTAATCGAGAAAGAGAGAGAGCTATACAAGAGCAACGAGAAAATAAGAGAAGAGAAGAACAAGGAACTAAGCGAGAAAACACAAGAAGCCTTCAAGATGATGACAAAGAAATCAGAGGAACTGAAAGAGCTTCATCAAGAGAAGTTAGAAAAGACTTTGAAGGAAGTAGAAAATATCAAGAAATATCACATGGAAATGATGAGAGTATTAAGTCAAACGGTAGCTCAAGTAGAGAGAATAGACAAACTGAATTGGAAGGACAGAGTAAAACAATATGCAATTCAAATGGGAATAACGCTAGGAGCAATATTGATAATTCTAGGAGCATACCAGTTAATAAGCCTAATAAAGTAAGAGATTGGGATATGGAAAGGTAATACTATATTCGATAAATAACTAATATAACGCTTTATTTTCAATTTTACTATAAGGGGCATTTGCCCCTTTTTCTTAAATTAAAACAGGTTAATTTTTTGTTAAAATCTATATTGTTGAGCTTATCACATAGGTAAATATATTACACCTTGTTGTCAATAGATGGAATATTTTGCATTGTATAGTATTTTAATATCAAGTAAAATAGAAGTTAAACAAAGGGGGTGAGAGCATGGATGAAAAAAAGCTATGGGTAAAAATAAGTGGCAGTATAAATTATTATTTAAGATACTATGACAGAAAAAAATCAGATGAGGAACTATTAGAAGATTACTTATATTGTACCTTAGAAGGTGAGAATGGAAAGTATGAATATTTAGATAAGCAAACATTTGAGTTCATTGAATTAAATGATGCAATTTTAGAAAAGGCTATAAATGCCTTTAAAGAGAGATTAAAGAAGAAAAGAGAAAAAGAAAAAACAAAGGAAATAGATAAAAATTTTAATAAGAATAAAGAAATTAAAACTAAAAAGTCAGAAGTTATAGATTTTAATAGATATAAGAAATTATAATATAGTGGTGTATATTCATAACAAGGGAGGTGAGAGCATGGGGCAAGTATTAATAAAAGAGAAATATTCAGAGCAAATAAATTACTTAGATATTCTACATAGTGATAGCAAAGGGTGGATTACTAAGGCTGAAATCAATTGTGGGTACAAGCAATGGCATTATAGATATAATGAGCTATTGGAGCAAGATTTCAACCAAGAGAATGTATATATTAGCATAAATACTTTTTATAGTACCTTTAGAAGATTAGAATATCTAAAGGAGCTTAAAGCTCAATTTATAGATTTAGATATTTATAAAACTGGATTCACTAAGGAGCAAATAATAATGCACCTTGAAGCAGATTATTTTAATAAAAGTATTCCAAGACCTAATTTAATCATAGATAGTGGCAGAGGACTTTATTTAATATGGCTTTTAAATTCAGTACCAAGTAAGGCATTACCCTTATGGAAAGCAATAGAAGAATATTTATATAGTGTTTTAAAGCCGTTTGGAGCTGATAGACAAGCTTTAGACCCTACAAGAATATTAAGAGTACCAGGAAGTATTAACTCTAAATCTAAGACAACTGTTAAAGTTATAGAGCAGTATGATTATATTTATGATTTAAGAGAAATTCAAAATGAATATCTACCAGAGCTTGAAGAAAGAAAAGCTAAGAAAAAGGGTAGACCGAGTAAGACGGTATTTATTCATAGAGAAAGAAGTCTTTATTATGCTAGAATACAAGACATAATAAAACTATGTGAACTAAGAGAGTATGATTTAAAAGGGCATAGAGAGCTTATATTATTCTTGTATAGATATTATCTATGTTATTTCTTAGAGGACACTAAAAAGGCTTTAGAGGACGTTTTAGAGCTTAATAGAGAGTTTGTATATCCATTAAGTGAAACAGAGGTTATAAGAGCTACTAGGAGTGCAGAGAAGGTTTATTTAAGCAAAGATAAGGATTATAAGTACAAGAATGAAACTCTTATAGAGCTTTTAGCAATTACAGAGCTTGAAGAAACTTATATGAGTACAATAATTTCTAAGAGAGAATTTAAAAGAAGAAAGAATTTGAGAGATAGAGAATATCAAAAAAACAAATATCAAGAAAAGCTGAGAGCTGATGGGAAAGTAAGTGAAAAAGATAAAATTGCAGAAAGAAGGGCAAAAATAAAAGACCTTTTGGCACAAGGTCTTAAACAAAAAGATATATGTTCACAACTAGACATATCAAAACCAACGTATGTCCGTGATAGAAACTTTTTAAAAGAACAAGGATTAATATAATACTTGTTCTTTTTGTATTATAAAGCATTTTAAGAACTAATTCAATATTTCAATTCTGCAAGTTTTAATTAAAAACAGGTATCAAATTTTCTCGTCCTTGTATTATGGGTACGTAGTACCTGTTCTTTTTTTTCATAAAGATACATTTAAATAGGTATCAAATTTTCTCGTCCTTGTATTATGGGTACGTAGTACCTGTT
>NZ_JAPFDR010000083.1 GCF_026168755.1 Clostridium sp. | reverse complement strand
TTTGTATTATTTGTATTATTTACATTGTTATTATATTCTATATCATAATCATACTTTATTATTTCTCCATTAGCAGAATTAATCTCATAATCATATTCCTTAGAACCATGATAAAATTCTATATCATATTTTTGTATTCCGCTATCTAAATCCATTTCAGCTTTAATAAATGAAACTTGATCACTTGTTACTCCTGCATGTTTTAGTGCTATTTCTTTAGCCTCATCAATAGTAACTGTTTTATTATTTAATACTTCTGAATTGCTACATCCCATTAAGCTAATGCTAATTATCGTTATAACTGTTGCTAACTTTAATCTTTTCATTTTATCCTCCAATCATGTTAAGTAAATTCTTATTATTGTATATTTATCTAATTCACTCTCTATATAAATTTTAGTATTATAATTATTGGCTATTCTATTTGCAATAGATAAACCAATTCCAAAGGAATTATTATTTATTCTAGATTTATCAACCTTATAAAATCTTTTCATAACATTATTTACTTCATTCTTTGATATTCCAATTCCATTATCTTTTACTTCTAATTTTAATTTTCCTAATTCATTTTTTAATATTATTTGAATTTCTATATTATCTTTATTATTATATTTTATTGAATTATCAATAAATATAATTAATAATTGTTTTAGATCATTTGGATCAATTTTAACTTTTATATTTTCTTCAATATTAATTATATATTTTACATTAGGATTTAAAACTCTATAATGTTCAACTACTTCTTCCACTATTACTACAGGATCAATTTCATCTAATTTACTTAAGTTTACTTCTGTTTTTTCTGCTTTAGATAGTAGTAACATATCATTCACTAACTTCTTTAATCTTTCTACCTCTTTTAAGCATATATCTAATGATTTTTCCAAACGCTGCTTATCATTTTTTCCCCATCTTTTCAGCATACTTAAATGTCCATGAAGTGCTGTTAGAGGCGTTTTCAATTCATGTGATGCATCTGATACGAACCTACTCTGCTCATTAAATGCCTCCTCTAATTCATCCATCATTGAATTAAAAACTATATTTACTTTATCTACCTCATCATTTAGCTCTGAAATTTCAGCTCTCTTATTAATTCCTTTTTCTTTTATTTCATTCATAGTTGTTATAAGTTTTCTAAGTCTCTTTATAAAATTCTTAGATACATACATAGCTCCTATTCCACTTAAAACTAGTCCTAAAATTAATGTAAAAATTAAAATCGGTAATGAGTTTTCAATAAAATCCTGAAACATATCATTTTCTCTAACTATTTGTACTATATATTGAGAATCACCTATATCTATTGGTCCTGTTATTCCCATATATATATCAAAGTCAAAAAATTTGGAGTAGGTCATAATTTTTTCATTTACATAATCAAATTTAATCTCATTCCATATTTCTGATTTAGATTCATAATATATTTTATCTAAAGAATAAATTCTTATACTTTCATCGTCACTATCAGTTAACTGTTGTAAATACTCATAAAATCCACTTTCTGATATTTCTACATTTATATCCTTAGATAAACTTGATATCTCTTCATACCTACCTTTTAATAAGTCTCTTTCATATTCATCTGTAAATATCCAAAATGTAATTAATTGACCAATTGTATATATAACTAAAATTAAGCTAATTATAAAAAATGAATTTTTCATAATTTCTAAAAATATAGGTAATTTTTTAGTTTTCATAACTAACTCCTCATAATATAACCAATAGATCTAATTGTCTGTATATATTCTTCCTTATTTTCATTATTTAACTTTGATCTTAAATATCTAATATATACATCTGTAACATTAGTTTCTGGTTCATATCCATATCCCCATATTTTTTCCAATAACTCTTCTCTAGTAACTACTTTATCCTTATTATCTATTAATATTGTTAATAACTCATACTCTTTGTTAGTTAAACTTATCTCTATTCCATTTCTTTTTACAATTCTTGAACTTTTATTAATTACAATATCCTTAAATTTTACTATATAATTATTTAAATTATCTTGCCTTCTAAAAACTACTTCAATACGTGCAAGCAATTCTTCTATTGCAAAGGGTTTAGCTATATAATCATCTGCTCCTATTTGTAGTCCATTAACCTTATCCATTACACTATCTTTTGCACTAAGCATTATTACTGGAGACTGCTTTTCTCTTTTTAGCCTTCTACATATTTCAAATCCATTCATTGAAGGAAGCATAACATCCAGTATTACAAGATCATATTCATTTCTTAAAGCCTCTTCTAGACCTTTTCTACCATCCTCTTTAATAGAAACATTATATCCCTCATATTCTAATTCTCCCTTTATAAAATCAGAAATATTAGGTTCATCCTCAACAATTAATATGCTCTTCACTTTGTCTACTCCTTTATAACTTACTTCCTATTGTAATTTTAATCATAATAGTTATCTAAGTCTATAATAGCACCTAAATTCGAATCAACCGTAACTTCCATAAGCATGTTGTTTGAATTCTTTATTTTAAATTCATACTCAAAACCCAACGTATCTAATTCTATTTTTTTCTTAATACCTAATACTTCTCCTTCAACTGCTTGAAGTGCTATTTCTTTCGCTTCATCAACTGTATAATTAATATTAGATTTAGCTATACTATATACTGCTATAACACCTACGACCCCTATTATTGCTACTGAAGCTATTAATATAGAAATTTTTCTTATTAATTTTTTCTTATTTCTCTTTATTATTTCTCTTATATTATCTAAATATTTATTCATATTAATTTCTCCTTTTATTAATCTTTAATATGATTATATAATATTAATTCATAAGTTTCATGAAGAAGGAATGAGAGTAAAATTAAAATTTTTTAATCTTTTATAAATAAATATCAAAAAAGGTTGTAGTTTAAACTACAACCTATAACACGCTAAAATTCTCTTATATTTTGCTCTTTTTTAACTCTTCTACAAGATATACATCTTGTTGGCCCATTTTCGAATCCTTTTTCTTTAGTGAATAGCAATAAATGTACTTTCAGATTCATATTACTTTTTTTCAATTCTATTTCGTATTTCTTCCATACGCTTATCTAGATCTGCACTAATTTCTGAACACTCAAACAGCTCTTTACTTATAATTTCAGCTTCTTCTGGATTAATATTTTTCTTATATCTTAATTTATGCTCTAAGCTTGCCCAAAAATCCATTGCTATTGTTCTAAGTTGTACTTCTACTTTCATTCCCTTCTTTTCATTCTTTAGGAAAATTGGTACTTCTATAATTAAATGTAAACTTCTATAACCACTTTTTTTAGGATTTCTTATATAATCCTTCTTCTCAATTAGCTTAATATCATCTTGGTTTAATAAGCAATCAGCTAACATATAAATGTCTTCTGGAAATGAACAGATTACTCTTACACCAGCAACATCTCTTATATTTTCTTGTATTGATTCCAATGTAAAAGGTAAATCTTTCTTATTTAATTTTTTTATAATCCCCTCAGGAGACTTTAATCTAGTTTTTATACCTTCTATTGGATTTCTATCATATTGTAATGAAAACTGTTCATTTAATACCTTAAACTTTGTTTCCACTTCCATAATTGCACATCGATAATAAGCCATTAACTCATTCATTGGCATCATATTTCTATGTATGATATCTAAAAAATCATCATTTATTATTTTTTCTCTTACAAATTTTTTACCAACGTTTTTTAATATATAATCATCATTTACTATTTTTTCTCTTAAAGTTTTTTTATCAATATTTTTTAACATATAATCCCCCTTTATCTTACTTTAAACTAATATCAATCTCTTTTTATTAATTTTATACTCATAATAATTAAATTTCTATATTTTTAATCTCTTATTAATTATTTATTTTATATAATCAAAAAAGGTTGTAGCTTAAACTACAACCTATAACAATCTAAAATTATCTTCTATTTTATTCTTTTTAACTCTTCTACAAGATACACATCTTTTTGCCTCGTTATTTTTTAGATAAATATCTATTAGGCCCTATCCCACCCTCACTTGCAAGTCAACATATGGTTATTACATTAATTTATAACTTTACTCTTGTAACATTACTGAACTTAGCTTTTATTATTTGCACATTGTTCCGTATATGCTAATCAATGCACTAATTCACATCTCAATTAGTAGATCTTATGTTCACCCTTGCAAATTACCAGCTGAATTTTTAAGAAATAATATCAGTCGTCCAATTTAAACCTTGTAATTTAGTATCTATTAATCTATACTCTTTTGAAAGTTTATCTATTTCCTTCTGTTTTTCAGCTACATTCACTGTACTTAAAATTTTTATTTCTTTGTTTGAATATCTCTCAATTTTATCAGCAGATTCACTAATAAAACTTCTTAAAATAGATAACTTTAATCCTAAAGCATCCCTTTTAGCTATAATATCTGAAATACTTTCATTATTTATATATGTAGAACTATTAGTTTTATTTATTAATTTTATAATATTTTCAAGCTCAATAATATTATCATTTAGTTCACTTAAAAGAGTATTTGGGTTTTCTGATGGTGTATCACCTTCTTGAACCTTAGCATTTTTTATCAATCTTTCTTTTAAGTTTGCAATTCTTTTTTGTAAGTCAGCCCTTAAATTTAATGCTTCTGCTAATTTCATATTAATCCCCTATTCTTAATAATATTTCCGTTATTTACTATTTATATAATAGAATTATATCAAACTTTTATAAAAAATAAACATAAATTCTCTTTTTAAAATATTAAACTCCTAGATAAATAGGAATTTGTCAATCCGTTGCTTTAGTTTTTTTATAAACATCACTTATTCCAAATAAAGCTAATATCAAAGATACAATAATAATAGAAATATCTGTTGCTGAAACAGATTGCATAAAATAATCGACAACACGCAGCCCATAAAATGTAGCAACCGTATCTAAGATAATATAAAACAGTATAGACATTTGCTTTGATATTTTCCCCAAATATAGAAATACTTTAGGCAATGCCTCAGCTATCAGACTAAAAGGATAAGAAATAATTGTTGCAATTACAAAAAACAGAATAATACTTCCTATTGACTCATATTCAAATCCAAATATTTTCATTATTGCTCCACCTAATAAGGCAATAATAGATAATACACCAACAAACAATAATCCACATAAGAGAAAAGTTATTATCTTTTCTTTATGTCTGTTCCAAATCCATTTCAATTATTTCACTCCCCAAATTCCTATTTATCTATATAATATCAAACGTGACGTTACTTCGTATTGTTATACTATCTTGATATTCTTTAATTTGTATATAATTTATAAAGACTTTTTATATTTCTTAAAGTAAGATGAACTTGAAAAAATAAAAAAAGCACCAAAAATTATAAAAAATACTGCAGAAAAATATAGTTTTCCAATTAAATGCCATATTCCTATAGCTAACCATAGAACGCCTACAATTGCATATAATTTACATGAAATTTTATTATCTATTGCTTTACTATTACATTTACCATACTTTTTTATTTGCTTGATTCTTGAATTATATGCTAAATAAGGCATAAAATTAAATACAAATATAAATATATCAATTATTAACAATCCAAGGATAATCAGAAATATAGGTTTAATAACCATTAAGGAAACAACTAGTAACACCATTAATGCTATAGCTATTATTAAAGAATATAGAGTTCCTTTTCTTGTTGTATTTCTTATACTTGTATATTTATCTATTTCTGATTCACAATCACTATAAATTGGTTTAGCTCCAACTTGTGCTGAAAAAATATGCATATAATTTTCTATAGAAACAACAAGTTTCCATCCTGCCTCTTTAAACATAGTGAAATATTCTTCATTTGCCTCTGTTTGGTAATCTAGGTTATATACTATATTTTGAGGCTTATCTTTTCTTAGTTTGTAGAAAAATCCCCATACTATGTCTTCTAATATCCAACCTTGACTTGCATAATTTTTTAGTTTTTCCATATCATCTTCTTCACTAAATGCAAGGCCTCTAATCATTACATATTTCCTTTTCATAAATATCCCCCTTTTCTAATTCAAAAAATTTTCAGCAAATTTAATCATCTGTTTCTTACGCTCAACCTCTTTTATGAGCATCTCTCGTCCTTTATTTGTTATTTTATATACCTTTTTATTTTCATCTATGTCAGAACTTAACTCCACTAAATCTGCTGATAAAAGCTTTTTCAGTGTTGTATAAAGTGATGCAGGACCAATAGTAACTTCATTATTAGTAAGATTCTCAATAGTTTTCATAATTAGGTATCCGTGCTTTTCCTCAATAA
>NZ_JAPFDR010000079.1 GCF_026168755.1 Clostridium sp. | reverse complement strand
CGGTTCATACCCGAGGTGTCGTAGGTTCAAGTCCTATTTCCGCTACCATATACGCTGAAGTGGCGGAACAGGCAGACGCACAGGACTTAAAATCCTGCGGTAGCGATACCGTACCGGTTCGATTCCGGTCTTCAGCACCAAAGAGATACAAAGCAATTTGTATCTCTTTTTTTTCTTAGAAAATTATATTTACTAAAGAATTGTGGATAACTTCTATAAGTATTAGAAACCACATAGTCTATGAATTGGATTTTTTATGTAAAAATAAATATATTAAAGAAAGTTTTATTTTATTACTAAAGCAATATATAAAATTATTTTTCTTTTACGACAAAATGTACAAAGTAATTATTTAAAATACTTCTATAAAAAACTTACGTTCGTACTTAAAGAGAATGATTAGGGTTTAAAATAAGAAAATATCAAAGAATAAAATGGTAAAAAAAGGAATAATGTCTTACGAAATAAAAAAGTAGTAAACATTAATTGACATATCTCTAGTTATAAAAGTGATATCATTTTATTAGGAATTTTGTGAGGAGAATGATAAGTATGGATTATGGTATTGAAGTGCCTAGCTATAGAAGGGTAGACAACGTAAAAGAAAAAAAGAAATTAAATTTTGAAAATGGAATATTTACAATTATAGTAGCTTTAGCTTCGGGAGCGATGCTGAGTAGAGTTGGATTTGGATTTGTAGAAGGTTTATATTTGGCTCCATTTGGAATAGGATATCTTTTGTCGATAACTAAAAAGAGTGATATAAGGAAGACGTTTTTAGTTTTTGCAGCAGTTTTAATTGGTTACTTAACTGGAGCAAGTAAAAATATAGATATTATACTTTATATTTCTTTAGCAACAGCAATATTATTATGTAAAGTTATTTGTAATTCATTAAATAAGGAATTTAAGAATAGAATAGCATTTTCAGCTATTATTATAATATCGGTAGTTGTGGGATTATTAATTGGAGAACAAGGTTTTGAGATAAATTTAGTTTTTTCTTTATCAAAAGCGATAGTTATAATACCTGTATTTTATATGATTAATTATGCAATTGGGTGTATGAAGGAAATAAACACTAATTATTTCTATTCTACAGAAGAATTAATTAGTATAGCTATATTAAGCTGTTTAGTTATAGCTGGAATAGGTAACTTTGTTATATTTGGAGTTGAAATAAGAACTATAATAGCATTAGCTATGGTTATTACAACAGCTTATGCGGCTGGAAGCAACTCTGGTGCAATATTAGGAGTAACAATGGGAATAATAATAGGAATTGCTAATAATGATTTATTAGTTGCAACTACAGTGTATGGTATATGTGGGCTAATTGTTGGTGTATTTAAGGAAACAGGAAAAATATTTTCTGTTTTAGCTTATTTAGTATCATTATTTATGATATTAACTTACACTGGAGATATAACAATTCAATCAGTTATAGAAGTTGTTGTAGCAGCGATTATTATGATGTTAATTCCTGAAAAGACTATTAAAGAAATATTAAGAGAACTTAATAATGAAGAAAAAAGTAAGATAATAAGCGATGCGCAAGTTGAAGGAATAAAGCTAGAATTTGTAGATAGATTAGAAGCTTTAAGAGGATCTTTAAATGCGGTAGCAACATCTATTGAGAGTTTATCTGGAAATGAAAAATTACTTATGAAAAATAAGGGAACAGCAATGATTGAAAGTTTAGCTGATAGAGTATGTCAAGAATGTGAGATGAATAATAAGTGTTGGGGAAGGGAACTTCATAGCACTTTTTCAGACTTTGGAGAACTTATGTTAAGTTGCGAAAGTAAAAAAATATATTTACCTAAAGATTTAAATTTAAAATGTGTAAAAAGAAGTACGCTATTAAAGAGTGCTGAAGAATTATTTTCAACATATACTGTAAATGAAGCATTAAAATCTAGGCTCATAGAGGGAAGAAGTGTAGTTGCAAACCAAATAAATAATATGTCTACTACGGTTGCAAGTATACTTGGAGATTTTAATAACAATGTAAATAGTTGTTTAGATATAGATAAGTTATTAAGAAAGACATTAGTGAAAAATAAGATAAGATATAATAATATTTATTCATATACAGATAGAAAAGGGCGCTTAAAAATAAAAATAAAAATAGATAGTTATGATGGAGAAAATTATTGTAGAAAGTCAATTATTCCTGTTATTAGTGAACTAGTAAGAACACCTTTAAGTATAGCTGAAGATGGATGTAAGATTGATCCTGAAACTAATGAATGTTCAGTTACTATAGAAGAAGCTTACAAATATAATGTATCATCCTATGTATCATTTAATGTTAAAGATGGGGAAAAATACTCAGGAGATAGTTATAGTTTTGGACAAAACAAGGTTGGAGAATATGTAACTATAGTTAGTGATGGTATGGGATCAGGGCCTGAGGCAGGTTTAGAAAGTGAAGCTGCAATAGAGTTAATAGAAAAATTTATGGAAGGTGGATTTAGTGAGGCAACTATGCTTAATGCTGTAAATTCCATAATGGGAATGAAGTTTAGTGAAGATGAAAAATTCACTACTTTAGATATGAACTCTATAGATTTATATACTGGTGAAATAAAATTTACTAAGGTTGGAGCAAGTATGAGTTTTATTAAGAAGGGAGCTGAAGTTGAAGTTATTAATAGTTCATCTTTGCCTTTTGGAATATTAGATGATATAAATATTACTCCTATTAAGAAAAAGGTAAAACAGGGTGATATAATAGTTACAATAAGTGATGGGGTTATAGATGTAGACAAAGGAAATATTGGAGATTATTCTTGGATAGTAGATTATTTAAAAGGAGAACAAAATAATCCTGAGCTAATTTCTAGAGAAATTTTAGATTTAGCAAAGAAAAAATGTGATGGAAAAGTGCTTGATGATATGACTGTAGTTGTTTCAAAACTTTATGCTTGTTAAAAAGAAGTAATATATATTTGAATAAAATATATAAGTAGTATTAGTAAGGAAACATTTTATAAAGGTGCTCCATTTGGAGCACTTTTATTGATATTTTTAAAATTTATTTAATCGTAAATTTAGTACATATCATATTTACATTAAAAAAGTGTAAATGTATTATAGAGTTATATTAAAACAATAGGAGAAGATAAGTGTTAGATAAAGTAATAGATTATATAAAAGAAAATGGACTTATACAACAAGATGATAATATATTAGTTGCATTATCTGGTGGACCTGATTCTGTTTGCTTATTACATATATTATATGAATTAAAGGATAAATTTAATTTAACTTTAGGTGCCATTCATATAAATCATATGTTAAGAGGTGAAGAAGCTGATGATGATGAAAAATATATAATTAAGTTATGTGATGAATTAGGAATAAATCATTATGTAAAAAGAATAAATATAGAATATGTTGCAAAATCTGAAAATGTATCCTTAGAAGTGGCAGGAAGAAATGAAAGATATAAAGCGTTTGAAGAGGTAAGGACTAAATATGGATATAATAAGATTGCAGTAGCACATAATGCAAATGATCAAGCTGAAACTATATTGATGAGAGTTATGAGAGGAACAGGATTAGAAGGCTTAACAGGAATAAAAGCGAAAAGAGAAGATGGAATTATTAGACCTATATTATGCTTAAATAGACAAGAAATTGAGAGGTATTGTGAAGAAAAAAGACTTAACCCTAGAATAGATGCTAGTAATTATGAAAGAATTTATAGTAGAAATAAAATAAGATTAGATATATTACCATATATGAAGGAACATTTTAATAAGGATATAGTTGATACCCTTAATAGAATGACAATATTGTTACAAAAAGATAATGAATTTATAGAAGAATATTCCCAAAAATGTTACAATATATATTGTGAAAATTTGGATGGAAAATTAAAAATATCACACGAACTATTTAAAAAAGAAATGGATTCAATTATAACTAGAGTTATAATAAGGGCATTTAAGGAAGTTTCTAATTCACATCAAAATTTTGAAATGAAGCATATATATGAAATTGTTAATTTAGCTAATAAGGATACAGGAAAAAGGTTAAATCTAACTAATAAAATAATATGTGAAAATTTATATGGTGATATTATTTTTATTAAGGAAGAGAAACATAAGCAGGAGTTATGTGATGATCGTGAAATTAGAATAAATAAAAGTGAGATTTGTAAAAAAATTACTTTTGATAATTATACGATGAGCTTTGAAATTATTGAAAACAGTAACAAGGTAGAATTTTCTAAAAATAGCTTAATAAAGTTATTTGATTATGATAATATAGAAAAAGAGGTTGTAATCAGATATAGAAAAGATGGGGATAAAATTGTACCTTTAGGTATGAATGGAAGCAAAAAGCTTAAGGATATTTTTATTGATTTAAAAATACCAAGAGAAGATAGAAATAGTATTCCTATTTTATGTTTTGATGATAAAATCTCGTGGATTGTGGGATATAAGACATCTCAACTATTTAAAGTTACAAAAGATACAAAAAAAATATTAAAAATAACCATGGATAGAAAGGAATAAGAAAATGTTACAAGACGTAAAAGAAATATTATTTAGTGAAGAAGTTATTAATGCTAAAATAAAGGAATTAGCAGGAAGAATTAGTAATGACTATAAAGGAAAAGATTTATTAGTTGTAGGAGTGTTAAAGGGTTCTGTAATATTTGCAGCAGAATTAATTAAAAATATAACAATACCTTGCGAAATTGACTTTATGGCAGTATCAAGTTATGGAAATTCTTCAGAGACTACTGGGATAGTCAGAATACTTAAAGATTTAGATCATGAAATTTCTGGTAAAGATATTATTATAGTAGAAGATATAGTTGATAGTGGAGTTACATTAGATTACTTATTAAATTACCTAAAGACTAGAAAGGCTAATTCAGTTGAAATAGTATCATTGCTAACTAAACCATCTAGAAGAAAGGTGGATATAGATTGTAAGTATATTGGATTTGAAGCTCCAGATGAATTTTTAGTTGGATATGGACTTGATTATGCTGAGAAGTATAGAAACTTACCTTTTGTAGGAATATTAAAAAGAGAAGTTTATGAAAAATAATTTAAATTAATATTAAAAAATAAAATATACAAAGAAAGGGGGGCCTTGAATGAAGAAATATTCAAGTGCTACTGTTTGGATAATAGCTATAATATTATTATTTTTTGCTGCATCATTTCTTTTAAGGGGAGAAAGTAGCCCTGATAGAATAGTATTTAGTGATTTCCAACAAAAGTGGATAAATAATGAAATTGAAAAAATAAAAGTAGACCCTGATAAGATGCTTATAACTGGGCAAACAAGAGATAAGAAAAACTTTACAGTATATGCACCAGATTCTATGGTGGAAATGCTAAATAGCCAATACACAAAAAATGATATTAATATAGAATATGTTGCACCATCTAATAACAGTATATGGATTAGCATAATACCAAGTGCTTTAATAATAATATTATTTTTAGTATTTATTTTCTTTTTTACGCAACAATCACAAAGTGGTAGCAGTGGAAAAGGTGTAATGAATTTTGGAAAAAGCAGGGCAAAGATGATGTCTCCAGATGCAAAAAGAGTAACTTTTGATGATGTTGCTGGAGCAGATGAAGAAAAAGCAGAATTAGAAGAAATTGTTGATTTCTTGAAGGCACCATCTAGATATACTGAGATGGGCGCTAGAATACCAAAAGGTGTTTTATTAGTAGGTCCCCCAGGAACAGGTAAGACTTTACTTGCAAAAGCTATTGCTGGAGAAGCTGGAGTTCCATTTTTTAGTATATCAGGTTCAGACTTTGTTGAGATGTTTGTTGGGGTTGGTGCATCAAGAGTTAGAGATTTATTTGAGCAAGCAAAGAAAAATTCACCTGCATTGATATTTATAGATGAAATTGATGCGGTAGGTAGACAAAGAGGAGCTGGCCTTGGTGGAGGTCATGATGAAAGAGAACAAACACTTAATCAATTATTAGTTGAAATGGATGGGTTTGGAGCAAATGAAGGGATAATAATGATAGCTGCTACAAATAGACCAGATATACTGGATCCTGCGTTATTAAGACCAGGTAGATTTGACAGACAAATAGTTGTTCAAAGACCTGATAGAAAGGGAAGAGAAGCTGTATTACACGTTCATACCCAAAAGAAACCTTTAGAGGTTGATATAAGTTTAGAAGTTTTAGCTAAGAGAACTCCGGGATTTAGCGGAGCTGATTTAGAAAATTTAGCTAATGAAGCTGCACTTTTAGCTGTTAGAAAAAATAAAAAAGCTATAGGAATGGAAGAATTTGAAGAAGCAATAACTAGAGTTATTGCTGGTCCAGAAAAGAAAAGTAGAGCTATTAGTGAACATGATAGAAAGCTTACTGCTTATCATGAAGCAGGTCATGCAGTGGTAATGAAGTGTTTAAAACATTCAGATCCTGTTCATGAAATAAGCATTATACCAAGAGGTATGGCAGGTGGATACACAATGCACTTACCTAATGAAGATAGAGCTTATACATCTAAAGAAAAACTACAAGATGAAATGGTAGGACTTCTAGGTGGAAGAGTTGCTGAAAAATTAATTTTAGGTGATATAAGTACTGGAGCTAAAAATGATATAGATAGAGCTAGTTCAATTGCTAGAGCTATGGTTATGGAATATGGAATGAGTGATAAAATAGGAACTATTTCATATGGGGCTGATAATAATGAAGTATTTTTAGGAAGAGATCTTGGTAGAGGAAGAAACTTTAGTGAAGAAATTGGTGCTGAAATAGATAAAGAAGTTAAAAAGTTTATTGAAGTAGCGTACGATAGAGCTGAGGATCTTTTAAAGACTAATATAAATAAGCTTCATGCAGTAGCTAAGGAATTATTAGATAAAGAAAAGATTGATGGTAAAGAATTTGAAATGATATTTGATGCAAACTAAAAAGTAGCCTTTGGCTACTTTTTTTCATAGTTGAATAATATTGTTCGTCACGTGGAGACGAAAAATTAATGATATAACCTCCAAGAATTGTGTAATTTGCGTTAAGAATTTATATTGTTTTTTCAAGAAAAAGAGCTAAAGCTTCGAAAGTCATTTCATTCCCTCAGCTTCTTAACGCTCTTTTTCTTCCAAAAACAATTAAATTCTAAAACTTAATTACAATATTCCTTCCGGTAATATCATTAATATTTTCTCTTCCACTTGAT
>NZ_JAPFDR010000062.1 GCF_026168755.1 Clostridium sp. | reverse complement strand
TAAATATAAAATCATTCAAAGGCTTAACTTTTCTCATATATAATTACCTCGTACTTCTCATCTTTAGTTAAATTGTTATCATATATTTACTTTATTATAACATTAACTGAAAATTTATTTAATAGTAACTTGATTTTAATTACTTAAACTATAGATATCTTTTACATGATTAAAAGTTCTTTTAGAATTAAATACTAATTATTAATATTTTTCTAATAATTTTGGTTCTTAATAGGTACGTTCTCCGTATCAGTAATAAGTGAGGTTTTTTAACTATGTATACAAACTGGGACTTATGATGTTCTTAAAAGTCAATGGAGCAACTTGGCTTTATTCATAATACTTTCTTTAATTGCTAAAACAGTATCTTTAATTGAATAATTTGTAGTATCTATCACGTTGGATTCATAACCTCCGAGATTTTTAAACTGTTCCCACATTGTTTCCACTAATTCAATATTTGTTTCTATATCTAATTTTGAACGGGTAATTGCTCGTTGCATAGTTTCTTCTTTGCTTGCTCTCAAAATGATATAATGTACTTCATAAGCATCGTGGACGACATTTAACCACGGTTTTAAAAACCACGGACCGATAATACCATCTACAATTACATCATATCCACCACGAACATATCGCTTTGCCGCTTCTATAAATGCCTCAATCACAATCAAGTTTTGCTCATTCGATTCTGGTAAGTAGGGTGGAATGGCTCCCTTACTAAGATAATGATAAAAATCATCTGTATGCATATGAACAGACTTTTCCATACTGGATTCTTTTGCAATAATAGCTGATGTTGTGCTTTTACCCGTTCCCGGCGAACCTGTAATTATAATAATTCTTCCTTTTTTCATCTATATTTATCCCTTCAAATTCTAAATTTATCGCTCACAATAGATTAATATTATTCTTCACTTTAATTAACGCCCATTAGATTAATTCATAATTACAATATGAGCATTTATTTATAGTATTAGTGTACTTTCCCTTTGGCAATTTTGCTTTACATTTAGGGCATCTCCAAATAATATTTTCTAAAATTCTAATTCCTATATATCCACTAAAGCTAACTATTATCATATTTAAATGTTTTGTTGCAATTCCTATTATTAATCCAATTAAAAATATACTTCCTATAAAAGACACTAAAGCCATTACCTTCACTCGTGATTTAAAATTAATTTGATTCATCACATCCCCCCCAATTTAAACAAAACCTATATTAAATTCTCTCGTCATATAATACAATAATTCATCAAATCTCATTGATAAATTTTAAATTTAACGTTTCAACATATTAATTACTTCACTAATAGCGATACATTTAGCATATCTATCCTTCCACATAAATTCATTATAATATTTATAACTTTGCTCTCCTCTAAAGAAGTCATTATCAACAGTTGAGTTAGCATAACTTGGTACAATCATATTAAACCCATGTTCAAAACCACACTTTATTGTAGCATCAATACATTTATCAGTTTGAAGTCCAACAACAATTATATCCTCTTCCCCCTTTTCTCTTAAATATTCCAACAAACCAGTTCCTCTAAATGAACTATTTACATTTTTTATAAATACTTTCTCTTGTTCCATAGGCTTAAATTCTTCATAAACTTCAAATCCATCTTTTCCTTTTGTTAAATCACTTTCTACACCATCATCATGTATTACATATAATACTTCTATGTTATTTTTTCTTGATGTATCAATTAATTCCTTAATATTTGTAACAAAATTTTCAAAATTATATAATTTACTATTTACTAATAATTTTTGTGTATCAACGACTAATAAAACCATTTATGTACTCCTCCATTATTTCATCAAAATATTTTAGTATCATTACAACTCTCAACAATAAAATAACAATTTCATTCTGCTTCATCTAATCTCTAAGTTGGAGTTTATTGATTAAGTTCACTATTCTTATAGCGATACATTCCCCACCAATCTGGTAGAAGTTTTTCTAAGGTAATTGTTTCTCTTTTTTCGTAATCAACCATAATTTCCATATCCTTATTTTTGATATTTAACTGCATTAAAAACTCTCGACAAGCACCACAAGGCATACCACTTCCTTCTCCAAAGGGTGCTTTATCTCTAAATGCTATTAACCTCTTAACAACAGTTTGTCCACTATTTATATACATATTTAATGTGGCGACCCTTTCTGCACATAAATTCATCACTCCACCACAACTTTCAATACAAAATCCAGTAAAAATTTCACCATTCTCACTTTCTAAGGCACAAACAACATGATGTGCATACACAAATGGTGATACTTCTTCAGGGTTATATTGCTCCTTCGCTTTTAAATATAACTTTTCCCAAACATCCATAATATCATCTCTCTTTCAAATTTATCTAGTTATTTGAACTAAATACTCAACAGTATCTTCTTAAAATTTCTTTTGACCAGTTAAATTAAATCCATGTTTTTTATAAAAACAAATTGCTCTTTCATTTTTTTCTAATGCCCAAAGATTATTAGCGTGATACTCATTGATTGCATATTCTATCAGTTCTTTTCCAATTCCTTCACCTTGAAAAAAAGTATCTACATATATTTTACAAATCTCACTCCCATTCATTTGAATGAACCCTTTTATTAAACCATCATCATAAACTAATATATTTTTTAATATTTTATCTTTTCCAAAATAATTATCAGACATAGTAACTACTTGCAATTCTCCAAATGAAAACTTCTCATCTTTAAAAATTGGAAAATAATTCACTCTATTATTAAAAACATATATTTCGGCTATTCTTTATAAATCATTTGTTTTTGCTTTCCTAATATTCATTATATCCTCCGTATAAATTCCTATTTATTGCTCATAATATATTAAAATCTATTGCATAACTTATAAATAATGCAAACTAACAAACAACCAATGAACGAAAAACTTACTGGTATTATAAGAACTAATGCCAATAGTTGATTTTCAGCAATTACACTTGGAGAGTTTGTCCAAAAAAGATTAAGATATAACACAAAGCAAAATAAAAAACCAGCAATGGTAATTCTCATAGGTATCCACTTAATCTAATACTTTTTTACTTTACTTAAAATCAAAAATTGGACTACACAAAAAATAATCCCTATACCTCCCAAATATAAAAAATCCATAAATTACCCCCATTAAAATTATTTTAATCCCATTGTTTAACAATAAACTAACTCGTATAAATTAAAATTAATAATAATAAATATAGAGGAATATATAATAAAACATTATCATATTTTCTATTTATTCCCTTTTAACACTAACAATAGTTTTAAGTTATTTATTAAACACAAAATTATTTATTTTCTAATTTACTCAATCGTCTATTTAATAATTCTATATCTGATTTCATTCTTTTCTGACTCTTCACTATTTTCACTATAAATACAACTATGCCAATTGGAATAACAATAAAAATCAATAAATTTATAAATGCTATAATTATAGTTAAGTTATTAATATCCATTTTTACCCTCCCCATTATTAAATTAATTTTTTCTTTGATAAAAATACCCTTGCTATTATATATTTTTTATCCACTCACTTTTTAAAATTGAATAAAATGATAAACTACAAAATCTATCATCTCTAAATTGAACCTCTCTCAATGTACCTTCATAAGTCATTTTACATTTTTTCATTACTTCTCCTGAAGCCATATTTTCGATATCGTGCTTTGCACAAATTCTATTTACACCGACTTCTCTAAATAAATAATCTATTATGTTTTGTAAAGCCTCTGTTGTTATCCCTTTGCTCCAATATTCGCTTCCTATACAATAACCTATTTCACAAGACTTATTCGTCTCTTCTAACTTAACAACTGATATACTTCCTATCGCTTCATTAGTTTCTTTTAACTCAATTACCCAATTATAAACATTATTATTATCATAATTTGATATCCACATATTGATAATTTCTTCTGAATCTTTAATGCTATTATGTGCTTTCCAAGATAAATATTTTGTTACTTTAGAATCGCTACTCCAATTTTTAAACATATCTTCAGAATCAGCTATTTTAAATTTTCTTAAAATCAATCTATTTGTTTCAATAGTTTTTGTTCCTATATTATTCATAAATTCACCTCAAATTTTTTAACTATTTAACGTATAATTTAATATGATTTTTTAACAATTATTATATTAATTGTACACAAAAAACATTAAAATAGTAATACTTTAATTACAATTATATACTAATATGTAATTTATAAGTTTATAATTGTAAATATTTTTATAAATGTCTATACTCTTCAAATATAAATTAAAAACTAAATTATATAATTTCTCTCTAAAATTCTAGCTTTTATAATAATATAATGTATATTTTTATCAGATTTACTTGTACAAAAATAGCCTTTTATTAATTTGCTTTATTTTCCACAAATGATATTATATATAAGTGTAGAGTGGCCAAACTACTTATAATTAAATAAGAAAATTACTAAAATTAATGAATAGTTAATTTTATAAAAATACACACTTAAATGGGGAGAGATTTTTTTTATGAGATATTATATTTTAAGAACTAACGCGAAATCAGAGACTAATACCCACAAATTACTTAATGGGTATAACTTTAAAATAAATAATTTAAATGCAGAAAGATTAATTAGTGATGCCAAAGATGAAGATATTTTCTATTTACTATACAATATTTCTGAAAGGAAATTTGTAGAACAAGGGTTAATTAAAAGTATTGAATCAAATAAACCTTCTAACAAATATGAAGCTTTATTTGCTGAAAGAAAAAGCTTAAATATTCGTTATTTACCATATTCAACTCCTAATTGTGGAATAATTCCAACTTCTAAAAAGAATGTAGAAGAAATTCTTAATGTTGCAGTTTAATAAACAGATACTTAATATTTCATGTTATTTTAAGTAATGTTAGTTTAAATCTTGGAATAACAATAAAGGAGCTCATTTATGATAAGCTCCTTTATTGTTTGCTATTTTTATTATTTTAACTTCCAGATATCTTCATTGTATTGAGCAATTGTTCTATCTGATGAGAAGAATCCAGCTTTACTGATATTTATTAAAACTTTTCTATTCCAAGTTTCTCTATCTGAATAATCTTCAAATACTTGATTTTTAGTTTTAATATAATCTTCAATATCAAGTAATGTCATGAACCAGTCTTTAACTATTAATTCATTGTGAAGTCTATTTAAGTTAACTTCATCTCCAACCTTTAACATTTCATCACTTACTATAAAATCAACTAATTCTTTGATGTTTTCTTTTTCATAATATTTTCTTGAAACATAATCAGCCTTCTTATAATGTTCAATTACTTGCTCACTTGACTCACCAAAGATATAGATGTTATCATCGCCAACTAATTCATGTATTTCAACATTAGCTCCGTCTTCAGTTCCTAAAGTTAATGCACCATTTAACATAAACTTCATATTACCTGTTCCTGAAGCTTCTTTAGATGCTAAAGAAATTTGCTCTGAAACATCACAAGCTGGTATTAACTTAGAAGCCTTAGTTACATTATAGTTTTCAACCATAACAACTTTTAAGTGTTTGCTAACAACTGGATCATTATTTATAATTTCTTGTAAGCAAAGAATTGTATGGATTATATCTTGTGCAATTATATAAGCTGGTGCAGCCTTTGCTCCAAATATCATTGTAATTGGAGTTGTTGGAATATTTCCTGCTTTAATATCTAAATATTTATGAATTATATATAAAACATTCATTTGTTGTCTCTTATATTCATGAAGTCTCTTTATTTGAATATCAAAAATAGAATTTTCATCTATTTCAATACCTTGTGTATCTTTTAAATATTTCTTTAATGCAATTTTATTATGCTTTTTAATTTCTCCAAGTTTTGCTAATACTTCTTTATTATCAACATACTTAGCTAAATCTTCTAACTTAGTTGCATCAGTTTTAAAGTCTTCACCAATAAGTTCTGTAATATAGTTAGTTAATTCATTATTACAGTGTATTAACCATCTTCTGAAAGTTATACCATTTGTCTTATTGTTAAACTTTTCTGGATATATATCATAGAATGGTCTTAATTCTTCTTGTTCTAAGATTTCTGTGTGAAGTGCCGCAACACCATTTACACTAAATCCATAGTGAATATCCATATGAGCCATATGAACTCTATCATCTTTATCTATGATATAAACTCTTTCATCTTCGTATTTTTCTCTAACTAAGTTATCTAATTCTCTAATAATTGGCATTAATTGAGGCACAACTTTTTCTAAGTAAGCAATTGGCCACTTTTCTAATGCTTCCGCTAATATTGTATGGTTAGTATATGCACAAGCTTTGGTAACGATACCGATAGCTTCTTGCATTTCAATACCCTTTTCCCCTAATAATCTTATTAATTCTGGTATAACCATTGAAGGGTGAGTATCATTAATTTGAACAACTACATGTTCATGTAACTTGTGTAAATCATATCCGCTTTCTTCTGCTTCTAAAAGAATTAATTGTACAGCATTACTTACCATAAAGTATTGTTGGTATATTCTTAATAAATGTCCTGCTTCATCACTATCATCTGGATATAAGAATAATGTTAAATTCTTTTTGATATCTTCTTTATCAAAGTTTATTCCATCTTCTACTAAAGTTTCATCTATAGAGTCTATATCAAATAATCTTAATTTATTTGATGCTTGATTATATCCTGTTACATCTATATCATATAATGTTGAAGTTACTTTAAATCCACCAAATAATACATCAAACTTAATATTAGATTTATTTAACCAACCTTCTGAAGTTATCCATGGATTCTTTTCAGTAGTTTGTTTATTATTCTTAAATACTTGTTTGAATAATCCATAGTGGTAGTTTAATCCAACACCATCTCCATTTAACCCTAAAGTTGCTATTGAGTCTAAGAAACATGCAGCTAATCTTCCTAATCCACCATTTCCTAGTGAAGGTTCTAATTCTATTTCTTCTATTTCAGTTAAATCTTTTCCATTGTCAGCTAATACTTCTTTAACTTCATCATAAAGACCTAAATTTATTAAATTATTTGATAATAATTTACCAATTAAAAATTCTGCTGAAATATAATATAGTTTTTTGCTTCCTTTATTTGTCCCTTTATTTTTAATGCATCCCTTTGTCATTTCTAATAATGCTAAATATACTTCTTCGTTTGTTGCTTCTTCTATTGTTTTTTGAAATCTATTTTTTAAGATTTCAGCTAAATTATTTTTTACCATAATAAATTATCCCACCTTAAATTCATTATTTTTTAATAATATATAATTTAATAATTTGTTTTATGATTAAAACATTTACAATTATATAATAGCAATTTTTCAAAATAATCTTTGTACATTTCTTTTATTTTTTGTATATTTTTTATGTTATTTTAAAAAATATCAGCTTTTATTTTTATCCTATGCTTTTAAAAAATTTTTCCATTTCCTTTTTTAAAATTTTCATAAAAAAATAGATATACCTTTAAGTATACCTATTTTAAAAATAATTATTTAATTAAATGCTATTAAAATAATTTATAACTGTTTCTTTATCACTAAAATGATGTTTAGTTGTACCAATTATTTGATAATCTTCATGACCTTTTCCTGCAATAACAACTATATCATCTTTACTAGCAATTTTACATGCATATTCTATTGCATCTTTTCTATCTTCAATTACAGTATGGCTATCAGTAATTCCAACTATAATATCATCAATTATAGCTCTCGGATCTTCAGTTCTTGGATTGTCTGAAGTTACTATTGTTATATCACTATATTTAGCTGCTACGCTTCCCATTATCGGTCTCTTAGTCTTATCTCTATCTCCACCACAACCAAACACAGTTATAATTTTACCTTTAGTAACTTCTTTCATTGTCTTTAAAATATTTTCAAGTGCATCTGGAGTATGAGCATAGTCAACTACAACAGTACATTCCATCTTATCGTGATAAACTCTTTCACATCTTCCAGCAACTGCTTTCATAGTGTCAAATGCCTCTATAACCTCTTCTACAGCCACATATCCACCTACTACCAACATTCCTATAACACCTAAAGCATTATAAATATTATAAAGTCCTGCTATATGAAGCTTAACTCTACCTTTAAATTCTTCACCAATATATAAATCAAAAGTTGAACCATTAGCTTGTAAATCTAAATTTTTAGCTCTAACAAATCCATTATCCACTCCATAAGAAGTAACTACTTCATCATATTTACTGTTCTCATGTAATGTATCTAACATTTTCTTTCCATATTGATCATCACAATTTATAACAGTAGATTTAGCACCCTTTATAAACTTAAATTTTGCATTATAATAATTCTCAAATGTCTTATGATAATCCATATGATCTTGAGTTAAGTTTGTAAACATTCCTCTACTAAAGTTTAACCCTTCTACTCTTCCCATTGCAGATGCATGAGATGATACTTCCATTAAGCAGTATTTACATCCAGCTTCTCTCATATCTTTAATAAGCCTAAATAATTCTATAGCTTCTGGAGTTGTCATAGATGTTGGAATCATCTTATCTCCAATATAATTTGCTATAGTACCTATAAGTCCAACCTTATTTCCTGCATGCTCTAATATATGTTTCATCATATATGTTGATGTAGTCTTTCCGTTAGTTCCTGTTACCCCTAAGAAGATTAAATCACTATCTTGTATATTAAAGAACGTCTTTGCAATAATAGCCATACATTCTCTTGTATCACTTACTCTTATGTAAGCAACTCCTTCTTTAATCTCACTTATATCTTTACTATGAACAATTACTTTTGCTCCTTTTTCTATAGCATCATTTATTAAATCATGTCCATCTACTTTTAATCCTATAACAGCAATAAAAAGGCTTCCTTCTATTACTTGTCTTGTATCCCTTGTAATATCTATAACATCTATTTTTGTATAATCTATTTCATTTGTAGCAGTATAATCTAGATTTGAATTTCTTAATATTTCACTTAATAACATCTAAAATCTCCTTATCTTAAATTGATTTTTATTACTCACTTTTAACAGTATATTTCATTGTCCCATAATATTGTACATCATTTATAATTCTTTATCTATAAAAAGTAAAGTTAAATCCTATTGATAATTTTAACCTTTTAATTTTAGATTAATCATTATTTAAATATCAAAACTATTTACTTTTAAATATTTTTTAACATATACCTGTCCTTATTTAGTGATATAATTAATATAAAAATTCCATTTTAGAGGTGAGTTAATGAAAGAAATCATAATAATTTTATTATGTATTATATTTATATCTTTAATAATAGTAATTTTCTATGTTGGAAATTATTTGTATAACTTAGGTATAAACCCAAAATATCCAAAGGATTTGATATTTAAAAACAATACTGACGAAGAAACAAAACAAAATGAAACTAGTGGGGTTTCCAGTATTGATAGTAGAGCATGGTTTATTAAATATAGTAACTATGAAGATTTATTTCTTAAATCTGAAGACAATTTAAAATTACATAACTACATAATAAAAAATAAAAATAATTCTAATAAATGGGTTATTGCAGTTCATGGTTATACTTCTCAAGGCACGTATATGGCTTCATATGCTCAAAAATTTTATGGGATGGGCTATAATATTATAATTCCGGATTTAAGAGGTCATGGAAAAAGTCAAGGATCTTACATAGGAATGGGATGGCATGAAAGACTTGATATTCTTGATTTAGCAAAGTATATTGCTAATACTTATAAAGGGGCTCAAATTGTTCTTTTTGGTGTTTCTATGGGTGCTGCAACTGTTATGAGCGCTTCTGGTGAGAATCTACCTATAAATGTTAAGGCAATAATAGAGGATTGTGGATACACATCTACTTGGAATCAATTTACTTATCAATTAAAAGCATTATTTAAAATACCAGCATTCCCACTAATGCATGCTGCAAGTATTATTTGTAAGTTGCGAGCTGGATATTTTATTAGTGAAGCATCTCCTATTAAACAACTAAAAAAATCAACAACACCAACACTTTTTATTCATGGTGATAAAGATGGATTTGTACCTTTCTTTATGCTTGATAAACTTTATAATGCTTCACCAGTTGAAAAGGAAAAATTAATTATTCCTGGTGCAGCTCATGCTAGAGCTAGTTACGTTAATCCTAAACTATATTGGGAAACCATAGAAACCTTCCTAAACAAATACATTAACTAAATTGTTCTTTACGTGGAATCGAAAAAATGAAATATTTATTTTCCAGTAACTGCGAAATTTTCACCTAGAATTTATATAATTAATTCCGTAAAGTTGGATAAAGTTTTTAAACTCGCTGTTAGCTCAAACAGTAAAAACTTCTTTACGCCAACTTTACTACATCAATTATTAAATTCTACGTCTCAATTTCAATGTTCCTTCCAAATTAATATTTCATTTTTTCTTTTTTCACATAACTACTTATAGCCTTGCACCTTATAGTTAATCGTTTCTACTGAATATATATGACAATATTGTTCATTATTCACTTTAAATGAAAATATTATTCAATATATATATTCATAGCTTTTTTAACATTTTCTACTGTTTCATTACCAATAATATTTGCCTTTTTACTACCTTCAAATATGATGTCACGGACCTCTTTCTTATGTTCTTCATAATAGGTTCGCTTTTCTCTAAATGGTTCAAGAAGAATATTTATTTTTTCTGATAAAATATTTTTACAAGCTACACAACCAATATTTGCATTTCTGCACATTTCACAAATATTTTCATATTCACTTTCATTGAATGCTTTATGATATTTACTCACTGTACATATATCTGGATTCCCTTTCTCTTTTATGCTTATCCTATTTTTATCAGTAAGTGCTGATTTTATTTTTATTTTAACATCTTCCACAGTATCAGATAAATATATTGCATTGCCAAGACTTTTACCCATTTTAGAATTTCCATCTAACCCAACAAGTCGAGGTGTATTACTTATTAATACTTGTGGCTCCTTAATAATACTCTTTCCATTGCAATATAAATTATTAAAACGTCTTACAATTTTTCTTCCTTGCTCTATATGGGGAATTTGGTCTTCTCCAACTGGTACTAAATCAGCATTGCAAAAAGTCATATCCGCAGTTTGACTAACAGGATATCCTAAAAATCCGTAGCTTAAATCATCATATCCATACTGTTTTGCTTCAGTCTTTATAGTTGGATTGTGTCTTAATGAATTAACTGAAACAAGCATTGAATAAAATACAGTTAGTTCTGCAATAGCACTGATTTTAGACTGTAAGAACATAGTTATCTTATTTGGGTCTAATCCTACTGATAAATTATCTATTGCAGCATCATAAATACTTTTATTTATTAACTCTGGATGTTGAAAATGTGTTGTTAAAGCCTGAACATCTGCCAATATAATAAAGGTCTCATAATCCTCCTGCAATTTTACTCTATTTTGGAGACTACCTACATAATGCCCTAAATGTAGCTTTCCAGTTGTTCTATCTCCAGTTAAAATTCTTTTCATTTTAAATTCCTCCCTTTAAATAACATTTCAAAATAAATTCCACCAACCATCTTCCATAAAATCATCTCCTTAAAATAAAAAACTTCTATCCCAAAACAGGATAGAAGCGTATAATTCTATTTAGCCACCCAAAATAATAAATTTCACATACTAACATATGCTTCCATAATAACGGTTAGGATTTCCGTCAACGCCTACTTGCAAAACTTTCGGGTTGCCCTCGTGAGTCCATTCAACATAGAATCAAATGCTATATTCACACCAACAATAGCTCTCTGGAATTCTCTTTCTTATGCTTACTACTCTCATTCAACGGTTTTAATCTTAATTGTTTCATATTAAATTATATATCTTTGTAAAATATTAATCAAGGTAACAAAAGTCATCATCAATTGAATTTTAGTTCGTCATAGTTTAATAATTCACTACTTTATTTTATCTAATTTATCAAAGAATATTGAAATTTCACCACACTTTGGACACACAGCAGCCTTTATCTTCCCTATGGTATTTGATGAAAAAATACTGCCATCCTTACCTAATACTACTGATGCTACGGCGGTAAGGTTTTCAGTTTTAAGCTTATAATCTTCAATCATAATTTCATCACATCTCAAACATTTTCTCATATTATCCCTCCTAAATACGAACCATTTAATACAATGGTTCATCAAATCTCATTGATGATATTATAACTTATATTATATTTCTATTTTAAGAATTTCTTCTTTACTAAGTTTAGTATATTTCATTATTTTTTCAATAGATTCATTATCTTTAAGCATTTCTCTAGCTAGATTTATTTTTTCTTCCATTCTACCTTCTTCTAACTTTTCTCTATCACGCTCTAAAAGTGTCATAAACTCCACCTCCACATTAGGATTATTCTTAACTTCAATTACTCTTCTATGAATATTTTTAACTAAAGTTCCTTTAGTTTTTTCAGCTGTTTTATCATCTGAATGTTCCACGTACTCTAAAAACCCAATAAGTTCATCACTTAAATCTTTCATAATCCCTTTAGTATTTAATATAATTTTATTTGTATCATCTTTTAGTTTTATACTATTATCTTCAATACATACAGTTTCAAATGTATATTTATGTCTTCCCGCTTTAAATAAGTCAAAAGTACATATAAAAATAATATAACTTTTAGATAGTTTTCTATAATCTTCACCTTTGCTGATTAAATCTAAATCAATATTTCCTTGAT
>NZ_JAPFDR010000027.1 GCF_026168755.1 Clostridium sp. | reverse complement strand
TGAGTTTGTTGAAGAACCACAAGAAGATGATAATAATGTTATATTTAAAATAAAGTTAGAAGAAAAGGTATCAATTCTAAGAGCTTTATTTAGTAAAACAGGAGAAACAACTTATATAGAAATAAAAATACCAAAGTCAAACTTAGAAGTAGTTAAGGTATTAAATGACTTATATGAATCTACAATAGAAGTACCGGAGGTTCCAGAAGTACCAGAGGTTCCGGAAGTGCAAGAAGAAACAAAGGTGCCAGAAAAATCGGAATCATCAGAAACACAAGGAAAGCCTAATACAGAAGCTAATAAGGACAAAGAAGGCTTACCTAAAACTGGTGGAAGAAATGCTATTGGTGTATTGGGTATTGGAGCAGCTATTACAGCTTTAGGTGGATTATTAGTTTACAGAAGAAAAAAGAAGTAATATATGACTTCATTACTCTAAATTTAATAAAACCGTACAGAATTATCTGTACGGTTTCAATATTATAAAGTTTATTTAACTAGGGAGTGAAAATAAATCGTGAAAAATAAATATGATAAGCATATAGAGTACACTATAGAAGATTTGGAGGATATATTAGATAAACTTCCTTATCAAATATGGTTAAAGGATTCAGAAGGAAAACATATTTACATAAATAAATTAGGTGCTGAAAATATAGGTTTACCTAAAGAAAATATAATTGGGAAAACTGACTTTGAAATTAGAGATTATGATATGGCTAAAAATTGTGTTGAAACAGATAAAATTTTAATAGAGAAAAATAGTCATATATATAATGAAGAACATACAAACATAGATGGAGAAGACGTATGGTACAAAGTTAGTAAATTTAAATTAGAAAGAGATAATAATAAAAAATATATTTTAGGTGGTATAGCAGAAGATATAAGTTTAGATAAAAATATACAATTAAAATTAGAAAATAATCTTTTAGGATATTTAGATAAGGATAGAATAGAATATGATAGTAAAAGTTTTCTAAACTCTATAATTGAAAACTTAAGAAAAACTATATCTTGCAAAGAAATAGAAGTATTTACTTATAATGAAGATGAAAAAAAATTTACATCATACTTTAGTTCTAATAAGGAGAATAGAGTTTTTGAGGAAAACTTAGAAATATATATAAATGAAAAAATAGAAAATAAATTACTTTCTAATGAATTTCAAAAAGATAGATATGTTGATGTATATGACAGAATAGTTAAATATCAAAGACAGAATATAGAGGACAAGTTAAAAATTAAGCATATAAAGCTATCTAATAGATTAATAGGATTAGTTTGTATATTTTATGATAAAAACCAGAAAGACATATGTATGGATGAAGCATTTTTAGAACAGATATTAACTAAAATAAGTATTATATTAAAACAGATTAAAAATAAATATGATATATTATCAATAAAGGAAGAAAAGAAAAAGCTAGAAGATCTAATTGAATTAGAATGTATAAAAACAGATTTTTTTGATAGGATATCTCATGAGTTTAGAACACCAATTAATATAATACTTTCCGTTATTCAGCTATTACTTTCGAATAATAATGATACGAATAATGACTTTAATTATAAAAAGTATTTACCTATTTTAAAACAAAATTCTTATAGATTACTACGCTTAGTTAATAATAGTATAGATGCAACAAGATTAAGTAATAATTTTTATGAATTAAAATTAAAAAATTATAACATTATAAGTATAGTTGAAGATATAACTATGTATGCCTCAAAGTATTTAAAGGAAACAAAACGAAATATAATTTTTGATACAGATGAAGAAGAGGTAATTTTAGCTTGTGACTTAGATAAGATACAAAAGATTATTTTTAATTTAATATCAAATGCAATCAAGTTTTCAGAAATGAATACAGACATAAATGTAAAAATAAGAACAGACTTAAAGTCAGAGAAAATATTTATATCTATTAGAAATTATGGGCAAGTAATTAAAAAAGAAGACAGTGGAATTGTATTTGGAAAGTGTATTCAAATAGATGATTTATTAGTAAGAAGAAGTGAAGGTACTGGAATGGGATTATTTTTAGTAAGAAAATTTGCAGAGCTTCATAACGGTGGTATATACATAGATAATATAGAGGAATGTACTCAGTTTACATTATATTTACCAATAACACGTGTAGATGGAGAATGTGTGCATGAGATGGAAGATGAAAATTTTGTAATAGAAAAGTGCAATATGGAATTTTCTGATATATACTTTTAATAACTTAAAATTTATAGAAAATATATTAGATGAAAAAATGATACTTTCATTTATAAACAATGGGGCAGATGGAGTTTTACTTCCTGCAGTAGGAACATTTAAGAAATTCTTTAGAAAAGAATCAAGTTTTCCTAGGTTTAAGAAAAAGGGTAAATGTGAAGTTTCATTTTTTCATTTGAGCAATAAGTTTATTGTAAAAGATAAATATATAAAACTTGAAAAAATAGGTTATGTGAAAATGAAAGATGAAGGCAGACTTCCGATTGGTAATTATAAAAAGAATAAAATAAAAGTTTTAAATCCAAGAATAAAGTTTAACGGGAAATTTTGGTACGTATCTTTAGCTTTAGAACTTGAAGATAAAGCTGATACGGGTCTTACAGATGAAAGTATCGGAGTTGACTTAGGTATCAAGGATTTAGCAATAGTTAGTAATATAGATAAGCCTTTTAAAAATATTAATAAATCAAAAGAAGTAAAGAGATTAAATAAGAAACTTAAAAGAATCCAAAAACAAGTTTCAAGAAAATATGATATGTTGAAAAGTGGTAATACATTCAAAAAGGGTGAAAAACTTTCTAAAACGAAAAATATCATAAAAATTGAAAAACAGATAAAAATTGTTCATAAAAAAATTGCAGATATTAGATTAAATCACATACATCAAACTACTAATACAATAGTGAAAACCAAACCTTGTAGAGTAGTAGTTGAAGATTTAAATGTAAAAGGAATGATGAAAAATAAACACTTATCTAAAGCAATTTCAGAACAATGTTTTAATAAATTTATAGCTATACTTGAATATAAATGTAAGTGGAATGGAATTGAATTTGTTAAAGCAGATAGATTTTATCCAAATAGTAAAATTTGTTCTTGTTGTGGAACTATCAAAAAGGATTTAAGACTAAAAGATAGGACTTATATATGTACTAACCCAAAGTGCAATCTTATAATTGATAGAGATAAAAATGCAAGTATTAATTTAGCAAATTATAAATTAGCATAGAAAATCAAATAAAAAAGATTATGCTAATATGTAGACATTGACGAGGTCGAATTTAAGCCTTTGGACTGCTATATAAACTAGAGTAGATATTCTTATGAATTTCAAAATAGGGCAGGATGAAAAAGGAAATAAAACTATAAAAATTATAAAGTATTTATATTAATTTATATAGTTTATACGTCAGTTCCGGGAATAAATGAAAGTTTATTATCAGATATAGTTAGAAAAGTAAAGGAGAAAAAAGCCTTAGTGATGTGTGCAATTGGAACAAGTCAGGAAAGTGCAGATGAAGGAACAATTAGAAATTAAAAATTATACTTCCAAGAAGAAGTATATAAAAGTAGGAGAAAAAACTGATGATAAATAAAATAGGAAAAATAACAATATACGTAAATAATCAAGAAGAAGGAAAAGAGTTTTGGATTAATAAAATGAAGTTTGTAGTTAAGCTAGAACAACCAATGGGACCAAATATGAAGTGGTTAGAAGTTGGGCCAAGTAAAGAAGCTTTTACTAGTTTTATAATATATGAAAAGAATGCAATGTTAGCTCAAAATCCACAAGCTAATGTATTACATCCAAATATAATATTAAGTACTGCTGATATAAAAGAAACTTATAACGAAATGAAAACAAATGGAGTAGAAGTAAGTGAAATAATGAATATGCCATATGGAAGTATGTTCAAGTTTAAAGATCAAGATGGTAATGATTATTTAGTTAGAGAAGATAAGTAAAAAGTTAATGCCACACAGTATAAAGCTGGGTGGCATTTTTAATTTTATTAAAAATATTATTTTGTATAATTATCGAAATAGCCTTGGATGAATATAATAGGAGTTCCCTTATCTCCACTTCCAGATGTTAAGTCAGATAATGATCCTATAAGATCAGTAAGTCTTCTTGGAGTAGTACCTTGTGACTCCATAGCTCCAACTAAATCTGACTCTTTATTTTTAATATATTCTGATATAGCTTTCTTAAGTTCTTCACCTTTTAAATCAGCAAAGTTATTATCAGCAAGATATTTTAATTTTATTTCATTTGGAGTACCGTTTAATCCTGATGTATAAGCTGGTGAAACAACTGGGTCAGCAAGTTCCCATATCTTACCCACTGGATCTTTGAAAGCACCATCTCCATAAATCATAACTTCAACATTTTTTCCTGTTTTCTCTTTAAGAATAGCTTGTATATTATCAACAACAGGTTGGCAATTACGAGGGAATAGCTTAACAGTTTCTTCTGTTGATTTATTAGAACCTAATAAACCAAAAGATTCATTATATCCGCTTCCATCAATAGATTCACATAATATATTATCAAGACTATAAATTTTTTCTCCACCATTTGCTTTTAAAATTTTCTTAGTTCTAAATCTTGTATGAATATCACAAGTAAGAACACTCTTTGTATAATTTAAGATAGTTTTAGGATTGTTTGAGAATATTACTTCACATTCAACACCATATTCTTCAATTAAAGATTTATAATAATCAATGTAATCAACACCTGTAAAAGGATGCTTATTATATCCAAATAGATTACGGAAGTCTTGTTCTGTTAGAACATCTGTCCAAGGATTAACACCTTTATCATCTAACATATCTAAATCAACTAGGTGATTTCCAACTTCATCAGATGGATAGCTTAACATTAATACTATCTTTTTAGCAGCTTTTGCTATACCACGAAGGCAAATTGCAAAACGATTACGACTTAATATAGGGAATATTACACCAATAGTATCATCGCCAAACTTAGATTTAACATCCTTAGCTATATTATCTATAGAAGCATAATTTCCTTGAGCACGTGCAACTACTGATTCTGTTACAGTAACTATATCCTTATCATTTATAGTGAAGCCTTCAGATTCTGAAGCTTTAAGTACACTTTCTACAACAATATCTTCGATTCTATCTCCCTCTTTAATGATTGGGCAACGAAGTCCTCTAACAACTGTACCAACAACTCTTTCCAAAACAATCTCTCCTAACATTTTCAAATATTTAACACTATTGTAATATACAACAATAAATGATATAAGTAAAATAAATATAATAAATATATGATATAAGGAGTGCTTATATGATTACTAAATTAGATTTATATAAGGTATTTTGCCAAGTAGGAAAAAGTAAAAGTTTTTCAAGAGCAGCAAAGGAGCTTTATATGACTCAGCCAGCTGTGAGTCAAGCTATAATGCAACTAGAAAGGGAATTAGATATTAGACTTTTTAATAGAACACCAAAAGGGGTATCTTTGACTAATGAGGGAAGCATTTTATTTGAATATATAAATTCGGCACTTAATTTAATCAATGTAGGAGAGGAAAAAATATTAGAATTTAAAGATTTAACTGTAGGAGAGTTAAAAATTGGAGTTGGGGATACAATATCTAAATATTTTCTACTTACATATTTAGAAGGCTTTCATAATAGATATCCTAATCTTAAGTTTAAAATTATAAATGGTACTACACTAGAGCTTTGTAATTTAATTAAGTCAGGAGAAATTAATATTGCAATCTGTAATTTACCAATTTATGATCCTTCATTAGAAGTAAGACCTTGTAAAGAGATTAAAGACATTTTTGTATGTGGAGAAAAGTATAAGAATTTATCAAAAGAAAAAATTTCATTAGAAGAAGTAGTTAATTATCCGCTAATATTTTTAGAACCTAATTCAAATTCAAGAAAATATGTAGAGAAGTTCATGCTATCTAAGGGAATAAAAATTTCTCCAGAGTTTGAACTTGGATCATTTGATTTATTATTGGAGTTTGCAAGAATAAATTTAGGTATCGCTTGTGTAGTGAAAGAGTTCTCAATGAGCTATTTGGAACAGGGATTATTATATGAGGTTAATGTTTTAGAAGAAATACCTAATAGAAGTATTGGGGTTTGTTATTTGAAGAGTGTTCCACTTTCATTAGCTTCTACAAAGTTTGTTGAGGTTTTAGAGAGTTAAATGTTTTAATTACAGACTTCTTAAATATTATATATTATTTACCTTATTATTTATTAGTTAAAAGGAGAAAAATATATGAATAATAGGTGAATATTATTGACAAAGTTTATTTAGGGTGATAATCTAAAAGAAATGGTTTTTAAAACTACTTAATTTAGAATATTAATCAAGATTATTTAGAATATTACTTTAAATTAAAAGGAGAGAAGTTATGATTAGGATAGTAGCAGACTCATCAACACTTTATTCAAAAAGTGAGGGAGCAGAAAAGGGAGTTATAATTGCACCACTTGCAGTAACAATTAATGGGAATACATATAAGGAATTTGAAGATATAAGAACAAAGGAGTTTATAGATATAATAAATGAAGGTCATATTCCAGCTTCATCACAACCATCGATAGGGGAAGTATTAGACATATATGATCAATATCCAGATGATGAAATAATTAATATTTCAATGGCTGATGGATTATCAGGAACATATAATTCAGCTTGTGTTGCAAAAGGAATGGCAGCTAATCCAGAGCGTATAGAGGTTATAAATTCAAAAACATTATGTGGACCACATAGATATTTAGTTAATTTAGCTATAGAGCTTGTAAAGCAAGGTAAAACAAAACAAGAGATAGTTGATGAGATAAATAAAACATTAGAAGATACACAATCATTTTTAATTCCACATGATTTTGATTTCTTAGTTAGAGGTGGAAGAGTTTCATCTCTTGTAGGTAAAATAGGAAGTGCTATAAAACTAGTACCAGTTATGACTTTAGCAGAGAATAAGCAGTCTTTAGTTAAATTTACAACTAAGCGTACTTTTAAAAAGGCAATAGCTAAAATAGTTGAAGAAATGCTAGAATGTGGAGTTGACTCAAACTGTAAGATTTATATTTCACATGCTTGTATAGAAAGTTTAGCAGAAGAGGCAAAAAATATTATAATAAATAATATAGAAAATGCTGATATAGAAATTAATTTGTTAAGTCCTGCATTTACAACTCAAGGTGGGCCAGGTTGTGTGGCAATACAATATATAAGAAAGCATGAATTATTAAAATAGAATATTAGGGGGCATTAATGGAAAGTTTAGAATTTCATATACCAAGATTTAATGAATTACCAAGAGTTCCTCTTTATAAAGATCAGGTAATTACTTATTTAGAGAATTTGGTTAAATCAATGAATATTGAAAGTGATGAAAAACTGCTAACACCTACAATGCTTAATAATTATGTTAAGCAAAAAGTTGTTTCTCCACCAAAAGATAAAAAGTATAATGAAAAACATTTAGCTTATTTAATTGTTGTTTGTTTATTAAAGCAAGTATTTACTTTACAAGAAATATGTGAGCTTATTAATATTCAAATTGAAAGTTGTCCAATAGAAGTAGCTTATGATTATTTTTGTTCAGAAGTAGAACAAGCTATAAAGGCTGTATTTTCTACGAGGGATTTTTCTTACCCTATAGCTACGGGAATTATAACTAATGAAAGTCAAATATTGAGATCAACGGTTATGGCAGTTGCAAATAGAATATTTATTAAGAGTAAATTGCAAGAAAAGAAATCTAGTTAATTATAAAGAAAAGTTAAAATGCTGATAGATATAAAGTGAAATTTTATATCTATCAGTATTTTTTTATAAATTTCATTGTAATTAGAATTTATAAAATTTTATTATATTCTTTTTTGATTTAGTTAAGGATAAATTGATGGGATTTATAGTATTGGAGTAGTGAATAAAAATATTTTAATATTAAATGTTAAACATTTAGATTATAATATTTAACGTGAAGAAATATCAGCTCTAAGATAAAAGAGGTAAATATGATTGAAAGAAGCAATAAAGTAAAGAGCATAAAAAAAGATAGAATTAAAATTAGAACCATAAAAGATTTTAATAAAGCGCTAAAAGATGAGAATTATAATATTAGTGTGGTAAATGAAGAAGATTTTAAAGAAGAAGTTGCTAATAAGTTTAATATTAATAATAAGATATGTGAAGAAATGTATAGGAATCTTAACAAAGGAAATATTACTTACAAAGTAAATGGAATCAAAGATTTTATAGATTATATAGAAAGTGTTATTGTTTTTGAAGATGAGCATTATAAATTGTGTAAAAAAATAAGTAAAATAAAGACCTTAATTATAGATAGAGTAGAATATGACAGAATATTAACTACTCAAGATGATATAGAGCATATTTTAAAAGTAATAGAGGAAACTAAAAAATCTATATCACGAAGAATCAATAAAGATGGAAAAATAAAACTAGAAGCTTTAGAAGATGAAATTGATAGAGATTATGTTTATGCAAAAGATATTGAGTTGTTAAAAAGAATGATACTTTGTAATAATAAAAATGTAAAAGAAGAGTATGATGAAAAGAGCCAAACTAAAACTTTATTTATTGAGATACCACAAAAGATAGGTTTTGACTATATAAAGGCAGAAAAAGGTAGTGTTGAATATTATCAGCATATAAAAAATTATATTCCTAGAATGAAGAGGTTAATTAAGAATTTAGATAAATATATTATGGAATATAATAATACATATAAAATTAATCAAAGTATTGCAATTCAGGATTCTGTGAATATGGCAATAGTAACATATAATGGAGAAGAATTTAGGGCTGTTAGTGGGAAAAATGATATTGAAAATAGTTGCACATTAATACCACCAGGTCAAGAGTTTTTTGAAAGCTGTAAGGTTAATAAATTAGGTAAATTAGGAATAGGTTATAATAGGATTAATGATAGTGAAAAGAAGATACTTGAAAAAATACATAAGCTTATAGCAGATGGAAGTTTAATTGATGAAGGACAACTTATTCTATATAGTAAGTGGGAGCCGTGTCCTAGTTGTTATTATGTTATTAGTCAATTTATTAAAAAATACCCTAAGATAAATTTAAAGGTTATGTATTATAAAGAATATGGTGAAAAAGATATTATATTATAACAAATATTAAGTAACTAATTCCAGCTTAATTTCATAGTATATATTAAGAATGTCTTATATGATAATAAAAATATATATTACACGGAGGAAAAGAGTATGGGATGTATAAATAGTAGAAATAATAATATTAATAGAAGGTTAAGAGAGCTTCATTGCTTAGTAAGAGAGTTTTTAGAAAATAATGAAGATGTTAGTGATAGTTTAGATACAAATTTAGAAGAAGTAACTGAAGCATTTTGTAATTTAAAATGTACAGTAAAAGATCAACAAAGTGTTCTAGAAAGCTATGTAGCAATAAGAGAATGGATAGATAAAAATGCAGAGTGTTACGCTCCTAATGCTAATAGTTGTGAATGTGAAAGATTAAATAGAGATGTAGAAAAAATCTTAAAGGGAATTACAGAAGAATTATTAGAGGCATTAAATGACCTTAATAAGGCAATAAAAGCTCTTGAAAATGCTCAATGTTTACAAGCAAAATTAGATAGAGCTTTCCAAAAATATGTTGAATGTGTTCATGAAGAAGATAGTAGTTGTGAATGCTAAAATAGATATATCTACTGTTATTGCATAATTAAATTAACAGTTTTAAGAATAAGTGATAATAAATAGATAGTATAAATAATTTATTTATACTATCTATTACTTTTTTATGATCATATCTATAAAAAAATTATAATATTACAAGTATAACTAAGTAAATTTAAATTGGGGAGATAGATATGAAAAATATAAACAGAATAGTTATTTATATTTGTGGAATATTTTTATTAAATAGAAGTAAGAAAAAGAGTTTCTATTGGTATAAAAAAGTAATAGAAACAAATGGTGAAGAACTTTAAGTTAGAGTTCAAATCTAAGATTTGGTTAATTAATAAAATGCTATAATTTAGCTATAAAATCTCCTAAGTATTAATATTACTAAGGGGATTTTATGTTTATTATAAATAAAATTTTAAATAGTAATATTTAGATAAATATAAGAAAACTTTGATATAATAAATATGAATACGATAGAAGAAGGAAGAGGGGATTAAGTTATGATAAAATTAATAGCAAGTGATATGGATGGAACTTTACTAAATGATGATCATATGATATCGGAAGAAAATTTAAAAGCTATAAGAAAAGCACAAGAAATGGGAAGACATTTCACAATTGTGACAGGAAGAGATTATGGTGCTGTAAAATCATATTTAGAAGAATGTAATTTAAAGTGTGAGTGTATTTTAAGCAATGGTGCAGAATATAGGGATGTAAATGGAAATATAATTGAAAGTGTATATATGAATAAGAAAAGCGTAAAAAGAGCATTTGATATATTAAATGAAGCTGGTTTATGTATACAATTAATGACTAATAATGGTTCTTATATAACTAATAAAGAAAGTGATAAAAAGGCTATTATTGATAGGTTTAAGTTATTTAATCCTACGATGACTGAAGAAGAGGTAAAGAAATTTGTTGCAAAGTTCCATAAGGAAAGAGGGATGAAGGAGATAGATAATATTTATGAAATATTAGAAAGTAATGTAGAAGTATTAAAAATAGTTACTTTCGATAATGATGAAAAATTAATAGCAGAATTAAAAGATAAGTTAAGAGAGAATACATCAGATTTAGCAGTAGCATCTACTTTTTCTAATGATATTGAAATAAGCGATATTAAAGCTCAAAAGGGATTAATACTAGCTAAAACTATTAAAAAGATGGGGATAGATAAAAGTGAAGTAATAGTACTAGGAGATAGTTTTAATGATTACTCAATGTTTACTGAATTTGAAAACTCTTATGCTATGGAAAATGCAATTCCTGAGATTAAAGAAATTGCAAAGTACATTACTGATACTAATAATAATGATGGGGTAGCAAAGGCTATTTATAAAGCATTAGAAATGTAAAAAATTATCGAATAACAAGTTTTTATAAGAAGCTTGTTATTTTTTTTATACTAAATGAAAAAGGACTTAAATTTTATGAAGACCTTATTGGTGAGTGATTAAATATTTAAATTTGTCATTAATTACTTAGTGACATTTATATAATATCTATTAATTGAAGTTAGAATTTTATAAAGATAAAATAAAAGTAATTATATTTACAAAAATAAAAAAAGATTTTGAATTAAGTTGTTTTATGTAAGTATAATATCAGTTTCATTAAATTAAGAATAAAGGAGTGATTAAAAGAGAGAGTTTTTAATTAAAAATTAAATTTAAAGCGCCAGAACTCTTATGAGTTGACGAGGATGGGGAGTATCGAATACTTCGGCGGGTGCCCCACGGTATCGCACTACCGTTAGCGACTAGTAAAACTACGAAGTGATTTGTAGGACAAGTCTAGTTTGGTGTTAAAACCTTCATTGTGTTTTTTTGATGTCCGAGCATTAGTCTATACTTTTTTAATGTTTGCATTAAATTAGCACAAGAAAATTTATAAAATATAGAAAAAATTGAAATATGGAAGGAAGATTTTATATGTGCGGAATAGTTGGTTATATAGGAAATAAGAAAGCTAGTAATTTTTTAATAGAAGGATTATCAAAATTAGAGTATAGAGGATATGATTCAGCAGGAATAGCTGTTATTAATAACGGATCTGTTGAAATAAGAAAGCATAAAGGGCGTTTATCAAATCTTGTTGAAGAGTTAGAGAATAATTCAGCAGATGGAACCATAGGAATTGGTCATACAAGATGGGCAACACATGGAGAGCCTTCAGATGTAAATTCACATCCACATCAAACATCAAAAGGGGATATTACTGTAGTTCATAATGGTATTATTGAAAATTATAATGAACTTACAAAATGGTTAAAGAGTGAAGGATATGAATTTAAATCAGCGACAGATACAGAAGTAATACCTAATTTAATTCACTATTATTATAATGGAGATCTTTTAGAAGCTGTAGTAAAGGCTACTGAAAAATTAGAAGGAAGTTATGCTTTAGGAGTGGTTTGTGGACAAGAACCAGATAAAATAGTAGCTGTTAGAAAAGATAGTCCATTAATAGTTGGAATAGGTAATGGTGAATCATTTATAGCATCAGATATACCAGCAGTGTTGAATTACACTAGAGATATTTATCTTTTAGAAGATAATGAGTTTGTAGTATTAACTAATGAAGGTGTAAAGATATTTAAAGCAAATGGTGAAAGAATAAATAAAGATATATATAAAGTAACTTGGAATGAGGATGCAGCAGAAAAAGGTGGTTATGATTCATTCATGTTAAAGGAAATTCATGAGCAACCAAAGGCTATTAAAGATACAATGGCAGGAAGAGTATCCTTAAATGAAAAGATTAACTTAGGTGATTTTAAACTTACAAGAGAAGAGTTAGAAGAAATAGATAGAATTTATATTATTGCATGTGGAACAGCATATAATGCAGGTTTAATTGGAAAAGTAGCAATTGAAGATTTAGCAAGAATACCAGTTGAAGTAGCCATTGCTTCTGAGTTTAGATATAGAAATCCAATAGTAACAAACAAAACTCTTATAGTAACACTAAGTCAATCAGGAGAAACAGCTGATACATTAGCAGTTCTTAGAGATGCGAAGAAAATAGGAGCTAAAACATTAGCTATAACTAATGTTGTTGGAAGTAGTATTTCTAGAGAAGCTGACAACGTAATATATACTATGGCTGGACCAGAGATTGCAGTTGCATCAACTAAGGCTTATACAACTCAAACTGTTGTTATGAATTTATTAGGTATGTATTTAGCAGATTTAAAAGGATTATTAAAATCTGAGGATGAAATTGAAATTAAGAATGCTTTATTAGAATTACCTAATAAGATAGAAGATGTATTAAAGAAAAAGACACAGATTGCAGAGATTGCTAAAATTATAGCTCAAGAGAAAGATTTATTTTATTTAGGAAGAGATGTTGACTATGCATTAGCAATAGAAGGTTCTCTTAAAATAAAAGAAATAGCATATATTCATTCAGAAGCATATGCTGGAGGAGAACTTAAACATGGAACTATAGCTTTAATAGAACCAGGAACTAAAATAATAGCATTATTGACTCAAACTAATTTAAAAGATAAAATGATTAGTAATATTAGAGAAGTTAAATCTAGAGGAGCTGAAATTATAGGTGTAGCTTATGAAGGAGAAGAATTAGATTCATCTATTTTTGATGAAATCATAAGAATACCTCAAATTTGTACTAGAATGGCACCAGTATTAGGAGCTGTTGTATTACAGTTATTAGCATACTATGTAGCAAAAGAAAGAGGCTGTGATATAGATAAGCCAAGAAATCTTGCAAAATCAGTAACTGTTGAATAATAATTATAATAAAAATGAATTATAAAAAATGATAAACTAGGCTATGTATAAATGATGAATAGTATATTTATACATGGTCTAGTTTAAATTATTTTAAAAATATCTACAATAAATTTAAATAAGTATGTATAATAAAATAGCGATATATATATAATGTGTTGAGTTATAGGAGGTATATAAGTGATCAATAATGAAGAAGTTCTTCTACCTATAGGAAGTATTGTAGTTTTAAAAGAAGGATATAAAAAGCTTATGGTCATTGGAAGAATGCAATTACAAGGCAAAGAAGAGAAGTTGTGGGATTATTTAGGCGTATTATATCCAGAAGGATACTTAGGAGAGGGGTATACATTTTTATTTAATAATGAAGATATAGAAGAAGTAGTTTTTGAAGGTTATACTGATTTAGAAGATGAAGCATTTAGAGTTGCTCTAAAAAAATTACAAAAATAATGAATAATAAATTAACGGAATATAAGTTATCTTTTGCACATATTACCAAAAGATAACTTATATTTTTTTATTTGCATAAAAAATATAAAAAAGTAAACAATAAATATTGGTATAGGTACATAAAATTGTAATTATGTCATTAACTATTTAAATTTGTCACTAAGTATTAAGGACATTAGTAGTATATGATTCAATTGATGTAAACGAATAAAAAATATAAAATAAACTTGTAAGTAGTTGATATTTAAAAATGTCACTAATGGGAGATAGTTATGAGAAAGAGCAAATTAATGTCTAGACAAAAAGAAATAATAAAAATTTTAACTAAATCAACTATTAAAAATCCTATAACTGTTTCAACAATAGCTGAAAAATTAAATATAAGTTCAAGAACGGTATTAAGAGAAATACCTAAAATTGAAAAGTGGTTAGATGAAAATGGTTTTAACTTTATTAAGAAACCTGGTGTTGGATTAATAATAGATGAAAACTTAGAAAATCAACAATTAATATTGGAACTTCTAGAGATTGAAAATGTAGAAAAAGATTATAGTAAAGAAGAAAGACAAAGAATTATACTAGGAGAATTATTAATAAACAAAGAGCCACTAAAGTTATTTTACTTCACTTCTATCTTAAAAGTATCAGAAGGAACATTAAGCAATGATTTAGATAGTATAGAAGAATGGTTAACAGGCTTTAATATAAAGCTTGTTAGAAAACAAGGGTTAGGAATTTATCTAGAAGGTGAAGAGAAAAATTATAGAAAAGCATTATCAAATATGTTGTATGACACTTTAGAAGAAAAAGAAATGATTAGCTTATTAAAAGATTCATTGGGAAGTAATAGAAACAAAGATATGATAGAGCTATCTATAGAAAATAGACTGTTAAAGTTTATTGATAAATCAATAATTAAAGATATAGAAAGTATACTTTCTGACTTAGAAAATCAATATGAATTTAAAATGTCAGATAGCGCTTATATAGGACTAGTTGTACATTTATCTTTAGCTGTTCAAAGAATAAAAAATAATGAAAAAATAGTAATGGATAAAGATGCACTTAATGAATTGCAGTTTTCACCAGAATTTTCTTTGGGAGAAAAAATATCAAGAGACTTAGAAAAAAGTTTTGATATACAAATTCCAAAAGATGAAATTGGGTATATAACAATGCATTTAAAGGGAGCAAAACTTAGGTTAAGTAAAGTTGAAAATGATATTAATTTAGATAACTTAGATATTAAGCAAATTGTTAACTATATAATATTAGAGGTTGAAAAAGATTTTGGTGTGGAAATTAAAAATCGTAAAAAGTTAAGTACAGATTTATTAAATCATTTAGTACCAGCAGTAAGTAGACTTACTATGAAGCTAAATATAAGAAACCCGCTATTAGATAAGATAAAGGAACAATATAGTGATGTATATAAATCTTGTGAAAAAGCTTGCGAGATTTTAAAGAAAATAACTAATATAGATAAAATTCCTGAATCAGAGGTAGCATATGTTGCAATTCATATTGCAGCTGCTCTAGAAGAAAATATAAAAAACGAAAGATTTTCAGTAGTAATAGCGTGTCCAACTGGAATAGGAACATCAAGACTTTTAGCTGCAAATGTAAAAAAAGAATTTGATAACCTAGATATAAAAGGAACTATATCAGCTATAAACATAGATATTGATAACTTAAAAAGACAAGGAATTGATTTCATAATAACAAATATTGATTTGGAAGTAGATTATAAATATGTATGCGTAAATCCAATATTTTTAGAGAGAGATAAGATTATACTTAAAGATTTTATACATAGGTTATCCAAAGATAGGGTACATAAGGTTTTGAAAAACAAAGAGTCAAGATGTAACAAGGAAAAAATAGAATCAATTACTAGTTTAGGAGCAGATATTATAAAAATATTAGAAAATGTTAAGGTAAAAGAATTAGAATCAATAGATTCTACCAAGTCTATTATAAAAGAAGCTAGTAAGATTTTTGCTGAAAATGCTGAGCAAGCAGAAAGTATTGAAAAGTCATTAATAGAAAGAGAAGGTATTTCAAGTACTTATATAAGTTCTTTTGATATGATGTTTTTACATTGTAGAAATGAAAATGTTTTTGGATGTAAATTTGGTGTATTAAGATTAAATAATACTTTTATAGAAGAGGAAAAGAAGATTGATTATGCAATAGTTTCGTTAATACCAGAAAATACTACTCAAATGCAAATAGATATTATGGGACATATTAGTAGTGAAATAATAGAAAAAGAAAGTTTTAGAAAAGTAATTAAAGAAGATAATGAAAGTAATTTAAAAAAGAGCTTAGAAATTGTTTTAAGTGACTTTTATAGAAGACAATTGAAAGAAATAATGGAGGGATAGATATATTATGAAGGAGAAAGTACAAAAGTTTGGTAAATTCTTAAGTGGAATGGTAATGCCAAATATAGGAGCGTTTATAGCATGGGGATTTATAACAGCATTATTTATACCAGCAGGGTGGTTCCCTAATGAACAGTTAGGGTCAATGGTAGATCCAATGCTTAAATATTTATTACCTTTATTAGTAGGTTTTACTGGAGGTAGAGTTGTTGGTGGAGCAAGAGGTGGTGTTATAGCTGCAGTTGCTACAACAGGGGTTATAGTTGGAGCAGATATTCCAATGTTCATTGGTGCCATGATAATGGGGCCATTGGCTGGATACGTTATTAAAAAGTTTGACCAAGCAGTTGAAGGAAAAATTCCAGCTGGATTTGAGATGTTAGTTAACAATTTCTCAGTAGGAATTTTAGGTATGTTACTTGCGATTTTTGGATTTTATGCAGTTGGCCCAGTAGTTGTTATCGTAACTGGAACTCTTAAAGCAGGTGTTGAAATAATTATAAGTAAGGGGTTACTTCCTTTAGTATCAATATTTATAGAACCAGCAAAAGTATTATTCTTAAATAATGCAATTAATCATGGAATAATAGGACCAATAGGAATAGAACAAACTAAAGAGATGGGTAAATCTATAATGTATTTATTAGAAGCTAACCCAGGACCAGGACTAGGAATATTATTAGCATATTGTATGTATAGTAAAGGAGCAATGAAACAATCAGCTCCAGGTGCAGCTATAATTCATGCATTAGGTGGTATTCATGAAATTTACTTCCCATATGTATTAATGAATCCAGTATTAATATTAGCACCAATCGTTGGTAGTGCAGCAGGAATATTAGTATTCTCAATATTTAAAGCAGGATTAGTAGCAACACCATCACCAGGAAGTGTACTTGCAATTTTAGCCTTAGCACCAAAGGGTGGATTATTACCAGTATTATTAGGGATTGTAGTCTCAACAGTAGTTTCATTTGTAGTTGCGGCTCCATTAGTTAGAAGGGCAGCTAAAGGAATTAATGATGAAACTGAAAATAATGAAGATGTTGAAGTAAATTTATCAGTAGTTGAAAGAAATACTATAAATAAGATTATATTTGCATGTGATGCTGGTATGGGATCAAGTGCAATGGGAGCAACAAAATTCAGAAATAGAATAAAGAATTTAGGATTAAATATAACTGTAGCAAATTCATCAGTAGATACTATTCCAAATGATGCAGATATAGTTGTTAGCCATGTTAAGTTAGTTGAAAGAGCTAAGAAAAATTCACCACAAGCTGACCATGTATTTATAGAAAACTTCTTACAAGATCCAAAGTTAGACGAGCTATATAAGAGCTTAAAAGAAAGAGCTAATGGAGTTGAAGCAAAAGAAGAAGCTATAACAATCGAAGAGGTATCTGCTACAGAGACAGTAAAAGCAAAAGAAAGCTCAATATTAAAAGAAAGTAATATAGTTTTAGGATTAGAAAGTGTTACTAAAGAAGAGGCTATAACTAAAGCAGGAGAGCTTTTAGCTAAAGAAGGTTATGTAAATAATGAATATGTTGATGCAATGCTTGAAAGAGAAAAGATTGTATCTACTTATATAGGAATGGGTATAGCTATTCCTCATGGAGTTGGAGAAGCTAAGAAGGAAGTTAAAGAGTCTGGAATAGTAGTTCTTCAATATCCAAATGGAGTTATGTTTGGAGATGAATTAGCTTACTTAGTAATAGGTATAGCTGGAGTTGGAGACGATCACCTTGAAATTTTATCTAATATAGCAACTTCATTAGAAGATGAAAGTTTAGTTCAAAAACTTAAAAATACAAAAAATAAATCTGATATATTAGGTACATTTAATAAATAGTATAGGGGGAATTAAATATGAAAAAAGCAATTCAATTTGGAGCTGGAAACATAGGTAGAGGTTTTATAGGAGCATTACTTTCAAAGGCTGGATATCATGTAGTATTTGCAGATGTAAATAAAGAAATAATAGAAAAGATAAATGAGGATAAGTTCTATACTATACATGTTATGGATGTAGAATGTACAGAAGAGAAAATAGAAAATATAAGTGGTGTTATATCAACTAGTGATGATATATTAAAAGAAATTGTTGAATCTGAAATAATAACAACAGCAGTAGGCCCAGTAGTATTACCAAGAATAGCACCAACAATAGCAAAAGGAATACAATTAAGAAAAGAAGCAGGACTAAAATCATTCTTAAATATAATAGCTTGTGAAAATGCTATAAAAGCTAGCTCACAGTTAGAAGAAGAAGTTAAGAAATATTTAAATGAAGAAGAAGTACAATACTTAGAAGAATTTGTAGGTTTCCCTAATTGTTCAGTTGATAGAATTGTACCACCAGTTCAAAGTGAAAATATTCTAGATGTAGTTGTTGAAAGATTTTATGAATGGAATGTTGAAGAAAATGCCTTTAAGGGTTCAATACCACAAATTGAAGGTATGAATTTAGCTGATAATTTAATGGCTTATATAGAAAGAAAGCTATTTACATTAAACACTGGACATGCTATAACAGCATACTTTGGATATTTAAAGGGATATAGCACAATAGATGAAAGTATAAAAGATGAAGTTATATATGATTTTGTTAAGAAGGCTATGACAGAAAGCGGACAAGGATTAATAGCTAAATATAACTTTGATGAAGAAGCACATCTTAAATATATTGATAAGATAATAGGTAGATTTAAAAATCCATATTTAAAAGATGATGTTGCTAGAGTTGGTAGAGAGCCTTTAAGAAAATTAAATGAAAATGATAGATTAATTAAACCTTTAATAACAGCAAGAGGTTTCAATATAGAAACAGATAGTTTATTATTAGGAGTAGGAGCTGCACTTCATTATGATAATAAAGAAGATGCACAAAGTAGAGAACTACAAAGTCTAATTAAAGAAAAAGGTATAAGAGAATCTATAGCAGAGATATCAAAAATATCAGAAGACACGGATGTACTAGATAAGATAGAAAAATATTATGATGAAGTTAAGAATTTAATTGGAGCATAATATTTCTATATAAACACTAAAAACTCAAAATTTAATCTCTAAATTTAATGGCACCAAAAGTACTCTTTTTATTAGTTTACTTTTGGTGTTGTTATTATGTAACAATTTAAAAGTGTAAATAAATAGTATATATAATTCTAAAATAATTGATGTAATATAAATATAATAATAAAATTAGTATATAAGTAGCAAAAGATATTAGAGTGGGGGACGGGTAATTGATTAAAGAGAGAGTACAGAATATTGGGAAGTTTTTAAGTAGTATAATTATACCAAATGTAGGGGTATTTATAGCCTGGGGGCTTGCAACTGCTATATTTATGCCTACAGGGTGGTATCCTAATGAAAGAATAGCAGCATTAATAGATCCAATAATAAAATATTTATTACCTATATTAGTAGGGTATACAGGTGGTAAAGTTATTGGAGGATTGAGAGGTGGAATAGTAGCATCAATAGCTACAATAGGAGTAATAGTAGGCGCTAACATTCCAATGTTGATAGGAGCAATGATTATTGGTCCAATTTCAGGATATGTCATCAAAAGATTTGATAAATTAATAAAAGAGAAAATTCCAGTAGGATTTGAAATGCTAGTTAATAATTTTTCTATTGCAATTATAGGTTTAATACTAGCAATTATGGGATTATTTATAGTAGGTCCTTGTATTGTAATAGTTTCACAGCTAATAAATCAGAGTGTAGAATTTTTTATATATAGATCATTATTACCGATTTTAGCTGTTTTTATAGAGCCAATAAAAGTATTATTCTTAAACAATGGAATAAATCATGGAATAATAGATGTAGTTGCAATAGATCAAGTAAATAAAATTGGAGAATCTACATTATATTTGTTAGAAGCGAATCCAGGTCCAGGATTAGGTGTAATATTAGCATATTGGGTATATAGTAAGGGGGCTATGAAGGAATCAGCACCTAGTGCAGCTATTATTCAACTTTTAGGTGGAATACATGAAATATATTTTCCATACATATTAATAAATCCAATTCTAATAATTGCATCTATCCTTGGGAGTATTGCATCTATTGTAGTATTTCTTACATTTAATTCAGGATTAATAGCGACAGCTTCGCCAGGTAGTATATTCTCCATAATAATGTTATCTTCAAAAGATGATATTATTGGAAACTTATTGGGAGTATTAGTTGGAGTAATAGTTTCATTTATTGCTTCATCATTATTTTTTAAAAGAGAAATGATAAAAATAAACGAAAAGGATAATAAAAATGGGGATATAAAAGAAGTAAATGTAGATGTAAATTTAGAGAACATTAAAAAGATAGTGTTTGCATGTGATGTAGGAATGGGATCAAGTGCAATGGGTGCTACAAAATTTAAGAATAAGATTAAGGATTTAAACTTAGGGATAGATATAGTTAATTCATCGGTAGAAAAAATACCTGATGATGCGGATATAGTTATTACACATGAAGGGTTATTGTCAAGTGTAACAAATTATCTTAATAAACATCAATTTATATTTATAGAAAATTTCTTAGATGATAAGAAACTAGACAGTTTATACGAAAAATTATATCATAAGTTTAAAAAAGAAAATGTAGAAAATTTAAATGGTATACAAAAAACTCAAATATTAGAGTCAAGCAATATAATATTAGGATTATCAAGTGAATCTAAAGAAGAAGCAATAGTTCGAGCTGGAGAATTATTGTTTAAAAAAGGATATGTAAATTATGAATATATTGATTCTATGTTTGAAAGAGAAAATACAATATCTACATATATAGGTATGGGAATTGCCATTCCACATGGAAATGAGAGTGGCAAAAGGGAAGTAAAAGAAACTGGGATAGTAATTCTTCAGTATCCAAATGGAATAAATTTTGGAGGTCAAATAGCATACTTAATAATAGCAGTAGCAGCTAAAGGAAGTGATCATTTAGAAATATTATCCAATATAGCTTCTTCCTTAGGCAATATTGAAGTATTAGAATCATTGAAAACTACTATTGATCCTCAAGAAATATTAAGAGCATTTAATATTTAGACAAGTAATGAAATGTTTATAAAAATAACAAAGTAAATAAATTAAAAGAGAGCTGTTGTATTTAATACATTAGCTCTCTTTAAAATTTAGGGAATTGTTATATCGTTTATAAAATTATAAGTAATTTCAATTAAGGTATATACAATTCCGATTAATGTTATAGCTGGCAATAAGATCATATAATCACTCCGATAAAATAAAATATATTAATATGGTAATTAAAAAATACAAAAAATATACGTAAATTTTATGTTAAATATTAAAATTTTAAACAAATAAATGAGTGATAGGCATTATGCTTATTCCTAAAAATATAGATGCAACAGAAAGACGTGTATATCCATATTTTCTAGATGAAGGGATAAGTTCGTCTAATGATATATAAATCATTATTCCACAAACTACAGCAAAAATTATTCCAAGTATAAGTTCATTAATAAATGGCTTTAAACATAGGAAGGCTATTAATGCACCTAAGGGCTCAGCCATTCCGGAAAGAAAAGAATATTTAATAGCTTTAAATCTACTTTTTGTAGCAAAGTAGATTGGCATAGCAATAGCAATACCTTCAGGGATGTTATGAAGAGCTATAGCTAAAGTTACAGCAATTCCTAATGAAGCATCTTGATATCCAGAGACGAAAGTCGCAATACCTTCGGGAAAATTATGTATCATAAGAGCTATAGTTGATACTAAACCAACTCTAAAAATATCAAAATTATTGTTACATTTTGGAATAGTTCCTTTTTCCTCTTCAGGAATAAATATATCAATTAAATAAGCCATTAATGCTCCTATTAATAAGAATAAAATTGACCATATGATACCATTAACTTTTCCATGATATTTAGAAATTGCTTCTTGAGCTGTAGGAAATAAATCTGTAAAGGAGACTGTTATCATAACACCAGCAGAAAAACCTAAGGAGAAGGTAAGAAATTTTTCATTTCTAGTTTTACTAAAGAAAATAATAACTGCACCTAAAACAGTTGATAATCCTGCTATTGTGGAAAGTAATAAAGGAAATAATGAAGCTTTATCAATCATTTTCAACCTCTCTATAGTATTGTTACATAATTATTTTATGACCAATAGAAAGTAAAAAGAATATAAATTTAAAAAAGTTGTATAATAAAATGTTATAATATACTCGTAATTATATATTTTAAGGATATAAATAATGAAAAAAGATTATTTTATATTATTATTTTTTGAAATTTCATTTATAATAATAAATAGTATTTAAAAAATGTTTTATTTTTATATAAACATAAGATAAATAATTAATCATAAATAATTGATATTTCAATTATAGAAGAGGATGGTGTTTTAGATGAAAGTTATAATCATCGGTGGTATAGCAGCTGGAATGAGTGCTGCAGCTAAGTTTAAGAGACTTTCACCAAAAGATGACGTTGTAGTATATGAAAAAGGTGATATTGTATCTTTTGGAGCTTGTGGACTACCATATTATGTTGGAGATTTCTTTGATGATTCAAGAGAAATGATAGCAAGAACTCCCGAAGAGTTTAGGGAGTCTGGAGTAGAAATACATACTGAGCATGAAGTTATAGATGTAAATTTTTCTAATAAAAAATTAAAGGTTAAAAATCTTATTACAGATGAAATATTAGAAGAAAGCTATGATAAGTTAATGATAGCTAGTGGTGCAAGAGCAATAATTCCACCAATTAAGAATATTCATTTAGAAAATGTAGTTACATTAAAATCGATGGATGATGGTAATAAGTTAAGAGAGTTAATGGCAAATGATGAGTATAAAAAAGTTGCTATTATAGGTGCTGGTTTTATAGGACTTGAAGCTGTTGAAGCTGCTAAGCATAGGGGTAAAGAAGTTACTATTATTCAACTTCAAGATAGAGTTCTTCAAGAAGTGTTTGATAAGGATATAACTGATCTTTTAGAAGAAGAATTAAGAGAAAGTGGAGTTAATCTTTTATTATCAGAAACTGTAGTTGAACTTATAGGAGATGGAAAAGTTTCTAAAGTTAAAACTAATAAAAGAGAAATTGATGCAGATATAGTTATACTGGCAACAGGTGTAAAACCAAATACTGATTTCTTAAAATCTGATGAAATAAAAATGCTTAGAAATGGAGCAATAGTAGTTGATAGCTATGGAAGAACATCAGTAGAAGATGTATATTCAGCTGGAGATTGTGCAACTATAAATAACTTAATTACAGGAAAAGAAGCCTATGTTCCACTTGCAACTGGAGCTAATAAGCTTGGAAGAATAGTTGGAGAAAATTTAGCAGGACAAAATAATTCATTCCAAGGCTCTATGGCATCAAGTTGTATCAAAGTTATGAATATGGAAGCAGCTAGAACTGGGTTATCAGAGAAGGAAGTTAAGGAGTTAGGATTTGATTATAAGACTAAGTTCATAACCGATATGAATCAAACTAGCTATTATCCAGGTAGAGAAAGAATTTATGTTAAGCTTATTTATGATGCACACACTAAAGTTATATATGGAGGACAAGTAGCTGGATATAAGGATGCTGTTCAAAGATGTAATGTTTTAGCAGCATGCATTTATGCAAAGATGACAACAGATCAATTAGGAATGTTAGATCTTTGTTATTCACCACCATTCTCAAGAACTTGGGATGTACTAAATGTAGCAGGTAATGTTTCGAAGTAAAAAAATGTAAGCACCTCCGGGGTCAATCCAAATATTGGATTGACCCCGGAGGTGCGTGCTATTTGATGAACTATAAGAATAAAAATTAACAAAGAATTCGTATTTTATGATTTACTTTATCAAAATTTTGTGTAATAATATTATAGATTTTGTGCCTAAATAATAGTAAGTTAAAACTTATTGTTAGTAGTTGCAATAGTATGGATATTTTCAGTTTAATAAAAGGTTCATGCTAAAAAAAAACTATAAAATTAGGAGTGGAAATATGAAAATAGGATTTGACCATGAAAAATATTTAGAGGAACAATCAAAATATATATTAGAAAGAGTTAATAACTACGATAAATTATATTTAGAATTTGGTGGAAAACTTTTATTTGATTTACATGCAAAAAGAGTTTTACCAGGGTTTGATGAAAATGCAAAAATTAAATTATTACATAAATTAAAAGAAAATGTAGAAGTAGTTATCTGTGTTTATGCAGGAGATATAGAAAGAAATAAGATAAGAGGCGACTTCGGAATTACTTATGATATGGACGTTTTAAGACTTATTGATGATTTAAGAAGCTATGATCTAGAAGTTAATTCAGTTGTAATAACTAGATATGATGATCAACCTTCAACGACTGTTTTCATAAATAAATTAGAAAGACGTGGAATAAAAGTTTATAAGCATAGAGCTACTAAAGGGTATCCAACAGATGTTGATACTATAGTTAGTGAAGAGGGGTATGGAAAGAATCCATATATCGAAACAAGTAAACCAATAGTAGTTGTTACTGCACCAGGACCAGGAAGTGGTAAGTTAGCTACATGCTTAAGCCAATTATATCATGAAAATAAAAGAGGAAATGTTGCTGGATATTCTAAGTTTGAAACATTCCCAGTATGGAATGTTCCACTAAAACATCCATTAAATATAGCTTATGAAGCTGCAACAGTTGACTTAAAAGATGTTAATATGATAGATTACTTCCATTTAGAGGCTTATGGAGAAACTGCAGTTAACTATAATAGAGATTTAGAAACTTTCCCAGTACTGAAGAGAATTATAGAAAAGATTACTGGAAAAGAATCAATTTATAAATCACCAACAGACATGGGTGTTAATAGGGTTGGTTTTGGTATAGTTGATGATGAGGTTGTTAAAGAAGCTTCAAAACAAGAAATAATAAGAAGATATTTTAAAACAGGTTGTGAATATAAAAAAGGATATGTAGATAAAGATACTTTTGAACATTCTAAACTTATAATGGATCAAGTTAATTTAAAAGAGGAAGATAGAAAAGTTGTGCTTCCAGCAAGAGAACGTGCGGCTAGATTAAAAGAGGAAAATAGTAGTATTTGTACAGCTGTTGCAATTGAGCTAAATGACGGTACTATTCTTACAGGAAAAGGTTCAGAACTTTTAGATGCATCAGCAGCAGCATTACTAAACTCAATAAAGTACTTAGCTAATATAGCTGATGATATGCATTTAATTTCACCAGTGATTTTAGAGCCTATTTTAGATTTAAAAACTAAGACATTAACAAATCAAAAAGTATCATTAAATTGCGAAGAAGTTTTAATTGCATTAAGTATTTCAGCTGCCACTAATCCAATAGCTCAAGTGGCAATGGAAAAATTAGCAATGCTTAAGAATTGTCAAGTTCATTCAACTACAATCTTACCAACAAGTGATGAACAAACATTAAGAAAGCTTGGAATAGACGTAACATGTGATGCAGAGTATGCTTCAGAAAGTCTTTTCTACAATAATTAATAAATAGAGTAAAGAGATTATTACAATATCAAGTGTAATAGTCTCTTATTTTTATGTAATTTTATAATTAATAAAAAGTACTCACTATTCCTTTTATAGGTGAATAATAATAAAGTATATGGAAAATATTATGAAAAGGAGTAAGTAAGAATGGCAACCTATAGAGGTATAGATATTAGTAATTGGCAAGGGAGCGTAAATTTTTTAGAAGTAAAGAATAGTGGAGTACAAATAGTTTATATTGAAGCAACAGAAGGGAATTTTTATACAGATCCATATCTTCAAGAGTTTTATGATGGAGCATCTAGTAATGGATTATTGATAGGGTTTTATCATTTTTTTAGTCCATCAGTTTCTGCATCGGAACAAGCAAGATATTTTACTAATGCTATAAGTGGAATGACAAGTGACTGTAGACTAGTATTAGATTTAGAGGAATCAGGTGGTTATGGAGCTGGAGAATTATCTAGTATTGCAAATGAATTTTTGGAGGCTGTTGAAGCAAATAGTGGATTAAAAGTTGCTTTATACACTTATGCAAGCTTTGCAAATAATAATATTGCACCTGGATATGGATTAGAAAATTACCCATTATGGATAGCAGAGTATGGAAGTAGTTCGCCAGAAAGCAACCCAATATGGGGAAGTAGTTATGCAGGATGGCAATATTCAGATACTGGATATGTACCAGGTGTAAATGGAAATTGTGATTTAGATACTTTTAATAGTGAAATATTGTTAGACAGTAAGGTAAGTATTCCAGGAGATAGAAATCAAGAATCACAAAGTGGCTCAGTTAAATATTATGTAGTTCAAGCAGGAAATACATTAAGTGGAATAGCAGCAAGATTTGGAACTACAGTTCAAGCATTGGCTCAATTAAATAATATAACAAACCCTAATTTAATATATGTAGGACAAGTTTTAAAGATATATGGAAATAATAAAGTTCAAAGAGGGAATAATAATTTCAGCACTACCTATGTAGTACAATCAGGAGACACTTTAAGTGGGATAGCTGCAAGATTTGGTACAACTGTACAAGAGTTAGTTCAATTAAATGATATATCAAATCCTAATTTGCTATATATTGGAGAAGTATTAAAACTTCCTGTTTCTAATTCAGTTAAAAGTGGAGCATCATCTAATCAATATCAAACAACTTATGTAGTTAAGTCTGGAAATACATTAAGTGGAATAGCAGCAAGATTTGGAACTACAGTACAATATTTGGCTAGAATAAATGGAATATCAAATCCCAATTTAATATATCCAGGTCAAATATTAAAGATTGGAGCATCAGGGGTATCAGCACAAGGAGGAAGAGGTACAACAACTTATGTAGTTAAGTATGGAGATACTTTAAGTGGAATAGCATTAAGGTTTGGAACTACAGTTGCTGATTTAGTTGAATTAAATGATATTTCAAATCCGAATTTAATATATGCAGGACAAGTTTTAAAGGTTTAGTTAATGTGAAATAAAAATAAATTAAATATTAAGAAGGATAAAATAAGTTGAATGCTTACTTTATCCTTTATTAACTTATTATAGATATAAAACTTTCTATAATAATAACTAAAGCTAAAATAAATATTATTAAAGAAATTATTTAAATAATATTATTACTTAGAATTTATAGAATAACTAATAACCTGTCTAGGAATAATAAGTGTAGATACATTAGATATTTATGAAAGGAATAATTGTTTTGATGAGTGAAGAAAAAGTTAAAATAATACCTCTTGGCGGATTAGGGGAAATAGGAAAAAATATTACTGTTATAGAATGTGATGATGAAATTGTTGTTATTGATTGTGGAATAGCGTTTCCAGATGAAGAAATGTATGGTGTTGATTTGATAATTCCAGATATTACTTATTTAAAAAATAATGTGGAAAAGATTAAAGGTATTTTTTTGACACATGGACACGAAGATCATATAGGGGCATTACCTTATGTATTAAAAGAGATTAATGTACCTCTTTATGGAACTAAGTTAACTATCGGTATTATTAAAACAAAGCTTGAAGAACATAATATTTTATCAGAAGCAAAATTAAATAATGTTGAACCAGGTGATGTAGTTTCCTTTAGGAAGCTTAAAGTAGAGTTTATAAGAAATACTCATAGTATTGCAGATTCATGCAGTTTAGCTATATTTACACCAGTGGGAATAATACTTCATACAGGTGACTTTAAGATTGATTATACTCCTATAGATGGACAAAAGATGGACTTACAAAGAATATCTAATCTAGGAAAAGAGGGGGTAGCTTTATTAATGGCTGATAGCACCAATATTGAGAGGCGAGGCCATTCTTTGTCAGAAAAAAGTATTGGATTAACATTAGATAGAGTTATTAGTAATGCAAGGGGAAGAGTTATAGTTGCTACTTTTGCATCTAATATACATAGAATGCAGCAGATAGTTGATGCATCTTTTAAAAGTAATAGAAAAGTTGTTTTTAATGGTAGAAGTATGGAAAATATCTCTAAAGTTGCTATGGAATTAGGATATCTACATATACCAAATAGTGAGATTATTAGCATTGATGATTTAAAAAATTATGAAAATGATAAAATAACATTAATAACAACAGGAAGTCAAGGAGAGCCTATGGCATCATTGGCAAGAATAGCATTTTCAAATCATAGAAAAATAAATATAGAGCCTAATGATACCTTTATAATTTCTGCATCACCAATACCTGGGAATGATAAATTGATATCAAGAGTTATAAATCAGTTATTTAGAAAAGGAGCAGATGTAATATATGAGGATTTAGAAGATGTACATGTATCAGGCCATGCATATCAAGAGGAGTTAAAGCTTATACATACATTAGTTAGCCCTAAGTATTTCATGCCTGTTCATGGAGAGTATAGACATTTAAAGCATCATGGTTATTTAGCAGAAAAACTAGGAATGAAAAAGAACAATATATTCGTATTAGAGACAGGAAATGTTTTAGAGCTTACAAAGGATCAATGTAGAAAAGAAGGTAAAGTTAGAACAGGAGCAATATTTGTTGATGGTTTAGGTGTCGGTGATGTTGGAAATATTGTATTACGTGATAGAAGGCATTTAGCTCAAGATGGAATGTTAACTATTGTTGTTGCAATAGAAAGAGATACTTTAAGTATTGTTTCTGGACCTGATGTAATAACAAGAGGATTTGTATATATTAAGGAGTCAGAGGCTCTTATAAATAAGGTAAAAGAATTATCTGTAAGTGAGCTAGAAAGATGTTTGCGTATGGGAGTTATTGAATGGTATGTATTAAAGGGAAATATTAAAAAGATTGTTGAAAATTATATTTATGAAACTACTAAGAGGCGTCCTACAATAATACCAATTATTATGGAGATTTAAAGGAATTTTTCTTAATTATGATATTAAATATACAATAAACATTTATATATAAATTTATTGAAATTAAGTATATAGTTGTTGTATAATTTATATGTAAACATTTAAAAAGAAAAGAAAGGTAAATTATGAATATAGTAACAGCTAAGAGATACCAAGATTTGATGCAAGAATTTTTAAAAACTCCAAGAAGTGATGCTAAAGGTTTTAGAAAAAAATATGAAGAGGTTTTAAATGAATTTTTAAACTTAGATGAGGTTTATGTAATAGCCTCTAGAAGTGCAACAGTTGAAGAAGTTAAGGAAAATAAAGCTAGACCATTATGTGCATTAAATCATAAAAAATTACCATGTATGTGGTTTTTTTCAGAAAAGGAATTTGCACAAAATTTTGTAAAACATTTTGGAATTATAAAAGATGAAACTGAATATATAATGAAACTTAAAGGGGAAGAGTTAATTAAAGTTATAAAGTTTGGAATATTTAATGGAGTTTATCAATTTTCTATAGATGAAGGTAAATGTACTATGGTTATGGTACCTTATGATTTATTAAATACTTATTTAGTTAATAAGGGAGAAGAAAACTTTTTAGAAAAGAATCAATATGAATTAATGATATTATTTACTATGATGAAGTTCCATAAACAGCTTGTATATGCAATTGAAAGTGATGAAAAAGATAATAATGGTAAAAATATATTAGCGGTAGATAGAAGTGGTGTGCTTAATATTTTTGGTAACAAGGATGATGCTAATATTCATAAATATGATATTGGATATGGAAGAAAAGAAGCCATAGGACTTAATATTGTTGAATTCAGAAATGCAATTAATTCAATTGTTGATAGTATTGAAACTGTTAGATTTGAAGTAAAAGAAAATATTATTGAAATAAAAAGTAGTAAATTAGATTATATATTAAATGAAATGGTAAAAACTGAATATAAATAAATATAATCTATAATAGTAAAATAAAACGGAGTTAATAGAATTTTTTAGTTTCATTAACTCCTTTTTTATTTAAATTTTTAGAAGCAGGGGGAAAAGATGAAAAGTAAAAGGTGGTTTAAATTGAATATAATGGCTATAGCTTTTATATTTATATTTAACTGTATTCCAAGTAATTCTTTAACAGCTTATGCAAATGACACAAAAGCAAGTATCAAAACAGTAATTGATGATACTAAAACAACAGGGGAAACAAATTACTTTACTTACTTCGGAGATGGATGGGTTTCAGGAGGTTCAGGTAGCTCTTCAGAGCATTATAATGTTTTAAATAATGGTGAAGCAAATCCTGAACAAAAGTACTATACTGTTGATTTCATAGGTAATAGGATAGAGGTTTATGGAAATAAAACACCTCAAAATGGAAAGAGTAAATATTCACTATTTGATTCAGAGGGAGTACTTGTACCTGGTAGTGAAGTTATAGTTGATGCAAGAACAGCTAATACATCTCCTTTATATGCATGGGGAGGATTAAAAGAAGGGAGATATACTTTAAAAGTAGAAGCAACTGGAGAAAATTCAGACTCATCTCATTCTCAAGCTGTTATTCAAGTAGATAGGGTTGAAATACTTCATGAAAGATATCAGGTTACTAGCATTGAATTAGGAGAAGATATTAATTTAGTAGAAGGTGCTAAAAAACAATTGGATATATCAGTTACACCAAGCCATGCAACTGCAGATAATATAACTTACTCTAGTAGTGATGAAGATATAGTAACAGTTTCAGAAGATGGTATAATCACAGCAGTTTCAAAAGGTTCGGCTACTATTACAGCTACATCAGAAGAATTTAATGTAAGTGATAGTATTGCAGTAACTGTTGCTGAAGCAAATGCTTCAATACATGGTACTATAGTAGATACTAACTCTCATTATACCCAAGATAGATATGATGAAGTTTTAACTTTAGGAACTACAAGTGAATCATTATATGCTTGGAAGGCTGACAAGGCTATATCAGAAATAGTTGTTGCATCAAAGGAAGGAACTTTAAAAAATGTTAATGTTTCAGCTAGTGACTTTACTTCAGAAGAAAATGTAATACCATCTGAAAATATTATAACTACATTCTTAAAAGAAACAAAGGCTTATATTGGAGATGCAGGATATAATAGTCCAAGTGATGGTCCAGAAAATACTCCAAGTGATGATAGTGAAAAAGTTACTGTTCCAGATATATTATATACAGATGGACCAGTAGATGTTGAATTTAACTCTCTTCAACCGATATGGGTTGAAATTAATGTTCCAGAAAATACAGTTCCAGGAGTTTATGAAGGGGTTATAACAGTAACTGCAGATGGTGTTGATAATATGACATTTAATTATTCATTAGAGGTTTTAGATGTAACAATGCCAGATAGTACTGAATATGAATTTGATTTTGAAGCATGGCAATATCCATATAGTTCAGCAGAATATTATGGAGTAGAACCATTTTCAGAAGAGCATTTAGCTATTTTAACACCTCATATGTTGAAGTATAAAGAATTAGGTGGTCATGCTATTACAGCTTCAATTGTTGAAGAAGCATGGGGTGGAGAAACTTATAGCGAAAATGAAATTAGATATCCATCAATGATTAAGTGGACTAGAAAAGTAGATGGAACATTTACTTTTGATTATACGGATTTTGATAAATGGGTTCAATTTAACAAAGATCTAGGAATTGGAGATAAAATAGTATGCTATAGCATGATTCCGTGGGGAAACAATGTTAAGTATTACGATGAAGAAACTCAAACTACTAAAGTTGAAAATTTATCAGCAGGAAGTGATAGATATGAAGAAGTTTGGCTACAATTCTTAAATAGCTTAGTTGAGCATTTAGATGAAAAAGGATGGTTTGATGATACTTATATAGGGATTGACGAAAGACAAAACATGGAAAAGGCTTTTGATGTTATAGATAAGGTTAAAAATAGACATGATAAAGTTCTTAAAAAAGCAGCTGCAATGGATCACTTTAGCACTAGTTACAAGCATATAACTGATAGAGTTGATGATTTAAGTGTTGGTTCAACAGCAGCAAAAGGAAGCTTAGCTGATTATAAAAACTTTGTTAGTGAAAGAAACAATTCTGAAAAAGAATATAAAACAACAATATATACTTGTACAGAACATTTCCCAAATTCTTTAGCACTTAGTATGCCAGGGGAAAGTTATTGGACAATGATGTTTACAGCAGCGCAAGGGGCAACAGGATATATGAGATGGGCATTTGATGCTTGGGTTAAAGATCCACTTAGAGATACAACTCACTGGGCATTTGAAGCTGGAGATACTTTCTTAATATACCCAGATGAAAAGGAGTCGGAAAATATAACATCTAAGAGTTCAGTAAGATTAGAAAAAATGGCTGAAGGTATAAGAGATGTAAATAAGTTATATATGATGCAAAGAGAAATACCATCATTAAAGGCTGATATAGATAATCTATTATCTACAGTTAAATTAAATTATGCTGGAGTTAAAAATGGCATTGGTGATCATGGTGGAGCAAAATATGCTACTGATGAAACGAGAGCTATGATTCCAAAAGATATGGCGGCAATTAAGGCTGAGATTAAAAATATAACTGAAAAATATATTGAATTAAAGAAGAGTGGAGTAAATACAATTGACTCTGTTGAAATTAATAATGGAGATACAAGTATAAAAGCAGGAGAAAGTTTAGAATTAGCTGTTACAGTATTACCAAAAAATGCATTAAATAAAAATGTAGTATGGACATCAAGTAATACAGATGTTGCAACTGTTAATAATGAAGGTATAGTTACAGGCATTAAAGTAGGTACAGCTAAAATTATAGCTACATCAGTACAAGATTCTTCAAAAAAATCAACTATAAACTTAACTGTTAATAAAGCTTCTATAGAGAAAGATGCACAAGTTGCTTACTACAGTTTTGATAGTATAGAAGATAACGTTATCAATAACTCCTGGAGTGATAGTTCTTTATATAGTGGAAAAATAAATGGTGCAGAAGTTGTAGAAGGAAAATCAGGAAATGCATTAAAATTTGATGTAGGAACTGATAATGTTGAAATTGAAGACCCTGCAAATTTACCAGAAAATTGGACAATAGCTTTTTGGGTAAATAGAGGTAACGAAGATGGTACAGCTTCAGTTATGTGGGATGGTAGAGAAGCAACAGGTTCGTCAGAAAAAGATTCTGTATCAGTTGATTTAGCTGTAGGTGTTGGTGTTAATTCAGCAATGCCGGGAGTACATGTTAATCAAGGTACATTGAGTTTCCCAACAGAAATAGCAAAAAATCAATGGGTTCATGTTGCATACACCAATTCAAAATCAGAAGGATTATCTTTATATGTAAATGGAGAAAAGATAGGAAATACAAATGAATATACTAAAAGTAATCCAATGAAAGCACCATTAAACTTTATTGGTGGTCGTGGTTTTGTTGGAGCTGTAGATGAAATTAAAGTATATAATAGGGCTTTAACTGCTGAAGAGGTAATAGAATCTAAGGCTGTAAATGGATTAAATATTGACAGTAATTATAAAGAGGTTAATATCAATGAAACAGTTCAAATTATTGCTGATTTAATTAGTGATAAAGATGATGATAATATAATATTTACAAGTGCTGATACAAATATTGCAACAGTAAATGAAAGTGGAGTAGTAACAGGTATTGCTTATGGTGATACTTATATTACTGTTTCAAATGAAGCTGGGGAATATTCTGAAAGAGTTGATATTCGTGTTAATAAAAAAATAAATTATCAAAACACATTAGAAACTTATGAAATACCAGCAGAAGATCAAATTGTAATAGATAGAGAAGATGGTCAATACCTTGGTCAACCAGATACTATTTTATTAGATGATGATAAAACTTTATTAACTGTTTATCCTAAAGGCCATGGCTTTGGAGAAGCACTATTAAGTAAGAGTACTGATGGTGGATTAACATGGGAAAAAAGAGTTCCAGTTAATGAAACTTGGAAGAATTCAGAGGAAACCCCTACAATATACAAGCTTAATTTTACAGATGGAACTCAAAAATTAATGTCTATTTCAGGTGGACCCGCATGGCATGGAAGTTCATTTACAGGCTTTAAGACATCAATATCAAATGATAATGGTGAAACTTGGGGAGATTATAAAGAGTGGAATACTGGAATTAAAACAATTGTTGCAATGGCAAGTTTAATCCAATTAAAAGATGAAGATGGAAATTATATTGATAAGTGGATGGGAGTATTTCATGATTATGGTTATGTTAACTATAAAACTTATCTAACATTTGATGAAAATGGTAATGAACAATGGTCAGACCCAGTTCCATATTTAAGTGATTATAGAAATTTAGAATCTACTTATCAAATTTGTGAAGTAGGTATGTTTAGATCACCAGATGGAAATCGCATAGTCGCACTTGCAAGAAGTCAATCTCATAAACATACTTCAACTATTTTCTATTCAGATGATGAAGGTGAAACATGGAGTAGACCAAGAGAGGTGCAAGGATCATTAAATGGGGAAAGACATAAGGCTGTTTATGACCCAATAAGTGGCAGACTATTAATAAGTTTTAGAGAAATTAAGCTAGATACTAATCTTGATGGAAGTACATCAGATAATGATTGGCTGGCAGGAGATTGGATTAGTTGGGTTGGAACTTATGAAGATTTAATGAATGGTGAAGATGGTGAATATAGAATCAGACTAGGGAAAGACTATACTAACTCAGCTAAGGCTGGTGACTGTGGATATGCAGGTAATGTAGTTATGAGCGATGGTACATTCTTCTTAAATGCTTATGGTAACTTTGATACTAATACTAATAACAACACTTACATTATGGGGGTGAGGTTTAAATTAGCTGAAATTGATAATGCTTTAGGAAAAATTAAAAGAAGCGATAGATAGTTTAGTTAAGGACAATGTAAGCAAGGAAACTCTTCAGAATTTAATTAATATGATTAATGGATTAAGTGATAAAGAGGCACAATATATAAAATCAACTTGGAAAAACCTACAAGATGAACTTGTAAAAGCTATTAATGTGTTAGAAAATGAAAATGAATTACAAGAAGAATTAGATATTTCTTATAATAACCTACTAAGAGTGTATTTACAATTAAGATTAAAACCTAGTAAAGATGTTTTAGAAGATTTAATCAATAGAGTTGAAAGTTTAGATTCAAGTCAATATACAGTAGCGAGTTTTAGAGAGGTTGAAAAGTCATTAGAAAATGCAAAGAAAGTAATTGCTGATGAAAATGCAACAGAAAAGGAAATAGAAAAGGCACAAGAAGATTTAAAGACTGCAATGAATAACTTAAAAACAAATTCTTCGAATAGTGACAATAGTACTTCAAGTAATAATTCCAATAATGTAGGAAGTTCATCTAATAGTGGTAAATTACCACAGACAGGGGGAACTTCAGCTGTAATGGTATTGTTGGTCGCTGCTGTTGTAATAGTTGCAGGATATTTTATGGTTAAGAAAAGTAAGAAACAGTAATAGTTTATTAAAAAAGATTTAAATAAATTTAATTGTGAGAGTGACAAGTTTAGAATTTTAAATAATACTTTTAATAAGAATGTATAGTATATGTTCTTATAGAATATTTAACGAAATTTAATCTAAACTTGTCATTTGAATTTATTACCACATAAAAAAATTTTGCAATTTAATATATAAATGTATATTATTTATATATATTTTATAAATAATAATATTGCTATTCAAAATTAATATTACGTTATTTGAGAGGAGAATTAAGTATGAAAGATTTATTAGATAAAGGAGCTGTAGTACAAAGAGATATGGAAACATATGCTATAGCACCACATTTAACAGGAGGACTTATAACACCGAAGCAACTTAGAGATATTGCAGATGTTGCAGAAAAGTATAATGCATCAGCTGTAAAGGTAACTGGAGCTCAAAGAATTGCTATTGTTGGCTTAAAGGAAGAAGATATTGATAATGCATGGGCTGATTTAGGAATGAAGCCAGGAGCGGCTATAGGTCTATGTGTAAGAAGTGTAAAGATATGTCCAGGAACAACTTTCTGTAAGAAAGGTTTACAAGATTCTGTAGCAATAGGCTCAAAATTAGATGGTGCATTCCATGGAAGAAATCTTCCTAATAAATTAAAAATAGGAGTTAGTGGATGTCCAAATAGTTGTGCTGATAGCCATACTAGAGATATTGGTTTAATAGGTGGACCAAAAGGATGGATTCTTTATCTTGGAGGAAGAGGTGGAGTTATTCCTAGATTAGGGGATAGAATCGCTATGAATATTCCAGATGAAAGAATTTTCGATGTTGTTGAAAAAGTAATTGATATATATGCAGAAAACGGTCAAGGAAGAGAAAGACTAGGAAACTACATAGATAGAGTTGGATTAGATGAGTTTAAAAAATTATTAAATGTTGAAGAATTCTTAAAGGCTTAAAGTAAATAAAAAATAGCAAAAGGAGAAAATTGAAATTAAGATTAATAATTTCAATCGCCTTTTGCTTTTTTTATTATATGAATGACTTTAAGTTTTTAATAATGAAAAGTTATTTACTTAACATAAATATAGGTTATACTTATTAAATGAACAATAATAAATTTAATAAAAATGAGGGAAATATATTGGATAATACATTTAAGAAATATAATTTAAGTAATGAGATAATAAAAGCTTTAGAGGGTATAGGTTATAGTAAGCCTTCTGATGTTCAAAGTAAGGTTATACCTGAAATATTAACTGGAAAGGATGTTGTAGTTAAATCACAAACAGGAAGTGGAAAGACAGCTGCATTTGGAATACCATTATGTGAAAGAATACTTTGGGAGGATAGTAAACCACAAGCCTTAATTTTAACGCCAACTAGAGAACTTGCAATTCAAGTTAAAGAGGAATTAACTAATATAGGTAGATTTAAAAGAATAAAAGCTGTTTCAGTATTTGGAAAGCAACCATTTTCAGATCAAGTAAGAGAGTTAAAGCAAAAAACTCATATTGTAGTTGGAACTCCAGGTAGAGTATTTGATCATATTGATAGAGGAACATTAGACATTTCAAATATAAAATATTTAGTAATAGATGAAGCTGATGAAATGCTTAATATGGGCTTCATAGATCAAGTGAGACATATAATAAATACATTAAATAAAAATAGACAAACAATGCTATTTTCTGCAACTATTCCAGAAGAAATATTAGGATTATGTAAGGTATATATGAATAATCCTAGTAATATTGAAATTAAGGCACAAAAGCTAATAACAGATAATATAAATCATGAGTTATATAGATTTGAGGAGTTTTATAAATTAGATAATTTAGGTAAAATTTTAATAAGCGAAGTTCCAGAAACAGCAGTTATTTTCTGTAAAACAAAAGAAAATGTTGATAAAGTTTTTGATAACCTAAATAAAAAAGGGTACTCCGTAAATAAAATTCATGGTGGTATGCTTCAAAAAGATAGACTTGAAGTTATGGATAAATTTAAAAAAGGTAATTTTAAAATATTAGTAGCTACAGATGTTGCAGCAAGAGGAATTGATGTAGAAGGAATTACTCATGTAATTAATTATGATTTGCCTGTTGAGAAAGAAGATTATGTTCATCGTATAGGAAGAACAGGTAGAGCAGGAGCAAAAGGAAAAGCAATTTCTTTTGTTAATCAATATGAAGATAAGCTTTTAGATATGATACAAGAATACATAGGATTTAAAATTCCAGCTGTAGCAGAAATTGCTGAGGTAAGTAAGGAAAAAAGAGAGCAAGCAATAAAATCTTTAAAATCAAAGCCAAAGGTTAAAAAGGAAAAAGCTAAAGTTATAAACCAAAATATAACTAAGATATATCTTAATGGTGGGAAAAAGAAGAAGTTAAGAGCGGGAGATTTTGTAGGGGCTATATCTAGAATAGAAGGAATAACTGCAGAAGATATAGGAATAATAGACGTACAAGATACTGTTTCTTATATAGATATCCTAAATGGTAAAGGTAATAAAGTAATTGAAGGACTTAAAAACTCAACTATAAAAGGAAAAAAATTGCGTGTAGAAAAAGCCAGAAAATAAATTGAATAATATTGCGCACCACGTGGAAGCGAAAAAATGAAATATTTATTTTCCGGGAACTGTGAAATTTTTGCCTAGAATTTATATCTTTGTTTCATTGAACTTGCTAAAGTTGTAAAAGTCGCTTACTCTTCAATACAACTTCTTTACGCAAGTTCAATTCCACAAAGATTAAATTCTACGGCTTAATTTCAATGTTCCCTCCAAACTAATATTTCATTTTTTCTTTTTCTATGTGTTTGCTTATAACACCACCTTTATAGCTAATGTTTTCTGCTACAACTTTTACTGATATGATAGTTAATTTGTATATTTATAATTTTAGATATAAAAAATATATATTTAAAAATTAACAATTTGGTATATAAAATATAGCATAAGTCGTTAACTTTTAAGGTGATTGCGTAGGAGATTGTATCTTTTAGCTTT
>NZ_JAPFDR010000058.1 GCF_026168755.1 Clostridium sp. | reverse complement strand
TGACTTAAATAAATCTACTATCATGTCTTTATATTCTTGCTCGTATCTTCTGCCCTTTCCCATAATGGACACATCCTTTCTTAACTAAATAATATTTTACTTAGTTCGACTAAATGTGTCCACTACTTTATACTAACACCATCATCCTTATAATAACACATCTGTTACAGAAATGTGGGTACCTAATGTTGAATTATGCAAACAAAAATTAGAACCACTTGGAATTGAAGTGAAGCAGGTTTTTAATGATTCTCAATTACCCTTTGAAGATAATACTTTTGATATAATTATTAATAGACATGAGTCTTTTGATATTAATGAAGTGAGGAGAATATTGAAGACTAATGGAATTTTTATTACTCAACAATTAGGTGGAAAGAATAATGAAATATTATCTAAGGCATTAATAAAAGGCTTTAAGCCATTATATTCAAATAATACTTTAGATAATAACATAAAAAAGTTAGGAAACAACTTATTTGAAATTTTATATGCTAATGAATATTTTCCTTATTTACGTTTTAAAGATATTGGAGCAATTGTTTATTTTGCTAAAATTATTGAATGGGAATTTCCTAATTTCTCAGTAGAGAATTGCTTTGAGGAGCTATGTAAATTAAATGAAGGTATAAATGTTAAGGGATATGTAGAAAGTATTGAACACAGATATATAATAGTTTCCAGAAAAAAATAATTGTATATGGAGATTTTAACTTAAGAAAGTCTTTTAATAAAAATGGAGATAAACGATAGATTAAATAACTAATTTTAAAACACTATGAAGATAAAATTAAATATTATATTTCTTAAAATACAGTACTACTCAAAAGTGAACAATACTGTGTAAAAATGTATCATAATTAACACTTAATAATAATACATTATATTATTATTAAGTGTTATAAAGTGGTAATAGGAGAATTAATATGAGTAAACTTATTGATATATACTTAGAAGTTATTTTCTTTATTGTCTCAATAATATTGTGGTTATATGTACTTTTAATATCATCTGATATTCCGGTACAAATATCTAAAAATGAGTTTATCATTTCGATAATAAGTTTATTATTATTTGGATTATTCTATAGTTTTTATGTGAGAAAGACCAAAAGAGAAGTAGTAGGGGTACCGCTATTAATACCATTAGCATTTTGGTTACTATCTATGGTTGATGCAATTAAGTATAACTACCAAATATATAATACTATTATATCAATAATAGGTTTTGCTATTACAGGATATTGTATTGGATTATCAATATATAGATTATTGATCCAAAAGCATACAGTATAATGTATTTATAAATTAAAGGGTAATTCTAAGGTTTCAAAAAATAAAATTAAATATAATTTAATGAGAATACCGTACTATTCAAAAGTGAATATGCGGTATTTTTATGGTTGGTAAGTTATAATATTATTAATGAGATTTTAAGAATTATTGGTTTAAATTTTAAAGGAAATAGTGTGAAATGCAAGAGGAGGAGATTATGAGTAATGTTATTAATATACGAAAAGTAGACGTTGATGATGCTAATACATTAGCCTATATACAATGCAGGATTTAGTAAGGTAATGTTATGGGTGTTTAAAGAAAATTATATGGCACGTAAGTTTTATGAAAATAATGGGTTTGTTTTAACAGAAAAAACTAAGGTATTTAATGATGCTATTGAAGTGATGTATTGTAAATATTTATAGGTAATAAATTTAGTATTAATTAAGAGATGTTTGGAATATTGATGAATAGCGATACTATAATATTATATTCATCATTTACTCTAATACAATTTGATAATGTAACTTTTAATGATGTAGTTTTATCAACAGAACCTAAAATGATTAAGATTATTATATTTAGCTCTAGTTAAAAATATCTTAATTAAAGAGTTACTTGAATTTGAAAAGATATAAAATAATGAGGAGCTTTAGCAATGGAAGCTCCTTTTCAATTTCTTTAATTGTAAAAATATGATAGTATTTTAAGAAGATAAGTAAGATACTAAGTAAGAGGTGAAAAGTTTGAAAAAAATATTGTTAATAGAAGATGATTTAGATGTTTCTAGAGAGTTAGCTTTATCTTTAAGAAAATGGGCTTTTGAAGTAGAATTAATAGAAGAGTTTAATAATATCGTAAATGAATTTATAGAGAAAAGACCAAGTCTTATATTAATGGATGTTAATTTACCCTTTTATGATGGATTTTATTGGTGTGAAAAGATAAGAGAACTTTCTAAGGTTCCTATAATATTTTTATCTTCAAGGGACTCTAATATGGATATTATTATGGGGATGAATAATGGTGGAGATGATTATATTACAAAGCCTTTTTCTGTAGAAGTATTAATATCAAAGATTAATGCCTTATTACGTAGAAGCTATGATTATACTACTTCAGATTCACTAATATATTATAATGATGCAGTTTTAGATATAGAAAAGTGTATTTTTAGATATAAGGATAATGAAATAGAGATTACTAAGAATGAAATAAAAATATTATCATTACTAATAAAAAATAAAGGAAAAGTAGTATCTAGAGAAAAGCTTATGATGAGCTTATGGAATGATGATGAATTTGTTAATGATAATACTTTAACTGTAAATATTACAAGACTTAGAAGTAGAATAAAGGAATTAGGATTAGATGATGTTATTAAAACTAAAAAAGGAATAGGGTATTTAATACAATGAGTTTAAAAAGATTTATTAAAGAAAATATAAAAAGTATCTTATTTAATTGTGGAATTTTAGTTTGTATTAACATTTATTTTTTAGTATTAAATTTGCTAAAGGGTCGGATGGGAGAAATATATTACTTAGATGTAATTCTAGTTACACTTTATATTGGAGCTTTTATCATTAAATATATACTTTGGAGAGAAAGATTTAGTACTATATATGAAATTATTCAAGAGGATAATGATATTACTGTAAATGATATTAATGGTGATTCTTTAGAAGAAGAAATAATGACATATATAATTAATAAAAAAGAAGATAAGTATTCAGAAGTATTAGATATGAAAGATACACAAATTAAAGATATGGAAGAGTATATTTCAAAATGGGTTCATGAAATAAAATTGCCTATTAGTGCTATATCTATGATTTTAGAGCGTATTGATAATGAAGAAATTAGCTCAGATATTAAGAATCAAACAGAAAAAATTAATTTTTTAGTTAATTCAGTTATGTATGGAAGTAGAGCAACAGTTGCTGCTGAGGATATTTTTATTTCAGAAGTAAAATTGCAAGATATAATAAAACAAGCTATAAAAAACAATTCCTTTATGTTAATAAGAAGTAATATAGAAATAAAACTAGATAATCTTGATTATTATATTTTTACTGATAAAAAGTGGGTATTATATGTTTTGGATCAACTTATTAATAATGCAATAAAGTATTCTAAAGAAAATGGAGAAATTAAATTTTATGGTGAAGGAAATGATAAATATATTTGTTTAAATATAAGGGATAATGGAATTGGAATAGCGGAAGAAGATATAGAAAGAATATTTAATAAAGGATTTACGGGTACTAATGGAAGAAATGCTATATATAAATCAACTGGAATGGGACTTTATTTTTCTAAAAAGATTTTAAATAAATTAGGAAGTTCATTTGAGGTCGAATCAGTAAAAAATCAATATACCTTATTTAAAATTAAGTTTAATAAAATATCTGATTTCACTACTATTACAAAAATGTAACATTAGAACTTTAAATGTAATGTTAAGTGAAGGATTAATTAGTAAAAAGCCACTAAAATTAATTTATAAGCTGATTAACAGTTCAGCAAAATAGAAATTAGATTTTGGAGGAAACAATTAATGAGTGAAATATTAAAACTAAATAATGTGTCAAAGGATTATGGAATTAAAGGCTTTAAAACTAGAGTTTTAAATAATATATCTTTATCTGTTGATGAAGGGGAATTTTTATCAATAATGGGTCCATCAGGAGCAGGTAAAACTACACTTTTAAACTTACTATCTACTTTAGATAAACCAACTAAAGGTGAAATAATTTTAGATGGCATAGACCTTACTAAGGTGAAAAATAAAGAATTATCTAATATAAGAAAAGATAAAATAGGGTTTATATTTCAAGATTATAGTCTTTTAGATAATATGACATTAATGGATAATATAGCTCTTCCACTGGCTTTAGGAAGAAAGAGAACTAAAGATATAGAAGAAAAAGTTATTAAAATAGCTGATGTTTTTGGACTTAGGGATCATTTTAAAAAATATCCATATGAATTATCAGGAGGGCAAAAGCAAAGAGGGGCAGCTGCAAGGGCATTAATTACAGAACCAAAGATTATATTTGCAGATGAACCAACAGGAGCTTTAGATTCTAAATCTTCTACAGATTTATTAGAATGTTTAAAGAGAGTAAATGACGAGAATAATGCAACTATAATAATGGTTACTCATGATGCCTTTAGTGCAAGTTATTCTAAAAAGGTTTATATGCTTAGCGATGGTGAAATAAAGTGTCAGTTAAATAGAGGAAATGACAGAAAAGAGTTTTATGGTAAGATAATTGATTTATTAGCAACTTTAGGAGGTGCTAAATAATGAGTGTACTTTCCATAGCTTTTAATAACTTTAAAAATAATATAAAAACATATTCGATGTTTTTTATATCAATGATATTTTCAGTAGTTATATTAAGTAACTTTTTAATACTTATGTACGGTGAAGCGTTAAAAGTTTTAGGAGAAGCTAATGCTATCTATACTAAAATGATATTACAAATGATAAGTATAATTCTAGGAGTGTTCATGCTTTTCTTTATATGGTATGTCTCTAATGTATTTTTAAAAAATAGAAAAAAAGAAATAGGTCTTTTTACCTTTATGGGTGTAGATTTAAAAACTATAGGTAAAATATATTTTACAGAAATGATGCTCATTGGTATATCTGCCAGTATAATTGGAATTGGTGTTGGTGTATTATTTTCTAAGTTTTTTCAAATGATAATCTTTGCTTTAGCAGGGTTTAATATAGATGTGAAATTTTCTATTACTGCCAATTCAATGATAAGCACCTTTATAATATTTATTACTATATTTTTATTAATGAGTATTAAAGGGTTTGTTAATATTTCAAGAAGTAAGGTAATTGAGCTTTTAAATAATAGTAGAAAAACAGAAAAGATGCCTAAAGTAACAGTCTTTACTTATATAATTACAATGGTATCTATAGGTTGTATTATGTATGGATATTACTTAGTATTTAGTTCTAAAATGAATGCTTTTAAAACTTTGATTTTAGTTTGTATAGGTACTTATGGATTATTTTATGCTGTTATTCCAGCAATTCTTAATTTTTTAATTAATAATAAAAAAATATTATATAAAGGAGAAAATATACTAACTATTAATAGTTTAGCCTATAGAGTAAAGAAAAATTACACTACTTATGCTACAATAGGAATTTTAACGGCATGTACAGTTACTGTTTTAGGTACATCAGTATCTATGAGAAATCTTTATACAATGAGTGAGCAAAATGATCAGTTATTTACAATGTCATTTTATTCTGAAAATGAAATAGATACTGAAAAAATAAGTGAAGAGATTACTAAAGTACTAGGTGAAAAGAAGTTTGATTTAAACACTGATGTATTAATGGTTAATAATACATTAAAAAATTTTGAAGATTTTCAAAAACAGGCGTATATAGTGATGTCTTATGATAAGTTTACAGATATTTTGAAGAATAATGGATATGAAAAAGACTTAGAAAAGATTAATGAAAAAATGGTTAAAGGAAATAATGCTATTTATATTGAAAATCCTAGTACATTGGGAAGTTTAATTAAGCCAAAAGAAATAACTCTTGCTGATAAAATCTTTGAAATTAGTGAGGGGGATATAAGATTTAAGGTTTTAGGTTCATTATTTAAATCCAGAACAATTGTTGTTAATAATGATGAATATGAAAAACTTTATAATAATGGACAAATAGTTAATTTTTATGGAATTAAGGTTAAAAATGATTCAGATATTTTAAATGAAGATATTATTAATAAATTAGGCAAAGGATTAGAACCATATTTAAATGATAATATTAAATTTCAAGTTGGAAAATATGAAACTAAAAGTGTTGAATGGTTAAAGCTTGTTTATGCTATTGGGGCATTTTTATTCTTAGTATTTGTACTTGCAGAAGCTAGTATTATTTATATTAAGATATATAGTGATGCATCAGAAGACAAGGATAAATATAAAATTCTAAAGGATATAGGAGCATCAAAAAAAGATTTAGGAAAAGCTATTAGAAAAGAAGTAACATTATTTTATGTTCTTCCATTGTCTATAGGATTACTTCATAGTTTTTTTGCAATACAGGTTTTAGGAAAATTTTTATCAGAAAACTTAAATTTAACTTTTATTTTAAGTATAATAGTATCAGTAAGTATATTTGTAGTTAGTGCAATTATATCAATTAAAAGTTTTAAAAATATTGTTAATGTTTAAAGAATGAAAGGAACAAAAATGAATATACAAATATTTGGAACAAAAAAATGTAATGATACTAAGAAAGCAGAAAGGTTTTTCAAAGAAAGAAGAATACAATATCAATTTATAGATTTAAAAGAAAAATCATTAAGCAAAGGTGAGCTTCAAAGCGTTAAAAAAGCAGTAGGGTTAGAAAACTTAATAAATAAAAATTCAAAAGATTATAAAAAGCTAAATATGGATAAAATAAGAGGGGCAGAAATAAGAGAAGATATGCTTTTAAAAAATCCATCATTATATGCTACACCAATTGTTAGAAATGGTAAAGAAGCTACAGTTGGAAATCAACCTGAAATATGGAAAAGCTGGGAGTAAAAACTCCCAGCTTTTTAATTAAATGCATTATAAATAGCGTTAATTCCTTTTTCAAAATCATCATTTTCAATACCAACTAATACATTTATCTCACTCGAACCCTGATCAATCATTCTTATATTAATATCAGCCTCAGCAAGAGCGTTAAATATTCTAGCAGCTACCCCTTTGCTATAAGCCATACCTGTTCCTACAGTAGCAATTAAAGCCATATTAGGATATACAACTACAGAATCCGGATTACAAGAACGCTTAATTTCATCAACAATAACTTCAGTTTTATTTTTTAAGTTAGAATCAGAGATAACAACACTTACACTATCTATACCAGATGGCATATTTTCAAAAGATACACCATGTTGTTCTAAAACAGTAAGAACTTTTCTACAAAATCCAAGTTCAGAGTTCATCATAGATTTTTCTATTGATAAAACTGTAAAGTTTTGTTTTCCAGCAACACCAGTAATAGTATTTTCATGTTTAGTTTCATTTTTTACTATTAATGTTCCTTCATCTTCAGGTTCATTAGTATTTCTAATATTAATTGGAATTCCAGAAGTTCTTACAGGAAAAACAGCATCCTCATGTAAAACAGAGGCTCCCATATATGATAATTCTCTAAGCTCTCCATAAGTTATAGTTTTAATTTTTTTAGGATTCTTAACTATTCTAGGATCTGCCATTAGAAAGCCAGAAACATCAGTCCAGTTTTCATAAAGATTTGCATTTATACTTGCAGCAACTAATGCACCTGTTACATCAGAACCACCTCTAGAAAAAGTTACTATTTTTCCATTTTCATCAGAGCCATAAAAACCAGGAATAACTGCACGTTCATGTTGAGAAAGTTTATCTTTAAGTAAGGTATAAGTTTCTTTAATGTTTAAAGTTCCATATTTATTAAATTTAATTACATCTTTTGCATCAATGAAATCGATATTTAAGTAGTTTGCAAGGATTATTCCATTAAGATATTCACCTCTACTTGCAGTATAATCTGCAGATGCCCCATTTTCTATATCAGATTTTATTATGTTTAGATACTTATCTAAGTCTAAATTTAAATTTAATTCAGTAACTATAGTATGATACCTATCTGATATTAATTTAAATACATCATCTAAAGGAATACCAGATTTTACATGTGCATGACATAGATAAAGTAAATCTGTTACCTTAAAGTCTTTAGAAAATCTTTTTCCTGGTGCTGATGGAATAACATATTTCCTATCAGAATTTTCTTCAATAATATTTTTTACTTTTTTAAAGTGGATAGAATCTGCTAGAGAACTACCTCCAAATTTTGTTACTATAGTATTCATTTTTTTTGCCCCCTTAATGTAAAAACAGTTAAAAGTTAACCTTAATAACTATATTAGCAAAAATTGACAAAAAGCTCAACTAGATACTGATATATAAAGGGTTTATTTATTATAAAATGTTATTAAAATGACACAAATCCATAGTATAATATAGGAGAAGAAATTTTAATTAATATTAAAAGTTTATATTTTATATAATTTAGATTCAGAGAAGATAATATTACTTTTTTTTATTATGGGGAGAGAGAAAAATGGATAAGTTTCTGGTTGACAGAATACAAATGACAATTGATAACTATAGGATTGCAAAGGAAGAGTTAAGAAACGATGGAGATGTAATAAATCACTTTGCATCATTAGTTTTTTCGCATTATGAAAAAGAAATACCAGTTGAAAGAATTAAAGAAATTAGGAAAAATATTAAATCGGCAACAACAATAATGTCTCCATTTAGAGGAGATACGTTAAATATACTTTCATTGTTAATAGCAACAGTTGATAATGAAAAAGAAGAAGAATTAATAGAAGATATGTATGAGACTATGGAAATATTAGAGGAAGAAGGATTTTTATCAGGATCATATTTAGCTTTAACAGCCTTTACAATAAGTAAATATTGTAGATATAAAGAGAAGAAGGATATAATAGAAAAGATAAAAGAGTTATATATAATTATTAAAGAAAAATATAATGATATAACTAATGAGGATGATTATTTACTTTGTACTTTATTGGTAATTAATAATGTTCAAGCAGATACTGTAGATGATTTTATAGAAAATATATTTGAACATATTGCAGGCTCCAATATAAGATCTAAAAATGGTGTACAAGGTTTAGCTAATGCCATCATTTTAAATGGTTCATCAGGTGAAATGTATAGAACTATGGAATTTATGTCATATCTTGAAAAGAGAAATATAAAAATAGCAAATCAATTTTTACCGTTGATTGGAGTTATTGCAAATTACAATCCAAGAAGAAATGTGGATATAGTTGAAGGTGTTATTGAATATTTATGTGATGAAGAGGGAGAATATGAATATTATATAGATAAAGGTTTTAGAAATATAATTGCTATAGTGATTGTAGCCTTTTGTACAATGGCTAATAAGAAAAGATATATTGATGAACTATTAGCACAAGGGATACTATCTTTTATTAATAGTAAAAATAAAGGTATTTTTGAGGAAGTATTATACTAGGTGGAATAATGAAAAAAATAATTTTACATGTGGATATGGATGCATTTTTTGCATCAGTTGAACAAGCAGACAATCCTAAGTTTAAGGGCAAACCTGTAATAGTTGGTGGAGTTAGTGAAAGGGGTGTTGTATCTACTTGTTCTTATGAAGCTAGAAAGTTTGGAGTTAGATCAGCAATGCCTATTTTTATTGCACAAAGGCTTTGTCCACATGGTATATATTTAAAAGTAAGATATTATAGATATAAGGAAATTTCTAATAGAGTATTTGAAATTTTTAGGGAAGTAACTCCAATTATTGAGCCACTTTCAATAGATGAGGCTTATTTAGATTTAAGTGAAGGAAGAGTTAATGATGGCTTAGAAGCTGCTAATTATATAAAAAAGAGAGTTCGTGAAGAAGTAGGTTTAACTTTATCTATTGGTATATCTTATAATAAATTTTTAGCAAAGTTAGCATCTAATTGGAATAAACCAAATGGGATAATGATAATAACTGAAGATATGATTCCAGATATATTAAAGCCATTACCAATATCTAAAATTTATGGTTTGGGTGAAAAGTCTGTTAGAAAGTTAAATAACATGGGAATGTTTAAGATAGAGGACTTATATGAATTATCAAAGGAATTCTTTATTGAGTATTTTGGAAAGTATGGAATAGACATATATGAAAGAATAAGAGGAATCGACAATAGGGAAGTTACAGTTAATAGGGATAGAAAATCTTATGGTAGAGAAAATACATTAAAGTTTGATACTGAAGATATTGAGGAAATTCTTTCTTATGTAAAGAATTTTTGCTTAGAATTAAGTGAAGATTTAAAAAGAAAGAATGTATATATAAAAACTATAACTTTTAAATATAAGACTAGTAGTTTTGAAAATCATACTAGAAGTAGAAGCTTAACCTATTATACTAATGATTTTTCAACTATCTATAAGGTGGCAGAGGAAATTGTTAAAGATGAGAAATTTATAGGACCTATAAGGTTAATTGGAATTACTGTATCTAGTATAAAGGAAGAAAAATTAGAACAGTTAAAGTTGTTTTAAATAGAGAGTAAGGAAATAATATTATAAAATAGCCTAGAAAAATCTTTCAAATAAATCATACATCAATTATAATAGATAAGGGCTACTTAAGAAAAATTTCAAAATAAATGGAGGTATTATAATGGATAAGGCACAAATAGCTAAAATTATTGATCACACAATATTAAAACCAGAAGCAACTGAAAAGGAAGTTTTAAAACTTTGTAAAGAAGCTATAGAATATAACTTTGCTTCAGTTTGCATAAATCCATCAATGGTTCCAGTTGCAGCTACTGCATTAGAAGGAACTGATGTTGAAGTTTGTACTGTAATAGGATTTCCTTTAGGAGCAACTACTACAGAAGTTAAAGCCTTTGAAACAAAAGATGTTATTGAAAAAGGTGCTACAGAAGTTGATATGGTTATTAATGTAGGTAAGTTAAAGGAAAGAGACTTAGAGTACGTTAAAAATGATATAAAAGCAGTTGTTGAAGCAGCTAAAGGTAAGGCCTTAACAAAAGTAATAATAGAAACTTGTCTTTTAACAGATGAGGAGAAAGTTATAGCTTGCCAATTATCAAAGGAAGCTGGTGCTGACTTTGTTAAGACATCAACTGGATTCTCAACTGGTGGAGCAACAGCAGCTGATATTAAATTAATGAGAGAAACTGTTGGACCAGATATGGGGGTAAAAGCATCAGGTGGAGTTAGAAGCAGAGAAGATGCTTTAGCTATGATTGAAAATGGAGCAACTAGAATAGGAGCATCAGCTTCAATTGCTATTTGTGAAGGAACAAAATCAAATTCAAATTATTAAAATAAATATAATAAAAAGGAAGCATATATATGCTTCCTTTTTATTATATTTAAGAATATAGAATACTTTTAAAAAAATATTGCCTAAATCAATAATATAAGAATATTAATATAATATATATCATTGTAAAAAAGGGGAGACGACTTATGTTAGTAGTTTCTAGCCTTAGATAGGAGGGTTATGAAAAGAGAGTTAACTCCATCAGAAATAATGTTTAAACTAGAAGTAACAGAGACTGATGTTGATAAAGGGACAAAGGGTATTAAAGAGTTTAATGATGCCTATAAAAAAGTTGAGAGGGCAATTAATATAGATAAAGAGGGCTATAATCTTTATTTAATAGATACCTTCTCAAAGGATAAATTAAAGGAGCTAACCGCTTTTATAGAGAAGAAGTATAAAGACTTAGAATCACCAAGGGATATATGTTATGTTACATTAGAGGATGTTAACAGACCTGAAGCAATTTTTGTTGCTAATGGAAAAGGGAAAAAACTAAAGGAAACTGTTGATGATATAAAAAGTTGTTATTTAGAAGCTGTAGACGATTTTTATGGTGATTCTAGTAATGATGAAAAAGATTATTTAGTAGAAGATATTCAAAATAAAAGAAATAGTTATATAAATGAATTAACTAAAATGGCTAAAGAAGAGGGGTTTGAAGTTAAGGCTAGCAGTAAAGGTTTTGCATTTATACCTTTAAGTGGTGATGAAGCTATGACAGAAAAAGAGTACGATGATTTAGAAGATGAAAATAAAAATGTTATAGTAGCTAAAGCAGGCAGTTTAAAAAAGAAAGCTGAAAGTATTTTAGAAGAGCTAAAGGATATTGAAGTTAAATCAATAAAGAAATTAAAAAAAATATACACAAAGTTTTTATCTACCCAAATGGAAGATGAGAAGGATGAAGCTCTTTTAGAGTTTATAACAGATGATGATTCATATGAGTATTTAGAAAGGCTATTTACTTGTATAGAAGAAGATTTAATTGATTGCTACACAATGAGTATAGAAGATGATGAAAGTGAAATATATGAAATATTAAATAAATATGATGTTAGGGTAATTGTAGATAATACAAATAACTCTTCACCACCTGTAATATTTGAAGAAGATCCTAATTTAAATAATTTAATAGGATTAATAGAGTATGAAAATCATAATGGAATTTATACAACTAATATTTCTTTAATAAGTGCAGGTTCAATTTTAAAAGCAAATGAAGGGTGTCTTATTCTAAGATTAAGTTCATTGGCTGTAAATACATTAAGTTATTATTATTTAAAGAAAATTTTACTTTCAAATAAAGTATCATTTGATACTAATAAAAGCTATTTAGAATTTATAAATATAAATGGATTAAAGCCAAAACCTATTCCAGTAAAGTTTAAGGTGATTTTAATAGGTGATTACGAAACTTATGATCTTTTATATAATTCTGATGAGGACTTTAAAAAGTTATTCCCATTAAGAGCGGAATTTTCACCTGTAGTAAAAGTTAATAATGATTCAGTAATTGAATTAAAGAATATGATTGAGAATAAGGTCAGAAAGAATGAACTATTTAATCTTAGTGATGAAGCTATGAGTGAAATGTTAAAATATTTATGTAGGAAAAGTAGTAGTAGAAATAGAATACTTGCAGAAGAGGATGCTATAGATAAAATATTAGTGCTAGCTAATAACTCAGCAAAAGAAAGAAAGAGTATGATAATAACAGAACAGGATATTTTAGATGTTGCATATGAAGAGGAATTAATAGAAAGTGAAATAATGAGCATGTATGAAGAGAATAAAATATTAATTTCTGTTAATGGCAGAAAAATAGGAGCAATAAATGCATTAGCTGTACTTGATAGTGGATATTGTACTTTTGGAAAGCCTATGAGAATTAGTTGTGTTGCATGTAAGGGTTCAGGCAGAATAGTTGATATACAAAAAGAAAGTAATTTAAGTGGAAAAATTCATGAAAAATCTATAAGTATACTTAGAGGATTATTAACAAACTTGTTAAATCCTTATGAGAATATACCTGTAGATTTTCATTTAAGCTTTGAACAGACTTATGGAATGGTAGAAGGTGATAGTGCTTCAGTAGCAGAGATTATATGTATTCTTTCTGCTTTAAGCAAGAAAGGAATAAAACAAAATATTTCAGTAACTGGATCTATTAATCAATTTGGTGATGTTCAACCTATCGGTGGAGCTAATGAAAAGATTGAAGGATTCTTTAAGGTTTGTAGTATGTTAGATACGGTAGAAGAAAAGGGAGTATTAATTCCAGAAGGAAATAAAGATGAAATAATATTGAAGTCTGAAGTAGAAAAAGCAGTTCAAGAAGGAAAGTTCCATATATACACAATGAATAATTTAAATGATGCAATTGAAGTTCTTTTATTAGATGAGGGTGAAAATATAGAAGGGTTTTATGAGATTGTACAAAAGGAGTTAGAAAAATATAAGGACAAAGAAAAAGATAAATAATATTGCAAAGCAATATTCTAAATTAAGAAATTAAGGTTCAAACTTAGCTTGGTTAGCTTAAATAATTAAGAGTTTGCTAACGGAAAACTTAACTAGTAGAAGACCACTAATGTTGCTATAGAATAGTATTGTTCGTCACGTGAAGCCGAAAAATTAATGATATAACCTCCAGGAATTGTGTAATTTGCATTAAGAATTTATATCTTTCTTTCCGTAAAAACTGCTAAAGCTTCGAAAGTCATTTCATTCCCTCCGCTTCTTAACGCAGTTTTTACTCCAAGAAAGATTAAATTCTAAAACTTAATTACAATATTCCTTCCGGTAATATCATTAATATTTTCTCTTCCACTTGATGAACTTCAATGCCACCTTATAAAGTTAATGTTTTCTGCTAAAAGTTTTTCTGATATTATAGTTAATTTGTATATTTATAATTTTAGCTATAAAAAATATATATTTAAAAATTAACAATCTGGTATATAAAATATAGCAGAAGTCGTTAACTTTTAAGGTGGTC
>NZ_JAPFDR010000059.1 GCF_026168755.1 Clostridium sp. | reverse complement strand
ATGGTAGAGCGCCACCTTGCCAAGGTGGATGTTGCGGGTTCGAGTCCCGTCTTTCGCTCCAAATATGCGGGTATCGTATATCGGTAATACTCCAGCCTTCCAAGCTGGAAAGGTGGGTTCGATTCCCACTACCCGCTCCATAAAAAAAGACAATCTATAAGATTGTCTTTTTTTATTATCTTAAATAAAATTAAAATACATTATTTTAAAGTGGTATATTTATTTTTATATGCTCTTGGAGAATCACCAGTGAACTTTTTAAACATTTGACTAAAATAAGAAGAGTTAGAAAATCCGACTATAGTAGAAATATCTCTTATTGAATAATTAGTTGTAGTTAGCAGATTTTTAGATTCTTCGATTCGTCTATTTATTAAATAGTTAATAGGTGAGATTCCCATTTGCTTAGTAAATAGATGAACTAAGTGAAATTTATTTACATAACTTAAGTTAGACAGAATATCTAAAGTTATATTTTCTGAATAATGAGAGTCTATATAATTTTTAATTTTAACACATTCAATATTAAGTTTTTCAGGATTATCAGCAATCAACAATGTAGATTCAGTATTTCTAGAAATATAAATTATAAATAGAGTTAATATACTTTTACATGCTAATTCATAATTAACTTGCTTTTCTTCTACTTCATGTACTAAAGTGTTTAAATAATATAAAATTACACTTTTATTATTGTTTAAATTCATTATTTTATAGTAGGTTGGATTTGGATCATCGCCATTTAATTTAGGTAAACTTTTATTTGCTAATGCCAAATTGTTAATAGCAAATACTATATATTCTAATTGATCCATACGATTATAAGATGATTTTTCAGTATGTGGACAGTTTGGATTAATAATAATTAAATCACCTTCCTTAACGGCAACATCAATGGAATCAATTTCCATAATTCCATTACCGTGAGTTATAAAAAAAATTTCAGTAAATGGATGGAAGTGAGAAGTACTATGCCAATCTTCACCGTATTTTGATTTACTTATATAAAGTAGTTCAAAATCAATATTATAAATATTTTTTTCATTAACATTATATCTTGTATTACTCATAAAACACCCCTAAACATATTCTATCAATTATACCATTATAATACAAAAATTAAACGTTTACCATAGTTTTTTTTAGAATATATTGCTTGATTAGCAATATAACTAAAAAATAAAGCAATAATTTTGTTGTGTAAAAGATTACAAAAGCATAGAATATAATTAAGAAATGTAATAAAAAGGTAAAGGGGAGTGGTTTAATTGAGAAAAAATAGTAAATCCAAAAAACTTTTTATAGGATTGTCTGTTATACCAGCAGTTATTTTATTTTTCATTTTTATGATAATGCCAACTATAAGCGTGTTTTGGATGTCATTATTTAAATGGGGGGGATTAAGTAATAATAAGAAATTTGTAGGGCTTAATAATTTCATTATATTGTTTAAAGATGAAAAATTTATAAAGTCATTTCAAAACACATTATTCCTAATTGTGTTTGTAAGTATTGTAACACTAGTACTAGCTATTTCATTAGCAGCAATATTAATTAGAAAAGATATTAAGTTTAACAATTTTTTCAGAATAGTTTTTTACTTACCAAATATTCTTTCTGTAGTTGTTATATCAGCTATATTTTCAGCAATATTAGATCCAAATCAAGGTATTATAAATGCGACATTAAGTTTATTTAAATTGGATAATTGGCAAAGAATGTGGTTAGGAGATCCTAAAACTGTAGTATGGTGTATTTCTATTGCTATGATATGGCAAGCTGTTGGGTACTATATGGTTATGTATATGTCAGCTATGAGTAGTGTTCCAGAAAGTTTATATGAAGCAGCTGACTTAGAAGGAGCTTCTAAAATTCATCAATTCTTTAGTATAACTTTACCACTTGTATGGGGAACAGTTAGAACAACTTTAACTTTCTTTATAATAAGTTGCATCAATTTAAGTTTCCTATTTGTAAAAGTAATGACTAGTGGAGGACCAGATGGAGCTTCAGAAACAGTATTAGGATATATGTACAAGCAAGCTTATGGTAACTCTTCATATGGATATGGTATGGCTATAGGAGTTGTAATTTTCTTATTCTCATTTGGATTATCTTTAATTCTTAGCAAAATAACAGAAAGAGAAGTAATAGAGTATTAGGAGGTGTTAGATATGCAAAATGTTACTGAAAAACAAGTTAATTATAAACAATCAGATATTAAGAAGAAAAAAAATAAGTCATCTAGTAATTTAATGAAAGCATTTATATATTTATGCTTAATATTATTTACATTAAGTATATTGATACCTTTAGGATGGTCAATACTTGCTTCTTTTAAAGATAAGTCAGAATTTTATGGTAGTCCATGGGCTTTACCAAAAGGATTTCAGTTAGAAAACTTTACAAATGCATTCGTTAAGTCACATATGGGAGAATATTTCTTAAATTCTGTATTTGTAACTGGACTTGCATTGATAATTCTTTTAGTTATTGCTATACCAGCAGCTTATGTATTATCAAGATTTAATTTTAAAAGTAGAAAATTAATAAACACATTATTTGCAGCTGGATTATTTATAAATGTTAACTATATTGTAGTTCCAATATTTTTATTAATACTTGATGCAGATAAGTTAATAAAACAAGTATTTGCACTTCCTCTTGCTATGACGGTATTTTTAGATAATAAAATTGTATTAGCTTTAGTTTATGCTTCAACAGCATTGCCTTTTACAATTTATTTATTATCTAACTATTTACGTACATTACCAAAGGCTTATGAAGAAGCAGCAACAATAGATGGATGTACTCATTTTCAAACATTAATTAAGGTAATAATTCCAATGGCTAAACCAAGTATTATAACTGTAGTACTATTTCAATTCTTAGCTTTTTGGAATGAATATATAATTGCATTAACATTACTTCCAAATTCGTCAAAAACTTTACCAGTTGGATTATTGAATTTAATGCAAGTACAAAAAACAGCAACAGATTATGGAGCTATGTATGCAGGATTAGTTATAGTAATGATTCCAACAATAATACTTTATATTTTAGTACAAAAACAATTAACTGAAGGAATGACAGTAGGCGGTATAAAAGAATAGGGGGAAAGAAAGATGAATAAAGGAAGAGTAACAATACCGACAGATGATAATTTTATCAAAGAAACTATGGAAATAGCAGAAAAATGGGGAGCAGATGGAATAAGAGATTGCGATGGATTTAAGCTTCCTAAAGAAATAAAAGGGTTAGCAGAAAGAATATATTCAACTTACTTTGTTGCACGTGGAGATAATAAATGGGCAGAAGCGAATAAAGAAGAGTTACAACAGACATATTTAATGAGTAAGTACCATGTTGCAAGTGAAGATAAATTAAGAATTAAAATAATGGATGGATATTTTAGTGAACAAGTTCAACCTGATACTTATCATGATATAAAAACATGGTGGGAAGTAATAGATAGAACTACAAATGAAGTAGTTGATACAGGATTATGGAGTTATGATGAAAAGTCTCAAGAAGTTATTATAGAAAATGTTAATAAATGGCATGAATATACTGTAACATTTTTAGCTTATTGTCTTTGGGATCCAACCCAAATGTATAATCACATTACAAATAATTGGGGGGACAAGCCACATGAGATGCCATTTGATGCAAGAAAGCCTAAGAGTAATAAATATATTTTTGAAGCTATGCATAAGTGGTTAGATGAACATCCAGAATCTAATATAGTAAGGTTTACAACATTCTTTTATCATTTTACATTAATATTTAATGATTTAGCTAAGGAAAAGTTTGTTGATTGGTTTGGATATAGCTCAAGTGTAAGCCCAGAAGCGTTAGGGGCTTTTAAGGAAGAAAAAGGTTATGCATTAAGACCAGAAGATATAGTTGACCAAGGATATTATAATTCTCCATTTAGGGTGCCTTCTAGACAATATTTAGATTATATAGATTTTCAACAAAGGTTTGTAGCAGAGAATGTTAAGAAGCTTGTTGATATAGTTCATGAAGACGGAAGAGAAGCAATGATGTTTTTAGGGGATAACTGGATAGGAACAGAACCTTACGGTAAATATTTTAGCAGTATAGGATTAGATGGAGTAGTTGGATCTGTTGGAGGAGGAGCAACACTTAGAATGATTGCAGATATTCCAGGAGTTAAATATACAGAAGGTAGATTTTTACCATACTTTTTTCCTGATACATTTTTCGAGGGAAATGATCCTTGTATAGAGGCAAAGGAAAATTGGATAACAGCAAGAAGGGCATTAATGAGAAAACCAGTAGATAGAATTGGTTATGGTGGATATTTATCATTAGCATATAAGTTTCCTAAATTTGTTGAGTATATTGAAAGTGTATGTAATGAGTTTAGAGAAATTTATGATAATATAGGTGGAAATAAACCATATTGTGGATTGAAAGTTGGAATATTAAATTGTTGGGGAAAGCTTAGAACGTGGCAAACTCATATGGTTGCGCATGCTTTATGGTATAAGCAAATATACACTTATTTAGGTATTATAGAATCTTTAAGTGGAATGAGTTTTGATGTAGAATTTATAAGTTTTGATGATATTAAGGAGAATGGTATTCCAAAGGATATGGATGTAATTATTAATGCTGGTGATGCAGGGACTGCATTTAGTGGTGGAGAAAAGTGGTTAGATACAGAAATTATAACTACTATAAGAGAATGGATATATAATGGTGGAGGATTTGTTGGTGTTGGAGAACCATCAGCAGTTCTTGAAGGAGGACATTTCTTCCAATTATCAGAAGCTTTAGGTGTAGATAAAGAATTAGGGTTTTCATTAAGTACAGATAAATACTTTAATAAAGAATTAGATAAGCATTTTATTACAGCTGATGTAACTGGTGAAATAGATTTTGGAGAAGGACAAAAGAATGTATATGCTAAGAGCAAAGATACAGAAATTATTTGCTATAGAAATGGAGATTTATTAATGTCATCTAATGATTATGGAAAGGGAAGAGCTATATATATAGCTGGATTACCATACTCTATTGAAAATACACGTATACTTATGAGAAGTTGTTTCTATGCTGCTCATAAAGAAGATAAGATGAAAATATGGTATGCAGATAATTTAAATTGCGAGGTTTCAGCATATTTAGAAAGTAACAAATATGCAGTAATTAATAATTCACATGAAAAACAAATTACATTTGTATATGATGGAAATGGAAATAAGACGGAAGTTGAATTACAACCAGGGGAAATTAAGTGGAACAAAATTAGTTAAAGTTATAAGTTAGTAGTTAGTATATAAATTTGGAGGTATATTACAATAGAAAATTTTATAATTGACTACTAACTACCTATAGGGGTGATTTTATGGTTAAGAAGATAATTTATATTTTAATATTTATTATATCAGTGATATTAGTTATAAAGGGGAATACAATAAATGGATATAATGGGCTTCTTATTATGTTTATAGGATTAGCTGGATTACTTGCAGAGTTATATTCATATAATAAAAAATATCAGTAAAAGGGAGAGAAATATATATGAAACCAATATTATTAATAATGGCAGCAGGACTTGGAAGTAGATATGGTGGGTTAAAACAAATAGATAAGATTGGTCCAAATGGAGAGATATTATTAGAATTAGCTGTCCATGATGCAATAAAGGCAGGATTTGAAAAAATAGTTTTTATACTAAGAGAAGAAATAGAAGAAGAGTTTAAAGAACTTATAGGAAATAAACTTGAGAAATATGCAGAAATAAGATATGCAATTCAAAAAATAGATAATTTACCACAAGGCTATACTGTTCCAACAGGTAGAACTAAGCCATGGGGAACAGGGCAAGCTATATTATGTGCTAAGGATGTAGTTGATGCTCCATTTGTTGCAATAAATGCAGATGATTTTTATGGGCAAGAGGCTTTCAATAAAATATATGAATTTTTAACTACAAATAATGATGAAAATATGTATGGAATGATTGGGTATAAATTATGTAATACACTTTCAGAAAATGGACATGTTGCAAGAGGTGTTTGTAAAGTAAAAGATGGTTACTTAGAAGAAGTTGTTGAAAGAACAAAAATAATAAAGAGAGGTGAAGCAGCTTTCTATACTGAGGATGAAGTTAATTGGATTGAATTAGAATATAATTCTCCAGTATCAATGAATATGTGGGCATTTAATACTAATATATTTGAGGCTCTTGAAGAGCAATTTAAGACTTTTTTAGATACAGAAGCAATCAAAGATCCAAAGAAGAGTGAATACTTTATACCTTCAGTTGTAAGTTCACTTCTAGCAAATAATAAAATAAAAGTAAAAGTTATGGAATCTAAGGATAAATGGTATGGAGTTACATATCAAGAGGATAAATATATTGTAAGAGCAGCTATAGAGGGTATGATAAAAGATGGAATTTACAATAAAAATATATGGGAGGAAATAAAACCAAGATGCATGACGAATGTTTAAAAATTACAACAGAAGCTCTTGAGGCTATTAATTTTAAAGGTGATATTGTAAATGTCAAATCTTTTGGAAGTGGAATTATAAATGATACATTTTTAGTTGTATGTAAGAATAATGATAATAAAGAAGAGAAATATATTTTGCAAAAGATTAATCATTCAATTTTTAAAAATGTTGAGAAATTAATGGAAAACTACTGTAATGTATGTGATTATTTAAAAGAGGTAGTCAAAAATAATCATGGAGATATAGATAGACAAACCATAACAGTAATTCCTACTAAGGAAGGAAAAAGCTTTTTTAAAGATTCATTAGGGAATTATTGGAGAGCTATTAAGTTTATTTCTAATACTATAACTTATGATGTTTTAGAGTCAGCAAATGATTTTTATAAAGCTGGAAAGGCATTTGGAGAATTTCAAAATATGTTATCAGAATATAAAGCAGAAACTTTATATGAATCTATACCTAACTTTCATAATACAAAGGAAAGGTTTAAAACATTCCTAGGTGCAATTGAAAATAATAAGGCTAATAGATTAGATAAAGTAATAGAAGAAGTAAGCTTTATATTAGAAAGAAAAAATGACACTTCTATGCTACTTGATATGTATGAAAGGGGAGAATTACCTTTAAGGGTTACTCATAATGATACGAAGATAAGCAATATTCTTATGGATGAGAAAACTAAAGAAGGAATTTGTGTTATTGATTTAGATACAATAATGCCTGGACTTTCATTATATGATTTTGGAGATGCAATAAGAAGTGGAGCAACACATGCATTAGAAGATGAAAAAGATTTAAGCAAAGTATATGTTGATTTAGAATTTTTTGAAGCATTTACAAAAGGATTTTTAGAAGGAACAGATGGTAGCCTTACTAAAAATGAAATTAAAATGTTACCTATGGGTGCAAAAGTAATTACTTTAGAACAAGGAATTAGATTTTTAACTGACTATTTAGATGGTGATGTTTATTATAAAACTAGTTATGAAGAGCAAAATTTGGATAGAACAAGAACTCAACTTAAGCTTGTAAGAGATATGGAATTAAAGTGGGATAAATTAAATAGTATTGTAGATAAATATGTATTAAAAAATATAGTTGAGAGGTGAATTTTATGATTAAATTTGGAACCGGAGGATTTAGAGCAATAATAGGCGAAGATTTCACTAAGGACAATGTTCAACAATTGGCTAGAGCTGTTGCTAGAAAAATGAAGGCTGAGAATGTTGAAAATAGAACTATGGTTGTTGGATATGATAGAAGATTTTTATCTAAGGAAGCAACAATGTGGATATCTGAAGTTTTAGCTTATGAGGGTATTAAAGTGTTATTTATTCATAGGGGGGTACCAACACCTTTAATAATGTTTGAGGTTAAAAGGTTAGGATTAGATTATGGTATGGCAATAACAGCAAGTCATAATCCAGCACTTTATAATGGTGTAAAATTATTTACTAAAGGTGGAAAAGATGCTGATGAAATAGTTACAAATGATGTAGAAAAATATATTAAAGAATTAGAAGGAGAAGAAATAAAGTCAATAGATTTTGAAGAAGGTATTGCTCAAGGATTAATAGAGTATGATAATCCTTTTAATGAATACATTGATTGTATCTTGTCTCAAATAAATGTTGAAGCTATTAGAAATGCACATTTAAGAGTTGTTTTAGATCCAATGTATGGCGTGAGCCAAACTTCATTAAGAACTATACTTGCAACAGCTAGATGTGAATTAGATGTTATTAATGAACGTCATGACACTTTATTTGGTGGGAAGTTACCTACACCAAATGCAGCTAATTTAAGAGCATTACAAAATTATGTTATTGATAGAAAATATGATATTGGTATAGCAACCGATGGTGATGCAGATAGACTTGGAGTTATTGATAACAATGGAAGATTCCTTCATCCTAATGATATTTTAGTTTTATTATATTATTATTTATTAAAATATAAGGGATGGACTGGACCAGTAGTTAGAAACATTGCTACAACAGAGCTTTTAGATAGGGTAGCTAAGAGTTTTGGACAAGAATGTTATGAAGTTCCAGTTGGATTTAAGCATATATCATCTAAGATGATTGAAAGTAATGCAATAATAGGTGGAGAGTCTAGTGGAGGACTTACTGTTAAGGGACATATTCAAGGAAAAGATGGAGTTTATGCAGCATCTCTTTTAGTTGAAATGATAGCAGTAACAGGTAAATCATTATCAGAAATATATGAAGACATATGTAATGAATATGGAAAATTATACATGTCTGAAAGAGATTACAAAATGCCACAAAGGAAGAAAGAAGAATTAATTGATTTATTAATGGTTAAAAAGAAACCAATAAAATTTAACTATGAAGTTGAGAAAGTGTCATATAGAGATGGATATAAGGTATACTTTAAAAATGGAGGTTGGGTAATTGTTCGTTTCTCAGGTACAGAACCTGTATTAAGGGTATTTGCAGAAATGGATTCTTTAGAAAAGGCTGAAGAAATAAGTAAAATTGTTGAGAGTACATTAGGGTTATAAATTATTATAAATTGGCTTAAACGCAAGATAACTAAAAAAAAAAACAAAAATTTTATAGATATAACGTTTACAATAATGTAAAATATAGGTATAAAAGGTAAGGGGGAGTTTTTTATGAGATTTAAAAAATTATCATTTATATTAAGTGCTCTTATTGCAACTACATTATTTGCTGGTTGTGGTAACTCAGCATCTACAGATTCAGGAAAAGGATCAAACGAGTCTGTATCTACAGACTCAGGAGAAGAAAAAGTTTTAAAAATTGCAGCCTTAGATGGTGGACGTGGAGTAGCTCATTGGGAAAAGTTGGTTGAAAATTTTGAAGAAGATCATGAAGGCGTAAAAGTTGAATTAACTACGGCTTCTAATTTAGAAGAAATAATTAGACCACAGATTCAAGGTGGGAATATTCCAGATTTAATATATTTAGCGACTGGTAGACCAGAAGCTTTAACAGAAACTTTTATAAATGAACAAGCTCTACATGATTTAACCGATGTTATGAATATGACTGTTCCTGGTGAAAGTGTAAAGGTAAAAGATAAAATATTAGATGGATTCTTAGATACTTCATCTACAGCTCCATATGGAGATGGTAAAACATATTTAGCGCCATTATTCTATAGTCCTACAGGGTTATTCTATAATAAAGGATTATTTGAAGAGAAGGGGTATGATGTTCCAAAAACTTGGGATGAATTCTTTGCCTTAGGTGATAAAGCAAAAGCTGATGGAATATCTTTATTTGCTTATCCAACAGCAGGATATTTTGACTCTGCTATGCCAGCTATGTTAGCAGCATCAGGTGGTATTGAAGGGTTTAATAAAGCAATGAATTACGAAGAAGGATTCTGGACTTCAGAGGAAGCTACTAGAGTATTAGAAACATTCGCTAAGCTTAAAGATTACACAGAACCATCAGTTGTAGCAAATGCTAATGGAGATAACTACAAAAAGAATCAACAATTAGTTTTAGATAACAAAGCTCTATTTATAAATAATGGAGATTGGTTACCAGGTGAAATGGCAGATGCACCAAGAGCAGATGGGTTTGAATGGGGATTCACAGCATATCCAGCATATGAAGATGGTGGAGATATGTATTCTTATAACTTCTTTGAACAAATGTATATTCCTGCAGAAGCTTCTAATATAGAATTAGCAGAAGAATTTATGGCTTATCTTTATAGTGATGAAGCTGTAGGAATAATTGCAGAGTTAGGAAAATCAGTTGTTCCTGTAGAAGGTGCTATAGAAATAGCTAGTCAATATTTAGATGAATTACAAATTGAAATACTAAGTGTTTATGAAAATGGTGCTAAACCAGTTATGGGTGGATTCGCTGCTACTGAACCAATTGAAGGTCTAGTTTGGAATGATTCTTATGTCTTAATAATAGATTCAATAATGAATGGAACTAAGACTGTTAAAGATTGGCAAAACGAATTAGTTAGTGCATCAGATAGATTAAGAGAAGCTATAATTAAATAATATTAAAAAGAGGTATTTTTCATTAAATACCTCTTTTTATGTAGATAAAATGCATTATTTTGAGTAGAAGTATTAATAATATATTTAAAGAAGTATTAAGTATAATAGAAAGAAGAAGTGAAGTATGAAGATTATAAATAATATTTTAAGAGTAAGTATATTATTATTAATTATAATATTAAATGTTAGTATGAATACATATGGAGATGAGCGTAATATAAAAATGATAGGACATAGAGGTGCTAGTGCTTTAGAGCCTGAAAATACTATACAATCATTTAATAGGGCGGCTAGTATTGGAGCTTGGGGAGTTGAGACAGATATATATGTATTAAAGGATGGAAATATTGTTGTATTTCATGATGCTGATGTTGAAAGGATGACAAATGGTATAGGGGAAATAAAAAATATGAATTTATTAGAAGTAAAAGAACTTAATATAGATAGTGGGAATAATGTTAATAATTATAATAATTTAAAAATACCGACTTTAGACGAATATTTAAATTGTTGTGTTGAAAATAAAGTAACACCAGTTATTGAATTCAAGTTAGTTAATGTGGAAAAAGTTAAGGAAATTGTTGATAAAATAAAAAAATATGGACTTGAAGATAATACTATAATAATATCTACTTCATATGAATGGATAAAATATATTAGAGAGTACAGTGATAAAATTCATTTTCAATATTTAGGTGATATAACTATAGAAAATATTAACTTATTAAAAAAATACGGTAATTATGGAATTGATATTAAAATAGATAAAATAACAAAAGATAAAGTTGATTTAGCTCATTTACATGGTGCAAAAGTTAATGTATGGACTGTAAACAATAAAAAGGATATAAATAAGCTAATTAATATGGGAGTAGATATGATTACTAGCGATTTGGGATTTTAATAAAAATATATTTTATATGTATAAGAAAATGTATTAAGGTCAAGAATTAAGATAGTTAATTCTTGGAGGTGTAAAATATGAATAAAGTTACTTTAGTAGGTAATGTAGTTAATGATTTAGAGTTGAAGAATTATAAGAATGACAAAAAAGAAGGAAAGTATGTTAGATTCACTTTAGCAGTAAATGAATACAATGTTAAAACAAATGAAAGAATAGCAACATTTATAGAAATAGTAGCATTTGATAAAAAAGCTATAATATTAGCTCATAATGTTGCTAAGGGAAGCAAATTAGCTGTTGAGGGAAAGATTAAAACTAGCAATTATGTTAGTGAAACAGGGGAAAAGAAGTATAAGGTTGATATAATTTTAAATGAATTTACTTTTATAGACAGAAAGAAAAAGGTTGTTAATGAAGTAATTAATGAAGAGGTACCATTTTAAAAGACATATATATGTGTAAAAGCTGAAATATACTTTTGCATATTAGATATAACTCATTGATACTATTGTAATAGTTCGATGAGTTATTTTTTATACTATAATATCTTAAAAAGTTTCTATAAAAACTTGCATTATGAGCTACTAAAGGATATTCATATTTTAAAATACATATGAACCTTTTATTAACTTTAAATATCTAATAACTAAAAAAGGGGGGATATACATGTTTAGAAGAAGGAAGACAATATAATAAAAGCAAAAAAAGGTAATAAAGAAGCATTTATTAATTTAATTGAAGAAAATCTTATAAGTATGTATAGAGTTGCAAAAGGCATATTGCTATCGCAGGCAGATATAGATGATGCAATTCAGAATACAATTTTATTATCATTTTTGTGTATTAATTTTAGCAAATATTATAAATTTATATAAGTATTTAATCTATGGAAAAGTAATTTAAGTTAGTTTAAAGATATAATTTTGTAATTCATTAAATATCTCATATAACTTTTCATAGCATTGATCTAGTATATAAAATAAATCTGCTAAGATCTTAGAAGATTTATTATTAATGCAAATATACCTTCTAACAGTGAATTTTTAATTATTTAGTAGTAGTTTTAAAAATTCTATAGCTATGGATACAAAAAACAATTAACATTTATAAAGTGTTAATATGGTGCACCCAGAGGGAGTCGAACCCCCGACGCCTGGATTCGAAGTCCAGCACTCTATCCAACTGAGCTATGAGTGCACAAGATATATAAATTATTATAATATTAAAAAAGATAAATTACTAGAGTTTGTTAAATTACTTTTCTATATTTAATAGTACAAGCTTTGTACATTAAATCTTTATTTACTTTCTTATTTTATTTTTAATAATTTTTATTGGTTAATTAATTAAGTATTTATACATAATATAATCTCCTTAGATTCATATATATTAACTTAGATGGAACTTATATAATTTTAAATTAGTGAAAATATGCAATACTAATATATATAAATCTATAAAAGGAGCTAAAATTATATAAAAATATCCATACTCTTTACCAAGTGTATCAATAATAGAAAAAAAGAGAAAAATATCAAAAAATAAAGAAAATGATAAATAATTTGATTTTATAATACTTATAATACATTTAAGAAAAGAATGCTATGATAAAATAGTCATTGTCCTTAAGGGAAACAGTTAGTAACTTAAACAAGTTAAAAAACTTAAAAAATAAGTTAAAAAAACTGTTGACACAAAAGCGACAAAGTGATAAGATAAGGAAGTCGCTTGAGTGCGACGGACAAATGATCTTTGAAAATTGAACAGAATATAGTTAAAGTAAACCAGCAATTCTTTTGAGAGTCTTAAAACAAAGATTCAAAGTAATTTGAGCAAATGATTAAACTTTTTAGTGAGAGTTTGATCCTGGCTCAGGACGAACGCTGGCGGCGTGCCTAACACATGCAAGTCGAGCGAGTGGAGTTCTTCGGAACAAAGCTAGCGGCGGACGGGTGAGT
>NZ_JAPFDR010000041.1 GCF_026168755.1 Clostridium sp. | reverse complement strand
GAAGCCTCCCTCAAGATGAGATTTCCCATAGCATAAGCTAGTAAGACCCCTTGAAGAACACAAGGTTGATAGGTCAGAGGTGTAAGTGCGGTAACGTATGTAGCTGACTGATACTAATAGGTCGAGGGCTTGACCAATAATAAAAATAATTCATATGCAATTTTCAGAGAATAAATTCTCTTATAATAATCCGCGATAGCTCAATGGTGGAGCACTCGGCTGTTAACCGATAGGCTGGAGGTTCGAGTCCTCTTCGCGGAGCCAAATAAAGCTAGAATTGAATTCTAGCTTTATTTTTTTTAAAATAAATTATTAATTTAAATTAGTTCATAAGAAAAATAATATTATTACTAACAAGGGGTAAAAAATATGGAAGTTATAATTATTGGAGCTGGTAAAGTAGGATATACATTAGCTAAATTTCTTTCTAATGAGGGAGATAATATAACTGTAGTTGACAATAATATAGAGGTCTTGAACTCAATTGTAGAAAAGTTAGATGTAATGGGAGTTAAGGGAAATGGTAGTAGCTTAAAGATACTTCATGAGGCAGGAATACGTAAGTCTGATTTAGTAATATCAGTTACTGGAAGTGATGAAGTAAATATGTTATGTTCATTAGCTGCAAAGAAATTAGGAGCAAAATATACAATCGCTAGAGTAAGAGGACCACAATATTCTGAAGAAATATTAATGCTTAAAGATGAATTAGGTATTGATTTAGTAATAAATCCAGAAAAAGAAGCAGCTTTAGAAATAGCTAAATTAATAAAATTTCCATCAGTAAGAAGTGTTGATACATTTGCTAAAGGAAAAGTTGATTTAGTTGGATTTACTATATTAGAAAATGATGGATTAGATGGATATGCAATTTGTGATATTAAGTACTTTAAGGATTCAATATTAATTACTGGAATAGAAAGGGCAGGAAAGATACATATACCTAGTGGCGATTTTGTATTATGTAAGGATGATAAAATTTATGTAATAGGTGAACATAAAAAAATAGAAACTTTCTTTAAAAAATTAGGAAAATTTCAAGATAAAATAAGAAATCCATTGATAATAGGTGGAGGAAGAATTACTCATTACTTAGTTAATATAATTGATAAATTAGGAGTTACATCTAAGATAATAGAGTCCAATATAAATAAGTGTATTGAATTAAATGAAACATTACCAGATGCAATTGTAATTAATGGTGATGGAACTGATCACGAGTTACTTTTATCAGAAAATCTTCAAGATGCAGATGCATTCATTGCATTAACAGGTAGAGATGAGGAAAATATAATTACATCTTTATTTGCAATAAATAATAATGTTAAGAATGTAATAACTAAGATTACTAGATTTAATTATAATGTTATAGCTAAAAATGTTGGAATAGATACTATAATTAGTCCTAAGGCTATAACAGCAAATAAAATATTAAAGTATATACGTTTTTTAAAGAATAAAAATAAGTGTTGTATAGAAAATATTTATAAAATATTTGATGAGCAAGCTGAGGCTGTTGAATTTTTAATTAAAGAGGATGTTAAATTTGTAAACCAAAAATTAAAAGATGTTAATATTATGAGTGATGCAATAGTAGCTACAATAGTTAGAGATGATAAAATAATAATTCCATCTGGGGATGATAAAGTAGAAATTGGAGATAGAGTTATTATAATAACTAAAAGAGATAAAATAGTTGATATAAATCATATAGTTGCTGGAGGAAATAAATAATGAATTTTCCTGCTGTATTAAATATAATTGGGCAAGTTATAAAATATGAGTTATTACTTTTAATAATTCCATTTTTAGTAGCAATTTATTATGGTCAAGGTGATGCTAGTGCATTCCTATATACCATAGTAATAATGATTCCTGTATACGTGGCACTTACAAGAATTAAAGGAAAAAATAAAGACATATATATGAAAGAAGGATTTGTTACTGTAGGGTTAGCTTGGATAGCAATTTCTTTCTTTGGTGCACTACCTTTTATCTTTAGTGGTGAAATACCATCTATAATAGATGCATTTTTTGAAACTTCATCTGGATTTACTACTACTGGTGCATCAATATTAACTGAAGTTGAATCATTATCTAAGGGAATATTGTTTTGGAGAAGTTTTACTCATTGGGTAGGAGGAATGGGATTTCTTATATTTATTTTAGCATTAATGCCATCATTTAATGGTAATACTATACATTTATTAAAAGCAGAGAGTCCAGGACCAACTCCAGGTAAAATAGTTCCTAAGATAAGACAAACGGCTAAAATATTATATGTAATTTATTTTGTATTAACGGTAATTCAGACAATATTTCTAAAGTTTGCAGGAATGTCTTGGTATGATGCTATTATACACGCATTAGGAACTGCTGGAACAGGAGGATTTTCTAATATGAATGCCAGTGTAGCTGCATTTAATAATCCAGCAGTAGAATGGATTATCACTATATTTATGCTTTTATTTGGAGTAAACTTCGTTTTATATTTCCAAATTATAAGAGGGAATATAAAGGCTTTCTTTAAGAGTGAAGAGTTAAAGTGGTATTTAATTGCTGTATTTGGATCAATTGTTATTATAGCAATTAATATAATGCCTTTTAATGGTGGAAATATAGAACAATCTATAAGAGATTCAGCCTTTCAAGTGGCATCGGTTATAACGACTACTGGATATGCAACAACTGACTATAATTTATGGCCTACAATAAGTAAAATGATTTTAGTTATGCTTATGTTTATGGGAGCAATGGCTGGATCAACTGGTGGTGGAATTAAGACTATAAGAATAGTAATAATTTTAAAAGCCATAAGAAGAGAAATAGATAAGATACTACATCCTAGAAGAGTTAAAAGTGTAAAAATAGATGGAAATATTGTTAATGAAGAAACTATATCAGGAGTATTTTTATTCATATTTGCATATATAGTTATTGCATTAATTGCAATATTTATAATATCATTTGATAATTTTGATATTACTACTACTGTTACAGCAGTAATAGCAACTTTAAGTAATATAGGTCCAGGATTAGAGCTAGTAGGACCTACAGGAAACTTTTCTGCTTTTTCTGATTTTAGTAAAATAGTTTTATCATTTTGTATGCTAGCTGGTAGGCTTGAAATATATCCGATGTTAATATTATTTAGTCCATCACTTTGGAAAAAAAGATATTAAAATATAATTTTTATAAATTTATAAGGTCAGCTTTATGCTGGCTTTATTTTTTTGTAAAAACTAAGCTTTATTATAATTATTATTAAGAAACGATATTGAAATATAATTTTATAGTAAATAATAGAAGATATGATATATAATTAAATATAATGAAAAGAAGTCTAGGGTAATATTTATAGTCTAGATAAAAAGGAGGAATGATTTATGTTATCTCGTGAAGTAGCAGAGAAAGTGCTTGGGAGATGTTTAATAACTGGTGGGGATTTTGCAGAAATATTTGAAGAAGATACTTTAAATAATTCAATTAGTATATTAAATGGAAGAGTTGAAAATTCTGTAGGAGGAAGAACTTATGGAATTGGAATTAGAATATTTAAAGGATTAAAAAGCGTATATGCATATACCAATAATAATAGCTTAACTTCACTTTTAAATGTTGCACAAAAGGCAGCACTTGCATTAGGTGAATTGAAAGAAGAAAAAATGATAGTTCTTAATGAAGCAAATACAGTTAATTTTAATCCAATATTACTTACACCATCATCAATTGAAATTAATAAAAAGATTGGTGTTATGAAGGTTGCTTATAATGCAGCAAAGAACTATCACGATGAGATAGTTCAAGTTGGAGTAGGGTATGTTGATAAGGAACAAAATGTTTTAATTGCAAATACAGAAGGGTTATATACAGAAGATAAGAGAGTAAGAACTAGACTTTCTATAAATGCTATAGCTTCTGCTAATGGAGAAAATCAAACAGGTTTTGAAGGGCCAGGTAGGCATATGGGATTTGAAATGTTTAAAGAGATTGACCCTGAATATTATGGAAAAGAGGCAGCAAAGCAAGCATATACAATGTTACATGCAAAAAATTGTCCAGCTGGTAGAATGACAGTTGCTATTGATAATGGATTTGGTGGTGTTATATTTCATGAAGCATGTGGTCATTCATTAGAGGCAACGGCTGTAGCTAAAGGGAATTCAGTATTTACTGGAAAATTAGGACAACAAATAGCTTCTACTAAAGTAACAGCTATTGATGATGGAACTATTCCTAATGCTTGGGGATCATTAAATATAGATGATGAAGGAAATAAAACTCAAAAAAATGTTCTTATAGAAAATGGAATATTAAAATCTTATATGATTGATAAGTTAAATGGTCGTAGAATGGGAATGCCTTCAACAGGAAGTGGAAGAAGACAAAGCTATAAATTTGCACCAACATCTAGAATGACTAATACTTATATAGCTAATGGAGATGATAATCCTGAAGATATAATTAAATCTATTAGTGATGGATTATATGCTAAAAAGATGGGTGGAGGATCTGTTAATCCTGTTACTGGGGAGTTTAACTTTGCTGTATCAGAAGGATATTTAGTTAAGAATGGTGTAATTCAAGAACCTGTTAGAGGAGCTAGCTTAATAGGAAAAGGTAGTGAAATATTAATGGATATAGATATGGTTGGAAATAATATGACACAAGGCCAAGGTATGTGTGGATCATCATCAGGAAGTATTGCAACAAATGTAGGTCAACCTATGATTAGAGTAAAAGAAATAACTGTAGGTGGAAGATAGGAGGGGATAATATGGAACTAGATTTATTTGTAAGAAGTTTATTTAATAAGGCTAATGAGGCTGGCTTTTCAGAGTATGAAGTTTATTACGTAGATAGAGAAAGTTTAAGTATAAGTGTATATAAAAGCGAAGTTGAAAAATATAATCTTAATAATTCAGCAGGATTATCTTTTAGAGGAAAATTAGGAGATAGAATAGGATATTCTTATACAGAGATACTTGATGAAGATGCTATAGATATGCTTGTAAATAAGGCAAAGGAAAATGTTTTAGCCATTGAAAATGAGGATATTCAATTTATTTATGATGGGGATAAGGAATATAAAGAAGTTAGTACTTACTATGAAGCATTAGAAAATATTCCTGCAGATAAATTAATAAAAATTGCATTAGATATGGAAGCTGAAGCTAAGAAATATTCAGATAAAGTAGAAAGTTTTAGTGGATGTGCAGTATCTTATAGTTCAGGAAAATATGGAATAATAAATTCTAAGGGATTAAATTTACAAAATAAATCAAATATATTAACAGCATATGTTGTTCCAATTGTTAAAGATGTGGATAATATGTATGATGGTTTTGGATATGTAGTTGCAAAATCATTAGATGAAGTTAATGCATTTGAAATTGCTAAGATGGGGGTAGATGAAGCTTTAAGTAAAGTTGGGGCAACTTCTATACCATCAGGAAATTATAAAGTAATTATAAATAGTGATGCTATGGTATCTCTTATTTCTACATTTGCAGGTGTATTTAGTGGAGATGCAGTTCAAAAGGGATTAAGTCTTTTAAAAGGAAAAGAAGGAGAAGTTATTGCTTCTAATATAGTAAATTTAGTTGATGATCCACATTTAGAAAATGGATTAGCATCAGTTGGATTTGATGATGAAGGAGTAGCTACAGGAAAAACTTATTTAATAAAGAATGGTAAATTAGAAAGTCTACTTCATAATTTAAAAACTGCTAATAAGGCAAGAGTTAAGTCTACTGGAAATGGATTTAAAGCTTCATATGCTTCACCTATTTCAGTATCACCTACAAATATGTATATCGAACCAGGAATAAACTCATTAGAAGAAATGACAAAGAAAATAGATAAAGGATTAATAATTACTGATTTTGCAGGTTTACATTCAGGTGCAAACTCTATAACAGGAGATTTTTCTTTAGCAGCAAAAGGTTTTTATATAGAAAATGGAGTAAAAACTAAGGCTGTAGAGCAAATAACAGTAGCAGGAAACTTCTTTACTTTATTAAATGATGTTGAAGAAATAGGAAGGGACTTAAAATTCCCTATGAGTAGTGTTGGTAGTCCAAGTATTTTAGTAAAGGAACTTTCCATTGCTGGAGAGGGGTCAAAGAATGAATAAATACGACTTAGTTATAGTTGGATCAGGAGCTTCAGGACTTTCAGCTGGAGTTTCTGCTTTAAAATCTGGAATTAAAAATGTTCTAATTTTAGAAAAAGAAGAAGTACTAGGTGGAAATTTAAATCTATTTATTAATAATGGATTTGGAGAATATTATTTAAATAATATTGTTACTGGACCAGAGCTTGGTAGTATCCTAATAAAAGATTATAAAGAGTTAGATGGAGAATATAAAGTTAATACTAGAGTTCTAGAAATAAATAGAGATAAGATTATAACTTATGTTAACCCTAATGAAGGAATACAAGAGATTAAAGCAAATGCAATAATTTTAGCAGCAGGATGTAGAGAAAAATATACAGGTAATATTATGATACCAATTCACAAATATACGGGAATATTTACGACTGGTTCTGCACATAGATTAGTTAACTATAGTGGATATTTGCCAGGAAAAGAGGTTATAATCATAGGCGATAATATGTGGACTCTTATGTTAGCAAGAAGATTAGTAATTGAGGGGGCAAATATAAAAGGAATAGTTACTGAGAGAAGATCTTTTAATAGAGATGAGTTAGATATTATTAATGGGTTTAATATTCCAATAATATATACAAGTGAAGTAATTGATGTTGAAGGTGAAGAAAGAGTAAATTTAGCTAAAGTTAAAAATCTCGAAACAGATGAAATTAATTCTATTGAATGTGATTCTTTAATTTTACCTGTAGGATATTTACCTGATAATGATTTTATAAGAAAAATGAATCTAATAATGGACGGGGATATAATTTGTAGTGAAAATAACCTTACTTCGGTTGAGGGTGTATTTATAACTGGAACTATGAGAGATGGAGCTAAGGAATTATTTAATAGCGGAGCAAATGGATTCAAGGTAGGAAAACAAGTATCTGAATATTTGAATTCTATTGCGCACCACGTGGAAGCGAAAAAATGAAATATTTATTTTTCTGGAACTGTGAAATTTTCGCCTAGAATTTATATAATTGATTCCGTAAAGTTGGCTAAAGTTTTTAAACTCGCTATTCGCTCAAACAGTAAAAACTTATTAACGCCAATTTTACTCCATCAATTATTAAATTCTACGGCTTAATTTCAATGTTCCCTCCAAACTAATATTTCATTTTTTCTTTTTCCATGTGTTTGCTTATAACGCTACCTTTATAGTTAATGTTTTCTGCTACAACTTTTCCTGATATGATAGTTAATTTGTATATTTATAATTTTAGCCATAAAAAATATATATTTAAAAGTTAATAATTCGGTATATAAAATATATAGCAGAAGTCGTTAACTTTTAAGGTGATAACACGGTAAATTGTATCTTTAATCTTAAAAGCCAGTGATAAAGAAAAAATTGATTATATTATCGGAAGGAAGATTATATAATGAACTTTAGAATTTAATTATTATTGGAATAAAATCTACGTTAATAAGCTGAGGCGACGTTTAGGAGCTTCGAAGCTTTAGTAGATTTTATGTAAACAATAATATAAATTCTTAGTGAAATTATATTCCTTCCTGGAGATTATATAATCAATTTTTTCGGCATCACGGCATTCAAGCTCTAACGAACAATTTAGTTAAATAAGTCTTTGGCGGTTTTGAATAGTAAGTTTTGACCTTCTGGATTAAAGTGAATGCCATCAAGGTATAAATTAGATAGTCCATCTGCATTTTCTGTTAATGAATAAAAGTCTATATATTTTAATGAATAAGAAATACAAAGATTTAATAGTTCATTTCGTAATAAAGGCAAACTTTCTTTACAATAATTATAAGTATCACTTATCATGAAAAGCTTATTTGCCATTTCAGGAATAATATTAGGGGGAACTCCTATGCATACTTCTATATTATTTGATAATGAATCTTTAATCATCACTTCAATATTGTTAACAATAGAAGTTACAGGTCTATTAGAAAGTAAATCATTTGTTCCAGCCATTAAAAATAAAATGTTAGGAGATATATCAAGGACATCCCTTTGAAATCTAACAAGCATATCTGTAGATGTACTTCCATTAATACCTTTATTATGTATATCTAAATCATAATTAGTTTTAAGTTTATTAACCCAATTATCTTTAGGTTTAACACCATATCCAAATATTAAGCTATCGCCTAAAAATACATATTTATTTTTCATAATTAATAGCCTCCTTAAAATAATTTATTAAAGCAATTTTTACAAATAAGAGTTTTCCCTTTATCAGCTTTTATATAATTATTGTCTTTTAAAATATTATTACAAATAGAACATTTATTTGTAGATGCAATATAATCATTAACATTTTCGGATATTTTTTTTGTCTTTGAAGATTTTACAGTAGAATTTACTGATTTTTTTAATGATGAGTAAATTCTTTTTTCGTCTGGAGAATCTTTTGGAGTAATAGAATATGAAACTGAAAATTCACTTTCTCCAAATAGCTCTAATTCAAATCTTGGGTTTTCCTTATCATAAAATTCTTCTACTATTATTCTTCTAATTTGAGCATCATTAACTATTAATCCGCTCTTTTCAATACCGTCAAATATGCTTTTAGTTATATTAGCTGTATCTGGATGTCTTTTTTCGCTTTTATAATAAACTTTTAATACTGCAATAAGGGATTCATAGAATACTATATTAGGATTTTGGCTTCTAGCATGATAAGCTATTTCTTCTTCGTATAATGCGTACTTATCATGGGATTTTCCTGTATTATAGGGTAATATTGCCCTTCCATCTTTATTATGTAATTTAAAGTTTGATTTAGTTATGGGTGATCCTAAAACTATTACTTTTGCATAAGGTTTCATGTGTTTTCTCTCCAAATAATATTAATAATAAAATGATATAAGATAAAATTATAATGGTAATAATTATATATTAAGGATTAAAATAATACGGAATTATTAAGAAATCCTTAAAAATCCATAAAATGAAATAAAAAATAGTGAATAAAAATTTTTAAAAGTATATAATCTAAATTAAGATTTTATTATATTTAAACTATACATGAGCAAATTTGTATTAACAAGTAATAATTTGATTATGTTTTATGATTACGTTATAATACATTTTGGTGTTATATAGTAAAAAGAAGAGGTAAAAATAGATGGAAGATAAATATATTTTAGCTATAGAATCAAGTTGTGATGAAACTTCAGCAGCAGTTGTTGTTAATGGGAGAGAGGTGTTATCTAATGTAATTGCTTCTCAAATAGATACACATAAAAAATACGGTGGAGTAGTACCAGAAGTAGCTTCAAGAATGCATATAGAAGCTATTAGTGGAGTAGTTGAAGAAGCTCTTAAAGAAGCTGATATTACTTTAGATAAGATTGATGGAATAGGTGTTACATATGGTCCAGGATTAGTAGGTGCGTTACTAGTTGGATTACAATTTGCAAAGGGGTTATCATTTGCAACTAAAAAACCTTTAATAGGAGTTAATCATATTGAAGGACATATTTGTGCTAATTATATACAACATAAAGATTTAAAGCCACCATTTGTGTCTTTAGTAGTATCAGGAGGTCATACTTTTATAGTACATGTTAAAGACTATGGAAATTATGAAGTGATAGGTCAAACTAGGGATGATGCGGCTGGAGAAGCTTATGATAAGGTTGCAAGGGCATTAGGTCTTGGATATCCAGGAGGTCCTAAAATTGATAAATTAGCAAAGGAAGGTAATCAAAATGCTATAGTATTCCCAAAAGCTAACTTCCATGAAGAAACTTTAGATTTCTCATTTAGTGGAGTAAAGTCAGCAGTTCTTAATTATTTAAATAAATGTAAAATGCAAAATATCGAAGTAAATAAGGCTGATGTTGCGGCTTCTTTCCAATATGCAGTTATAGATGTATTAAAAGAAAATGTATTAATGACTTGTAAGAAGAGAAATATTAAGACAATTGCAATTGCAGGTGGTGTTGCATCTAATTCAAGTTTAAGAGAAACTCTTATTAAAGAAGCTTCAAAAAGAGGTATAGAAGTATTATTTCCAGAACCAATTTTATGTACTGACAATGCTGCAATGATTGGAAGTGCAGCTTACTTTAATTTTGTTAACGGAAAAATTAGTGATTTAAATTTAAATGCAAAGCCTAACTTAAAATTAAATAGTTAATAATATAATTAAGTATGTATAAATAAGTACATATAATTTCAAAATCTTAAGTAGAGTAATATGTATTGTATATAAGAAAGTATAGGGAGAGAAATAAAATGAAGTTTTTGCCGTATTCAAATGGAGTGCGATCAGTAAATATGAAGAGGCAAAGAAGTCCTAAGGATAAATTTAAAATAATCTCTTGGATAATTGTCACAATAATAATTATTGGAGTTGTTACTCAAAACATAGTTGATTTTGTTGATGGGGAAAGATTAAAAAAAAGAGTTAATTATACTACCGTAGACGATTTAAGATTAGATTATAGAATTGAAGGGGAAGGTAGTTATACTATTATTTTTGATGGAGATATGGGTGCTACTTTAGAGGGATGGACTCCTATAGTAAAGGAATTAAAAGAAAATGATAATGTAAGAACTTTCGTTTACAATAGACAGGGGTATGGATATAGTGATGGATCATCTGGAAGAACTCCTGAAGAACAAGCTAGAGATTTGAAGATTTTATTAAGAAAAGCAGGGTTATCAGGACCGTATATAATAGTTGGAGAGGGATACGGATCTCTTGTATTAACAAGCTTTGCACAACAGTTTAAGGATTCAGTTGCGGCTTCTATAATGATAGATCCAATTAATGAGCAAGAAGTTCAGACTAAAGAGTATAAGAGAAGTCAAATTATTACTAAGATTAGGAGAAGCATTGAAAGAATTGGTTCAAAATGTTCTCTTACAATGCTTCTGGACAAGCTAAATTTAGATTTAAAGCTAGAAGACTTTGAATCTGGACTTTCGGATAGTAGTTTAGATGAATTTTCAACATTAAGAACTAAGTCAAATTATACAAATGCAGTTTATCATGAGTTAAATAATATTCTTAAAGGAAAAAGTAATAGCCAAGTTGATGGTGTATTCAGTGATATTCCATATTATTTGATTACTAAGAAGCAAGATGATTCATTAAAAAACTTAGGAAGTGAAGAGTTAACAACTGTATATACAACTAATTGTGATAAAGATTTCTTATCATTAAATGATAAGGATAATGTTTTAAATGCTATAAGACAAACTATTAAGAAGTTGAAAGAGATAGATGAAAACAAAAAATAGCTTAAAAAATAGACATCAAGAAGTTGATGTCTATTTTTTATATTAAGTATTTCTAAATTGTCATATATTTGACACATTGAGTGGTTATATTATAACTATAGAATAAATGATAAATAAAAATAAGAAAAAAGGAGTTAGTATATATGGATAATGATAATATTTATGATGCAGCTTATAGTGATGCTCACGTAAGTGATCAAATGGAAGTAAAACATAGTTTTAATGAGGAACCAAGTAAAGAGAAAAAGAAAAAAAGAAAAAGCGGTGGTAGAATTGCTAAATATATAGCATTAGCTCTTATATGTTCGTTATGTGGAGGAGTAATTGGGTCTGGAGTTACTTATTTTGTAACAGGTAAGAATGTAGGTAATAATAGTTCTAGTAATACTGTAACTGTAGATCCAGTTTCATTTGCAACAGATAGCACGGCTCTATCAGCAGCAGAGATATACCAAAAGGTAGCACCAGCAGTAGTTATGGTATCTACTAAAACAATACAAACTGTAAATGGATGGTTCCAACAAGAAGCTGAAGGAATGGGTTCAGGATTTATAATAAATACTGATGGATATATTTTAACAAATTATCATGTTATAGAGGGAGCAAATGAAGTTACTGTAACATTAAGTGATGGGCAAGAAGTAACAGCTTCAGTGGTTAATTACGATTCAGATCAAGACGTAGCTATGATAAAGATTAATGAAGATGTAGAGGTTCCTGGAGTTGTAGAATTAGGTGATTCAGATGCATTACAACCAGGTGAAGAAGTATTAGCAATTGGAAATCCATTATCTAAGGAATTATCATCTACATTAACAAAAGGTATAGTTAGTGCATTAAATAGAAGTATTGAAACACAAACAGGAGTTAGCACAAATTTAATACAAACAGATACAGCTATTAATTCAGGTAATAGTGGTGGTCCATTAATAAATACTAAGGGAGAAGTTATTGGTATAAATACATTAAAGGCAAGTGATGGTGCAGAAGGTATTGGATTTGCAATTCCTATTAATGATGTAAAAGTTAAGATTGATTCATTATCAAAACCAATATTAAACTTAGGTGTGTCAATAAGAGTTATAGATGAAAGTATGGCTAAGAAATTAAATATGGAAGAAGGTCTTTATATTGTTGAAGTCAATGAATTCTCACCAGCAGAAAAAGCAGGATTAAAGGGTGGAGACTTAATAGTTAAGGCTGATGGAAAAAGAATTAAGACTTTTGAAGAGTTACAAGAAATTAAGAACTCTAAAGAAGAGGGAGATAGTATAAATATTGAATTCATAAGAGATGGAAAGACTCAAAATGCTACGATAACATTAACTTCAAATTAAACTACAGTTAAAACAAATTAATATAATTTAAACAAAGGTTATGAAATTTTTCATAACCTTTGTTTTTTTAGCTATTTATATTTTCAAAGACATGTTCATAGGCTTTTAAGGTAGCAATAGCAGTATTTTTCCAAGTGAAATTTAGACTATTTTTATGGCCTTTTTGACTATATTCTTGTAGTAAAGATTCTGAATTCAACAAATTAAGAATTGAAGAAGCTAATTCATCTTTATTAAATGGATCTATCAATATAGCACAATCTTTAGTTACCTCTGGAATAGATGTTAAATTAGATGTAATAACAGGAGTAGCGCAACTCATAGACTCAAGAGGAGGCAATCCGAATCCTTCATATAAAGAAGGATAAACAAAAAGTTCAGCAGCATTATAAAATAAAGGTAATTCATCATCGGGTATAAAACCTGTAAAGATGATTTTATCATCGATTAGAAGCTCTTTACATAATTGTTGAAGCTTAATACCTTCATCTTTTATTGATCCACATAAAACTAATTTATAATCCTTTTTTAAGGATTTATGAATTTTTTTAAAAGCTATAATAAGCTCCTTAACATTTTTTCTTGTACTAAAGCCTCCTATATATAATAAAAATGGTGAATCAATACGGTATTTATTTTTTATATACTCAATACAATTAGATTTATTTAATGGTTTATAACTTTTGTTAGCAGCTAGAGGTGTAACGAATATTTTTTCTTCATTAACGAAAGGAAAAAACTTCATTATATCTCTTTTAGAATATTCAGAAACAGTTAAAATTATTTTAGAGTTATTTACTATTAAAGGCATATCTCTTAAAAATCTTTGTAGATAACCTCGCCCAACAGTTTCTGGCAAGATATAAGGAATTAAATCATGAATAGTTACTACTATGGGTGATGTATATAATTCATTTAAACCAATGCCATTTTGAGGTATATGATGCATATCTATGTTGTTTTCTTCAATATAATTTGGATAGTAGTAATTTTCATAAAAAGTACCATGTTTTTTTGATGTGAAAATAATTTTTGAATTATCTTTTTTATAATTTTCGTAATTTTCTCCAGTCCAAAAAATAGAATAATTATTTTTAGTATCTATATTAAGAAGTTCTCTAAGAAGATTTTCAATATAAGTACCTATACCAGATCCCTTATATAAATTAATCCCCCTAGCATCTATTGAAAATTTCAAAGCATAACGCCTCCTATAAAACCTATAATATTATAAATATTATAATTAAGTAATTTGTGTGATAGTGAACACAATGAAATATATAATTTCATATAATGAATTGAATAAAACTTTAGGAGTTGGCTATGGATATAGAAAATCTAAAAAACTCTATAGAATCTAATTATGATATAAAAATAAAATCCCTTGAAAAAGTTAAGAATAGCTATAAAGTTGAAAGTAAAAATAAAAATTATGCAATAAAAATAATTAAATATGATTTTGGACATTTTTATTTTATTTTATCAGCAATTAAACATTTGCAAGGAAGAAATTTTAATAAGATTCCTAATATATTAAAGAACAATCAAGGTGGAGACTATATACAGTTAGGAAATAAATATGCATATCTAACAGAGTGGATACCATCTAGAGTGAGTAATTATAATAATCCTATAGAATTAGCGGCTGTAGCTAAAAAACTTGGAGAACTTCATGATTGTAGTTCTGGATTTACTTTAAATAAGTATATGAACCCTAGAATAGGATGGTACTCTTGGATAAATGTTTTTGAAACAAGATGTAATGAGATATTAGATTTTAAAAATAGAATATCTCAAAAGGCATATAAATCTAAATTTGATTATATATACTTAGATAATATAGAATCTGAAATAGAGCGAGGAAAAGTTGCCATTAATGGTCTTAAAGAAAGTAATTATATAAAAATAATGGATAAAGAGGTAATGAAAAGGGGATTTTGTCATCATGATTTTGCACATCATAACATTTTAGTTGATTATAAGGGTGAGTTTAATGTAATAGATTTTGATTATTGTATTTTAGATACTCATTTACATGATGTATCTTCATTATTAATAAGAGCAATGAAAGATGGCAAGTGGAGCAAAGAAAAGGCAAATTTAATTTTGAATAATTATTGCAAGAGTAACAATATATATGAAGAAGAATTAAAATTAATAAGAGAATTTATTAGGTTTCCACAAGCATTTTGGCAAGTTGGAATTCAATATTACTGGGAACAACAGCCTTGGGGTGAAGAGTTTTTTATAGAAAAGATTAATAAATATTTAGAGGATATTGAATATAGAGAAGAGTTTTTAGAAAGGTATTTCAATTAAGGGGGGAATATTGGTTGGACATACTAGAATTTTTAAATAGTAATGGAATTATTGTTGGAGAAGAAAACTTTCCTAAGGGTAGCAGGAAAAAATATACTTGGGATATAGACAATCAAATATCTTTAATAATTGAAGTACAAAAAATATTGAAAGGTAAAAAAGCAAATATAATTCCTAGAGTTGAGAGTTCTATAGGAAAAGAAATAGAGTCATTTATTGTTCAGATAAAAAAGACATCAAAAATGATTAGATATCTTGAAGAAAAATATAAAAAGAGTGATTTTGATTTATTTATCATAGATGAAGGAAATAAAATACTAAGTAGGGCTAATAAGTCATTAAATGCTTTAGATGAGGATAAGTACTTAAAAATAATAGTAAGGAGTATGAATAATTATGATATATGCTTAGGACGAGTAGATGAAGGAAATTTGAAAAAAGAAGGTTTAACAATTTGTATAAGAACTACTAGATATATATCCTATAATATGGTAGAGAATGATTGTTATAACTATATAAAAAGATTAAGGAAAAGAGGATATAAAGGAGATATTATTAAGTTAATAAATGATTTTGCATATAAATCAAATTTAAATAGAGATAGTATAGATTACATGACTGTACTATCAAATTATCCACTTGAATCAATTAAAACTTTATTAAAGCTAAAGGAAGACAGAGAAAGATTTAGTTATGAAGAATGGATAAAAGAGATTGATATTGCTAAAAAGATAGATGGTATTGAACTTTTATGAATGGAGGAGTGAAATGAATAAGTTTAGATATATAGATAAAAGAATATTGTGTAGCTATGATTTAAGCGAAGAATTCTTTTTTAAGCTAGGAGTAAAGGTTTATGACATTATTCCATTAAGAAAAGTATTTGTTTTATTTACGGATAAGGGAAAGAAAATATTAAAAATAACTAATTCATCATTAGATAGAATAAATTTTATAAATAACACTTTAAATATAATTAAAGAAAAGGATAAGTATGTACTTCAATATTGTAAAAATTCTAATGGAGATATAATTACAGAGTGGAAAGGTAACTCTTATGTATTATTAGATATGATGGATGGAAGAGAAGCTACTTTTACGAATCCAATAGAAGTAGGATGGTGTACAAAAGCTTTAGCAAATTTTCATAATGCATCAATAAATATAACTGACAATTTAACAAAGGAAGATATTGTATTAAATAAATCTAAAAGTTTAATATATGAATTTTTAAATGATTTATGTTTTATTACAGAAGCTGAGAGAGTTATAAGTAAGTTTAGTTATAAAAATGATTTTGATTTATTATTTTTAAGGAATATTTCAAAAGCAAAAAATGATTTGAATATAAGTATAAACTTATTAACTGAGAGCTCTTATAGCGAGCTTTACTCCGATATAAAAAATATGGTTATATGCCATTTAGATTTAGCTCATCACAATTTTATAATAGATGAAGATAAAGTAAATATGATAGATTTTGATTATTGTAAGATAGATATTAGGGTGATGGATATATATAATTTTATTATAAAGGTAATAAAAAATTATGCTTATGATAAAGAAATAATTAATAAAATAATAGAAGATTATAGTAGTATTTCTAAAGTATCAGATGAAGAAAAGAAAATAATTTTTGCAATGTTAAATTATCCAAGGGATTTTATTAATATTTCTAAGGACTATTATTTAAAACAAAAGTCATGGGATTATGAGGTATTTTTAAGTAGATTTAAGGATAAGATTGAAAATGATACTTTTAGAAATGATTTATTAGGAAATATAAATGAAAATTTAATATAAAAAGATAAGGGTTATGCCATGGCATAACCCTTATTAAATATAGTAATAAATAAAATTTAACAAACTTAGAAATTAATTATATTTTTGTATGCTTCAATTGTATTTAAAGCTGTATTTTTCCAAGAGTATTTGTTACTAGTAATCAATCCACGTTCAATCATTGTTAGTTTTAAAAAGCTATCTGTTAAAACTCTCTCCATTGAATAAGATAATTCATTAACATCATTAGGGTTAACTAAGATTGCTGAATTCTTACATACTTCTGGAACTGATGTAATGTTAGATGCAATTACAGGTGTACCACAAGCCATTGCTTCTAATGGAGGAAGTCCAAATCCCTCATAGAATGATGGATAAATTAAAAATTCACAAGCGTTATAAAAAAGTGGTAAATCTTCAAGTGGAACAAAATCTGTGAAAATTACAGAATCGATAATACCTAACTCTATAGCACGATTTTTATAACGTTCATATGAGAGTCCTTTTTTACCTGTAATTACAATCTTTAAATCTTTTTTTAGATTATTATTTAATAGAGAAAATGCCTCCATAATGCCAATAATATTTTTTCTAGGGCTATAGCCACCAACATATAATATAAAATTATCAGTTATACGATATTTATCTTTTATTACATTTTTACAATAAAATCTATCTATTGGTTTATAAATATCTTCAGCAGCTAAAGGAGTAACAAATATTTTTTCAAGTGGAAAATTAAATTCATTAGCTATATCTAATTTAGAAAATTCTGAAACTGTTATGATTCCATCGCAATTATTTAATATATTTGGCATTTCTTCATTAAATATTCGTAGATAGCGATCACTTACTGTTTCAGGCATTCTTAGTGGAATTATATCATGTAATGTAATAGTCTTAGGACAATTAATATTGTCTGAAAGGCCTACACCATTTTGAGGAACGTGATATAGTTCCATATTAAAGTTGTCTAATAAATTAGGAACTTTTACATTATCCCAAAAGTTATTGTTAGATGAGTCTATTGAGTACTCTATAGAAAAATTATCTCCAAGCTTTAAATCAGAATCTTTAGGAATGAAAGTAAGATACTGATTTGAATCATCGTATTTGCTTAAATTAGTTATAAGTTGATAGGTATAGGTTCCTATACCAGTACCTCTATACCATTTTGCGGCTCTTCCATCAATACCAATTTTCATGATTTAATCCTTTCAAAGTAGTTATAATTTATTATATTAGAATAAATAAAAAATGTTAATAAAACAGTGCATATATACATATAAATATAGAGGGGGTGAGGAATATGATGAGAGAATTTGAAATAGAAAGACAATTTCAAATAAAAATAGATATAATAAAAGCTAATAAGGGTATCTATTATTTGAAGACAAATAAAGGTGAGAGATGTCTTAAGAAGATAAATTATGGGCCACAAAAACTTTTATTCGTTTATGGTGCTAAAGAGCATTTGATAAATAATGGCTTTAATACTGTAGACAGATATTTTTTAAACATAGATGGCGAGCCATATGCATTAGTAAATGAAGATTTATATACTTTATCTGAATGGTTAGAGGGAAGAGAGTGTGATTTTCATAACATAGATGAAGTAAAAATAGCTGCAGCAACGTTAGCAAAGCTACACGAGGCATCTAAGGGATATGATCCACCTGAAAATTCTAAATTAAAGAGTGATCTTGGAAGATGGCCAAGTCTTATGGAAAAAAGAATAAAATCATTAGATAAGATGAGAGATATGATTAGAAAAAAGAATAGAAAAAGTGATTTTGATTTATTATATTTGAAGTCAATGGATTTCTATAAGGAAATGGGAAAAAAGGCTTTAAATACATTAAGGTCATCAGAATATGATAGGTTATGTGAGATAGCTGAGAATGAAAAAGGTTTCTGCCATCATGATTATACTTATCATAATATTGTACTAGGAAAAGATAATTCTGTTAGTGTAATAGATTTTGATTATTGTAAGAGAGAAATAAGAACTTTCGATATTTCAAACTTTATGATAAAGGTATTAAAGAGAAATAAATGGAATATTGAATTTGCAAAAGCAATAATAGATTCTTATAATGAGGTTTCTAATCTAGAAGAGTGTGAATATAATGTATTATACGCTTATTTACAATTTCCACAAAGGTATTGGAGGTTAGCTAATAGATATTATTATAATGAAGTTAACTGGGGACAAAATACTTTTGATAGTAAATTAGAAAGTATAATAAAGGAAAAGGATGAATACATTAGATTTTTAAATGATTTTAAAAATGAATATAATACGATTTAAAAGTCGGCTTTAAAAGCCGACTTTTAAATTATCCAAATTTTTAGATATATGGTGATTTAGGATATCCCTCTCTATATTTACCACGAGTTTGTAATCCACCAATACCTTTTATGCCTGTAATTGTATTTTCAACTATATTTGTTATTGAAACAACAGAATCAATAGTTGTATAAGCAATTTTTTCACAGACAAATACGGGGTCTAGGCAATGGATTAATACACGACTTGGAGAACTAGCAAAATTAGCTCCAGCATCTAATAAACATTCATAACATGACTGACAAGCTCCGGCAAATATGACTAATTCATCATAGCTAGAGTTATAATTTCTAAGAGCTTTAACAGCATCAATATAATGTTTTGAATTTCTATAATTATTTAAATCTAAGTAATCATTGCTTTCTTTTAAAACACTGTCATGTCCAGTTAATACAACTATATCAGGTTTAAGTTCTTTGACTAAGTCTACAACATGATTAGCTTGTTCTCTTTCTGAAATAGCACGTCCAACTGCATCTAATGAAAGTTGTTTATATACTTTTAGACAAGTTTCCAAATAATCTTTATCTCCATCAATATGAAGAATCTTTCCAGGTCGTCCAAACATTAAATCTTTATTTGGAGTATTTTTTTGATTTTTATTTCCTCTAGATAATAATATTTGATTACTTTTAGTAGACATTACAGAGCGAGTATTAACTGCTTTTTTTATAGCTTCATTAACTCGACTATTTAATATTTTCTCTTTTTCTCCGATAAAGTCAACATCAACAGGCTCTAAGTCGGTTTCAGGTGAATCAGCAATTATTCTTATACTAATTCCTTTAAGAATATATATTACTTTACCATTAACTTCTCTTATATCTATTATTTTAAAAGTTATATCTTTATCGTAAGATCTTCTAACTACGGTATCACCTATTACCATTTTCTTCTCCTAATAAATATATTATTACAATCTATAGTATGTTTGTGTATAAGTCTTTGCTCCAATATATTGAGAAGTGAATAAAAAACAATAAAAAATGCAATAATAATTAATAGATGCTATAAATGGTTAACAATAAAGAAAAAGTTTACATTGACAACAATGATGGAAAGTGTTAAAATATTTGGTTTTATTTGACAAAAGTGCTAAAAAGCTTTATAATATAATTAGAAAGATGGTGGTCATATGGAAAAGAATAGAACCTTAGCCAACATACGAAAAGATATTGAAAATCATGTAGGTGAAAAGGTGACACTAAAAGCTAATGGTGGAAGAAAGAAGATACTTGTAAATGATGGAGTAATAGAAAGTGTTCATCCTAGTATTTTTGTTGTAAGATTGGAAAGTGACACCCAAAGAACAGTAAGTTATAGTTATTCAGATGTTTTAACTAAAACTGTATTACTATATTACGCAGTATAAATAAGAGCTTCGAAAAATTTCGAAGCTCTTATTTATTGTGCGCCCAGCATGGGCAACAACTTGACGGTGAAAGTCCGTTGTGGGCTTGGTAGTGGGAACCACTAGCTAATGACAAGGGTGTCCATCGTGAGATGGAATCTGAAGGAAGTCGGAGGCAAAGTCTTGGTCTGAG
>NZ_JAPFDR010000090.1 GCF_026168755.1 Clostridium sp. | reverse complement strand
TAATTAACTCATTTGGTAGAGAAGATATATTATTTAGCTTAAATCCATTTAGAACTATGGATAGAGCTACAAGGAGCAATCTATTTTGTATCAATGCAATTCCAGTTGATGTTGATTATAAAAAGATTAAGGAGCTTAAAGATTTAGAGCCATATCAAGTAATTAAATTATTAGAAATGGACTTCTTTGAGAGCAAAATACCTACCCCTAACTTTGTAGAGTATGGAAATCAAATAAGACTTATATATAGTGTTGAAACTTGCTATATACCTAAGTTTAGAGATAATGTGGTAACACTAGCGAGAAGAATTTCAGAGGTGTTTTCACATGAGCTAAAAGAGTATGGAGCAGAAAAGCAGAACCTAGAAAGTTATTTTAGAATACCAGGAAGTATTAACACTAAGAATGGAGCAGAGATTAAAGTATTTTCTTATGATGATTCAGTAAGATATACTCTAAGTGAATTACAAGAGCTATGGCTTGATGAATTACCTAAGTGGTATAAGAAACGTAAAGGGCGTGTACAAGCTCCTAGAAAGGTCGTAAAGCTACATAACGTTTATTCTTTAAACTGCAATAGGTTAATGGACTTTGAGAAGATACAGAGCCATTTAAATAGCATTGGAGCAACAGAGCTTAGGGCAAGGTTATGCTTTCAGTATAGGAATTACACTTTAATAAAATTAAAATATCAAAATGGAGAGCTTAAAGCAGAAGATTATGAGTTTGCCAAAGAGGAAATGTTGAAGTTTAATAATAACTTTAATGAGCCACTAAGAGGACACATAATAGAGAGTGCTACAAGAGTTGTAAACTATCGTCAGTATCTTTACAAGAATGAAACTCTTATGGACTTCCTAGAGCTTGATTACGAGCTTTGTGAGAGGTTAGGACTAGAAAGTATCTATAAGATTAAAACTAGAGAAAAGAGAAACGAAGATTACTACAAAAAGAAACTAAAATTAGAGGGGAAAACATCTGAAAAAGAGAAAATTTCTCAAAGAAGAGCAAAAATTAAAGACCTTCTGCAAAAAGGTCTTAGTCAAAAAGAGATATATTTGAGCTTGAATATATCTAAACGTACTTGTATAAATGACGTTAAATTCTTAAAAGAGCAAGGTTTAATATAACCTTGTTCTTTTTGTATTATAAAGGATTTTATGAATTAATTCAATATTAGTGATATGAAAGTTATAAATAAAAAAGGTGCAAAATTTTAAGACCTATATGGAGGAACTTATCTCCTCGATGGGGTGGGTGGTGCATAAATATACCTTTCAGACTATTGCAAGTTGAATTTTTTATACCCCCATTTTTTAAGAGCTATATGGAGGAGCTTACTAGATTAGACAATATTTTTATTATGTTTATGGTATGGTGATAACAAGGGATTAAATGAATTTATAGGGGTGGGAACAATGGCTATAAAAGACGATTATATAAAGGTTAGGGTAAGCAAGGAGCAGAAGAAATTATTTAAGAGAGTAGCAGAGCTGAAAGGTATAACTCTGACAGAGCTATTAGTTGGTGGTACAGAAGAAAGAGCATTGAGAGAGATAAATAAAATTGATGGTGCAGAGAGCTTAGAGGAACGAGTGGCAGAGGTTGAGAAGAAATTACAAGAGATTAAATTAAAATTGGAGAGCCAAAGCTCAAAGAAAAAAAGTTTATTAAAAAATTTTTTTTATGATATAATAAAATACAGATTTATTGGTCGCTACTCCCGAATGGCGAGTTATAAAAAGGGAATTGGTACTACTCAAAACCAATTAAAACATGAGTGTAGCAACCGAGCAACTGCTACTGAAAAGATATAGGCTTAGGCTATGATTATCGTAAAGCTCGGGTGATTAATTATATAGAAGCTTAGGTGTACTTTTGCACTTTGGCAAATTGAACACAATAATTATACTGAATAGGTTAATTCGCAGTTAACCTATTCTTTTTTTATTGACAAAAATATGATATTTGATATATTAGATATATAGCAAATATAACGAGGTGTAAATATGAGTGATATTCAGTTAATTAGAGAAAATGAAAGATTAAAAATATATATAGAAAATTATAAAAATCAATTAAAAGATTTAGATGAAGAACATAAAAATGAGATTCAAAAATTAAAAAATGAATATACAAAACAGATAAAAGAGTTTGAAGATAAAATTAAGGATTTAGAGAGTAAGATAGACTTACAAAGTAAGAAAAGACAAATTACTGATGAACAAGTTCAGCAGATAAAAGACCTAAGAGCTAAGGGGTTGAGTTATAGAGCAATTCAAAATCAAACTGGCTGGAGTAGTGTAACTATAAATAGAGCATTGAATGGAATTTATGATTAATGTTAATTGGTAATAATACAATAAAACAGAGAGGGGTATTATATGAAAAATAAAGAGTTTAAATTAATTAAAGATGGTTATATATTTGAGTTTAACTATAATTTTGGTCATATTAATGTCGATAATGAATTAACTGGTGAATGTGAAGATTGTATTGAGGTTGGAATGGGAATTATATTTCCAGACCAACAAAGCTTTGAATCAAAATGTAATGAATGGTTAAGAAAAAGACGATAGAGCATTAGGGTTATATTTTGGGGAGAATGATATTGTTGAAATCAAGGTGGAGATTTTAAAAATTTTAGTGGCTGCAAAAATGGATGGAGGGACCCTTTAGGGAGCAGATCCATTTTTGCTGACTAAGAAAAATTTTAAAATACTACCTTGATGAAATGAAAAAATTAACGCTTGGAACTCAAAAGGGCATTGCCCCTTTTCGGCTAGTGCCGAGCGATAGAAAAAATTTTTGATTAAACTTTTTATAAAAAGTTTATGGGTGAGCGATAGCGAGGGCAAAGCCCTTAGCTCCATGCAATGGCACGTTTCTTGTTCACAAGAGTATAACGTGCTATACTCTAGATATGAAATATCGTAAAGAGTATCATAGAACGGAGTGAGAAATTTGACTATGGAATTTGCTTGGAATACTGAAAAAAATAAAATGAGTGATATAAAAGGCAAGGAAATGGAGCAAGAGCGTAAAGGCAAAATTTCAAACGAAGAGATTGATTTAGATAAGACCCATTTAAATTATGATTTGGTTGAGAGCAATAAGAACTTATACCAAAGAGTAAAAGATAGAGTTGAGGAAGTCAGAGCAGTATCAAGAATACAAAAAAATTCTGTGGTTGATTACTCAAATATCATAACTGTTCCAAAGGAGCAGTTTGAGAAATGGGGATTGGATAAATCAAAAAAATATTTGGAAGAAGTATATAATTATTTTTGTGAGGAATTTGGAAAGGAAAATGTTGTGTCGGCTAAAGTTCACTTGGACGAAACAACTCCACATATGCACCTTCATTTTGTGCCAGTAAATAAAGAGAATGGAAAACTTCAAGCTAGAAGTGTTATGAATCCAGTAAGAATTAATAAAATACATACTGAAGCTCCAAAGTATCTTCAGGAAAAAGGGTTTGAAGTAGAGAGGGGGAAGGGAAAGACTGAAAAGAGCCTTGATATTCACCGATATAAAGCCGAGAAAATGAAAGAAGAGGTAAATATCCTAGAAAGTAAATTAAAAGCATTAGAAAGCGATTTAAAGGAGATACAGATTGCAAGAAGCTCATTAAAGTATATAAATGATATTGAGTTTAAAAAGAGCAATTTAGGGTCTAAAATAAGCCTTAAAGAAGAAGAGTTTAATTTATTAATGGATTTAGCAAAGAGTAATATTAAAAGTATTGCAGAAATAGAGAAGCTCCAAAGGGAGCTAGAGAAAATTGAAAGTAAGAGCAGTGGGCTTGGTGATGAAAATAAAAATCTTAAAGGTGAGATAAAAAGCCTTAAATTAGACAATGAGAAGCTACAAAAAAAATTAGATGGAGTTGTAAAACAAGCTAAATGTTTAAGGTCTGCTATTGATGAACATTCTGATAGTGAAAATATACTTAAAAATGCTAGAGAAAAGTTCAATGCTCCAGAGCAAAAGCAAGAAGTAAAGACTAAAAATATTAAAAATAAAGATTGGGAAATTGGAGATTAAAAAATAATGTAATACTCGATATATAATGAATATTACACTTGTTTTTTAATTTTATTATAGGGGGCAGTTGCCCCTTTTTTAAAACAGGTAGCAAATTTTTCGACCTATATGGAGGAGCTTATCCCATAGGGGTATTAGATTTATACCTTGTTGTCAATAGATGGAAGAAAATTCATTGTCTAACAAGTAAATATAAAGTAAAATAAAATAGTCAAACAAAGGAGGTGAAGTAATGGTACAAGCAGTAAGAGAATTAGATAGATATAGTAAATCAGAAATTGAAGAATGTTCAGAGCTATTGAAATATATTTATGTGAATAATGATGAATGTTTTGTAAGGATTTTAAATAAGACTACAGGAAAAAATAAAGTATATCCAACAAGCTCATTAAAAGACCCAATGAAGTTAAGACAAGTAATTAACTCATTTGGTAGAGAAGATATATTATTTAGCTTAAATCCATTTAGAACTATGGATAGAG
>NZ_JAPFDR010000089.1 GCF_026168755.1 Clostridium sp. | reverse complement strand
TAATTAACTCATTTGGTAGAGAAGATATATTATTTAGCTTAAATCCATTTAGAACTATGGATAGAGCTACAAGGAGCAATCTATTTTGTATCAATGCAATTCCAGTTGATGTTGATTATAAAAAGATTAAGGAGCTTAAAGGTTTAGAGCCACATCAAGTAATTAAATTATTAGAAATGGACTTCTTTGAGAGTAAAATACCTACCCCTAACTTTGTAGAGTATGGAAATCAAATAAGACTTATATATAGCGTTGAAACTTGCTATATACCTAAGTTTAGGGATAATGTGGTAACACTAGCTAGAAGAATTTCAGAGGTGTTTTCACAAGAATTAAAAGAGTATGGAGCAGAAAAGCAGAACCTAGAAAGTTATTTTAGAATACCAGGAAGTATTAATACTAAGAATGGAGCAGAGATTAAAGTATTTTCTTATGATGATTCAGTAAGATATACTCTAAGCGAATTACAAGATCTATGGCTTGATGAATTACCTAAGTGGTATAAGAAACGTAAAGGGCGTGTAAAAGCTCCTAAAAAGGTTGTAAAGCTACATAACGTTTATTCTTTAAATTGTAATAGGTTAATGGACTTTGAGAAGATACAGAGCTATTTAAACAGTATTGAAGTAACAGAGCTTAGGTCAAGGTTATGTTTCTTATATAGAAATTATATTTTAATAAAAAATAAATATCAAAATGGAGAGCTTAAAGCAGAAGATTATGAGTTAGCCAAAGAGGAAATGTTGAAGTTTAATAATAACTTTAATGAACCACTAAGAGGGCACATCATAGAAAGTGCTACAAGGGTTGTAAACTATCGTCAGTATCTTTACAAGAATGAAACACTTATAGACTTCCTAGAGCTTGATTATGAGCTTTGTGAGAGATTAGGACTAGAAAGTATCTATAAGACTAAAACACAAGAAGAATGGAATAGAGATTATTACAAGCGTAATAGTGAAGTTAGGAGAGAAGTTAGAAAAGTGGATTATAGAGAGAAACTAAAACTCCAAGGTAAAATAACTAAGAAAGAAGAACTGGAGCTATTAAGAGCAAAAATAAAAAGCCTTCGTGCAAAAGGCTTAAAGAATAATGAGATTTGTATTGAGCTTGATATACCACAATCAACACTCAAAAGACATATTACTTATATGAAAAAGAATGGGCTATTGGACTAGCCTATTCTTTTTTTATTACTAAGTTCAAATATATTATAAAATGCAAGTGCTAAAAAAAAAAGGCTCATTTTTTGTTAAGAGCTATATGGAGGAGCTTATCCCTTAGGGTAGCCTTAATGCATAAATATACCTTTCAGATTATTGCAAGTTTTAATTACTCCAGGTATCAAATTTTCAGCCTATATGGAGGAGCTTACTAGATTAGACAATATTTTTATTATGTTTATGGTATGGTGATAACAAGGGATTAAATGAATTTATAGGGGTGGGAACAATGGCTATAAAAGATGATTATATAAAGATTAGGGTAAGCAAGGAGCAAAAAGAATTATTTAAAGATATAGCAAAAAAGAAAAATATTAGCATGAGTAAGTTTATTATTGTATCAACAGAGGAAAGAGCTTTGAGAGAGAAAGAAAAATTTGAGGGTACAAAGAGCTTGGAGCTTAGAGTTAGTGAGCTTGAGCAGAAATTACAAGAGCTTAAATTAAAAATGGAGAGTCAAAAAGCCGAGAAAAAAAGTTTTTTAAAAATTTTAAAAAGTAGGTTTACAAATTGAGGCTTAAAACTCTTTATATATATGGGGTAGTGTTTGCCTTTATATAAAGTTACGCACTTTTTGATAATGTATCAAAACCAAAGGAAGAGAAAACTTCTTCGGGGTGCTGACACGTTTGGGGGTTAGGGGGTCCCCGGTTGTGGCACACACCGAGAAGTTGCTCATTTCTTTGCTTCTCGATACCTATACAAACTAGTGTTATTTTTATATAAGTGGGGGTGTTTATGTTTTTCAAAAATTAAAAAATGAACACAAAAAAATCTACCGCCATTTTTTTTACGCTTGTATTATAGGGTACGTAGTACCTGTTCTACTTAACTAGAATTGGGGAATATAGCCTATATTAATTTTTATGTAGATTAGATATAATAAGAGCTAAGGGAGTGATTAAAGAATGGATAATGATATTTTAAAAGCATTGAGTAATTTACTTGATGAAAAATTAAAGCCAATTACTCAAGAGTTAAATAATATTAATAAAAAACTAGATGGTATAACAGAGCAGACTGCTGATTTAGTAGAGTTCAGAAGTGAAATGATAAAAAAAGTTGATGGAATTAGAGAAGATTTAGCTACAGTTGAGCTAGTTACTGCAAAAAATTATAAAGATATAGTTAATTTAAAAGCAGTAAAATAGTTCAAAAATTAATAAATGAGCCTTTCCCTTGAAATTTAGTATATTCATAGTGAAATCAAGTCAATGGGCAAGGCTTCGCTAATAAAAAAATAGAATGGTTAGCCGAAGATCCACTTAAAAGTGGAATGGCTGCTATTCTATTTTTTTATTACCCTTGACTAGATATTCCCTTATGAATTTAGGGTTGGTAAGGGGAAAGGAAGTTAAAAATAAAACTTGTATTATAGGGTACGTAGTACCTATTCTTTTGAGTAGGGAATAAAACCATTCATATGGGTTTGTTCAACCAGAATAGCTAAGTGATTTCACGAAACAAAGAAATAGTTCATCACTAAGTTATAATAGGTAACCCAACCCATATTCACGGTAGTGCAGGATAAACAGTTGCATACATGCCAACTGAAACAGTTGTTCCAACTGGATTTTAATTGAATACAATTGGTGTTTTATGATAAAATATTTGTATGCAATATATATAAATCTATTAATATAACTATAGTTTAATGAATACAAGGAGGAAATATGGCTGATACACAAGTAAGAATGGCAAATCATATTCATGAGAAGGTAAAATCAATAGCTGGAAAGAGAAACGTAAGTATAAAAGAGATTTATGAGGAAGCACTTACAAGATACATAGAAGCAGAAGCTCAAGAAGAAATACTAAGGGAAACGCATATAGAGGAAATATTGAATAATAGAATTTCAAAAACAGAAGATTTAATAAATAAGAGTGTAGAAAGATTAGCGAGTTTAGAAGCAAGAGTTGGAATAGATAACTCAATGACTTTAATGGGTGTAATAGTTCTTTTAGAAAAGTTATTAAAACTTGATAGAAAAGATATTCAAAATGAGTTAAGAAAACAAGGGGTAACATATTTTTCAACAGCAACCAAAGAAGATAAAAACAATAAAAAGGTGTAGGTGATTTTATGAATAGGAATAATGAGTCATTTGAAAAAGACTTTATAGCTGCATCAGGAAATCTGATTCATGAGGGAATGAGCTGCAATGCAGAAGAAAAAGAATTGATAAGATTAAGATATTTAAGATTAATAACTGAAGAAGAATTTATAAAAAGAGCTTTAGGGTTAGCAATGAAATAAATAAAATGTTATAAAATTAATTGTTGAACAATTTAAAATCATATGTTACAATTTAGTTAATAAATTAATTAACTAACGAGGTGATTATAGTGGCAAGAAAAACTATTAAAGGATTAGAAGAAATTATTAAAGAGTTAGAAAAGCGTTTAAATGAATATAAGGATATAATTAATGATAGAAATAAACAAATAGAGCAAATGCAAGGTATAGCTGACAATAGCTTCGAGAATAGTCCAACATATGTACAGATGGATAAGGAAATTGAATACTTAAAAACAGTAATAAAAGCACATGAGATAACTATTAAAGCCAAAGAAGATTCTATTAAAGGAAATATGAATACTATACAGGAGCTATTAAAAGAAAATGAAGAATTAAAAAATAAAAACAATAGTGTTGTTCATAAAATAAAAAATGAACGTGGTGCTGGAAGAAAAGAAATGTTTACTGAAGAACAAAAGGCTAGAGTAAAAATGCTTAGACTTCAAAATAAGAGCTACAGAGCTATTGCTAAAGATATGAATTGTAGTGTTGCTACAGTTCACAAAATAATTAACGAACAATAATGTTAAACATTTAATTTATTAACAACAATATAATATTATATTTTATTATATAATATTATATTTTATTATATTGTATTATCATATTGAAATGGCTAATTTACTAGGATTAAACAATCATCTCACTATAAATAAATTAATTAAACAACTGAGTTTATCAGTTGTAAATATCTTTGATATAAAAATGAAATTTATTAGGAAAAGTAAAGTAATAATATGGTATAATCTTATTAGTTTTTTACAAAGGAGGTGAGAAAGTGGTACAAGCAGTAAGACAATTAGATAGATATAGTAAATCAGAAATTGAAGAATGTTCAGAGCTATTACAATACATATATGTGAATGATGATGAATGTTTTGTAAGGGTTTTAAATAAGACTACAGGAAAAAATAAAGTATATCCAACAAGCTCATTAAAAGACCCAATGAAGTTAAGACAAGTAATTAACTCATTTGGTAGAGAAGATATATTATTTAGCTTAAATCCATTTAGAACTATGGATAGAG
>NZ_JAPFDR010000076.1 GCF_026168755.1 Clostridium sp. | reverse complement strand
TGATTATATATAAGTAAATAGGTTATAATTGAATCCACAATAACGACATCCTTTCATGGTTATTTTTGTTTTGTAAGAGATTCAATTTTAACATGAAATTAGGGGGTCGTTGTTTTTTTATACAAAAAAACTTGCGAAACCTTGATATATAAAGATTTAAAAAGAGAAGTAGTGTAGAAAACTTTACACTAACAAAAATAAGCAGGAGGACTAAGAATGGAATTTTTTGAATTAATGAAGACAGCTTCAAATGATGCAGGACTAGAGTTTACGGAATTACAATATGAACAATTTATTAAATATATGAGACTTCTTCAAGAATGGAATGAAAAAATAAACTTAACTGCTATAACGGAAGATGAAGAAGTTGTTAAAAAGCATTTTATAGATTGTATTAAAGCATTTAAGTCAGAGCAAATAAAAAGTGCTAAAACTATAATAGATGTTGGAACAGGAGCTGGTTTTCCAGGACTTCCAATTGCAATTATGAATCCAAATGTGGAAGTAACTCTTTTAGATTCTTTAAATAAAAGAATTAACTTTTTAAATCTTGTAGTTAGGGAGCTTGGTTTAAAGAATGTAAAAACAATTCATTCTAGAGCAGAAGATGGAGCTAGAAAGCCAGAATTAAGAGAAAAATTTGATATTGCAACATCAAGAGCTGTAGCAAATATGGCAGTTTTATCTGAATTTTGTATGCCATATGTAAAAAAAGGTGGTTATTTTGTAGCATTAAAAGGTCCAGCTATTGATGAAGAGCTTCAAAATGGAAGTAATGCCATAAAAATATTGGGTGGAGAATTACAAGGAATAATAGAAATATCTATTGAAGAAACTGATTTAAAACACAATATAGTAGAAGTAAAGAAAGTAAAGAATTGTCCCAAAACTTATCCAAGAAAAGCGGGAACAGTTAGTAAAAAGCCTTTACAATAGTAGTCGATAGAGGATAAAATTATTTTAATGGAAATAAGATTAATTTATAATAAATAGATTAAGGAATATAACATTCAATATAAATTTATTTTAAAAATATACATAGAAATAAATCGTAGCAATATCTCTGTTAAAATATGGAATTAGTTGTTGATTAACAAATTATGAGGGATGGTCGTACAGTATGAATAAAGAAATAACAAACATAAGGGTTGATAATATTTTTCCTAATGCATATCAACCAAGAAAGTTTTTTAAAGAAGAAGCACTAGAAGAATTAAGCCAATCAATAAAAGAACATGGTATAATTCAACCTATTACTGTAAGAAAAATGGGAGATAAATTTGAGTTAGTTGCTGGAGAAAGAAGATGGAGAGCGGCTAGGATGGCAGAGCTTGAAGTTGTTCCGTGCAATATAATTGAAATTACGGATACTCAATCAGCAGAAATTGCATTATTAGAAAATTTGCAAAGAGAAAACTTAAATTTTATGGAGGAAGCTGAGGCATATTATAACTTAATTAATGAGCATAATTTTACTCAAGAAGAATTAGCTAAAAGAATGGGAAAAAAACAATCTACTATAGCTAATAAATTAAGATTACTTAAACTAAGTGAAAAAGTAAGAATACTATGCCTTGAAAATAATTTAACAGAAAGACATGCAAGAGCACTATTAAGTTTACCAGATGAGAAGTTACAATTAAAGGTTGTAAAAAAAGTAATAGCTAACTCTTTAAATGTAAAAAAGACTGAAGAGTTAATTAATACTGAACTATTAAAGTTAGCTGGCGAACAAATGAAGAAAAGAAAAGGAAAAGGTGTTTTACCTGGAAAGTTATATGTTAATACTATAAAACAAGTATTAAGTAAATTTAATATTCCAGCAGAATACAAACTTCAAGATAAAGAAGAGTGTATTGAAATAACAGTTTCTATCCCTAAAAATAAATAAAGAAAGCACTCTTTTGAGTGCTTTTTTATGTTTCACGTGAAACATTTATACAAAATTTACTTTAAATTTATCAGGGCTATCTTTAATTATTATATAAAAATATATATAATATAAGTATGGGAAGGGGGTGAAGTCCTAAAATAGGGCTTTATATGAAAAAGATATGTATTTTTAATCAAAAAGGTGGAGTAGGAAAAACTACTACTAATATTAACTTATGTGCTTATTTAGCAATGGAAGGTTACAAAGTATTGACAATCGATATTGATCCGCAGGGTAATACCACAAGTGGATTTGGAATAGATAAAAGAAATTTAGATTATTCTATGTATGATGTACTTACAGCAAATGTACCATTAAAAGATGTTATTATAAAAAGTGAATTAATTACTAATTTATACATAGCACCATCGACTATGGAATTAGCAGGTGCAGAAGTTGAAATAATTGATGTAAAGGATAGAGAAACTATACTTTTAAGAGAAATTGCATCTATACAGGATCAATATGATTTTATATTTATAGATTGTCCGCCTTCATTAGGTGTTTTAACAATTAATGCTTTAACAGCAGTTGATTCTGTGTTAATACCTATACAATGTGAGTTTTATGCACTAGAAGGTGTAGGGCAATTAATTAATACAGTACAATTGGTAAAAAAATCGTTAAATAAGTCATTGGATATAGAAGGTGTACTTATGACGATGTACGATTATAGAACTAATTTAAGCAATGAAGTATATGGGGAAGCAAAAAATTTCTTTACTGATAAAGTATATAAAACAACTATTGCTAGAAATATAAGATTAGCAGAAGCACCAAGCTTTGGATTGCCAATTATGCTTTATGATGAAAAGTGCAAGGGTGCAGATGCTTATAAGCGTTTTGCAAAAGAATTTTTAAGTAAGCAGTAGGAGAGGTAAAGATATGAGTAAAAAATTTGGATTAGGTAAAGGTCTAAATGCTCTTATACCAGAAGATACTATTTTAGGTACATTAGATGCTAAGGTAGAAAAAGCTAAGGATATTAAAGAAAATAGTTCTATATTAATAGATATTAATTTAATTAAGAGTAATGAGGGTCAACCAAGAAAATCTTTTGATGATGAAAAAATATTGGAGTTAGCAGAATCAATTAAAAGTAATGGAATAATACAGCCATTAATATTAAAAAAAGTTGATGATGAGTATATTATTGTAGCTGGGGAAAGAAGATGGAGAGCAGCTAAATCTATCGGATTTAAAGAGGTACCTGCAATAGTAATGAATTTAACTGAAAAACAAATTTTAGAAATATCATTAATTGAAAATATTCAAAGAGAAGATTTAAATTCTATTGAAGAAGCATTAGCATATAAAAAATTAATAAATGATTTTAACTTAACACAAGAGGAGCTAAGTAAAAGAATAGGAAAGTCACGTGTTACAATAACTAATACTTTAAGATTATTAAATCTTAGTGAAGATGTTCAACAGTATATTATTGAGGGTGTAATTTCAGAGGGGCATGGTAGAGCTTTGTTAGGAATAACTGATAGTAAAGTTCAATGTGAATTAGCACAAAGTGTTATTGATGATAAGTTATCAGTAAGAGAATTAGAACTTTTAATAAGAAAGTTAAAGACTAGTCCTACAAGAGCTAAAACAAAGATAGCAAATGAAACTAACCCATATTATAAGGATGTAACTTATAAGTTAGAAAACTACTTTGGAACAAAGGTCAATATAACAAATAAAAATAATAAGGGTAAGATAGAGATTGAATACTACTCTGAAGAGGATTTACAAAGAATATTAGAAATAATTAATTTATAAAATGTTTCACGTGAAACATTTGAAGGGAAGTAGCATAAATGGATAGCATAATAAATATAATTAATGAATATTCAATCTTAATAATAATAGGATTAGCAATAATAACATTATTACTTTTTATAATTACAATGATCTTATTAGTATCTGTAAAAAAATTAGAGAAAAAATATAGAAAGATGATGAGAGGCGTTAACAATAAGAATTTAGAGCAAATGCTTAAGGATAATCTAGATAATATTGAAAAAGCCATAAATAAATCTCAAGAAGCAATTAATGAATGTAAAAATGTTTCAAAAGAACTAAAAGGTTGTGTTAATAAGGTTGCTATAATGAGATATAAGGCTTTTGAAGATGTAGGTAGCGATTTAAGCTTCTCAATTGCAATATTAGATTCATATAACGATGGTGTTATTATAACTGGAATATATTCTAGACATGATAGCACTACATATGCTAAACCGATAGATAAAGGAATATCAAGATATGATTTATCTGAGGAAGAGTTACATGTTTTAAATGAGGCTATTAATAGCAGAAATTAAAATGATAAAAAATGCGGTTATTTAAATAGCCGCATTTTTTATTTCTAATTATGATTAATAAAGATTAAGTATAATAAATTTTTAATCAAAAGATATTAAGGTGTTATTTGATAAAGCTTTACTTATAAAATAAGATATAGCATTTGAAATACAATCAGCTAGAGACATGACAACAAATAATCTAGTATTTTGTAACATCATGAAGTCTAAATTACCAGATATATTAACTACACCTTTCATATTCATTTCACCTACTTCTGGTAAATCTTTATCTAAAGCTAAACCAGGATGAAGAGGAGAATCTTCAATAAATACTTTTCCTATATTTTGGACATTACCAAGAGAGGCATCTATTCCAATAATAAAAGGATTTATAAAGTTAGATTTAATTTTATTTAAAACTTCAGATAAGTTAATAGAATGAACAGGATATTCTAAAGAGCCATAGATATAAATATTCTTTCTTTCAATATTTTTAAGTTTATATCCAATTAGAGGGCCTAATGAATCACCAGTTGCTCTATCAGTTCCAATACATAAAAATATTATAGGTCTATTTTCTATAAAAATATCTTTAAGCTTTATATATAAATATTCCCCTAATTCGTGAGAAGAATTAGGGGAGAATGAATCTACACAAAAACAATTATCCATGTCATAACCTCCTTATTGAAAGTATCGACAAGAATAATATAACTTATTCATCAGTAAAAAATTTACTTATAAATTGAATTTATTTTATTTAAAGAATCTATTGTGTATTTAATTTCTTCTAATGTATTAAAGTAACCTAAACTAAGTCTAACAGTTCCATTAGGGTAAGTGCCTAGAGTTTTATGAGCTAATGGAGCACAATGTAATCCACTCCTATTATTAATATTAAAATCAGATTCTAAAATATAAGATAACTCGCTAACATCTAATTTAGAATGTGTTATTGATACGCAAGATGTTGCAGATTTTTTATCTAGAGGACCACTTATTGTATAGTTAGGCATATTAAGAATTCCAGCTATTAAATAAGATCTTAAATAGCTGTTATGTTCATAAATTGTATTTAAACCTTCAGATTTAATAAATTTAATTGCTTCATATAAACCTACTATTCCAGGTATGTTTAATGTTCCAGATTCGAATCTATCAGGTAAAAAGTCAGGTTGAATTAGTGAGTGTGATAAGCTACCAGTGCCTCCTAATATTAATGGATCACAAATTTCATTTAATTTATCATCAATAATAAAACCACCTATTCCTTGAGGTCCTAATAGACTTTTATGACCAGTAAAAGCTAGAGCGTTTAATGATAAATCTTTAAAGTTAATATCTAGTATACCTGCACTTTGGGCACTATCTAATATAAAATATATTCCAAGTTTTTTACATAAATCTCCTATTTGCTTTATTGGTTGAATTGATCCTACAACGTTAGAAGCATGATTAATAACTATTAATTTTGTATTAGGTTTAACTAGTTTTTCTATATCTTTTATATCTACAATTCCAAGAACATTTGCATTAACTATGTCTAGCTCTATATTTAAAGTGTTTTTTAAATTATATAGAGGTCTAATAACTGAATTATGCTCCATAGAAGATGTTATTACATGGTCGCCAGATTTTATTATTCCATTTAATAAAATATTCAATGAAGATGTAATGTTATTTGTAAATATTACATTTTCAGGTTTATCATAATTAAACAAATTACAAATTTCTTCTCTTGCCAGATATACTGATCTATTAGCTTCTAATGCATTAGAGTGATTTGATCTTCCAGGGTTTCCACCAATGTTAGTTAAATAGTTATATATCGAATCAGCTACAATCTTTGGTTTAGGAAATGATGTGCTTCCATTATCTAAATATACCTTCATTCTTTTCTCCTTTTATATACACGTAAAATATTCTTTCTTATATTATAATAAAATAAATAAATAAAATTGCAATAAATTGTTAGAAAAATATGTAATTTTAAAATAGTAATATTTAATATATTTATTAAAAAATAAAAATAGATATAATATAATTAATATATAGTTTTGAGGAGGAAATAAAAAATGAATTATTATATTATAGTATTTAAAAATACTCATGATGCAATGTCTGCAGAACAAAAGTTAAGTGGATTAAACTACAAGTTTAGAATAATGCCTACACCAACTTTAATTACTCAAAGTTGTGGGATTTGTATTAGGATAGAAGATGAAGAAGAATTAAATAAAATAATTAGTAGTAATATAATTGAATTTAAGAATATATATAAGAAAGAAGAAGCTAAGTATATAGTAATTAAGTAGATAAAGAGGGTAATCACTATATGGATGGATTTACGGCGTTTGCTAGTATAAGTAAAAAAATATTTGATTTTTTTAGTAAGAGAATAGATTTAGATGCTATATTTGAAAAAATTATATCAATTATATTCATATCAATTATAATGTATTTTTCAATAAGAATAGGAAACAAACTTATAAAGAAGTTTGTTGATAGACAGGTTGCTAGCAAGACTAGTTTTTCTTTAGAGCCGCAGAAGGCATTGACTATAGGAGAAGTATTAAAAAGTGTTTTAAAGTATACAGTGTATATAATAGGTATAGGATCTATGCTATATGATATATTAGCTAAAATACCTGTAGCATTAGCTAGTGCTGGAGGATTTGCAATAGGTCTTGGAGCACAAAGCTTAGTAAAGGATCTTATTAATGGATTTTTCGTGTTATTTGAAGATCAGTATGGAGTTGGTGATCATGTAACTATTGGACAGTTTTCAGGAATAGTAGAGAGTATTGGTATAAGAACAACTGTTCTAAGAGATTTTACAGGAGACTTACATTTAATACCCAATGGATCAGTGTTAGAAGTAACAAATCATTCAAGAGGAGATATAAGATTTGTAGTTGATGTTGAAATAGCTTATGAAGAGAATGTAGATAAAGCTATAGAGGTAATTAAGAGAACTAGTGATTTATTTGAGGAAAAACATAAAGATAAGTTAAGAGGTAAAGTTGAGGTATTAGGGGTACTTTCTTTAAATGCTTCAGGAGTAACAATTAGAGTTGTTGGTAGATCAGAACCATTAAGTCAATGGGAAATGGAAAGAGAATTAAGAAAAGATATAAAAATAGCTTTAGATGAAGCAGGAATAGAAATTCCATATCCAAAAACAACTATTATAAATAAAAATAATAATAATAATATTTAGGGGGATAAGTATGATTGAAACATTTGATTTAGGTGATATTGTTGAAATGAAAAAACAACATCCTTGTGGTAGCAAAGAATTCGAAGTAATAAGGCTAGGTGCTGATATTAAAATAAAGTGTGTTGGATGTGGTAGAATTGTTATGATACCACGTTTAAAGTTCCAAAAAGATGCAAAAAAGGTTGTTAAATCTAATAATTGAAATAAAAATACTTGAAAATAGTAGAATAAAGTGATAAAATTTAAAATTGTAATCCCTGCTACAGTAAAATGTAGCCGTTAGTCCAAAGGAGGTGAAAATGATGAGAAAGTACGAAACTATATTTATATTACACCCATCATTAGATGAAGAGGCTGTTAAGGCTGGAATCGAAAAATTCCAAGGTGTTATAGAAAACGGTGGAGGAAAAGTTGAAAATGTTGATTTCTGGGGTAAGAGAAAGCTTGCTTATGAAATAAACAAAGTTAACGAAGGTTACTATACTTTAATTAACTTCGAAGCTAATCCTGAATTACCAAAAGAGTTAGACAGAGTTTTCAGAATTACTGATGGTGTTATAAGACACATAATCGTTAAAAACGAAGCGTAAGAGGTGTATTGAAATGAATAAAGTTATACTTATTGGTAGACTTACTAAAGATCCAGAATTAAGATATGCGGCAGGTAGCGGTACTGCAGTTTGTAGATTTACTGTTGCTATAAATAGACAATTTAAAAAAGATGAAACAGATTTTATAAATTGTGTAGCATTTGGAAAAACTGGAGAAACAATTACACAATATCTTACAAAGGGTAGACAAATTGCTGTTACTGGAAGCATAAGAACAGGTAGCTATGATGCTCAAGATGGAACTAAAAGATACACTACTGATGTAGCTGTAGAAAGTTTCGAGTTCATAGGTTCTAATGCTAGTGAAGGTAATAATAATTCATACTCAAGAAATTCTGATAACGCATGGAGTGCTCCAACAGAAAGTCCTGATATGGGATTTGGAGATATGACTCCAGTAGATGATGGTGATATGCCATTTTAAAAAAAGTCTAATTATTTTATAAGGAGGGAACATCATGAGAGAAATGAAAAGATCTGGAAAGATGAGAAGATCTAAGAGAAAAGTATGTGCTTTCTGTGTAGATAAAGCTGAATCAATAGATTACAAAGATATCAACAAACTAAGAAAGTTTGTTACAGAAAGAGGTAAGATTCTTCCAAGAAGAATTTCTGGTACTTGCGCTAAGCATCAAAGACAATTAACAGATGCTATCAAGAGATCAAGAAACATAGCTTTATTACCATTCACAACTGAATAGTAATAAGTTTATTAGCCCCTGATTTTCAGGGGCTTTTATTGTATAAATGAATACTACCTGCTTTGCAGGTATGTTCAGAGTAGCTTAAGCGGTGAGTATATAAAAAAACTCCTTTTGTCAATAATTAAAAAAGGTTCGCAGCCCAATTTAATAGACAAAAGGAGGATCCATATA
>NZ_JAPFDR010000007.1 GCF_026168755.1 Clostridium sp. | reverse complement strand
ATTATTTCCACTTGAATATCCTGGATATACACTATTTACATCTGCTCTTGATGTTCCATAAGGAACTGTTCCTAAATCTGTTCCATCAACATATACTCTTACTTCTTTAACTCCAGAACCTGCTAATGCCCATCCTCTTATTTTCAAGCTATTTGAGCTTATTTTTTCATTAGTAACAGGCTCATCTAATGAGTACCTAAAAGGTAATGTATTTTCTTCACCTTTAATTATTATATTTCTTTTGTAACTTTGAGTTTCGCCATTTCTAGCAATAATCTTAACCTCTACAGTTTTATTACCAGTTCCAAGATTGCTTATATCTATTGTCTCATCAAAACCTGAATTAGCTCCATTAAAGTATCCTGGATATGTTGAATTAACATCTGATCTACTAACTCCAGTACTTATAGTTGCAACTTGAGAATTATCAACTAAAACCTTAATTTCTTTAATTCCAAATGCATGTAAAGCCCATCCTTTAATTCTTAACTTACCATTAGTAATAACTTCTGAATTTGATGGTGATTCTAAATTACTTCTTGCTGGTAAGTATTCTGATTTAGTTGCATCACAATATAGTCTAAATAACTCTATTCCATAATTTAGATCTGAAGCCCAACTTCCAGTTAAACTTAATGCATCCTTTGCTTTGCCTAAAATACCACTAGTAGTACCAAACCACCCTGTATGCCTTGGATCATATGTCTCATCTACTGATAATTCTTCACCTTTCCAACTATCAACATAGCTTGTCTTTGGATACCCATCTGCAGCAGCATATAATGCTAAATGATCTAAATGTGCTATTACTCCTTGATCCCAGTTATCAAATTTCTTGTGAGCATTTGCATCATAGTCATCTCCACCACTTGGATTTTTTAACCCACAAGGATTATGATAGGATTCATCTAAAACTCCCCCAAATTTTCCATATCCAGTTTCCTTAGCAGCTTGTACATAAGCTAATACCCAGTTAACTCCACCTCTTGATTTAGCATACTGCTTGTATAGTTTTGCTAATCCAACAAATGTTTCTGTAGCATTTTTGCTTCTGGCCCATGCTTCAATAGTCTCTAAAGAAGTATCTACTTCTGAAACTATATTAACATTTCCTATTGCTCTACTACTTGAGTTACTACTTAACGCTTGTACATTGAAGTTAAATGAATTAAGCATAAACAATAGACATACTAATACTATAAAAATTCTATTTTTCTTCATCGCATTCCCCCTACTTTTGATAATAGCTTCCTATTAATAGTAACATATTACAAATATTTTTGTAAATAGATGCCACATCAATAGTGAAATAGATATATTAATGTAATTTATAAGTCAATTTTGTTACAGTATTATTTTATAACTATTATTTTAAAATAGCTTGTACATTATTGTTATATTTTGCTTAATACTATATACTAATATGAGAAAATAAAATATATCAAGGAGATTGTCATGAGTATATTTACACCTTTAATAATTATTTTTATATTATTATTAAACTACTACCTATACAAAAGAAATTCTTACTCTAAAAGTTTCTTTTTACTCTCTAGTAGTTTCTTAATAATTTACGCTTTATTTTCTATAGTCATATATTATAATAATTTATCAAATGGATTTGAACATGGAATATTATTTGGAAACGTGGCAAATAATCACTTTTGTGATGAATATAAATATTATATAGATTCTGATATCTTATTAAACCATTTAAAGAATGGAGATATTAGTGCATGGTTACATAAAAAATTACCTGTATATGAATTCGTAGATGCGGAAGGTCATGCTAGTTATGGAAACTACAATATCTTCGTAATCTTATTAACACTCATTAAAGGTATAGGAATAAAATCTACTCTAGATTTAATTTTAATAAAATTATTTGTATATATTCCAACATCAATATTTTTATACAAAATATCTAAAGTATATCTTAACGAAAAACTTTCTTTATTAAGTGTAGGAATTTTTAGTATATTACCTGGTTATATTTTATGTAACTCTTTACTTATGAGGGATAATATTATAATTTGTTTAATTTCTATATTGATTTATTATATACTATCACAAAAAATAAATTATAAGATTTTAATCTTAATTCTAATAATATCCTTATTACTATTTGAGTTTAGGGCATATTCTTTATTAGTTATTATTGCATGTATTATTTTTACCTTTAAAAATAATAAGCGAATTCTTAGTTTTATAGATATATTCTATTTTATTGCAATAGTTGCTACAATTTATTTCTTTGTTAATTTTAATTTTCAAGAAAATCATTCAAATTCGCTTTTTTCATTAGCTCAAATTACATATTTACAAGAAATATTCACTACTCATTTTGGAAGTGGAATTAATATGTTGATTAATTTATTCACTCAATTAATTATTCATATTATATACGATCCACCATTATTAGGATTTTTAAATACAGGTTTAATTTATTTAATTTTATATTGCATAGGAAATATTTTAGGAACTATTTTAACCATAGCATCTTGTATAGCTTTCATCTATTTTATAATAAAAATTAAAGATAAAAAGGCTATTTTCTTATTTAAATTTACTGCATATTTTACAATATTAACAGGTTTAATAGTTCTTTCTAAAGATTTATTTATAATAAATAGACTTGCTCTTCTTTGGCTACCTCTATTTATTATAATACTACTTTACGTTTTAACTGATATATTAAATAAACCATCAAAGTACTAAAAAATCCGTAAACGTGAAAAAATAGACACTTAGCAATTAAAATAGGCTGTATCATATTGAATTTATAAATTCAATATGATACAGCCCCTTTTTTATATTCCTATAAAAATTGCACCTATAACTATACATATAATACCATATATTTTGATTTTAGTAATTTTTTCATTAAGAAAATAGTACGATATAAATAATGACCAAACATAAGTTATTGATGTCAATGGTAAAACCACAGAGTATGGTAACTGTTTTAATACTATTATATTTAATATTGCAGAAAATACATATAATACTCCACCTAAATATAAAAACGGGCTTAAAAAGCTTTTTATTAAACTTTCTTTTGTTGTGGATTTTTTTAAACAAAATCCACCTAAAGCACCTAATAATGTTCCTATTAAAAGAATTATATAAATAATATTACTCATCTCCAACTCCTATTAAGGTTACTCCAATTAATATAAATATAATACCAACAACCTTCATTACCGTAATATATTCACCAAGTAAAAAATATCCTATAAATAAAGCTACTATATATCCAATACTCATCATAGGATGCAATACTGAAAGGCTTCCAAACTTGAATGCAATAATCATAATTATTGCACCAATTCCATAAAGAAAAAAACCTATAACTAAATCTTTTATAATATTTCCCTCAGATATTTTCCAAAAATATTGCCCAAATGCAGTACAGATTGCTGAAACAATCATTATAAGTATACCTATTTTATTCTTTTTTAAAGACAATATAACCTTTTCCATAATTATCTTTTCCCTTGCTGCTCTTTATATTTATTTAAATATAATTCATAATCTTTTTTATTTGTTGTTGCTATAGTATCCAAAATTAATCCACTAGCAAGCGATATAATACATATTAAAATAAATCCAACTGATAATACTGCTGATGGTAGCTTTCTTATATATCCAGTTATTATAAATTCATATATTACTGGAATTCCAGTAATTAATCCTAATATTAATGATAATATACTGCATATTCCAAAAAACATCATAGGCTTATAATCCTTAAATAAGCTAGCTAATGTCTTAAGAACCCTAAATCCATCTCTAAATGTACTTAACTTTGACTCACTGCCTTCTGGTCTATCCCTATACACTATTGGTATTTCTTTTAATCTAAACTTTTTATCTAATGCATGAATACTAATCTCAGTCTCAATTTGAAATCCATCACTTATTACAGGCATTGTCTTAACAAAGAATCTATTAAATACTCTATATCCAGTCATAATATCTTTAATTTCATTTTTAAATAGCATCCCTATTAATCCCTTAACTAAGTTATTACCTAAATTATGGAATGCTCTTTTATTTTCCTTTTCATATGTCCCATTTGATAATCTATCTCCAATAACCATATCAGCCTCATTATCAATAATTGGTTGAATTAACATTCTAGCAGCTTCTGCTGGATATGTATCATCTCCATCAATCATTACATATATATCAGCCTCTATATCCCTAAACATAGATCTTACAACATTACCTTTTCCTTGACGAATCTCCTTAACTACTATAGCTCCATGCTCTTTTGCAATTTCTCCAGTTTTATCCTTGGAATTATTATCATACACATATATATCTGCTTCTGGTAATTCTCTTTTAAAATCATCAACGACTTTTCCAATAGTCAATTCTTCATTATAGCACGGTATAAGTACAGCTATCTTCATTATTAATCCTCCTAAAAATTTAACATTCGTAAATTAAACTTTACACTTTATTGATTATAAATAACCTCATAAATTTTGTTATTATCAACTTCACTATAATATATCCTATTAAATTTTATTGCATCATAATCCTCAAACTTAGTATCTAATTCATTCTTTGTTAATATATATTTGACATTTAACTTCTTAAGTTCATCAATATTAAGATTTATTGAAAATACATCTAAACTGTCTAAGTTAAAATTAGTATTTCCTTCAATTAAATTGATTTTTATATGAGCATACCTATTATATATTTCATTATTATCACTAATACTTTCCCAAGTTTTCAATGCAGGATAAAAATGAGTACCATTTAATGTCTTAGCTCCATTTGCATATATATAATTTCCCTTTACTCCATCACCCTCTGCTATCCAAAGTTCATCTGGATCATTAGCTTCTATTTCAATTATTGCTTTAGATAAGGTTTTATTATATATAGCTCCTATCCCCTTAACAATTGGATTTACCGTCATTCCTGACATAAATATAACTATTGCCATAAACAAATATAGAACTTTTCTTAATCCTGTAAATAAAGCTAAGTTAATAATTAAATATATTCCAAATAGCATTATATAATATTTAAGACTAACATAATCCTTATATGGATAATTATATACCAATAAGCAATATACTATCCAATTAATAATTGCAATTAAGCATCCATTTTTTTTGCTTATTAGATTTTCATTTACTATAACTCCCATAGCCCATATTGATAACAACATAGCTGTAAAACTAAACATTAACATCATTCTTTTAGTTGGAACATAGCTTAGTAATGTTATTTTTGCTATTACTTCATTAAATGGTATAAACATCCATATCAATTCAATTACTGATACAGCAAATAATGATATACCTATTGAAATATCCTTTATCTTTTTCTTAATAGCAATAAATAATACTATAGATGATCCTATAAAGAAATTAATAAATGAACTTGTTTCGCAATTATTCAGATAATTAATATCTTTAAATGGAGTATATGTATTAATCATAAACTCTCCTAATCTAAATATTTCAACACCACCACCAACAGATACTCTTTTTCCAGGATAAACAGTATTTAATGATGCTTTTATTGCATCTATAGAATTAATAACGAACCATCCTAAAATCCCACCAATTGTTATTATAATAGCACCTATAAAAAAATAATCACTTACTTTTAATTTAGGCTTCTTAAATACTGAAAAATAAATTGTAGCCATTAATACTAATATCAAATATGCAATTGGCACTTGAAATGCAGGATAAATAATTAATGCAAATCCAATTGCACTAAAAGCAAATATTCCAGAAAATATTAGCCGTTTACCGGTACTTTGCCTATATTCCCAATATTTATAAAAAGATACTATTAGAGCTAACGCAAAAAATACTATGTCCCCTACATGTTGCATAAACCACCACTGAACAGCTGGTGAAAAAGTAATCCAAAAGGCTCCTAATGTAGAAATACCTTTTCGCTTTTTAGTTAATATCATTGATAATTCAAATGCTAATAATAGTAATGCAATTGTTTTAAATGACCAATACCATGATAATCCATATTCTTTTCCTAAAAGTAAGAATCCCCAATTAAAAGGCTTTCCCAATATCGTTATATTGACCACAGGAGCATTATATGCCAAAATCATATTTAATCCTCCATCCATTATATTTTCATTATATAATGGATAATAATCATCACTAGTTGCTTGAGCCATATAATATGTGCTTTGAACCATCCATTCATCACTTCTAATTGCTCTATCTTTTCCCCATAATACAGTTTTTTCATCAGTGTTAATCTTTTCCGCTACATATTGGTCCCATACTCCTATGGAACTTCCATGAATTTTGAATGCTACTAAAAAAACAAAAGCAATTATTGCAATTATAAACCTATACTTTATTAATATATCTAAAATATCCTTTTTTCTTTTCTCTTCTTTCGATTCTATTGGCATGCTATCCCCTCTCTAAATTAAAATTATATTATTTCGTAATCAATTATATATTATAATTAACAAAACATTTAATAGCAATCTAAAAGTCCTAAAATATGAAATTTAAATAAAATTCATTATTATTAAAAATAAATAATACTAATAATAATTATATATAGTATTTAAATACACATTTATCTATCTATAAAATTATAATATGATTAATTGCATTTAACATAATACATATTTTACCACAAAAGTTGTATTTATATTAGAAAATCTTAATAAAAACTTCTTGTCCTATAATTAAGACAAAAAAAATTTAGCAAAATTCTTGCTATTCTTTTATTAATATCATTTATTTTAATCCCTTTTGATAATTTACTATATCTGATCTTTCTAATATTTTAGATAAAATTACTTATGCTATTAACTTAAAACTTATGGGTTATGGCTATGGGTCTATAAGAGTATTAGTTGAATCTACTACAAAAACACCTTTTTACAACTTCAATCAATCTAAATAATAAATCTTATAAATAAAGATAGTGTCCTATATTAAGCTACACTATCTTTATTTTTTAAATATATCAATTATTTATACATTTCATTATAGTAGTTTTGATATGCACCTGAAGTAACATTTTTCATCCACTCTTGGTTATCTAAATACCATTGAATAGTCTTCTTAATTCCAACTTCAAATCTAGTCTCAGGATACCATCCTAATTCTTCTTTAATCTTAGTTGGGTCTATTCCGTATCTTCTATCGTGACCTTTTCTATCTTCAACATACTTAATTAAGTTTTCAGTAACTTCTTTATCAACATTTTCATTTAAGTAAGATATTACTGTCTTAACTATTGTTATGTTAGTTCTTTCATTATGTCCACCAACATTATAAACTTCACCGCTTCTACCGTTGTTTATAACCATATCGATAGCTTTAGCATGGTCTTCAACGAATAACCAGTCTCTTATGTTCATTCCATCCCCGTATACTGGTAAATCCTTGTGAGCTAAACAGTTATTTATTAATAATGGTATTAATTTTTCTGGGAATTGGAATGGTCCATAGTTATTTGAACATCTTGTTATATTCATTGGCATTTTGTATGTATCATGGTATGCCTTAACCATTAAATCTGATCCGGCTTTACTTGATGAATATGGGCTATGAGGGTCAAGTGGAGTAGTTTCCATGAAGTATCCTGTTTCTCCTAATGAACCATATACTTCATCTGTTGAAACGTGTAAGAACTTAACTCCTTCTTTCCATGTTCCATCTTCATTTTCCCATGCTGCTTTAGCACAGTTTAATAAGTTAACTGTTCCCATAACATTTGTCTTAGCAAATACTTCTGGTTCTCTTATACTTCTGTCAACGTGAGATTCTGCTGCAAAGTGAGCAACATAGTCTATTTCATATTTTTCAAATAAACAATTAACTAATTCATTGTCACAGATATCTCCATGTACAAATATGTGTCTTGGATCATCTTGTATTGACTTTAAGTTTTCTAAGTTTCCTGCATAAGTTAACTTATCTAAATTAATTATTCTTATATCTTCATATTTTTTTAACATGTATAATACAAAGTTTGAGCCTATAAATCCAGCCCCACCAGTTACTAAATAAGTTTTCATAATTAAATTCTCCTTATATCTCCAAATTTTAAGTTTATCGATAATTTACTAATTATTTTTCAACGTTATCCATGAAAGTCTTTAAAGCTTCTTTCCAATCTCTCATTTCATCACCAACAGTGCATCTAAGCATCATATTATCAAGTGATGAATATGCTGGTCTATCAGCTGAATTAGGATACATACTCTTATATTCTGCTGAAGTACATGGACTTACCTTGCAATTTCTTCCTGAAAGTTTCATTATTTCTGTTGCAAAATCATACCAACTACATTCACCTTTTCCAGTGCAATGGTATATTCCATATTCTTCTGTTTCTATAAGTTTTAATATGTGATATGCTAAGTCATTAGCATGTGTAGGATTTCCAAGTTGATCATTTACAACACTTAAAGTATCTCTATCTTTTCCAAGCTTCATCATTGTATAAACAAAGTTATGACCTACATACCCATAAAGCCAAGCTGTTCTAACTATATAGTACTTTGATGAAAACTCTCTTACAAACTCTTCACCTAAAAGCTTAGTTTTTCCATAATAACTTACTGGAGCAACTATATCTGATTCATTTAATGGTGTATCTCCAACACCTCTAAATACATAGTCAGTTGAAACTTGAACTATTTTAGCTCCTATTTCTTCACAAACCATAGCTAAATTTCTAGGACCTAAAGCGTTTATTTTAAAAGCTAAATCCTTATTCGCTTCACACCCATCAACATTTGTTGCTGCTGCACAGTTTATAACTACATCTGGTTTTACTTCCTTTAAAACAGTTTTCACTTGTTCTAAGTTAGTTATATCTAATTTATCTACATCTACAGCAAAAACTTCTGAATTTTTAATTACTTCTGAAACTGCACCTATTTCAGCAGTTCCTGTAGCTATTATTTTTTGAAGTTCATTTCCTAATTGGCCATTTGAACCAGTTATTAATATTTTCATGCGATAACCTCCACTACATTTACTTTACTTATTATAAGTAAAAGGTAAGTCTAGCTCTTTGAATGTTTTTTGATTTTTATCTTTTTCTGATAATAAAATTTCTTCAATTCCATCTAATGGCCACTCTACAGCAACATCTTCGTCGTTCCATAAAAGTCCACCATCATGTTCTGGTGAATAGAAATCTGTACATTTATAGTTAAATGTTGCAGTTTCAGATAAAACTACAAATCCATGTGCAAAACCTTCTGGTACATAGAATTGTCTTTTATTTTCTGCACTTAAGTATACGCCTTCCCATTGTCCATATGTAGGTGAACCTTTTCTTAAGTCAACAGCAACATCCCATACCTCCCCCTCTGTACATCTTACAAGCTTTCCTTGTGTATGCTGAGTTTGGAAGTGTAATCCTCTTAAAACACCTTTTTTAGATCTTGATTCATTATCTTGTACAAAAGTCATAGTTAATCCTGCAGCATCAAAGTGCTCTTTATTATAACTTTCCATGAAATATCCTCTAGCATCTCCAAACACTCTTGGTTCAACTATGTATAAATCTGGTATTTTAGTTTCTATAAATTTAAAATTTCCTGCTTCAACCATCTCTTTACTCCTCAATTATATCTACTAAATATTTTCCATACTCTGTTTTCATTAAAGGTCCAGCTAATTCTCTAACTTGCTCTTTTGAAATCCATCCTTGTCTATAAGCAATTTCCTCTAAACAAGCTATGAATGTTCCTTGAGTAGTTTGTACTGCTTCAACAAAATTAGATGCTTTTAACATTGATTCATGTGTTCCTGTATCAAGCCATGCCATTCCTCTACCTAATAAGTCTACTTTTAAAGCTCCTTCTTCCATGTAAACTTTATTTAAATCAGTTATTTCTAGTTCTCCTCTTGCTGATGGTTTTAATGCCTTAGCTTTTTCTACTACTGAGTTATCATAGAAATAAAGGCCTGGTACTGCATATTTTGACTTTGGATTTTCTGGTTTTTCTTCTAATGAAGTTACTTTACCATCTGCATCAAATCCAACTACTCCAAAGGCTCTTGGGTCTTGAACATAGTATCCAAATACCATTGCTCCTTTTTCTAATTGTGATGCTTCTTTTAAATGTGAACTAAAGTTTTGACCATAGAATATATTATCTCCTAATATCATTGCTACATTATCATCACCTATAAATTCTTCTCCAATAATGAATGCTTCTGCTAATCCATTTGGTTGTTCTTGAATTGCATATTCAATATTTAATCCATATTCTGAACCATCTTTAAATAGTTCTTTAAAGTTAACTATGTCTCTTGGTGTAGATATTATAAGAATATCTCTTATACCCGCTAACATTAATACTGACATAGGATAATATATCATTGGTTTATCATATATTGGCACCATTTGTTTTGACATTGCTTTTGTTACTGGATATAGTCTTGTTCCTGATCCACCTGCTAAAATTATTCCTTTCATAAATATCACCTCATTATTATTTTAATTATATCATATTTTATTATTCTATTTATTTAATACTTCTATTTTAAGGTTACTTTTATAACTTATCATACCCTATCTTACATTAGTCCCTTTTAAACTGTCAAGATTATTAGGAATTAACTTACTTTTATTAAGATATTTTAACTTTTGTCTATTCACACAAAAAATAGCCGAAATCTAGATTTCATCTAACTTTCAGCCATTGAAAATAAAAATTCTTTCATCTTATCAATTACTATATTGCTTAACATTATATATTTTTAATTAAAGAACTCCCTATGCCAATAATTAGGATTATTGGTGTACTTTAATATAGTTTTTTTAGATAATTTTTCATATCTCTGACCTAGTTTATTACCAATATATCTAGCGCCAAAATTAGGGATTATCTCGAAAAAAACTTTAAAACTTTTTTCTTTTAAACTATTTACTAAAACAAACTTTGCTAAATTAATAGCACTACTGTTAGCTCCAGAATTAGTGATATATTCATGTTGCTTTAAAAATACACCTTGATCAAAATATCTCTTTAATAAAGATAAATATTTATACTTATGCGAATGTATTATTTCTGAATCAGCACAATACTTAATTTTATATCCATTATTAATTAACTTATAAGCAATATACATATCTTCATTAGTTAATAAATTTTTCCCATCATATCCATTAAGCTTTACAAAAATATCTTTTCTAATAGCTGAAGAAGCATCAGAGTAAAAATATGTCATTATACCTAATTTGTCAATATCTTTCTTTGATACTATTCTACTTTCATCTGGATAGTTATTCATCCTCGTATATCTTTCAATAGTTTTTTCTGTACAAATTTGTTTAGAAAAAGATGCTTCACAAACACCTTTTTCTATACTATTAGTTAAATTATACAGCCACATATCACTCTTTATAATTATATCTTGAGTTATAAATACAATTATATCTCCTTCAGCTTCATAAACTGCTTTTTCTCTAGTTGAGCTATGTGAAAACTCCTCAGCTTTAATAACTTTATATTTAGCATTTATATTTTTTAACTTTTCTATAGTTTTATCTTCATGGCATTCTGTAACTATATATTTAATTTCTTTTATCTCTACTTTTAATTGTCTTTTCAACGACACATCTAAATTATCTATATACTTTTCTGCCTTATATAAAGGACATATTATTGATAACGCCATAAAAATCCTCCTAAAATTACTATTCCTTTAAAGATAAATCCTCTCTATCTAAAGTTAAATTTACGTTATAATACGGATCTCCTTTTTCTAAAAACTCCTTATATCTTTCTCTGAATCTATTAAATTCACCTTGGAATCTTTCATTTGTTGCTAAATCATCTACACCTCTACTCTTAGATTCATAATGATATAACTCAGCATAAGGTGTCCATACATTCACTCTTCCTGTTTCTAAAACTCTTAAGCAAAAATCAACATCATTGTACGCAACTTCAAAGCTTTCGTCTAATCCATTTACCTCATCAAATACTGATTTTTTAACCATTAAACAAGCTCCTGTTACAGCACTTAAATTATGTGTAATTCCAAGTCTTAAGAAATACCCATATTCATTCTTATTGAATCCTCTATGAGCATGTGCGGCAGCTCCACCTAACCCAACTATTATTCCACCATGTTGAATTGTATTATCTGGATAATACAGTTTAGCTCCAACACAACCAACATCTTCTCTTTGTGCTAAAGATACCATTTTAGTTAGCCATTCTTTATTAATAACCTCAACATCATTATTTAATAAAAGTAATAACTCCCCATTTGCAAATTTAGCTCCATAATTATTTATAGCAGAGTAGTTAAATCCCTTTTCCCAAGTTACTACTCTTATATCTGCATCAAGTTTTTGTATTTCTTCATAATATTTAAAAGTCTCACTTTGTTCTGAATTATTTTCAATAACTATAATTTCATAATTCTCATATTCAGTATTATTTAAAACAGACTTTATAGTTCTATCTAAATCATCTATATGATCCTTTGTTGGTATTAATATTGAAACTTTAGGATTATCTATTATTTCATACTCAATCTCATAGGTTCCAATATACTTCCCATCTTTAGCTTTCCCTTTAATTCCTTTTCTTTTTAATTCTTCATCTAAAGCTTTCTTAGCAGAATCATAGCAATACATTTTATTCTTAGGATTTCCTGCTGTAGATCCTGAATGAACTCTCCAGGAATATAATATTTTAGGTATATGATGAATATTTTCAGCTACCTCAGTAGCTCTTAAAATAATATCGTAATCTTGACTTCCATTAAATCCATCTCTAAATCCATTTATTTTTGCCATTAAGTCATTTCTAAACACCGAAAAATGACATATATAATTATAGCTTCTAAAAGTATCAATCGCAAAATCTTGCTTAAAATGAGGATCAAATCTATAGTCACTTTTCTCATTAATTTTATCCTCATCTGTATATATAAAATCTATTGTTCTATCTTCATTTACAGCTTTTACCACTTCAAATAATGCATTAGGCTCTAACAAATCATCATGATCAAATAATCCTATATAATCTCCAGTAGCCATATAATAACATTCTTGAGTATTACCAGCTATACCTTTATTTTCATCAAGATATTTAACTTTTATTCTCTTATCATTTCTTGCATATTCATCTAACATTTCATTTATATAAGACTCTTCAGAATTTCCATCTGCAATACATAACTCCCAATTACTATAACTTTGATTTAAAACAGAATTCATAGTTTCAATTAATAAATGTTTTGGTGTTTTATATGTTGGAATTAAAATACTTATTAATGGCTTATATTCAAATTCATAATTTCTTTGTATTTCTAATTCAGCAGGAGTAGCAACATGTTTTTCAATCCAGTTCTTATATTGTAATCTTTCTCCTTTTAACTTAGATACTACTTTTCTAATAAAAGCTTTAAAACCATTATCTTTTATAAAATCTTTAGCCCTACTTATATTTGATTTATTTAAATTTTTAACTACTACAAAAAATAAAGTTTTCAACTTCTTAATTTTTTTAAAAAAGTTAAATATAATATCTCTAAATCTATAAACTGAAACCAAGTGTCTCCAACCACTTGAATTATAAATTTTTCTTAACTCCTTTGTCACCCTATCTAAATCTAATGCTAATTCTCTTTCTTGTATATCTTCATATAATAATCTCATACAAACAGCATCATATTTATCTGTAGCTACTTCAATAGAATTACCTTTCTCCATTTTAATTTTAATTTTAAGTTTTTCTTCAAATACACCTACAGTATAAGGTAATATAAATTCATTCCAACCTTCTTCTATATTTTCTATTATTTGCTCTCCAACTAAACTTTTATATTCTTCTTCAAATATTTCAACTCTTATTCTACCTTTAAATCCTTTAACATTTTTAAAGAAAAGCTCAATCTTTTTTATATTAAATTGACTATATCTATAGTTAAATTCACAACTATTTTCTTTTGTTATAGTAATACTATTTAATATTTCTCCACCAATGCGTATTGTTTTTAACTCTTTGTTACTCATATAAATTAATCATCCCTACAATTTTTATTAAAATATCTAATTATCTTTACTCAATAACTTTCCATTCATGTTTTATATAAAACTTACCTTCTGATATATATTTATTTGCAATTACAAACTCACATACAGCTGTTTTATAATCTAAATTTACTATACTCTCATCAGTAAATATCCCTACATCAATTGTATAAGTTCCTCCTAATAAAGGAATTTCAGGAATTCTATAAACAATTTTATGCCTTCCAAATGTATTTGGAATTTCTACTTTTTCTAAATACGTATTTGGTCCAAATATATAATCTCTCGATGGAGTATATATAGCTGCTCCTAATAAAAAGCTATCTATTTTTTCCCTATATATATCATAAGTTATTTCAACCTCTAAATCCTCAAATGTCCTTAGCTTATCTTTAGATAATTTTACCTCTTTTATTGAAGCTAACGTATCTTCATTGGAAGGCATTTTAAATTCTCCATTATCTTCCTCAACTTCTTCAGTTATACTAGCTTCCTCTTTTAACTCCATCCTAACATCTGCTTGATTATCTACTGTACCATATTTCATAAAATCTTCATACAAATCTGCTATTTCACTTGATTCACCTTGAGCTTCTATTATCCCGTCCTTAATCCATATAGCTTTATTACAAAATCTTTTTATTTGCTCTGTTGCATGAGAAACAAATAATACTGTTGTCCCTTGTTCCTTTAATGCTTTCATTTTTTCTATACATTTAATTTGAAATCTTGTATCCCCAACAGCTAATGCTTCATCTACAATTAATATATCAGGGTTTACATTACTAGCCACTGCAAAAGCTAGTCTTGCAAACATACCACTTGAATATATTTTTACAGGCTGATTTATAAAATCCCCAATATCTGCAAAATCAATAATATCCTTTACTCTTAAATCAATCTCTTCCTTAGTATATCCAAGCATAGTTCCATTTAAATATATATTTTCTATTCCTGTATATTCCATATTAAAACCAGTTCCCAATTCTAATATAGCTGATATAACCCCCTTTATTTCTATAGTTCCAGATGTAGGTGTTAGTACTCCAGTAATCATTTTTAATAATGTAGATTTACCAGATCCATTTTTCCCCAATATACCTACAGCATCACCTTTTTCAATATCAAATGTTAATCCATTTAAAGCTACAAATTCTCTATGATAGCATTTATGTCTTATAGATAAAGTCTCTTTTAATCTATCCATAGGATCATCATATATATTATATTTTTTTACTAAATCTCTAACTTTTATAACTACTTCACTCATATATTTACCTCTCTATATAACATCTGAAAAATGTGGTTTTAGCTTTTTAAATAACTTAACTCCGAAACAAAAAGCAACTAAACAAAATGCCCAAAAGTATAGAGTTTCATAAGGTCTTTCCCAAAAGTAAACTTTGTCTATAAAAGAATCTCTATATCCTGTAACTATATAATACATAGGATTTAATTTAAATATTCTTTGTACAACTCCAGGCAACATATCTATTGTCCATCCTATTGGAGTCGCCCAAAATCCTACATTTAAAATTATACCTATAATTTGACCTAAATCCCTAAAAAATAGTATTACAGATGAAGTAATTAATGAAATACAAAATACTAAAATAATCATTGCAAATGAGTAATATATAAATTGTAATGAATATAAATCCGGATAATATCCATATACTGCTCCTAAAGCATATATAAATATGACAAAAAATAAATGTACAAATAACGCTGATATTATTTTTACAGTAGGTAATATTTCAATTTTAAAAACAACTTTTTTTACTAAATAACTATATTCTAAAAATACATTACTAGTAGAGTTTAAAGCATCTGAAAAGAAGAACCATGGAATTATTCCTGCTATAAACCAAATTGTATAAGGAGCATCACCCACATCTGAACTTCTAAAACCAACTGTGAATACAAACCAATATACTAATATTGTTATAAGGGGATTTATAAACCCCCATACTATTCCTAAATAAGAAGAAGCATATTTATTTCTAAAATCATTTTTAGCTAAAGATTTTATTAATCCTTTATTGTCTATAGATACTTTTATAAATTTTATTGATTTTTTTATCCCTGTTAATGCATTAGCTACTATAAATCCTAATATTAATGAAGATAGCATCATTAATACATCATATATAATTGGCTTTGAAGTAACATCTATTATCTGATTATTTATATTTTCTATTTCTATATATGGATCACTTGCTATAACATTAATATCAAATCCTGTATCTGTTATATCATATTTTAAATCTGCACTTTCTCCTACTTTCTCTTCTATATCTCTTTTAGAAAAAGTATACTTTTTATTTCTTTTTAAAGTTAAATTTTTTACCTCTAAACTTTTATTTTCATTTCCAAAGTCTATTCTTATATTTTTAGTTTCTATTGGTAAAGCAAAGCTTAACTTATCCTCTTTACCTGTGTTCGTATATAAAACCTTTATAGAATTTTCTTCTGACCATTCTTTATTCCCATTTGTATCATAATAAACTTGATATTGCTCTATATTATTAGATTTTAATTTCATTGTTAATTTTGCAGTATTAGGTTGAACTGAATAATATTTTTCAAACAACGCAAATAATGCAACAGTTACAAAACAAGTACACAAAAAAATAAATATCTTTCTCCTTGATACCTTTTTCATATTTTTATCTCCTTTAATTTCTAATAAGCATTGTTATTTATAAATCCTTTAAAAAACGTTAATATAAAAATTTTTATATCTAATGTTAAACTCCAATTTTCTATGTAATATATATCACACTCTATTCTTTTTTCTATGGATGTATCACCTCTCCATCCATTAACTTGTGCCCATCCTGTGATTCCCGGTCTTACTTGATGTTTAACCATATACTTAGGTATTTCATCTTTAAACTTTTCTACATAGAATGGTCTTTCAGGCCTTGGTCCTATAAGACTCATATCTCCTTTTAATACATTAAAGAATTGAGGTAATTCATCAATACTAGTTTTTCTTATAAATGTCCCTATTTTTGTCTTTCTTGGATCATTTTTAACTGTCCAATCCTTCTTTTCTTCTTCTGGATCTTGTTGTCTCATACTCCTAAACTTATACATAATAAAAGGCTTTCTATTAAGCCCTATTCTTTCTTGCTTAAATATTATAGGTCCCTTACTTGTTAACTTTATTAATATAGCTGTAATTAGCATTATTGGTGAAAAAATAATAACTGCTAATAAAGAACCTACAATATCAATTCCTCTCTTTATAGCCTTATTTAATATATTATCAAGAGGTATATATCTCATATTTATTAAAGGTAATCCTCCTATTTCTTCTACATAAGGCTTAGCCGGAAAATACTTGTAATAACTAGGGATTATTTGTATTCTAATACCAAGCTTCTCACATATTGATATTATAGTTTTTAATTTATCATAATCCTTCATCTCTAAAGTTATAATTATTTCATCTACATCTCTATTTTCAGTAAGATAATTATCTAATTCTACTATATTTCCTAGATAATTCAAATTTTCTGAATCAATTTTATAATCCTCAAAAACACCTAATACTTTATATCCCCAATGTCTATTTTCATTAATTAATTTATTAAATTTTTCTGTACTCTCACTATATCCTACAAATACTGTATATCTTATATTAAGTCCCTTTTTTCTTGCACTTCTCATTGATATTTTTATAATTACTCTTTCAAGAGAAATAAGTATTGTACATATAATAAAAAACATAATAAGTAATGATCTTGAATAATCTATTGTTTTATTTACAAATAATAACCCTGAAAATATTACTATTCCAAATAAATTTGCAATAAATATATTTATAATCTCTTTACTTAAAAAAACAGTTCTTTCAGCACTATATAATCTTTTAAAATTATATAGTATTATATATATAGGCAACATTATAAGAACAGGTATCAAAAACTCTTTAAAAGTAAGTGATCCACCTTCTAATTCCATAATTCCACTATGAATTCTTATATACCATGCTAATAAAAAAGATAAAATTATCACTACTGCATCTATAAAAACTAATGCTTTATTTATTAACTTTTGATTTTGCTTAATCATATTCTAACCTCGCTTAAAAAGGTGTAATGTATTTTTGACTAACATCTTCTCAATGTTTATATAGTTATATAAGTTATTTTTTACTATTACCCTATTAATTTTTTTTCTTGTTCTTATTCCTTCAATTATTCCACTTATATAATCTCTTCCTAATCCTTTAACAGAAAAATATAGCCATTTAATTAATATTCCTAATAATATAAATATAAAATTAACCACCACTTGTATGCTATGCATATTTTTGTATATTAAATAAATGCTATTTCTAGCTGATAATTTTACTTTAAATGAATTATGTCTACTTCCACTAGTAGCACTTCCTATATGATACACCTTAGCTTTAGCTGAATAATAATTTTTATAACCATAAATTCTAGCTCTATATGATATATCCATATCCTCTAAATAAGCAAAGAAATTCTCATCAAATAATCCTATTTTTTTAAATATGCTCTTTCTATAAATAGCCGCTCCTGCACATGAAGAAAATACTTCCCTTGACTCCTTATACTTATCACTTAATTCTCCATCGCCTATTTTTCTAGCCCATCCAAATATAGTATATTCATCTCCTACATCATCTATTATGTTTCTATTATCAAATCTTAACATCTTGCTGCATGCGGAAAATATACTTTCATCATCTTTTATACAATTATATAATTCCAATAACCATTCTTTATGTAATTCTGTATCATTATTAAGTAATACAACAAATTCACTATTACTATTTTTAATACCTTCATTTACAGCTTTACTAAAGCCATAATTTTTTTCTAAACAAATTAATTTGACTATGTTTGAATATCTATTTTTTATATATTTAACACTTTCATCCGTTGATGCATTATCTACAATTATTATCTCATCAGCTTTTAAAGACTGTTCCATTAAGCTTTCCATACAAGCTTTCAAGTACATTTCTCCATTATAATTTGGAATTACTACTGAAACACTCATTATCTTAAATTCTCCTATATCTTTATAAAATATTATGATTATGCATTGTTCTACAACCAAACCATAATATTTGATTTTTATTTAAATAAAATTAACTTTTCTCATTTTTTTGCTATACTAATTTCATATTAAATTAATATATTATATATTTGATTAACATAAAACTAATTATATAAAATTCTTCTTATTAATACTATTATTATTTTTAATTATTGTCAAATTATCAAATAATTTTATTAATATATCCTTTAATATTGTTACCTTTCCATTTTTATCAATTGTAATGATAATATCTAGACTTTTTTAAAGATATTCCTCCTGATGTCAAAACTTCTATATATAATCCACTTCCAACAAATCCTTTGTTTTCCTAATAATTATATAACAATAGAAAAATTTTTTAAATGTAAAAAGTATAAAATTAAATATATAAGAAATATAACCTCATTACTTATATTTTTTGCACTATTTAAAATTTTGTTAAATTATGGTTTAGACAATGATATAATAAGTAAAAACTTTTGGGATATAACTGGTGGCTATAACCAATATGGTTTTTCATATTCCTTTTATAATAGTGCTGTTAATAATGGAATGTCTAAACCTAATGGTTATTCAAAAAATACTATAGCAGGTATAAAAAATGAATTAGATATATTAACTGCTGAAAATTCTAATAATAAAACTTTAACCTCTTCAGCAATAATTGAAGATAATTCTTCTAATAAAGAAGTAAATTCTGATACTTCTATTATTAAACCTAATATAATAATAGTTCAACTTGAATCTTTTATAAATCCTAATTGGATAACTAATATTGAATTAAACAAAAATCCAGTTAGTAATTTTGAAGCATTATCTGATGATTTTACATCTGGTCTATTATCTGTTCCTTCCTTTGGTGGAGGTACTGCTAATACAGAATTTGAAGTTATTACTGGAATGTCAACTGAGTTTTTTGGTACAGGTGAATTTCTTTTTAATACTATAGCTTCAAAAAAATCTATACCATCACTTGCTTATTCTTTAAAAAATTTAGGTTATAGTGCTAATGCTCTTCATAATCATGAAGGAAAATTTTATACAAGAGATAAAGTTTATAAAAATTTAGGATTTGATAGCTTTACTCCTATAGAATGTATGTCTCCTCCTGAAAGAACTCCTGTAGGTTGGCCAAAGGATAATGTTTTAATAAATGAAATTTGTAATATAATTACTTCTACTGATAATCCTGACCTAATATTTGGTGTTTCTGTTCAAGGTCATGGAGGATATCCTAATGATTATGTAGAAGATAAAGAAATTTATATTACTAATGATTATTCTAAAGATAATAAAAATAGCTTAGAATACTATATAAATCAAATTTACGAAATGGATCAATTTGTTGGTAACTTAATTGATGCTGTTAATGCCTTAGATGAACCTACTATAATTTCTTTTTATGGAGATCACTTTCCAGCAGTAGGACTAGACACTAGCGATGTTTCTATTAATACAATTAAATCAACACCTTATGTTATTTGGGATAATATGAATTTAAAAGAAGATGATAAGGATATTAAAACTTATAATCTTACATCTTTAATACTAGACAAGCTTTCTTTCCCAGATACAACTTTAAGTTTACTTCATAATAGTAATCTTAATCAAGAAACAAAGACTGAATATCTTAATCAATTAGAATATGACATGCTTTATGGCAAAAACTATACTGATGATTATGAAAAGCTTGTTCCTTCAAGTGAGTATAAAATCTGTTTTAAAAATGTAAAAGTTAATAATGTTGAAACCTATGATGATAATAATATTTTAATTAAAGGTGAAAACTTCAATAATTATAGTAATGTATATGTTGATGGGAAATATGTTGATAAAACTTTTATAGATAGTAATACTCTAGCTATTTCAAAAGATTGTTGCAAAACTAATAGCATAGTTCAAGTTTGCCAACCTTCTGCAACTGGTTCAACTGTATTTTCTTATTCAAATGAAATAACATTTAAATAATTATAATAAAAATAGGGGATTTAAAATTTACTATATATCATTAATTATGCATAATTAGTAATCATCATAAAATCCTCTATTTTTTTATTACTATTATTTATTTTGTAAATTAACTCTTAGTTATATCCCTTAGGGTTATTGCTTTGCCATCTCCAAGAATCTTCACACATCTCCTTGATTCCTCTTTCAGCTTTCCATCCTAATTCTTCATTAGCCTTTTTAGGATCAGCATAACAAGTAGCTATATCCCCAGCTCTTCTAGGAGCTATTTCATAAGGAATTTCTTTTCCTGATGCTTCACTAAATGCTTTAACAACATCTAATACTGAATATCCATTACCTGTACCTAAGTTATAAGTAACAAGTCCTGGATTAGTTGCTAATTTCTCTAAAGCTTTAACATGACCAGCTGCTAAATCTACAACATGGATATAATCTCTTACCCCTGTTCCATCGTGTGTTGGATAGTCATTACCAAATACTCTAAGTTGTTTTAATTCACCAATAGCAACTTTGGTAATGTATGGCATTAAATTATTTGGAATTCCATTTGGATCTTCTCCTATTGTTCCACTCTTATGAGCTCCAACTGGATTAAAATATCTAAGTATTGCTATATTGAATTGTGATTCAGCTTTTGCAATATCTCTAAGCATATCTTCAATCATAAGCTTAGTTGATCCATATGGATTAGTAGTTGAAAGTGGAGAATCTTCTGTTATTGGAACAACCTTTGCATCTCCATAAACTGTTGCTGAAGAACTAAATACAAAGTTTCTACAACCATATTTCTTCATAGCCTTTAATACTACTAATGCACTAGTTAAGTTATTATAGTAATATTCTAACGGCTTTTCTACTGATTCACCTACTGCTTTAAATGCTGCAAAGTGAATTACTGAATCTATTTCATTATCTCTAAAAATTTCTTCTGTCTTTTCTACATCAGTTAAGTCAACATTATAAAACTCAACGTCTTTGCCTGTTATATCTTTAATTCTATCTCTAACAAGCTCCTTGCTATTACTTAAATCATCTGCTATTACAACATCATATCCTGCATTTAAAAGCTCTACTGTTGTATGGCTTCCGATATATCCCATTCCACCTGATACTAAAACTGCCATATACAATCTCCTCCCAATAAAAGTTTTATTTTCCTCATTAATATTATATAACAATTAAATTTAATTTAAAATATCTTTTTTAAATTAATTAATAAAGTTTTTAATATATTCTAACAATTTAACTTTATTAAAAGCATTAATTTAATATTAGTTAATGATACTTTTGTCTTTTATATAATTTTCTATACAGATAATTAACGTATAAATTTATATAGTGATTATAACTTTTATGGTATAATCACTATATAAATTATAATAACTATCTTTAATTAACTTAAGGGGGAACTTATGAAGAGAAAATTATCAACAACAACAAAGGTACTAATTAGCATCTTATTAGTATTTGTACTAATAATTTCTTTGTCCGTTTTTGCATTTAATCATTTTAGTTCAAAGGTAGAAAGAGTAGAGATTGATAGAAGTTCCGTTACTGAAACTGGTAAAGAACCAGCTAAAGAAGATGAAGATGTTATTTCTATTGCTTTATTCGGTACAGACTTTACTGAAAATGAGAAATACGGAAATCTATACGGTGCATCTGATGCTACTATGATATTAGGAATTGATACTAAAAATAACAGACTTAAACTTTTCTCTCTTATGAGAGATCTTTATTTAGACTTGCCTGATGGTAGTGGCAATAAACAAAACTTAAATTATACTATGGCATATGGTGGTCCTGAACTTATATTAAAAACTATCAACTATAACTTTAATTTAACAGTTGATAAATTTATTCATGTAAGCTTACATACTCTACCAACTATAATAGATAAGTTTGGAGGCGTTGAATTAAATATTACAAGTGAAGAGTTAAATTTCATTAATAATTATATAACTAGTATCGATAAAGAAAATGGTACAAACACTGAAAAATTAACAACTCCTGGTTTTCAAACTTTAAATGGTACTCAAGCTGCTGCTTATTGTAGAATAAGATATACTGAAGGCAGAGATTTCAAAAGAACAGAAAGACAAAGAGAGGTTTTAACAGCTTTATTTGAAAAATTTAAAACTGCTTCAATTACCGATTTAGCTACTATGATGAATGACATATTACCATTAGTTTCAACTAATCTTACTAATACTGAAATAATGTCAATAGCAAGTAAGGTTTTAAGTATGGGTGTACCAACAATTGAGCAATCTAGATTCCCACTTGATGGTAAATCAGAAATGATTGCAACTGATATGCTTCATTTAACAACTGATATGGAAGAAACCACTAAAGATATACATAACTTCTTATATTCTTTATATTAAAATTATATAACTTAAAATGAGATGCACTATAATATGGGCATCTCATTTTAATATTACTAAATATGCTTTTATTAATTATTTCTATTAAAAAATATTGACTCTATTAATAACGAAACTACTACACAAACAAATAAAACTAAAAATACTATACTCAACACCCTATTAATATTTTTACTTTTTATTGCACTAACAGTATTTAAGGTCTCACTATTATTTTCAGTAAAATTACTATTATCACTTGTCTTGCTATTTTTAGCTATTTCTTCATCGTTTAAATCACTACTATTACTTTTCTTACTATCCCCAGCCACATCATCATTTAAATGACTATTACTATAATCATCACTTTTAGTCATATCATTAAAATTATTATTACTATCACTATTGTTTGTGTTTTCATCATTAATAATCGTATTTTCGACTATGTAACTTTTTAATTCCTCATAATCTTGTGATGTAAGAGGCGATTCCTTATAATTTTCATAATACCGTTTAACATCATCCATATCACATTTAATTAATGTTAATTTACTATCTTTATCTTTTAAAACAACTTCCTTACTCGATAAATCCAAATCTAAATTAATATTTAATTCATCTGCTATATTTAAAGCTTCACCATAAATATTAAATAATTCTATAAATGTAAATTCACTATAATCTTTCTTTTCTTTTATTCTTGAAATAATATTATTGGCATCCTCTAATAAATTTTTTGTTTCTTCACTACTAAGCTTTAAATTAGTAATATAATTAATAATATTATCACTATACTCATCCGGAACCCCCACACTATCTAATTTTTCTTCTATTAAATTCAAGGTCTCACTATGTACATATAAAATTTGTGTATTTAATGCTAAAAAAGTAATTATAAGTATTCTAAAAACCTTCTTCATATTAACTTTTTAACTCCTTTATATATAAATTTATTTATCTTAATTATTGCCATTCCTATATTAATTATTACATTTCAATAAAAATATTTATGTACCAAATTTCTTTATTTCACTTTGTTTTTTTACTAAATATCCCCATTTTTATGATTTAATCACTTTGTATGTGATATATCATTTGTTTTTATTAATTTAAGCATATTTACTTAGTTTGTTATTAAAATTTGTACATGCTATAATATTCTCATCATATTTTTAGGAGGGATTTTTTTAATGGACGATAGCTCGGGGGGTAGTATTATTCTTATTCTTATACTAGTAATAGTAAACGCATTTTTTGCATCTGCTGAAATGGCTATAGTATCAATCAACAAAACAAAATTAAATTTATTAGCTGAGGAGAATAATAAGAAGGCAAAATTATTATTAAACTTACTTAAGGATGCTAGTGGATTCTTAGCTACAATACAAGTTGGTATTACTTTTGCTGGATTTTTCGCATCTGCTTCAGCTGCAACATCAATCTCAAAAGGGTTTGGATTGTATTTAAGTAATTTAGGAGTTCCTTATGGTGATGATATAGCTTTATTATTAACCACCTTAGTAATATCCTATATAACTTTAGTGCTTGGTGAATTGGTACCTAAGAGAATAGCATTACAAAATGCAGAAAAGGTTGCTATGTTTAGTGTAAAACCTATAATATTTATTTCCAAATTTACAAAACCATTCGTATGGTTTCTCTCTATTTCAACTAACTCTATTTTAAGATTATTTGGAATAAAAGATAAATCTGGTGAAGAAAAAATATCAAGAGAGGAAATCAAAAGTTTAGTTGAACTTGGTGAAGAACAAGGTGCCATAAATGAAACTGAAAGGACTATGATAGATGGTATAATTAAGTTTGATGACATCTTAGCTCGTGAAGTAATGACTCCAAGAACTGAAACATTTTGTATTGAAGCTAATTCTAATATTAAAGAAAATATAAATTTAATATTGCAAGAAAACTATTCAAGAATTCCTATTTATGAAAATGATATTGATAATATTATTGGTGTCATTTATATGAAGGATATATTTTCAGAGATAATACAAAAAGGAATTGAAAATGTTAATATTAAAAGTATTCTTAGAAAACCATATGTAGTTCCAGAAACTAAATCTATAGATATACTTCTTAAAGAATTACAAGATTCTAAAAATCATATGGCTATACTTATAGACGAGTATGGTGGATTTTCAGGAATAGTTACTTTAGAAGATTTGCTTGAAGAAGTAGTTGGCGATATTCAAGACGAATATGATGAAAACATTGATTATATAGAAAAAATTGATGCTAACACTTATATAGCTACTGGCCTAGTTAGCATTTTAAATTTAAATAAGCATTTAAATTTAGATTTTAAATCAGATTCTATAGATACTTTAGGTGGGTTAATAATTCAAAATATAAATACCATACCTAATAAGTATATTAATAAAGAAGTTATTATTGATTCAGTAAAGTTTAAAATCTTGTCTGTAACAGGCAAAAGAATAAACAAAGTACAAATATCAATATTATAATATTAAAAATTATAATACCGTATATCCTTAGTTGGTTATACGGTATTTTTTTATTTATATCTATTTATTTTTAAAATATTCTACTATATGATCAGCAATTCTTGGACAAGCTTTTCCATCTCCATAAGGATTTACTGCATGAGCCATTTTATTATAAGCTTCTTCATCATTTATAAGCTCATCAGCAATATTAAATATGTCTTCTTTATTAATTCCTGCTAATTTTACAGTTCCAGCTTCAACTGCTTCTGGTCTTTCAGTTTCTGTTCTCAAAACAATAACTGGCTTACCAAGAGCTGGTGCTTCTTCTTGTATCCCACCTGAATCTGTCATTATAAGATAGCACTTAGCCATAAGATTTGCAAAGTCAACATATTCAAGAGGTTCGATTAAATGTATTTTATCATCTACTCCCTTAAAACTTTCATTTGCCATCTCTCTTATTAAAGGATTTTTATGCATTGGGAATATTACATTTACATCTTGATTTTTAATAACAAGTTCTTTAACTGCTGCAAATATATCTTTCATTGGCTCTCCCCAATTTTCTCTTCTATGTGCAGTTAATAAAACTATTTTTTTATTTTCAAAATCTATATTATTTAAATTTTTATCTTCAAATTTATGATTTTTATCTATAACACTAAGTAAAGCATCAATTACAGTATTCCCTGTTATGTATATATTTTTATGTATATTTTCTCTTTCTAAATTAGCCTTATTACTTTCTGTTGCTGAAAAATGTAAAGTAGCAATTGCTCCTGTTAATTTTCTATTAGCTTCCTCTGGAAATGGAGAATAAATATCTCCAGTTCTAAGTCCTGCTTCAACATGTCCTATTGGCTTTTGGTTATAGAAAGCTGCTAATGCTCCATTTAATGTTGTTGAAGTATCTCCATGTACTAAAACTATATCTGGATTACATTCTTTTATTACTTTATCTACACCTATTAAAACTTTATTAGATACATCAACTATTGTTTGACCATGTGACATTACATTTAAATCATACTGTGGTTTAACATCAAAAATCTCAAGTACTGTATCAAGCATTTCTCTATGTTGAGCTGTAGCACATACAATTGATTCTATTCTATCATCCTTCTCTAAAACTTTAACTAAAGGACACATCTTTATTGCTTCTGGTCTTGTGCCAAATACGCTCAAGACTTTTATTTTACTCAATATCTTTACCTCCTAAGTAAATTCTAATATTATTACTCCTTATCTAAATAGCTTCCTACTACTATTAATATTACAGGAACAAAATATGAAAACATGCTTATTATTATATTAAATCCATAGTAACTAGATGATATACTTGCACTAACAAATCTAATTAATGTAAATGCTATAACAACTACTATTGGTGCAATTATTCTTATTTGTCTTTTTAAATTGATAAAATTATTAAATAATAATGATGCTAATGCAATAATTATTATAGGCTCAATAAAACTTAAAACAAATTCTATAATGTAAAACATTGTGCTAAAAATTCCATAATATCTCGCTGAAAATATAAGTTCCTCAAAGAAATATGGTATGCTACTAATATTATTTATTACTTTAGGTACCAATAATATAATAGCAATTATTCCAAGAACATAATTAGCTATTTTTTTATTCTGACTAATCTTATCCTTAACTTCATTAAAGTCTTCAGATTTTGAAAAATCTTTTACTAAATTTAATGTATTGTTTGTAGCCTCAACTGTAGCATTTACTGCTTTATCAGCATACTCCTTAACCTTATCTGAATTTATAGTACTTCCATTATTATAATTATTGTTACTATTATTATCTGAGTACATTTCAGATACACATTCTTTACAATAATACTTATTATTTATTTTTACCTTACACTCTTCACATATAAGCTTGTGACATCTCACGCACATACCTACTGCTTCTCTTTCTTCATGATTTGAACAATTCATACCTTTTTAACTCCCCCTTCCATTATTAATCTAATATTAAATCACCATTTGCATCAGTGAATTTTTTACAAGCAATTAATATAAAATCTACTAAAGTCCATATTCCAAAACCACCAAAAGTAACTAATTGCAATATCCCTGTTCCTATTTTTCCTACATAAAATCTATGTACTCCTATAGTTCCAACAAAAAGACATAATAATAATGTTACTAACCAACTCTTTTGTGTTGGCTTACCTGAATAATAATTGTTATAACATTGTTGATTTGTTCTATTATATTTATTATTTGGCTTAAATACTTCTGTTTCTATGCATGTTTTACATACTGCTTTTCCATTTATATCAACCTTACATTCATCACAAATAAATCTTCCACATTCTGTGCATGCAGCTATTACCTCTTTATTATCATGATAATAACACTTCATAATTCTTACATCTCTCCTTAAATTTAAAGTAATAAAATCTACTTTCTCTTACATTTATAATTATATCATATAATTTAAATCCTAGGAAAAGTTAATTACAAGTATAAAATAATTTGCCCCTATGAATTTAGATTTTAAATTCATAGGGGCAACACTTTATATTTATATTTCTATTTCAAAAACAGTTTTATACATCCTTTGAAGAGATGTATTTAACTTAATAGTTCCATTATGCATTTCTACTATAGTTTTAGTTATTGCAAGACCTAACCCAGAACCTTGCTTTATATTCCTTGATTCATCTCCAACAGTAAATGGTGAAAATATATCATTAATTATCTCCTGTGGAATACCTACTCCATTGTCTGCAATAATAATTTTATAGCGTCTTCCCTCATTACTTAAAGCAACATAAATCTCTGTTCCTACAGGATTATGTTTCATAGCATTTCCTAAAATATTATCTAAAACCCTTTGAAACTGCACCTTGTCAATTTTGCATTCCATTACTTTTTCAGGAATATCTACTTCAATACTAAATCCATTTTCTAAAATATCCTCATACTTAATTGCTATATATTCTCTTAGATATTCAGCTAAATCTACTTCCTCAAGGACTAACTTAAAACTTGGATGTTCTAACTTACTATATTCATAAAAAATATTAATAAGCTCTGTTAGACGATTTGCTTTAGAATAAATGATATTAAAATATTTCTCATATTCCTCAGGAGAGATAACTCCATCAGCTAGTGCCTTAGAGTAGCCTTGAATAGTAGTTATTGGAGTTTTTAAATCATGAGAAATATCAGCTAACATACTTTGCTTGTCTTTAATCAATTTATCTTTTTCCAATTCACTACTTTCTAACTTATTCATCATAACATTAAAACTTTCACAAATTTCAACGAACTCCTTAGGTCCAGAATAGATTATTTTCTCATTATTCTTTCCTTCTGATAAAAGTTGCATTGCTCTATTTAACTTATTTAAAGGCTTTTGAACCTTCTTTTTTAAAAATAATCCAAAAATAATGGTACATATTATACAAGAAATAAAAAATAATCCAAAAGAAATATTATTTAATTTATCAAAACTTTCATATAAAACTTCTTCATTAACTTTTTTTGACTTTATGATGGCCGTTCTATTTTCTCCATTTTTATTAACATAAGTATATTTATTTAAATAATATTCCTTTGGGTAATCACCAGTTATATATCCTAACTCCTCTTCTGTATACGAATTGATATTATCAGAATTATCTCCTAAATGATACACCACATTTAGATTGCTATCTAACACTTTAAGCCAGCCCTTATCAATATTATAATAAGATTCTCCATTCTCATTAATATCATATGGAGTTGATATTATAATTTTATAATAATTATTATCTTCACCTTTAAAATCATAAATACCTGTATAAATATACTCTCCTTCATAATTCTGAATAAAATTTAATTCACTCTCTGTATATTTGTCCTTATTATTAGATGAACTATAAATAATATCATTATTTTCATTTAGAATTTCTATTTCTCCATTACGACCAGCTATAGATTTTACATTTAACTTATCAAAGGCTTCTTCCACAAGTAACTTTTTATCATCAACGCTTAATCCTAATCCAAAATTATATTTTTTATCAAACACCATTGATACTATATTGTTTATTATTACCCAAGTTATTATAATTATGATACTATAAAATATATAATTTTTTAGTAATAATAAAAATATACTACCTCTCTTTTTCTTATAATTTTTCAAATTTATAACCTAACCCCCTAATAGTTTTTACGTATATAGGATTTTTAGGATCTGGTTCTATTTTCTCTCTTATCCTAGAAATATGAACCATAAGAGAATTATCATCACTTTGATAATATTCACCATTTATACATTTATATATTTGTGCCTTAGTAAAAACTCTTCCTGGCTTTTGCATTAATAATGCTAATATCTTATACTCAGTTGCTGTAAGCTGAACTTCTACTCCATTTTTAATTACAATTCTATTTTCATAATTTAAGGTAATTTCACCAATAGTTATAATATTATCTTCTTCTGAATCCTTAACTTTAAATTCATAGCTTCTTCTTAAAAGAGATTTTACCCTTGCAATTACCTCTAAAGGATTAAAAGGTTTGGTTAGATAATCATCTGCACCTAAATCAAGTCCTAAAATCTTTTCACTATCTTGATTTCTAGCTGAAAGAATCAAAATTGGTATTTGACTTATTTCTCTTATCTTTTTAGTAAGTTCATATCCATTCATCTTAGGCATCATTATATCTAAAATAGCTAATGAAATCTTCTCTTGTAAAAGCTTTTGAAAAGCCTCTTCTCCATTTGTTGCTAAAACTAATTCATAGCCCTCCTTTTCTAAATATAACCTTAATAATCCAATAATATCTTCATCATCTTCTGCAATTAAAATTTTATTTGACATATTATCTTTTTCTCCTTATAGACTATTCATATCTTAATGCATCAATAGGATTTAATTTAGCTGCCTTACTTGCTGGATAATAGCCAAAGAATACACCAATACCCATACAGAATCCAACTGCACCTAAAATTGCACTTACATTAGGTTTAGCTGTATATCCCATTACACTTGCACCTATAGCTCCCAATATAAACCCTAATATAATTCCTATTATACCTCCAATTATACATATAATTATAGACTCAACAATAAATTGAATTAATATAATACCTCTACCAGCACCCAAAGCTTTACGTATACCAATTTCTTTAGTTCTTTCAGTTATTGAAACCATCATTATATTCATAACTCCAATTCCACCTACTAATAATGAAATTCCAGCAACAGCACTAATAGCTAATTTAACACTATTAATCATCTTATTGGTTGATTCCATCATAGACTCCATACTAAATCCAACTGGTACTATATTTTTATTTTTTCTATATTCATTAGTAAAGAATTCATTAGTTATATTTAAAACCTCTTCTACATTAACACTATTACTAGGAAGTATTGTTAAAGAATTATATCCTTTATCTCCACCATTAATGTTTTTAACCACTGAAATTGGAATATATAAACTTGTAGTTGTTTTTTCCTTTCCAGAATCTACTCCCAAAGCTTTACTTTTATCAAATTCATAAACACCAGAAATATATACTCTAATCATATTACTCCCAACTGTTATTTCAAAACTCTTTCCTAATACCTCTTCATATGTATACTGACTTCCAAAGTAATCATCTATAAAAATATCACTAACTATAGCAACTTTTCTAGAGTTACTTATATCATTATTAGAAATAAATCTTCCTGATAAAAGCTTAGTGTTTTCTACTTTAAAATAACCATTATTTACACCATATATATCAATATTAGCACTATTCTTTCCATTGCTAATTTTATTATTTCCTACATTTTCTGAAACAGATATACCTTCTATTTTATCACCTAATGTATTTTTATATTTATCTAACATTTCATCTGTAATATTATCTTCTTCTGTTGGCTCTACATAAGTAAAACTCTGCATATCAAAATTTTCTGACTCTGTATTCATAGCCTTTTGTTCTAAATATACATTTATATTTCTAGCTCCAAATCCAGACATTTCATTAGTTATAGAACTTGCTAGAGAGTCTCCAATTGTTACAATTGTTATTACTGAAGCTATACCTATTATTATCCCTAGCATAGTTAAAATTGAACGTAACTTATTTGCTAATAAACTACTTATAGATAACTTAATATTTTCAAATAATCCCACTAAAGACTCCCTCCCTTTCTATCATCTATAATTCTGCCATCCTTTATAGTTATTATTCGGGGACACTCTTCTGCTAACTCCTTACTATGAGTTATAAGAATTATTGTCTTTTTTTGCTTTATATTTAATTCATGAAAAATATCCATAACAATACGACTTGTTTCACTATCTAAGGCACCAGTAGGCTCATCTGCTAGTATTATAGATGGATCATTGGCTAAACTCCTAGCAATTGCAACTCTTTGCTTTTGTCCTCCTGAAAGCTCATTTGGTTGATGATTACATCTTTCTTCCATGCCTACCTTTTTAAGAAGTTCCATTGCCCTTTCTGTGCGTTTTTTGCTGCTTATTCCTGCATAAAGCATTGGCAATTCTACATTTTTTAGAGCTGAAGTTCTTCCTATAAGATTGAAATTTTGAAAAACAAAACCTATCTTTTGATTTCTTATATTATTCATATCTTTTTCTGAGGCATTTCTAACATTAATTCCATCTAAATAATATTCTCCTTCTGTTGGCTTGTCCAAAACCCCAATAATATTCATTAATGTAGACTTTCCTGATCCTGATTCACCTACAATAGCTACAAACTCACCTTCATATATTTTCACATCAATTCCATGAAGAATTTCAAGTTCATTAGGTTCTCCAATATAATACCTCTTTATTATATTGTTCATATTAATAAGAAGCTTTTTATCCTTACATTCCTTCATCATCGACTCCCCCTTCATTTATATCAGAGCCTTCATCACTACCTTCATTACTTTCACTATTATATTCCGAATCATAAGAAGCATAAGCATTAATCTCCATACCTTCTTTTATATTGCTTCCACTAATTTCTGCATAATAATCATTTCTTTCACCAACAGTAATTGGTATCTCTTTAAACTTTCCATCTGATTCTTTTACAAGTATTGAAGGATTATTATCTATATTTTTTATAGCATCAATAGGTGCTAATATAACGTCACTTTTCCCTGAAATAATTATTTCTGCTTTTGCACTAGTCCCAATAAATAACCCTGAAGCATTTTTTATAGATATTTCAGCAGTAAATCCCTTTTTATCACCTTCACTAGCTACTGGAGATATTCTTACAAGCTCACCATCAACCTTATCAGTTAATGTATCACTACTTATTTTAGCTTTCATTCCTATATTAACTTTTTGAATATCATATTCTGCTATATTAACTTCAAGAATAAGATTATCTGTAGATTGAATTGTTGCAATTGCACCATCTGTCATACTTCCAACATTAACTCTTCTTGCTTTCTATCTAAGTTTTCACTAGCCTCTATATATTTTTTATACTCTTGTGAATCAATTGTTCCACCTGACTTTATCCAATTCTCATAAGCTTGTTTCTTATTGTTTTCTGCATTATTATAATTAGCTTGTTTATCTTTTATAGCACTAATCATGATGTCATATGTATTTTTTATACTATTAAAAGTTCCTTCATAATTACTTAAATCTGCATTTGCTTTATTTAAAATATTAGAAGCTGCTTCAACAGCTTTATTTTGACTGCTCGAGCTTTGTGATTGTGTACTTTTTAGTGTACTTAACTGACTTACAAGCTTATTGTAATTATCTTGTAAGGTTTTTCTTTGTTCTTCTAACGCTTTAGTTTTACTTTCAATTTCTTTAATAATATCACTGTCATCTAAGACACAAATAACATCTCCAGCTTTAACTATATCTCCAACTTTTACATTAACAGATTTAACTTTTGCAGCAATAGATGATGATACATTAGAAACTTCTCCACTTTTCACATTTCCATTAACTATTATAGATTTATTTATTTCCCCTTTTTCAAGGGTAACAGTTCCTTGTATACTTTCTACATTTGATATTTGTGAATCTGTATTCTTTCTAGCTTTTATTAGTACTAATCCGCCACCTAAAATAAGTACTGCACTAACTATAATTATAGCTTTTTTATTCTTTATTATTAACCTTTTTATACTGCTTCTTTTCATACACTCTATACTCCTTATAACTCTATCTTTTATAAGATAATTATAGGACATAAAGATAAAGGTTTTATTTACCCAATCTTAATATAACCTTAATAATAAATAACCCCAGGAGAAGGAAATGAATTCCCTTCCCCCTGGGGTTATTATTATTAATTATTTACTCTATTTATTTCCTACTCCTAGGGTAATAAAAACTTCTACTCTACTAATGTACAGATGAAATTTTTATCCCCCTAAGAAATCAAAGTGTTTCAATAACTATAATATAGTATCTTTGTTAAAGTAAATTTAAGTTCTTGTAAATTTAAGATTAAAACTTTCAATTTTACTATAAATAATAAAATATAAACTATATATCCTTATGATTATCTATTATTTCCTTATATCTATCCTCATAATAATCATATTCTTCATTTAAACCATCATCTTCATAAAAATTATTATAAAATTCTTCAGCTTCATCATCAAAATCACTTGCTGACTTTAATAAAGCAAAAAGAGCTAAACATACTAAAAATACAAATCCAATAATTAAAACATATTTAATCAAATAACCACCTCTTATAATAAACAACTTTATTATAATTCTTGCCATATATTTTGAGTGTATTCTATTAATTGTTAATATATTTTCTATAAGATTCCCAGAATATCCATTTGAAAAATAAAAAGTTACAAAAAATAATTAGCCCTCAGAAAATCAAATTTCTGATTTTCTGAGAGCCTTTACATTAATTGATAAAGTAACCTGACTACACTCAATAAATAAATAGAAAACTTAAAATTATCTTCTATTTTATAATAGTTTTTAAATATTCAATAAATCCATCCCTTAAATCTTCTTTTCTAAGAGCATATTCAACTGTAGCTTGAAGGAAGCCAAGCTTATCTCCTACATCATATCTTCTTCCTTCAAAGTTATAAGCATACATTGCTTCATGTTCAATAAGCTTAAGTAATGCATCTGTAAGTTGAATTTCATTTCCTTTGCCTGGAGCTGTATTTTCTAATATTTCAAATATTTTTGGTGTAATTATATATCTACCTAATATTGCAACATTTGATGGTGCTTCTTCTATTGAAGGCTTTTCAACTAAATCTTTAACCTTATAAACTCTATCTTCAATATGAATTCCACCAACTATTCCATACTTATTAACATCTTGTGCTGGTACTGTTTGTACCCCTAAAACTGAAGTTTTATACTCCCCATAACAATCAATAAGTTGCTTTAAGCATGGTTTTTGATCATTATAAACAACATCATCACCAAGTAATACTGCAAAAGGTTCATCTCCAACGAAAGTCTTTGCACAAAGTATTGCATGACCTAATCCTCTTGGCTCTTTTTGTCTTATGAAATGTATATTAACCATATCAGATATTTCTCTAACCATTTCAAGCATTTGTTGTTTTCCTGCTTTTTCAAGCTCCATTTCAAGTTCAACACTTCTATCAAAATGGTCTTCTATACTCTTTTTATTTCTTCCTGTTATTATAAGAATCTCTTCTATACCTGATGCAACACATTCTTCTATTATGTATTGTAATGTTGGCTTATCAACTATTGGAAGCATCTCCTTTGGTTGTGCCTTTGTAGCTGGTAAAAATCTAGTTCCAAGACCAGCTGCAGGTATTATTGCTTTTCTTATTTTCTTTTCCATAACAATTATTGTCTCCTTACCTTTTACTATAGTTCTAATTATAATTTTTTAGCAAACTGTATCTAAACACTTTACAATTATTTAAAATACATGTCTTATTTCAATTTTACTTAATTTGCTTTTTTAGACATTAATACAATAATTATACCACTATAATACGTATTTGAGGTATACATCCATACGATATATTTCGACATTTTATATTGATTTAGAGTATTTTATGTATTTTTTATCCCATTTAAACTAATTTATTTATTAAATTATCATCTAATTAGGAAATATAAATCAATATTTTAGAAACTTAATTCTATATTATTATAAAAAAAATTTCTGTAATATTATATATGAAATTAAAGAAATCGATTTCTATTTAAATTTTAATCAAAAGGTATTGTAGATTTTTATTATAAAAATATAGAGGTGATAGTTTGAATACGGTAATAAACAAAAAAATTGACAAAAATGATGATGTTTCTATAAAAACTTTATCTAGCTATGCAGCTGGAAGCTTAGGTAATAATATTATATTTTCATTAATCAATACATATCTTTTAATTTTTTTAACAGATAATTTTGGAGTAGGTGCTGCCGCCGTAGGTACATTATTTTTAGTAGCAAGAATTATAGATGGTATAACAGATCCTATAATGGGTGTTATAGTTGACAATACTAATACTAAAATTGGGAAAAGTAGACCTTATTTATTTGCTGTTCCAATATTTATATCAATTACAACTATAATGTGTTTTTCAACACCAGATTTAAGTTATAGCAATAAAATTATATGGATATATGTAGCATATATTTTATGGGGGATATCTTTTACTGCTATGGACATACCATATTGGTCACTGTCTGCTAATATTACAAGATCTTCTGAAGGGAAAACTAAAATTGTTACCTCTGCAAGAACAGTAGCATATGTTGGTGGATTTATAATTTCTATCCTTACTATTCCACTTGTTTCAGCTCTTAAAAGTTGGACAAAAGTAGCAATAATTTATGCCTTTTCTGCAAGTATACTTATTTGGATCACTGCTTTTGGAGTTAAGGAAATTAGTGCTACTACAAATAAAAAGGAAAAGCAAGGCTTTAAACAATTTATAAATTTATTAAAGACAAATAAACCTTTAAGAATAGTATTACTATCAATGTTAGTATTAGAGTTAAGTGGTTCAATAAAAAATACAATATCTATATACTATATAAAGTATAACTTTAATGCAGAAATGATGATTCCAGTAGTAACTTCAATTGGTTTGGTAGCAAGTATATTAGGTGGATTAATATCTCCATACTTAACAAAAAAACTAGGAAAAAGAAATACTGCTCTTTTAGGATTATTTGTTAGTGCATCTGGGTCAATTTTAGTATTTTTACTATCATACTCTTCATTATATTTAATGATAGCTGTAAATTTTATAGCAGGAATTTTTGATGGAGCTGGATATATTAGCTTAACTTCAATGGTTGCTGATTGCGTTGAATATGGCGAGTGGAAGACAGGAACTAGATCAGAAGGAATGATATTCTCTCTAAATATATTTAAAAGTAAGATTTCTAATGCTATTGGAGGATCTTTATGTGGATATATATTAGCTTATATTGGATATAGCGCTAATTCATCTCAGTCTACATTTACACTAAATGGAATTCATTTAATGCAAACTTTAATTCCTTGTATAATTATAATAATAAGCTTCTTACTATTAAGAAGATATAATTTATCTGAAGCAGAATATGATGCAATAGTAGATGATTTAAAAAATGGTATTACAAGAATAAGTAAATAAAAAATTAATAAAAGTATAAATGAAACATATTAGATTAAGCTTCATTTATACTTTTTATATTCTAAACAATACTAAATGTATAATATTAATATAAAAATTATTCACTCTTATCCATTTGCTTCTTTCTATAATTTAATGGAGACATTGAAAAATACTTTGAAAATGATTTTGAAAATAATAGAGAATCACTATAACCTACCTTACTTGCAACTTCGCCTATAGGAAGCTTAGTATTTTTTAATAAAAAAGTTGCTTAATACATCCTAAGATTTATCAGATATTTTTGTGGAGAAATCTTAAGATTTTTTATAAACATTTTATATAAATAACTTCTACTTAAGTTTACATGATCTGCAATTTCATGAACAGTTATACTATTCATATAATTAGAATTAATAAAGTCAATAGCTTCTTGAATATATGTATGTAGCTCTGTATCTTTGTGCTCGAATGGCTTAGGAAATTCTTCTATAATAGCATATAATAATGAATACAATTCTTTTAATAATAATATATCATCAGATTGTGAAGGGTTATATGTTTTTGATATTTCACACATATTTAATATTATACTTGGTATTTTTGAATTTTCTTTGCAATTAACAGCATAAGAATCAATAATAGAAGTTCTACTTAAATATTCATTAGAATTTGAGCCACTAAATCCTATCCAATAATATTCCCATGGGTCATCTATAGATGCCATATATTCAACTTTCATTCCTTTTAATAATATAAATATATCGCCTTTCTTTAATCTATATACTTTATCATTGAATTTAAAAGTACCTTCTCCCTTACTTACATAATGTATAACAGCATTTTTTAACACTTCATACTTATATCCAAAGCCCGGAATACCTTGCTCTATCCCGCATTCATCTAAACTCATTTCAAAATTTTCTTTCGTATACTTTTTCCATAATATTTGCATATATACCTCCTAAACACCATAGGAAACATTATAGCATATTTTAGAACTTTATAACTATTTAAAAATATTAATTTGCATATTAACATTAAATTATAGGCAAAAAATGCCTTTATAAAGTAAATTATATGGAATTATGTTTCATAAACATGCAATTATGTTTCATTATGCCATAATCACTTTAAATATATTTGGAGGGAAAAATGTTACTATTAAATGAATACCATGAAGATATTTCTAAATTACATGTAAATATGATGGAAAGAAGAAGTTATTACGTTCCATTTGTAAATACTATTGAGGCTATTAATGTTAAAGACAGAAATAAACAAAAGAACTTTTTTTCACTTAATGGGAAATGGGAATTTAATTATTTTGATAGCCTACAATTAATTAAAGAATTTAATAATATTAATGAAATTAATCTTTCAGATTCAATTGATGTGCCTTCTGTTTGGCAACTAAATGGATATGATTATAATCAATACACTAATGTAAAATATCCTATACCTTATAATCCACCTTTTGTTCCTAAAAACAATCCATGTGCAATTTATAAAAAGGAATTTGATTTTAAAATAAATTCTGAAGAACATGATTACCATATAACCTTTGAAGGAGTAGATTCATGTTTTTACTTTTGGATAAATGGAATGTTTGTTGGTTATAGCCAGATATCTCATGGCATATCTGAGTTTGATATTACAAACTTTTTAGTAAATGGTAAGAATACAATTACAGTATTAGTTCTAAAATGGTGTGATGGTACTTATTTTGAAGACCAAGACAAATTTAGAATGTCAGGTATATTTAGAGATGTATATATATTAAAAAGAGCAAAATCAAGAATAGTAGATTACAAAACAACTCCTACTGTAGATGTATTAGCTAAAGAAGGAAAATTAGATATCGAAATTCTTTCTGTCATTGGAAATCCAAAAATTGAATACGATTTAATTAATGCTCATAATGATATAATTTCATCTGGAATTATATGTAATGGTAATCTACAAATAAATATTAATGATGTAGAGCTTTGGAGTGCTGAGTCACCTAATCTATATACACTATTAATAAAAACAGAAAATGAAGTTATAAAAGAAAAAATAGGTATGAGGGAAGTTAAAATAGAAAATTCTATTTTAAAGATTAATAATACTCCTATAAAACTAAAAGGTGTTAATCATCATGATTTTAATCCAAGTACTGGATACGTTGTTACTTATGATGATTTACTTTTAGATTTAAAATTAATGAAGGAATGTAATATTAACTCTATAAGAACTTCTCATTATCCTAAATCTCCAATTTTCTATGAATTATGTGATGAATATGGATTTTATGTTATGAATGAAGCTGATATTGAAACCCATGGGGTTGTTGAATTATATGGAGCTGGCTATTTAGATAATTATAATATGATAGCTGATGATAAAATTTACGAGAATGTTATAATTGATAGAATTGATTCCTCTATAGTTCCTTTTAAAAATAGATCTTGTATTTTTATGTGGTCACTTGGAAATGAATCTGGATTTGGAATAAATTTTGAAAGTGGGGCAAAATATGCTAAGAAACTAGATCCTACACGCCCAGTACATTACGAAGGTGCATATTACGCTAGTAAAAAAAGAAAAAATGACTTTAGCAATCTTGATGTTATTAGTAGGATGTATCCAAGTATAGGGGAAATTGAAGATTACTTTAAAAAAGGCATGGACAAACCATTAATATTATGTGAATATGCACATGCTATGGGTAATGGTCCTGGTGGACTAAATGAGTATGATGAACTTATTCAAAATCATGATGAATTTGCTGGTGCTTATGTTTGGGAATGGTGTGACCATGCTATTCTTATAAAAGAATCTGAAAATGCCAAAAAAGTATACGGATATGGGGGAGACTTTGGAGAAGAAAACCATGATGGAAACTTCTGTGTTGATGGTTTAGTTTATCCTGATAGAAAACTTCATACTGGCTTATTAGAATATAAAAATGTTAACAGACCTGTAAGAGCATTAGAATTTGATGAAACTAATAAAAAAGTTAAACTTAAAAATATGCTTGATTTTAAAAATATTAATGACTTCTTAGATATTACTTATAAAGTGTATTTAGATGGTGACTTTGTTTCATCTAATAAATTAATATTAGAAAGCTTAAATCCAAAGGAAGAAAAATGGTATGATTTAAATATATCAAAATTACCAGTTGGAATTATTACTATATTGTTTGAGTATAGTGTAAAAACAAATAACTCCCTTTATAGAAAGGACTTCATATTAGGTCACGATCAATTTGTTATAAAAAATGAAACAACAAATATAGAATCTGTAAATAAACTAATAAAAGTTAATAATAATGAAGAAAAGTTTTATATAGAAGAAACTCTTAATAAAATTAAAATTATAAATTCAGATTTTAATTTTATATACAATAAAAATACAGCAACCTTTGATTTTATTGAGTCTTTGGGAGAAATCTTTATAAATGCTCCAATGGAATTTACTATTTGGAGAGCTCCTACAGACAATGATAGAAAAATTAAAAATCCTTGGATTGAAGCTGGTTTTAATCAAATTACAACATATGTATATAACACTAAAATTAAAGAACACTCAAATAAAGTAGAAATAATTACTTCCTTAAGTTTAATTCCAATATATAGGGAAAAAGTTATTGATCTTACAGTAACATGGAGCATTTACTCATGTGGGCTAATTAATTGTGATATTAAAGCTAATAAAAATATGAGAACTCCTTTTTTACCACGCTTTGGAGTACAACTTAAATTAAATAAATCTTATGAAGATGTAAGTTATTTTGGCTTTGGCCCATATGAAAATTATATAGATAAAAATTCTTGTTGTTATTTAGGTAGATTTAATTCAAAAGTTTCTGAAATGCATGAAGACTATATAAAACCTCAAGAAAATGGAAGCCATCATTTCTGCCGAGAAGTATCTATAACTAATAATACTGGAAAGATATATGTTTTATCTGAAAATGATTTTGCTTTTAATGTTTCACATTTTTCTGTTGAGCAATTAACTAATACAAGCCATAACTTTGATTTAAATGAAGAAGATTTAACTTATTTAATTATTGATTATAAACAAAGTGGTATTGGTTCAAATAGCTGTGGTCCTGATTTACCAGAAGAATATAGATTTAATGAAGAAGAATTTTCATATAACTTCTATTTAAAATTTGTAAAAACAAATATGTAATATTAAATACTCATTTAACGAAAAAACAGCGACAAACTCATATTTTCATATAAGCTTGTCGCTTTATATTTAATTCAAATTACTAAACAGTAAACTTAGTAACTTGTCTTTCTGTTACTTGAGCTGAATACTTAGAAACTAGTCTTCCTTTGCTGTTTTCAAAAATGTTATTTTCAATTAAACTGTCCATTAAAGCTTTAGCCTCATCATTTGTTATTCCAGCTTTAACATCTGAAATAGATATATTAGCTTTTTCCCCTGTTTCAGTTAAAAATGTCATTGTTAATGTATATTCCATAATTCACACACCCCGCTTTTATTATTCTTGAATTTGAGATAATTCAGTTACATAGAAATTTCTAGTATTTGCACTAAGTAAATCTGCCACTAATGAAGCTACTGCTTGAACTTTTGCAAGTTCTGCATCTGCTACTAAGTTACCTATTTTCTTTTTTGTGTAGGTTGGATTACCATCCTTATCACTTCCTGATTGTACTTCAATTGATAGTACTGTGCTTTCTAAAGCCTTGTTTGCCATAATAAATTCCTCCATTTCACTTTTTATTGTAAGCTTTTTATTTATTTGCCTTACAATTAATACATATCCATTGAAATAGATTTTTTACATTTTTATTTGTTTATTTTTTTATAATTACAAAAAAGGCTGTTGCATTAAGAATAAATACTACAATATATTGTGTATAATTTTTTTAGTGCGACAGCCCAATAAATCATTTATTTATTTCTAATTTTATATTTCTATATAAAATTCCTTCATCAATTTCTATATTTCATATCCAATCTCTCTTTGCATTTTCACCCAAAAAGGATACTCCTCTTTATACCATTTATTTAATTCATATAAATACCTATCAGTATTTTCATTATCCTTAAATATAACCTTCTTATTCCTACTTATAATTTGTAATTGCATGTTCTTTGGTAATTCCTCTATATTAACTAAATCTATAGCTCTCCCTAGCTTTTCTTCTAAAATTCCTTCTATATAAAGTCTGTCTTCTAACTCAATGCTACCAAGTATTGCAATATCTATATCAGATTCCTCTGTAAATCTATTAGTTAAAAAGCTTCCGAAAATATAACAAGCATCAATATCATCCCTTGTGAAAGTTTCATGTATTACTTTTGTTATTTCATTATTATTCATCATATAAAGATAATAAATCCTTTCTATTATTTTTAATATTATCCTTAAGTCTTTCTTCCATAAATATCTTAAAGTTTTCTAAAACGCTTTTATTATTTTTATATAATTTTATTAATTCTTTTGTTGTAGGCTTCTTATATTGATGAGCAAATGTATTTCTAATATTTAATGTTTTATTATAAAACTCATAAAAATCCTCTGGAATTATTTTTAATTCAAATGCATTTAATATATAATCCCTTAACTTCTTATCTGTTACTGCTACTCCTACAGAACTCAATGAAAATGCTAAATAATCTTCAAAAATAGTATACATCTCTTTCATGTTATTTCTAAAAGAATTAGATACTTGCTTGTAGAACTTGTCATCTTCTTTTAATGTATCATATAAATAGTAATCTTCTTCTAAATCATTTAATATTTCAATATAATTATTTACTATATTCTGAAATCTCATTGAGTTAATACGTATCATCATTATAATCACTTCCTAGATTGATATATTTTCCTATATATCATTATTATATACCTTTTCTGAAATATATAAATAAAATTTATATATTTCAAAAAAGATAAAATATTGTAGGTATTGAAAATTAAAGTTACTTTATCTTATCAACATAGTATAATATAGATAAGATATTACCCTTGATAAGGAATTAATTTAACAAAAAACAGCGACAAACTCATATTCTCATATAAGCTTGTCGCTTGATTTATATATAAAGCTTGGCTTTAAAAATTAGTACTTTACATTTATGATAACTTTATCACCATAATGCTTACATTATTCCATTTTTATTAAACCATTTTTATTTTCACCTGATTCTGAAAATGTAATTAATATATAAGGTGTTTTATCTGACACTAAACTGATTTCCACGCCGTTTAAGTCAATAGCATAAATTTTTTTCAATAGTAATTTACGATAAGTATAATTAACTAACATTTGGCAAAACCCTTCGCCAAACAAATATATTTTTTTGCTTTAGAAAGCATTATTAAAATAATTATCTATTTTATCCCAACCTTGATTTACCATCACAAAGGGTAATGTTTCTAATTGATTTGTTGATTTATATGAAAATTCCTTTGAAAGGAAAAAAATTAGTTCTTTAAAATTATTAAAGCCTGCCCTTTTTGCTAATCGACTAATTGAAGACTGAGAGGTATAGTTGATTTGTGCAATAGTACGAATGTCAATTGAAGAGTAATGGTCATATAACTAAGAAAACATATTTAATGAAAGAGGGAGATTATGAAAAATTAAACTACATAGGTACTTGTCTCCATACTCTGGTACAAAGTCTGTTTATATACTTATTGTATTTGCAACAATTCTATTTGCAATAGGACTTACTTATGTTTGGCCAATAGTTAACTCAGTTGTTGAAGCAGTTGTAAAAACAACTACAACAGCAGGATCAGTAGGATTTTTCTTCTATGGATTCTTAAATCGTTTACTTTTACCATTAGGTTTACACCATTTCTTATGGATGCCAATTTTTTATACTCCACTTGGTGGTACTGCAGAAATTGCAGGTCAAGTATATAACGGTGCATTCAATATCTGGTTAGCAGAACTAGGAAATGTAAGTCAAATCACAACTATGCATCCATCTATAGGTTATTTATCAAACTTTGGTTCTATTTCTTTACCAATAGGTATTGCCTTTGCACTTTGGAAAACAGCACGTCCAGAAAATAGATAAACAAAGAGCTATTGATGAAAAAATTTGTTTAAATAATGGTGTTGTTGGTCAAGAAACTTGTGGATTAGGTGGATTCTCCTTTGCTATGAGAGTAATACCAGCTGTTCTAGAAATCATAAAAAAGGTAAAAGAAATTTGTCCTAAGGCTTGGATTTTAAACTATACAAATCCAGAGGCTATTTTATCAGAAGCAATTTATAGAGAGTTTCCTGAAGCTAATGTTTTATGCATTTGTGATATGCCGATTTCAATTGAAGGAGCCATTGCAAAGTACTTTAATAAGGAGCATCACGATTTAACATTTAAATACTTTGGACTAAATCATTTTGGTTGGTGGAGCAATGTCTATGATGAAAATGGGGTTGATTTGTTGCCACAATTACGTAAAGATGTTCTTTCTGGTAAAATTGATACACTTTTAATGTCAAATGATGAAACTGTGGGAGATCAGTATTGGGTGGATACTTATAAACAAATGATTAGCTTGTTTAAGCGTTTTCCAGAGTATTTCCCTAATTGCTACTTACAGTATTATTTAACTCCAGATGAAATGGTGGCTCATGATGATCCTTCCTTTACTCGTGGAGATTATGTAATGCAAGGTAGAGAAAAACGTATTTATGATGAATGTCGCCGAGTTATTGCAGAAGGATCTGCTAAAGATTCTTCACTACATGCAGGGGTTCATGGTAATTATATTGTCGATATTGCTTATGCGATTATTCATAATACTAGAGAGAGATTTATAGTTAATAAAAAGAATAATGGTGCAATATCTAACTTTGATCCAGAAGCAGTTGTTGAGACTCCAGCTTATATTGGTTCAATGGGAGCTGAAACTATCAATATTGGTGAAATACCAGCTTTCCAAAAGGGCTTGATGGAAATGCAAAAAGCATATGAAAAATTGACAGTTGACGCAGCATTGTCTGGCTCTTACCAAAAAGCTTTAGAAGCTGTGATGCTTAATAAAACAATCCCTAATTATACTGTTGGTAAAAAGGTGTTAGATGAATTATACGCAGCTAATAAAGGTTTATGGCCTGAATTAAAATAAGCTTTATTATAACAGGAGAAACATGGATCTACGCACTAAATAATTAGTGCGTAGATCCTTTTGTATTTAGAATAATAATGTAATAAGATTTTTCTTCTAAGAAACTCTTATTATATGCAGTGAATTAATACATATTTAATTTACTTTTGCATCTTTTAGGAATTTTTCAATTCCTACATCAGTTAATGGATGCAAACACATTTGCTTTAATACATTAAATGGAATAGTTGCAATATCAGCTTGAGCGGCTGCACACTTAGAAGCATGTATCGGATTTCTAATACTTGCAGAAATAATTTCAGTTTTAATACCTTGAATCTTAAATATGTTAGCAATTTCACTTATTAATTCAGTTCCATCCATTCCAACATCATCTAATCTTCCAACAAAAGGACTAACATAAGTAGCTCCAGCCTTTGCCGCCATTAAAGCTTGTTGAGATGAGAATATTAAAGTAACATTAGTTTTAATTCCTTTTGAACTTAAAATATTAACTGCCTTTAACCCTTCAATACACATAGGTATCTTAATAACAATATTCTCATGAATCTTTACTAATTCCAAGGCCTCTTCAACCATCTTTTCATGTTCTAAACTAATAACCTCAGCACTAATAGGACCATTAACAATTGAGCATATTTCATTAATTACTTCTGTTAAATCTCTACCCTCTTTTGCAATTAATGATGGATTAGTTGTAACTCCATCTAAAACTCCCCATGTTGCAGCTTCTCTAATTTCATCTACATTTGCCGTATCAATAAATATTTTCATATTACATCCCTCCAAACTTTTATTTATATAAAACTACTTAAGTATACTCATTGTTGTATTTTTAATATTTTCAACAGTTAATCCATGCTTTTCTAATAATGAATCAGGATTACCAGACTCACCAAATACATCATTAACACCAATTTTTTTAACTAATACAGGGTAATTACTACAAACTACAGATGAAACTCTATCTCCAAGTCCACCAATAACAGAGTGTTCTTCTACAGTTACTATACCTTTAGTTTCTTTTGCAGCCTTAATTATAATTTCTTCATCTATAGGCTTAATTGTAGATATATTGATAACTCTAGCATTAATACCTTCAGCCTTTAATTCTTCTGCTGCCTTTAAAGCTTTATGAACCATAATTCCTGTTGCTATAATAGTTACATCATTACCAGAAACTAATTCACTACCTTTTCCAATTTGGAAATCATAATTATTATCATATATATCATCTAGTGGTATTCTTCCTAATCTTATATAAACAGGTGAGTTAATATTTGCTGCTGCTCTAACACACTTGCAAGCTTCAATATCATCAGCAGGTGATAACACTATAATATTAGGAAGTGAACACATTAAAGCAATATCTTCTATAGCCTGATGAGAACCTCCATCTGGACCTACAGTTATTCCAGCATGAGTAGCTGCTATCTTTACATTAGCTTTTGGATAACAAACAGAATTTCTTATTATTTCAAATGCTCTACCAGCAGCAAAAACTGCAAATGTTGAAGCAAATGGTATCTTTCCTGTAGTTGATAAACCAGCTGCCATAGCAATCATATTTTGTTCTGCAATTCCTATATTAAAAAATCTATCAGGAAATTCCTTTGAGAAAAATTCTGATTTAGTAGCCTTTGATAAATCTCCCTCTAAAGCTACTATATTTTTATTTTCTTTTCCTAGTTCTACTAAAGTATGTCCATAAGAATCTCTTGTTGCTCTCTTCATTAATACTTCCCCCTATCGTACTATTTCTTCTATAGCCATTTCAGTTTGTTCTTTATTTGGTGCAACACCATGCCATGCCACATTATCTTCCATAAATGAAACACCTTTTCCCTTAATAGTATTTGCAATTATACATTTAGGTTTATCCTTAACTTCTTCTATTTCATTAAAAGCTCTATTTATATCATCAAAATCATGACCATCACATTGAACTACATGCCATCCAAAATCAGAAATTCTAGTTTCTAAATTATCTAAAGGCATTATATCTGAAACTCTTCCATCTAATTGGATGTTGTTTTTATCAACTATAGCAACTAAATTATCAAGCTTATATTTTGCTGCAGCCATCATAGCTTCCCAAACTATTCCCTCTTGAAGCTCTCCATCTCCTAATACAACATAAGTTTTAGAATTATAATTATTAAGTTTATTTCCTAAAGCAATACCACATGCATTTGAAAAACCTTGACCTAAAGATCCTGTACAAATATCTACACCTGGACACTTCTTTGCATCAGGATGCCCTTGAAGAATAGAACCAAGTTCTCTTAAATGATTTAATTCTTCTTTATCAAAGAAACCTTTTTCAGCAAGAGTAACATATAAAGCTGGAGCTGCATGTCCTTTACTTAATACAAATCTATCTCTCTCTTCATACTTAGGATTTGATACATCTATATTCATCTTTTCAAAATATAAATACGAAAGTATATCTATAATAGAAAGGGAACCGCCAGGATGTCCTGAACCTGCTTTATTTATTGTTTCTATTATGTCTTTTCTTAAATTCTTTGATATTTCAACTAATTTATCTTTATTCATTAATAAAATTCTCCTTTTCTATTTATATTTTTGTATAAAAATTGAGGAATCAATAAATTCCTCAATCTTAAATCTACACACTATTTAAACTGTTTCTGTATTTTTAACCTTAACTTCTTTATCCTTACTTACTAAGCTAATTACAACTAATACTGCAACTATAGCAACTAATGTTATAGTTAAGCCTGTACCACCAATATATTCTTGAACTTTTCCTAAGAAAATTCCTGATACAGCAAAATCCGCATCTGAGAATGTTGAATTTGCTATTCCTAAGTTTCCAAGTACAGGTAATAAACCTACTGGTAAGAATGATATTAATATACCGTTCACAAAAGATCCTAAAATAGCTCCTCTTCTACCACCTGTAGCATTTCCGAAAACTGCTGATGTAGCTCCACAGAAGAAGTGTGGTACAACCCCTGGTATTATTACAACTAATCCTAAAGCTCCTAAAGCTATCATAGATACTATTCCACCTAAGAATGAGAATATAAATCCAATTAATACTGCATTTTGAGCATATGGGAATACTATTGGGCAATCTAATGCTGGTTTTGAGTTAGGAACTAATTTGCTTGAAATTCCTTTAAATGCTGGAACTATTTCATTAAGTACTAATCTAACTCCATTTTGAATTAATATAAATCCTGCAGAGAATGTTAATGCTTGAATTAAAGAATATACTATATAGTTATCTCCACCTGATAATTCACTTTCAACAAATGTTGGCCCTGATACAATTGCAACTACTAAATATAAAACAACCATTGTAAGTGAAATAGATACAACTGAATCTCTTAAGAAACTTAAAGATTTTGGTACTTTCATTTCTTCAGTTGATTTTGAATTTTTACCTACAGCTTTTCCAATTAATGCTGATAAAGCATATCCTACACCTGAAAAATGTCCTAATGCAACAGAATCATTTTTTGTTATCTTCTTCATGAAAGGCTGTAATATTGCTGGAGATAGTACCATTATTAAACCTAATGCAATTGCACCTGTAAAAATTAATTGTACTCCTGCCATTCCTCCAGATGCTAATATAACTGCTATCATACAAGCTAGATATAATGTATGGTGCCCAGTTAAGAAAATATACTTAAATTTCGTGAATCTAGCTATAATAATATTGGCTATCATTCCAAATGCCATAATTAAAGCTGTTGCTGTTCCAAACTCATCAATAGCTAAAGCAACAACTGCTTCATTGTTTGGAATAACACCAGATATATTAAATGCATGTGAGAACATAGTTCCAAACGGTGTTAATGAACTTGTTATAACATTTGCAGCTGCACTAATAACTAAAAAACCAACCATCGCCTTTAATGTAGATTTAATAATTACATCTAAATCTTTTTTCTGAAGTAATAATCCAACTAAAACTATTATTCCAACCAAAATTGATGGTTGTGATACAAGATCAACCAATACTTTTAAAAAACCTGTCATTACTAATTCCTCCTGTATTTTTTATGAAACTTATCCAATAGAAATATATCTTTTATAATCCTAACTTTTCTTTTATCTTATTTTTTAATTCATCTCTATCTAATAATGAATCTAATACTATAAGCTCTGGTAAATGACTTGCACTATCAGCTAAATCTGCTCCTGTAACAAAAATATCTGCATCTGATGGTGTTACATCTGCTAAAGAAGTATGACTTGCTTCATATTCTCCTGATACACCTAATTCATTTAATACATCTGTTATATTCATTTCCACCATAAAGCTTGAACCTAACCCTGAACCACATACTGCCATTATTCTTTTCATTTTAAAATACCTCCATTAACTCTTTTTCATTATTTATTTTCATTAATTTATTAAATTTATTTTTATCCATACAAACTTCTGCAATTTTTCTTAATAACCCTAAATGTGAATCATTATCCCTTGCAGATAGTGTAAAAAACATACTTATTTGTTTCCCTAAAAAATCTACTGGCTTATTTAACTTTAATATACATAATCCTTCTTTTATAGCACCATCTTCTGGTCTGGCATGAGGCATACATACCCCATCAGCTATACAAAAATAAGGACCAAATTCATCTATTTTTTTTATTATTGAATCATAATATCTTTCCTCTATGATTCCTTCATTTTCTAAAGTATCACAAGATATTTTTATTGCCTCAGTGTAATCCTTGACCTCATCTATTATTTTTACAAACATTTTCCTCCCCCTACTTCTTATACTAGTTTTTTTATTTCTTCATATTTTGTTGCAGATTTAAATTTATCTACATTACTACCTTTCATCAGTATATTTACTAGTGAAACTAAGCTTTTACTTTCTTCTTTATTAGCTAAAACTACTATTGCTTTTATAGTTACTTTATTTTTAACTCCAAACTCTAATGGTTCTTTTAATGTTAATAAACTAACTCCATTATCTATAACATTTTCTGGCGGAGCATGTACAAATGCGATTTCCGGAATGAAAACCATGTAATTTCCTAATGTTTCTACAACTCTTATCATGTCTGAAATATAAGCTTGTTTTATTTTTTTAGATTTTACTAAAGGTTGAGATGCTACTTTTATAGCTTCTCTCCAATCATCTATAACTAAATTAAACTGAGCATATTTTTCAGGTATTATTCTTGCTATATCAGTTGTATCTTCACTTTTAACTTTCTCAATTAAATACTTACAATTCTTTTCATACCACTTATTATAAATTTCAGCTTTAATTCTCTCTAAATCTTCAATCTCTAATAATGGACTTACTTTTATAACTTTATATTCCTTTAGTTCTAATGGTACTGTAGTTACTACAAAGTCGATATCAGTATTATTTAAATAGTAATTAACATCTTTTAATCTACATATACCCTCAATAGTTACTTCTGGTATCATTAAATTTATTCTAGACTTTAATAAACTTGATGTTGCTAATCCTCCATTACATACAATTAAAATTTTAGAATTTAAATTACCTTTAACATACTTTTCAAATAAAGTTTCAAAATACATTGCCATATATGCTATTTCTGCATCTGGAAACTCCACTCCAATAACTTTCTTTTTATTATTTAATACCTTTTCTGTAACATTATATATGAAAGACATTTTATACTTAATCTCTTCTAACATAGGATTACTTATTATCAAATTATTTTTCAATCTATAGATTGCTACATTTAAGTGCATTGCCATTTGCATTAAAAATTCATTATCATTATCATTATCAACTTTAATATTAAGTATTTCGCATAGCTCTTCTACTATCTCATTAACAACAACATCTAATTCTTCTTTATTTTCAGTAATATACTTAGATCTTTTAGCTCCTTTAAATACTTTAAACAAATAAGATATTCTTTCATCATTAACTTTTACTAGTGAAAACTTTTCTATAATTTCTTTTAGAAAAACACTTTCTTTAGTTAATAAATTACTTTTATAATTTTCATCTTCACTCTTGGAATTTATACTTTTATACATAGTTAATAATAAAATTATTTCTAGCTCTTCATAAGCTTCTTCTGTATATTGAATATCATTATTTTCTTCAACAGCTTCTATAATGTTTCGTATTATGTTTTTATCTAAGCTGTTATTTTCATACAAAAGCTTGTATACTTCATATTCATATCTCTCTTCAAGCTTATGGAATAATACTAAGAAAGCATTTGCTACCTTTTCATAATTATTTTCTTTTGTAGTGATTCCATAATATGATTTTTTGGCAAGTTCAACATCTAAACTCTTTAATATTTCTTCAGATGCTTTCAAATCATTTACTAATGTATTTTTACTTACTTGGATATAATCTGATAATTTTTCAATAGTTGTACTATTTCTTATTAACAATATTATTGCTATCATAATAACTCTATCATCAGCTGTATATAACTTATTAGTACACTCTTTCAGTATATTGTTGATATTTTGATTTCTTTTTAAGTTAATCTTAACTCCTAATCTTGGCTTTCTTTCTAATTCAATATTATTTTTTTGTAAAAATGCTCCTATAGAATCTAAATCATTTCGTATTGTTCTTTCACTGACATCAAATGCTTTAGCTATATTTTCTATAGTTGTCCATTCTAGTTTATTTTCTAGAAAGTTAGTTATTTTTATTTGTCTTTTAGTAAGAATTATCAACCCTTTACCTCCTTAGCTACCTTACAATATTATTGTATTCGTTTTCTTAACTTTAAACTATACCAATTGTTTTCCTTAATTGTGGCAACTTTTATTTATGGTAATTATACATCGAAATACCTATTTAATACTAATTTCACTTATTTTCTACAATATATTTTATTAATGATATAAAAATAGTAACTAGCTTATAAAATTTATATATTTCAGAAAAGATAAAATATTTGGGGTATTAAAAATTAAAGTTACTTTATCTTATCAACATAGTATAATATAAATAAGATATTGCGGTTAATAAGGAGTTGATTTAGATTGACTAAATTTATAGAATTACCTAAATTACCTAAAAATGAAGAAATAAAAGATGTATTTGATGCATGGATGGAATTTATAGAAAATCCAATAAGTAATAAACTTGAAAAAGCTGAAATGACTATACAAGAAATCAGAGAGGCAAAAAGTGAATTACTAAGATTAAGTGCTAATGATAAAGAAAGAATGAAATATGAAGATAGAAGGGCTGCGTTATTAGATAAAGTAAGCGCTCTTGAAAATGCTGAAGAAAAGGGAATAGAAATTGGAAATGAAATTGGGAAAAAGGAGGGAGAGAAAAATAAAGCTATAGAAGTAGCTAAAAATTCTTTGAAAGCGGGACTTGATATAAATACTATTAGTAGTATTACAGGATTAGAAAAAATTGAGATAGAAAAATTATTATAGATGAAATGGGGCCCTGTAAAAAACTTTGTGTAAACTAAATAAAATTTAGATTTTGAAAATTGCTCATTATTTACAAGAGTTTACACAGATTATTTTACACTCTAGTAATAAACAAATCTATCTACTCTCCCGACTTGAAGTTAGTTTCACTTATTATCTTTGACTTTTATCACTATACTTTATTCCTTTACTCTTATCTTTATTTAAATATTCAGGTAAAGATGTACTATTAGTATATATATCCTCTATTTCCCCATCACTAGATTATACTTTCAGTTTCTGATCTAAGTACAACATCTAATGCCCTTATATCATATATTCCTGGTATCAATTCTACAGTATTATTAAATTCAATATTTTCATCATTCATTTTTAAAATACAACTGGAAATTTACTGGATCCGTCGGATTTTTAATGAACTTCATAACTTTCTCTAAAATTTATACAATCTAAAGCTTTAATTGTATGAAAACTTATTTGATGAGTAGGATATTTAAATTTCATTAACTCGAAAAACTTCTCCTTATTCATTTGCCCATGTGTATATGCTTCAATATAGTCATAGATAGTATCATCTGCCATAGGACCTATAACCACATCGTATTCATGAGTACTTCCACTACGACATTTAACTACAAACTCAAGCCATTCATCAGTATAATCTTCAAACCTTTTAATATTTAAAGAATCAATATCCTTAACTTCATAAACATTTACTATTGAAGTATTAAACTTTTCTGCCCATCTTTCTGCTTGCTCCTTTATTTTAGTGCAATAAAACCCCCAAGAAAAATCTTTTGTAAATCTATGTTTTCGGATTTCAGGAAATTCTATCTCCATATAACTTCCATGATATATAATTTCTGAACTCTTTACCATAGTTAACTCCTCCAACTTCTATCATATATAAGTTTTTTATAAACCTATATATATTATATAACCTAAATATTTATTTATAAACACAAAATCTACTTTATTAAGATGACCTTATTACAAATCCCTAAAAATCACTAACTCGTGAATACCTCCCATTCCATCTCAATGCACAAGTTCCACGTTGCCCATGTCTATTCTTAATAATAACAGCATTCATACATTCAGGATTCTTATCCGCCTCCTTAGAATTATAATTAAGCTTACCCTGCTTAAATAGCATGTCTCTATACTGCTTATCATCAAGCTTAATATTCCTATAAAGAGCAATAACTTGATCACTATCCTGTTCAATTCTAGCACTATCTTGAATATCACTAGAATCAATCTTCTCAACTGCAATATCTCCTGTTCTCTTATCAACTACCCTATTAGCCTGAGCCACCAAAACTACACATATATCCTCATTCATAGCTAAAGTCTTAAGTTTACCACTAATCTTCCCAAGCTTATTTGTCATAATATCCTTTTCACCAAAATCAACATACTTATTAATATAATCAACAAAAACAACATCTAAATTATTTTGAAGCTTATACACTTTTATCTCATGAATAAACTTATCAAGATCAGTTTCAGTAGAAACATAAAAACTACTACTCATTAACTTAGCCATAAGCTTAGAAATACTGTCCTTTTGCTCAACCAAAATACTATCCTCATCAATAGAATTACTAGATAATGATAATGCACTTGCTGCCATCTTATTAAATATTTGATTAGTACTCATTTCTGCACTACCATAAAAAACCTTTGCTCCACTAAAAACCATATTAGCTGCTGCCTGTATAGAAAATGTACTTTTCCCAACACCACTTCTAGCAAAAACAGTAATAAGCCTTCCCTTTTGAAAATTCCCCAAATATTTATCAATATAATAAAATCCACTTTTTATCCCTTCATCCCTATTCTCATTATAAAGCCAAGTTAAATACTCATCATATTCTTGTGTTATATCTAATTCCTTCTTAATTTGGCATTTATGAATATTAACCTTAGTATTTTCAACCTCAGCCTCAATTTCATCAATAGACATACCTCTTAAAATCTTATTACCCATTTCAACATACAAATGCTTTTTATATCCCCTAATAAGTAGCTCAAGCTTTGTATTGAACCCAGAATCACTTGGATTGCAAGTATATATTTCTGTAACATAAGAAACTCCATCCATAGAATTAATATTTTCTCTTTGATATTCTAAAAAGTTAACCAAATCAATAGACATTTTTTTATTAACCATTTCCATAATACCTAAATAAATATTTACATGAGGCTCGTACAAAAACATATACGGCTTTATAACTTCCTTTGCTGTTATTATAAGTTCACTATTTTTAAGAATTGAACTTAATATTTCTTGCTCTAATTGTACTTGACCATTATCTAACATAATATTCTCCCCCTATAATCTTATATACTATTTATATAATCCTCTGTATTTATTCCCCACTCCTCATATTCATCCCTAAGAGTATAATATTTTTTCTTATATCTCAGCCATATATCTCCATTGTCAACAAACTTTCCTATAGCATTATCCCTAGTTAAAAAGTATGACAAGTGCCACTGAAAATCATAGAAATAATCACTGTTATAAACCTTGGCATAATTATCAATTGCTTTTTTAATTTCATCAAAGTTATATTTAGTCATAGCCTTATTTATACTATCTATAACTTTAATATTTAAACTAACAGATTTACCTATTTTCTTACTATTCCAATGATTAATTATATTTATATATATTTTATTATTATTTTTATTTATATATATATTATTATGTGAAGTAGATACATTATCGTATCCCCCTTGGCCATTACTAGATACATCAGCGTATCCAGTACCAGGTACATCCTTGTATCTACCTTCATCACAACCAGATACATCATCATGTCCACTTATATCACCAGTTACATCAGTGTACCTACTTTCTTCACAACTAGGTACACCAATGTAACTACCCTGTGCATCACCAGATACATCATCGTATCTAGTACTAGGTACATCTTTGTATCTACCTTTCTCACAACCAGATACATCAGCATATCCACTTATTCCACTAGTTTCATCAGTGTACCTACTTTCTTCACAACTAGGTACACTAGTGTAACTACCCTGTGCATCACTAGTTTCACCATTGTATCCACTATCTTCAACATACTTACCCAACAAATAATCCTTTATTATCACATATACATTTCTCATTCCATTTTTCTTTTCAATTCTTATATAATTCTTAGATTGTAATGTTCTCAACACACTATAAATAGATTCCTTATTTTTAATACAAAAATAATCTAATAAAGTCTGTAATCCTACCGAAATAACATTACTGTCTTCAAAATCAAATGCCTTTAACGCAATAAGCATGTCTCTTTCTCTTCTGTTAATTCCCTTATCTAATACAAGCTTATGTAATATATCTAAATGCTTTTCCATAACTTAAACCCACCTTTCTATATACCCTAGAGATGTGATTTTTCCAACATCCCAGGGTATAGCTTTGCTAAATTAGTGTATATTCACACTGATGTAAAAGAGCTTCTACTCCTACTTGAAATATTGATACTATTAATATATTAGGTTGAATTACTGTTAAATTAATTACTTCACTACTTGTCTGAGTTAAGAACTTATCTATAACTCCAAGGCCAATTATCTTCATTTCTGGTGACTCATAAATATTAATAATATCCTCTTCCCTAGATATTATTTTAATTACTTCAATACTATTTTTAGTTAATAAAATTACATCACAAACTTTAGTAGTAAAATATCCCTTAAGCTGAATCATCACTTTTTCATTAAATAAAACCTTAAGCTCCATATCACTCTCTTTTATTTCCTCAATTCTTCGAACAACTTCATTAAAAGAAATATGTGAAAGATTTTCTATAACTCCACAATAATATTCATTAGAATAAATATCTACTACCTCTTCTGTAAACTCTTTTTCATCAATAATTGAAAGATACTTTTTTACTTTCAAAATAGCTAAAGACTTTATAAGTTCCTCCCTTTGATTAATAATATTCTTAATATTCTTCATAATTTATACCCCCGATTCCATTTAATAATTAAAGTTTACTCCTGAAATATTAAGGGAATATAAATTACAGAAAGTTTTTTATTAAAATTGTAAAATGGGTATATTTCCATACAAAAAAACTCAGAAATGAAATTATTTCACCTCTGAGTTTAAAAATACTATAAATTAATCTTATATCCTATATACCTAATACTTTGAATACAAGTATCCAACGTTAAAGTTCTCTTCAAATTACTAATATGAACATCTATGGTTCTATCACATAATGATATATCATTTCCCCATATATTATCTAAAATCTGACTTCTACTCAAAACCTGTCCTTCATATTCTAATAAAAGCTTTAATATTTTAATTGGTATCATTCCCAATTTTACATATTCCCCATTTACTTTTGCAGTAAAATTTATAAAGTCCACTTCAATATTATTATAAGTCCATATATTATCAACTTTCTTCATATTAATTACTGATTTCTTATCATTTAAAATACAATTACTACATTCTCTATAAAACTTATCCCTCTTATTTAAACCTTTACATTCCTTTTGTTGATAATCAATAAAATCAATTTTTGTTACTACTTGTTCATTCTTTGTATTACTATAAGAATGTTTGTCATTACTTTCCTTAATAAAATTACTATTTCTCATTGCACTTAATCCAAGTTGAAATACAGTAGTAAGGAACTCCTCCATAAACTTTTTTTCATAGATTTCAAATAACTCGCTTTCAATATATTCCTTTTCTTTGTTAAGCTCATTTTCTATATCATCATTTTTAATAAATAATGAATTAAAGGTCTTAATATATTTACTATATATATCAAAATTATTATTCCCCACTTTCAATTCCCCCATAACGCCATAATAAAATGAAATATTATTTATTTTTAACTAAAAAACAAAATATTCTATGCTTATTATTTTTAACCTCCTAATTGTATTTAGAAAAGTTATTGAAGATATTTACAAAGTGTAATACAATATAATTGTTATGATTAATTGTATACTTATGGTATTCAATAACATTTTAGAGTAAATGTAGTTAGCCCTACTTTTGCTCTTTTTATTTTTTATAAAATAAATAATATTTATTAAATAATAAATATAAGTTTTTACACTTTTTTATTATTTAACTATATTTTACCATATTAAGTGTAATCTCTTCAATATTTTTACTTAATTTTTTTGACTATTTTCTAAAGTTACTTACTTATTTCAACGTGTTTTGTAAATTTATTTACATTCATTTAATTTATTTTACAATTTGACATATAAATCATTTACTTATTCATTGAGTAAATCCATACTCTTCATATAAATTAAATTATTATACAACTTCCATCCTACTATTCCACCAATACTATTAAGTATTAAATCATTTATTTCAAAAAATCTACATATATTAGGAACAATTAAAGATAATACAACTTGAGTACTTTCAATAAATAAAGATATTAAAAACATAGAAATAAAAACTCTTTTTAATGTATTAAATATATTACTAAAATAATATGAAATAAAAAATCCCATTGGCATAAGTAAAAGAAGATTACCCACTAAATTATAAATAAGATTCATTATTCCTCCTTGCTGATAAATAATCTCTATACTATAAAGAGGACTTAATATAATTACTGGTTCTTTAAAGTTAATATATTCTCCCCAAGCCAAAGTAAAAGGAAAATATACTTTGGAAATAACACCTACTATATATATTTTAAATATTAGCTTAATTAATTCTTCTTTTAAATTTAAATCACTATATATATTTTTTCCTGTTATAAGCTTAAACAATAAATCTCTTTTAAAATATAAACATAATACAGCTCCAAGAGCCAAAAACATATTTTGAGTAATAACAAACATTATCTACCCCCACTTTTCCCCTTCAGGCATAACTCTAATTAAAAGTTCAGTTTCTTGTACTATTATATTACCAACTTTTTATATCATCGAATATATAATCATGTAATTGTTGTACTGTCTGTTCCTTATCAAAAGTTAAGTAATATATACCACTTATCATCTTTCCTTCACAATACTCATCTCTTGGGAATCTTTCTTGCTCTAAATTAGTTGCTCCCATTTTCAATACTTCATTTCCTAAATCTAATATTTCTGAATAATTTAAGCTTGTCTTAACCATAGGTAAAACTTCACTTAATAAACTTGGATATTGTGTAACATTAGTAGCTAATATCTTTTCAAAAACTTTATTTAATACAGTTCTTTGTCTATCTGTTCTTACATAATCTCCACCACTTGCATATCTAATTCTTGAATATGCAAGAGCTTGTTCACCAGTTAAAGTATATGTACCAGCACTATCAATTCCTGGAATATGACTTACTTCTTCACTAGTTATATCAATAGTAACTCCACCTAATTTATCAATTATTTTAGGCATTGTTGTAAAGTTAACTGCAACAAAGTCTTCTATGTTTAAATCAAAATTTTCATTTAGTGTCTTTATTGCTAATTGAGCACCTCCAAAAGCATATGCATGATTTATCTTATCTTGACCTCTATCTGCTATTGTTACATATGAATCTCTCATAATTGATGTTAACTTTAGCTTCTTATGAGTTGTATCTATTGTAGCAATTATTATTGAATCTGATCTTCCTGCTTCTCCATCCTGTGCATCTATACCAAATAAAGCAATATTTATTACACTATCACTATACTCTGATAACTTTTCTTGAACTTCTTCTTTTATTCCTACATCATTTGTATCTATTTCAACTTTTTCGATTTTATTAAATAGATGACTACCATACCAATATACTCCTCCTACAATAATTAAAAGTATACTTAGAGTAACTCCTAAAATAACTAAACTAATTCTACTTCCTTTTTTCATCTAATTACTTCACTTCCCCTTTACACATATTTATGAATTAATAAATTTTACAAAATAACCTCCATAATTTAATATAGAGGTTATCATTCAATATTTAAGATTATTCTACAGTAACTGACTTGGCTAAATTTCTTGGCTTATCAACATCACAACCCTTTTGTTTTGCAACATAATAAGATATTAATTGAAGTGGTACAACACTTATCATTGGAGTTAATAAATCAATAGTTTTAGGAATATAAACTAACGAATCAACAACTTCCTTAGAAGTTTCATCTCCCTCATTAACTACTGCAAATATATTTCCACCTCTTGTAGAAACTTCTCTAACATTAGATATCATCTTATCCTTTAAAGACTCTTGAGTTAATAATGTAATAACTGCAGTCCCTTGGTCTATTAGAGCAATAGGTCCATGTTTTAATTCTCCACCAGCATAAGCATCACAGTGAATATAAGAAATTTCTTTAAGTTTTAAAGAACCTTCCATAGCTACAGCATAGTCTAATCCTCTACCTAAGAAGTATATATCTCTATGATTATAGTGCTTATCAGCATACTTTTGAAGCTCTTCCTTCATTTCTAATGCTTTTTCTATCTTTTCTGGAATTGTTAGCATTTCACCTTTAATTTCTTCAGCATATTCTTCAGTAATAGTTTCCTTTAATCTACCAAAGTATAATCCTAAAATATAGAATGCAGCTAATTGAGTTACATAAGCCTTAGTAGATGCAACTGCAATTTCTGGTCCTGCTAATGTATATATAACATCATCAGCTTCTCTTGATACTGAAGATCCAACAACATTAGTTATTGCAAGAACTCTAGCTCCTTGTCTTTGACCATCTCTTAGAACTGCAAGAGTATCTGCTGTTTCTCCTGATTGAGATACAACTATTATTAAAGTTTTATCTGTTATTAATGGCTCTCTATATCTAAATTCAGATGCTACGTCAATTTCTACTGGGATCTTAGCTAGTTTTTCTATAACAGTTTTACCTACAACACCTGCGTGATAAGCTGTTCCACAAGCTACTATATAAACTTTATCAAAGTTTTCTAATTCTTCTTTAGTAAACTTAACATTATCTAAAGTTATTTCTTTTCCTAATGCAATTTTACCTGCTAAAGTATCTCTTACTGCTTTTGGTTGTTCATGAATTTCTTTAAGCATAAAGTCTTCATATCCACCTTTTTCAGCAGCATCTACATTCCAAGTTACATGATAAACTTCTTTTTCAATCTTTTCACCATCTTCAGTTCTAAGTTCAACACCATCTTTAGTTAAGATAACAAATTCCTTATCTTCTAATAAATAAACATCTCTAGTATGGTTTAAAACTGCTGGGATATCAGAAGCTATAAAGCTTTCATCTTCTCCTAATCCAACTATAAGTGGACTATCTTTTCTTACTGCAATAATCTTATCTGGTTCATTATTAGCAATAACTCCAATAGCAAAACTTCCCTCTAATTTAGCTGTAGCTTTTACTACTGCATCAAAAAGATTTCTTCCATCTCTGTAATAGTAATCAACTAAGTTTGGTATAACCTCTGTATCTGTTTCTGATAAGAATTCATACCCTTTAGAAGTTAACCATTCTCTTAACTTCATATAGTTTTCAATAATCCCATTATGTACAACACTTATTGTTGCATTTCCATTTGAATGAGGATGAGAATTAACATCTGATGGCTCTCCATGAGTTGCCCATCTAGTATGTCCTATTCCTATATGTCCATTGATTGAATTAGAATTTAAATCATTTTCTAAATTAGCTAATCTACCTTTTAATTTTCTTACACTTATTTTTTCATCTTCTATGATTGCAACACCTGCTGAATCATATCCTCTATATTCTAATTTTGAAAGACCTTCAACTAATAGCTCAGATGCTTGTCTTTTACCTATGTATCCTACTATTCCACACATATTATAGTTCCTTTCTTATTGTAAATGTAGTTATATAAATATTTTTAAAACACTTAATACGTATATTACTTTAATTGTTATTTTTTTAATATATATGATTTTTTCAATATCATATATATTAATTAATTTTTCTTTTTTAAATTATAAACCCAAATCTAATAACGCCGTAAATTTCTCTTCTATTTTTCTCTTTTTAAGTTCTCTACATCTACACCTTTTCATTTTGAAATTATTTTTATTTACCTCAAAATATAACTTCTTCTTAAAATCTCTAAATTTATTATCTTATTTTTATAATACATTATCCATAAATAAATCTTACACTTTACTTACTTTTAATAATTAAATAAAGATTTTAATTTTAATAATATCCTTAATGAAAGTATCTTATTAACTAATTTGCTACTAAATATAATATTATAGATATTATTAAAAACTCTTTGCCTAATATACTCAATAAACGAGCATACTAAATATAAAGAAATTACCATAAGCATATAAATAAAAAATTTTCCTCTATATTCTAAATACCTATTTGTAACTAAAATTTCATTCCATATTACTTTTGAAAGATGTGGATTTACATGAATTAAATATACTCCAAATGTTAAAGTAGAAAAACTTAAAATATATTTATTAACTTTCTGACTTTTCACCTCTAAGTTCAATATAAAAATAAATAAACAGACAGATGCAATAAACGTTCCTATCCAATTATAAGCTAAAAAATACGACATTCCTCTTGCAACGCCAAATAATCTAACTGTGATCCAAACTGAAGTCATTGCTAAAATATAATCAATACCTGTAGCAAAAATAAAACCAAATAAATATTTTTTGTATATATATTTAGGTTTATAATATAACCTTATATACGCACCTACACAATATAAGCAAATAAACCAATATAAGCTATAACCATCTTGAACTCCTATACTATCTTTTATAGGAGATATAGAAAAAAGCAAAATCATTACAAATATCCATAGTCTAACTTGTGCTTCTGACATTGTTCTCATAATAGTGTTTAATATAGGAGATGCTATATACAAAATTATATAAACAGTTGCAAACCAATATTGTCCAAATGTTAATGGGAACATTGACCTAATTAGTTCCTTTAAATTAAAAGGGATTTTATTAAGTATTAATAATATTATATAAATAGATATTGAATAGAATAGTACTTGCAACCAAATTTTAAATATCTTACTAAATTTAAACTTTGAATTTATTAAAAAATATCCACTAATCAGTACATAACAATTTACAGAAACATAACTTATAGCTTGAAATAATTCCATCACTGCATATGAAAATGATAATGGATTAATACTAAAAATCAACCCTCCTTGGGTTATAATATGAAGTGTTACTATCATTACCATAGAAATTATTCTCAATAGCTCTAAATTTGAATTTCTATTCATTACCTTTATTTTTCTATTTTTAATATTACTCACCTCCACTTAACCTTACAAATATTTTATTTATTATTTCAGAATCCTTATTTAAGTCAAATTTTCTTGCAAATAGATGCTCTGAACTCATTAATTGATTATAATCACTTCTCTTAAAAATATATGGTTTTCCACGTTCCCAATCAATATACCTTAAAATTGATTTATAATTATTATCAAAATTTTTATAATATAAATTATCTTTAAATTTAGAATTTAACAAAATTGTCTGAACAAACATTTCATCAACACAATTACCATATTTGAAAATATCTTCTATTAAAGTTTCATTTTCTATTATATATTTTGCAAAATTATTTGTTATACTAAACCATTGAGCTCCTTTACCTAGCTTAATATTCAAGTCTTTTATTCTATTTATATTAATAATTTTTTGAAGTTTAACTCCTAATATTTCTAACCTTCGAAAAAAAGTTTTCATTGGATTCTTACTACTAATTTTATCTTGTACAAAATAATAATACTTAACTCTATTATATTCCTCTGATGATAAATTTAAAGAATCAAAGTGAACAAATTCCTTACCTTTATTCTTAGTAAAAAAACTATGAATTTCATCTTGAGTTTTTATTGGTAAATCAACTCCACTAATCAAATGATAGTATTCATAATTATATTGAATTGCTGCTTTTAATAACATCATTTCTACATTAACAAGTGTATACCCACCCCAATTTACATCTTCTCTATCAATAAAATAAACATTTGATTTTTTTGTCATATTTAAAAAATTTTCAAAATTAAAATCCATTACCTTCTTATCTATATGTATATATATATCATTTCTTTCATCATCTAATAATAAAATTAATTTTTCTAATAATTCAAATTGATTATGTGCAATAATAAGATAAGCATGCTTTAACAATTTATTACTACTCATATTAATTTCTCCTTACTCTCTTTAAAAATATCTCTTTAATTATTAACTTTATTTTAAATATTAGTTTAATAAAAAGTATTGTACCATAAACTCCAATTATAATATAAATTAAAAATGGTATAATGCTTAAAATGTTCATATCAAACATAACACTCATAAATATATACATTAAAGGTTCATGAAATAAATACATATTAAATCCATTATTATATATAAATCTCCACGTTCTAGACTTTGTAAATAAACATTTACTAATACAAATATTATTAGCTAGTATAATAAATATACAAATTCCTACCACACTAATTAAAATTACAAAAATATTATTGATAATTCTTAAATTTATTATATTATTATTTAAGTATAATAATATAATTTGTATAATAACTAATATTATAGCTATATCAAACCTCTGCCAATTTAACTTTTCATAATAGAGCCTTAGAAGTATCCCAAAATAAAAATATATTAAAAGCTGAAGTAACAACCTCACTATTCCAATTCCTGGAATGTAATATGAGAGTAGATTTATTATTATTAACACTATCAACACAATAAATTTATTTACAAAAAAACATATTTTTAATAAATTAAATATTAAAAATATCATAAAAAGAACAGGAAGAAACCATAAATGCCCTATATCTCTTACAGTAAATAAATTTATTAATAAGTTTTTTATTAATATAATATAACTTATGTTATTTTCATAATATCCTATAATTAATCTAATTGGTATGACAAAAAAAATTGCTACTATGAAATATGGTACTATAAGGTATTTAAACTTTTTTTTTATAAACTCATAATTATTACTATACTTTCCTTTAATTATTCCCTCCATGTATAAAAAACCAGAGCTTGCTATGAAAAGAGGCATATGAAAGGAATATATATACACATATATTCCCTTTATAAATTCTGAATCATTTATTGATGAAAATTTCCAACCACCACTAAATCCATTAGCTGCATGTCCTAAAATAACTAATATAATAGCTAAAGTTTTTAAAATATTTATGCTTTCGATCTTATCACTTTTGATTTTTTCCATATAAAACTCCCACTTTTATTGTTTATTTATTAACTTTTTAATATTACTAAATGTTTCACTATATCCAATAACTAACATTTGTAATGGAGTTATATTTAATGACTTTAATACTCTATATGGCCAGTTCCAATTATTATATATAAGTTGTACAATTAATGGTGCAATAATTAATCCCCATATTCCAAAATTAAATACTTTGATTAAAACTACAGTAAATATTGTTCCTGTTATACTAGAGATTAAAAATGCCTTTACATAAGGAATATAGTTTGAGTTTGAAATATAAGATGCATAATATGTATGTTGTGTTAATAAAAATTGATATATTCCAGTCACAATAATTAATTTAACATCTATTATTGTATTTGGCTTAATTATATTAAGTAATGGTCTGCCAATGATAATAAATGACAATATACCCACCAAAAATAATACTAAATAAATAAACATTGCTGTTGACATTAATCTTTTCAATTTATTTAAATCTTTAGAAACTTGTGCAGCTTGCAACTCCGGCTGATATGCTGTGTATAATGCTCCTGATACTGTAACTATGCAGCTAATTATTTGAATAGATATTGAATATATCCCAGCTTCAGTTAATGTAAGAAATGCTGAGCATATTAAAGTACTGGCTTGATTAGACAAATAATTTGAAACAGCTACAATTCCTTCCCTCCAAGCATTGGGCCATATCGTATCATATATATCTTTTAATTCTACAAATTTAAATTTTATTTTATTATTTTTAATATTATTCCTTATACCTTCAACATTAAAAAAATATTTTTTAGAAATTGTTCTAAATATAAATCCACTTAAACAATAAGCTAATGAAACAGCTAAAATACCATATCCTAAAAATAATAATATAAACATTATTACTATGTTAAATATTTTTGAAATTACATTTGCCTTATTTGCTTTTTCTACTGAACCAATTCCTCTTAAAAAAGATGAAAAATATCCATAATATAAATTTAAAAATACAGCAATAGAATACAATATCCATGCAATAATTTTTTCATTTCCTGGAATATTCCTTGACACATAACTAATATATATGCTCCCTAAAGTCAATAGTAGAGTTAATGCACAAAGTGCAATTATAAGATATATTTTCTTACAAGCATACATTACCTTCTGTAACAAAAAATAATTTGGATTTCCTTTATTAGAATTGAATATTCCATTTTTTTTTAATTTTTCAGCTCCGCTCCAACAATATGTAATATTTCTAGAAAATGTAGGATTAAATCCAAAATCAAATAGTGTTACAATTCCACCCAAACTTAAAAAAACATACCAAAGTCCCAAAGTTTCACTATCTAAATAGTATATAGTAATAGGAAGTACAATAATATTACTACAAAGCGAAACAAATATGCTTAAATAACTCCATATAATATCATTTTTACTTGTTTTAATTCCCATATATAATCTCCTTTAGTATTATTAATTAAAAGCTTTAATAGTTACTTTTGATTAATAATTTTATCATAAAATTCTTTCAACTTTTCTCCATAAATATCATATGATTTATTTTTAACATACACTTCTCCTAATTTCCCCATCTCAATAGCTTGTTCTCTATTATTATATAAATAAACAAGCTTATCATATATAGCTTTATCATTTCTAATAGGTACAATATAGCCATGTTTATTATCAATAATTGGTGCACCAACATTTTCAGTAATTATTACTGGAGTTTCACATGCCATACTCTCATACACAACCATAGCAAATGAATCTATTAGTGATGGTAGTACTGTAACATGTGATTCACTATAATAATCTCTTAACTGCATATATTCAATTTTACCAATAAAATTAGCCCAACTAACATCTTTATACTTTTGTACTATTTTTTGTGCTATTTCATCATCAATTGCTCCAATAATATTACATTCAAAATCATATCCTAACTTATCTAACATCTCACAAGCACTTAACAAATATTGTACTCCTTTAAGTATTGAAACTCTTCCTACATAACATACAGTAAATTTACTTTTTTTTTCTTTAGTTTTTTTAAATTTTTCAATATTTGCTCCTAAAGGTATAGCTATTATTTTTTCTCTATCATATCCATTTTCAATAAAAGATTTTACACATATATCTGTTAAAGTTAATATATAATCAGCTTGTTTAAACTCTTTTTCCGATTTTTCAATATACTCTTTAGATAAAGATTCTCTATACACTCCATATTTCTCAAATTCTTCATTACAAATATTGCTATAATATCTTGGATGAACACCACATTCAACTATTTTTATCGGCTTATTATTCATTTTATTTATTTTTTTAAAAGATTCTAATGCAAATCCATTAAAAGCGTGAAAAATTTTGCATTCATTAATATACTTAGTAGACTTTACATCAAATTTTTCATGCATTCTATAATATATATTCCAACTTTTTTTAGGAAATAATCTTGCTAAAATTTTATATGGCATTATATATTTTGAAAGTGATATAACTTTACTTTCATCAATATTATTTGTTAAGTGATTTAATTTTTTTATTGTTAGTCCAGTTATATACTTATAATTTACTCCTAATTTTTCAAGTTCATTTACTTGAAATGGTGTATGATATTGCACTCCATTAGAAATAATAACTTCTACTTTACTCACTTATGAATTACCTCATTTCTTTTATTTATAACTAATTTCTCTCTTGAAACTAAATTAATATTAAATATACTACTAACAATTAATAATATTATATACATTAATATATATCCTCTAATATCCTCAACTCTCCCCTCCATGATACAACTGAAAAAAATCCTAGTATAAAAATAAATTATAATAAATATTTTCATTATTTTTTTACTATTCATTGAACCTATTAAAAATTTTCTTATTATAATCTCTTGACTTGATAAAATCCAAGAAAATATAATAGAAAATATAACCAATCCATAAACTCCTTCATATAATAATCCTGCTGTAAACATAGGTAACGCATTTGAGTGTATTCCTGTATCCGGAAATCCCATTACATAAATAGTATGATATGTTGTTACATTAATTGAACCTTCTCCTAAAATATTGCTTAAATAATTTCTAAATCCAATAGTTTGTTCATTAAATATATAATATGATATACTTGCTATTGCATCTGATAATCCAGTAAATCTTTGAATAAAAAAATCTAGATAATTAACTTGTGTTTCAAATCTTATTTTATTTCCTAAATTTATTGTTAGTAATCCAAAGATTAGAATTAAATATTTATATTTCCCAATTCCTTTGATTTTGCCTTTATTTTTAATAAATATAAATATAATAAATATAATAAAATGTACGATATCAAATATAAATGTACTTCTTGAGCCTAAAGCTATGCCTGGAAGACCAGTTATCAAACAAGTCATAATAACATTTGCTATAAACTTACTGTTATTTTCATACTTATTATAAAAATATTCGCATGCTAAATACTTTACATATAATGATATTGCCTGTATTGAGTAAACAAAAATCCCACTATTAGGTAATAAAGGTGCTTTTCCTGGTACTAATATATTAAATCTACTTCTAAACACATATTCTATAAGAGAAACAACTATTAATATAATATAGGGATTAATTAAAATATATTTTTTCTTAATTGATATTCTTTTAAAACTATACTTTTTACGAATATTTATGGTTGCATAATTAATCCAAATAATAATTATAGATATCAAATAAAATAATATTAAATATTTAATATAATACATTCTCAGATTACTATCTTTAATCACACTTATACTCATATTATACCCAACAAATTTTTCTGGTACTATTTGGGATAATAGTAATTGAAATATTCCTAAAAAATAAAAATATATTGTGTATATTAATGTTGTTATCATTTTTTTTATTGGAGTTAATATTAAAACTATTAATCCCAATATTAATATAAAATAAGCAATGATTATATCTTTGATAAATCCTAACTTTATATTCATTACAATAGTAAATAAGGTGAAAAATATAACTATCCCTTTAATATATCTGCTTTCATTTTCCATTTTACCATCCTTTTCAATATATTTTAATTTCATTACTAGCTACTACATTATAAAATTTACTGTTACTTTCATCCCAATTATAGTAAGTGTCACTAAAAATTTTTGCTTCCTTGGCAATTATATTAATATCTATTTTCTTATCTTGTATATCTTTAAATATTTTTATAAATTCATCAATATTATTAGCCTTAAGATAGTGTTTATTAGGTTTTGCATTATCAAACGCAAAAAAATTCCACTCAAATCCTACTACACATTTCTGATAAGAAAATGCCTCTAAATTTTTATTTAATAACCCATTTCTTTTTTCAACAGTTGATAATATTATATCTACACAGTTGTAAAATTCACAAAGACTTCCTACTTCTCCTAAATATTTAACATATTTAAAACCATTTAGAAATTCTATTTGTTCTGTTGATGCACCTCTTCCAGCTATTATAATACGAGCATTAGGTACTACTTCTACTATCTTAGGCATACATTCAACCAAAAACCATTGCAAATTTTCTTCAATAGTCCCTGGAACAAATGTATTAATAAATCCAATATTAAAATATTTATTTTCTTTAATACTATAATCACATATAACACTTTTATTTTTTTTAATTCCATTAGGTATCACTTTTAATTTAGCTGATATACTTTTCTTAAAAATATCTTTAACATATTCACAATCAACATTTGAAACATATACTACCTCATCATAATATCTCAATATATTTCTTTCTTTAAATTTATATAATTTACTTTTCAACCAATATTCCAATTGTCTCTTTTTGGTATTTTTTATTTTTTTTATTTTATTAAACTCTAAAATTGAATTTGCATATAAAGTAAGACTATCCATTAAAAAGGCAACTTTTTTTATATCTCTAATCTTTATATTTTTTTTAAATAATTTATAAAATGAATAAGCAGGATTTAATGTACATGATATTACGCATTCAACATCTTCCCAGTTAACATCTTGAATTTTTTTAATAAAATTTATTTTATCTTTTTTATCAAATTTATAAGGTATAAAAATAAATTCTACTATATATTTATTTTCTAAAAACTTACTATAATTTCCTATAGGAATATTCAATCCACCTATTTTTTTATAATCTTTTGGTACTATGAATATCACTTTTTTTGAATTCATATATTATTCCTCCATATATAATAAATTTAAAATAATATTTAATATTATTTTAAATTTATTTTTTACCTCTACTTTAACTTATTATACAATAAATGATACTCCTTATTTTTTTTTCTAATACCATACATACTTGCTCTTTTAATACATTTATTATATTGATTAATATTGTCCTTTATTTTTATAATAGCATTTTTTAGCCCTATTAAATTATTGTCTAATACTATTTCACCACATTTTTTATCTATACATTCTATACTTCCTCCAGTATTAAAAGTAATAACAGGTATTCCACATGATATTGCTTCTAAATTAGTTGTTGGAAAATTATCCTCTAATGTAGGATTTACAAATACATCTGATGCTGAGTATATCTCAACTAGTTCTTTCACATTATTAGTTTTTGTTATAGCCATAATATTTTTAGGTAAATTCCTCTTTTGCTTTTCAGTAATACCAACCACAATAACTTTATAACTATCATTAAGTTTTTCAGATAACTCTACTAAATAATTTAATCCCTTACGTCTATCCCAAACACTAGCAACTCCAAGAACAATAAACTTATCTTCAAGTCCATACCTTTTCCTAAAATCACTTTCAGTTGGTTTGAAAACTTCTAAATCAATTCCATTATTAATAACTTCAACCTTATACTCAGATAAATAAGATTCCTTAACTAATCCAGCTAACCATTTTGATGGAGTTACTATAGTAAGATCTTTTACTCCAGTAAAAATATCTTTTTTATTATTAAAGTTCCATTCTGAATTATCCATTAATACACTATTAGGATATTCTTTTTTTTGTGGACACTTGTTACATCCGTTTTTCCACTTACTACACCCAACATAATCAAAATAAGAACAATGTCCAGTAAATGCCCAGCAATCATGTAACGTCCATATTACTTTTTTATTAGCTCTTTTCAAATAATCAAATAAAATTTCAATATTTATATAATATCCGTGAATATTATGTAAATGAATTACATCCGGATTATATTCTTCAACCTTTTTTATAAACTCTTTTGTTGCCTTAGTTGATCCAAATCCATGTTTATCAAATATTCTTGTTTTAGCAACATGCATATAATTATCGAAATTTGTACCAATTTTAATAGTCTTTATTCCTTCAGGAGCAGTTCCTCTACCATAAGCAATAACACATTCATGCCCTGCTTCTTCTATTAATTTATATAAATCAGTTGCAATTCTGCCTGTGCTTCCAACACCACAGACAGAATTTATTTGTAATATCTTCATACTACTTTCTCCATATAAATCTGTTAATTACATCAGAATAACCTTGAATTATATTAACAACTTTATTTGATACATTTATATCAGTATAATCATGAACCTTAACAAGTTCAGAGCCATTTTGCTTTTGCTTAGTTATAACTTCAATAGCTTGAGTTATACTATCAAAAGTAATTCCACCTAATATAACAGATCCCTTATCAATAGCTTCTGGTCTTTCAGTACTTGTTCTTATAGAAACAGCTGGGAATCCCATAATATTTGATTCTTCTGCTAGTGATCCCGAATCAGATAATACACAGAAAGATTCTTTTTGAAGTTTATTATAATCATAGAACCCAAAAGGTTTTAATTGTTGAATATTTTTATGGAACTTAATTCCCTTAGCCTCAATTCTCTTCCAACTTCTTGGGTGAGTTGAATATATAACTGGCATATCATAAGTTTCAGCTATTGAATTTAATGCATCTATTAAACTATTAAAGTTTTCATCATTATCAATATTTTCTTCTCTATGAGCACTTACTAATATAAACTTACCTTTTTCAAGTCCTAATCTTTCAAGTACATCTGATTCACTAATCTTTTGCATATATTTAGCAAATACTTCTGGAAGTGGTGAACCAGTTACAAAAGTATATTCTTTTCTCATTCCTTCTGATAATAAATATCTTCTAGCATGCTCTGTATAAGCTAAGTTAACGTCTGAAGTAACGTCAACAATTCTTCTGTTAATTTCTTCAGGAACATTTTGATCGAAACATCTATTTCCTGCTTCCATATGGAATACTGGAATTTTTAATCTTTTTGCAGCTATAGCACTTAAACAAGAATTTGTATCTCCTAATATAAGTAAAGCTTCTGGCTTTTCTTTAACTAAAATTTTATAACTTTCTGCTATAATATTACCCATTGTTTCCCCAAGATCATTACCTACAACACCTAAGAAATGATCTGGCTTTCTTAATTCTAACTCTTCAAAGAATACATCATTTAATGTATAATCCCAGTTTTGACCTGTATGTACTAATACATGTTCAAAATACTCATCACATTTCTTTAAAACTTCTGCTAATCTTATTATTTCAGGTCTTGTCCCTACTATAGACATTACTTTTAACTTCTTCATCTGATTATACCTCCATGAAAATTGTATCTGGTTTTTCTCGATTAAATACCTCATTAACCCACATTACTGTAACCATATCACTTGTCCCAGTATTTATTATGTTATGCGTATAACCTACTGGAATATCTATAACTTCTAAATTTTCTCCACTTACCTTATACTCTATAACTTCTTCACTATCAATTTTTCTAAATTGAATAACTCCTTCACCACTTACAACTAAAAACTTTTCATTTTTAGTATGATGATAATGATTCCCTTTAGTTATTCCTGGCTTAGATATATTAATAGAAACTTGTCCTCTATCTGAAGTCTTTAAAAATTCAGTAAATGAACCTCTATTATCAATATTCATTTTTAATGGATAACTAAACTTATCTTCTGGTAAATAACTTAAATATGTGCTATAAAGCTTTTTAGTAAATTCATCTTCCATATTAGGAACCATTAAACTTTTTCTGCTTTCTACAAAGCTATTTAAAAGTTCAACTATATGTCCTAAAGTAGCTTTATGCTCAACATCAACATTTACATAACCACTTAAAGCTTTTTCATCTTCCATTGATGAAATTAAACATCTAACAACATCATCAATATAAACTAAAGTCATTTCTTTGTTTTGATCAGAAACCCATACCTCTTCGCCTCTAGCAATATTATGACAGAAAGTGGCTACTGCTGAATTATAATTAGGTCTACACCATTTACCAAAAACATTAGGTAATCTATAAATAAATACCTTAGCTTTCGCTGTTGCACTATACATTAATAATTCTTCTTCAGCTAACTTCTTACTTTGTCCATAAGCATTATCTAAATCTGCTTGAATAGATGAAGTTATAGCTATTGGTGTATTTTTATTATTTTCCTTTAATATATTAACTATCTCTCCAGTTAACCCCGAATTTCCTTCAAAGAATTCTTTTTCATCCTTTGGTCTATTAATACCTGCTAAATGAAAAATAAAGTCAGCTTCTAATAAACCATTTATTAATTCTTCTCTAGTATTATCTCTATCTATTGAAATAACTTCATAATTCTTTAACTCATTTAATCTAGCTATTAAGTTCTTACCAATAAACCCATTAGCTCCTGTTACTAATACCTTCATGCTATTCTCCTATTAAATAGTTTCAGCTAAGTTTTCTATTTCTTTAGCTTCAACTACTTTAAAATCTCTTAATTCTTTTTGGATATATGGTAGTTTTAATAACATTTCCTTAACTTGTTCAACATTAATTCTATTTGTATTATCAGAGTTATACTCTTCTTGATTTCTTCTTGAACCTTCACCTTCAGTAAAGTACTTAGCATAATTTAAATCTCTATTATCTGATGGTATTCTGAAATAATTACCATGGTCTTCAGCTTTAACAAACTCTTCTTTAGTTAATAAAGTTTCATAAGCTTTTTCCCCATGTCTTGCACCTATTATCTTAATTCCAACTGGTGAATCAAATAATTCCTTTAATGCAGTAGCTAATTCTAAAACAGTACAAGCTGGTGCTTTTTGAACAAATATATCACCTTGTTCACCATTAGCAAACGCATATAAAACTAAATCAACTGATTCCTCTAAAGACATCATATATCTAGTCATATTTGGATCAGTAACTGTTAAATCTTTCCCTTGTTTCATTAATTCAATGAATAATGGAATAACAGATCCTCTTGATGCCATAACATTACCATATCTAGTTCCACAGAATACTGTATCTCCATCTTGTGCAGCTCTTGCTCTAGCTATCATAGCCTTTTCAGCCATAGCTTTAGATATTCCCATTGCATTTACTGGATAAACAGCCTTATCTGTACTTAATAATATACATCTCTTAACTCCATTAATTAAACAAGATTTAAATACATTATCCGAACCCTCTATATTAGTTTGAACTGCTTGCATTGGATAAAATTCACATGAAGGAACTTGCTTTAAAGCAGCTGCATGGAATACATAGTCTACACCTTTCATAGCATAATTAATACTATCTAAATCTCTAACATCACCTATGTAATATTTAACCTTGTCAGATTTTATAACTCTTCTCATATCATCTTGTTTTTTCTCATCTCTAGAAAAAACTCTTATTTCTTTAATATCAGTATCAATAAATCTATTTAATACTGCATTACCAAATGATCCTGTTCCACCTGTTATTAATAAAACTTTATCTTTAAACATAACTTCTTCCCCCTACTAACTCATAATTGTTTGTAATCGATTTAACAACTTTTCTCTTGTAAAGTTTTTATTAAAATACTCTTTTCCGTTCTTTCCTAAAGTACTTCTTTCTTCTTTACTCATATTAAATAATTTAATTACATTTTCATATAACTTAACATAGTCTTCAGCTTCACAAACTAATCCACATTTACTATCTTTAATTATTCTATTTCCCTCTCCACTAATAGCGGCTAAAATTGGTTTTCCTGACGCCATATATGATTGAACCTTAGCTGGAAGTGTAACTCTTAATATATTTTCATTCTTTAATGTAACTATTAAAGCATCTGATTTTGAAAAGTAATTTGGCATTTCATAAGCTGGCTTTCTCCCCAGTAAATTTACATTTTTATGTAAGGAGTATTTATCAACTAAGCTTTTTATATATTCAAACTCACTACCATCTCCAAGAATTTGCCATTTAATATTTTCATTACTTTTAGCTAAATTAGCTGCTTCAATTATTGTATCTACACTTTGTGCCTTTCCTATATTACCTGCAAAAGTAACTATAAAATCATCTCTTAATTCTTCATTTGTATCATCTTTTGAATAAAAATTTTCTGCCCATTGTGGAAAATACTCTAGTTTATCTTTATCTATTCCTTCTTTTACCAATATATCTTCATAACCCCTTGATGCAATTAATAATTTATCAAATGCATCATATATTTTATTACATATCTTTTTCATAATTTTTCTTACTTTTTCATTAGATACATTTACTATTGAATAAAAAGTTTCCGGCCATAAATCTTGTACATATATATATGAAGGAATTTTTTTTATTTTTGATAAAATTATTGCTGGTACTGCTGTAGTTAAAGGTGATACTTGGAAAACAAATATTCTATCATACTTCTTAAAAAGTAATGGAATTACTCGTATAGATGCGCTAATCATAAATGATATGTAATTTAAAGCTAACATAATAGAATTGTTTTTCCCTCTTGGAATCATTCCAACTCTTCTTATCTTAATTCCTTCATAACCTTTAGCACCTCTTTTAAAATAAGAATAGCCATTAAATATTTTTCCTGTAGGATAATTAGGCAATCCTGTTAATACTTCTACTTCATGTCCTGATTCTTTAAGCCCTTTACAAATATCATTTATTCTAAATTCTTCTGGCCAAAAATATTGAGTAATTACTAATATCTTCATCCTACACTACATCCTTCATTTCATACTTCATCTTAACCTTTTTATTTAACTTATCTGAAGAGTAAATATTATCACTAATAAGCTTAATAGTATTTTCATGAATAAATTGCTTCTTTATAGTAACACTATTTATATTATGCAACACCTTAAATCCAAACTTAGGTAAAATAATCTTCTTACTAGCACCAATAAACTTAAGTAAATCATTAAATTCATAAATTTCACTATCAGAAATATTATAAATTTCATTAACTTCAGTTTCAGTATTATTAACAATATAATTAACAGCCTCATAAATATTTTTTATATTACAAAGACTTAACTTTTGCTTTCCATTTCCAACAACATAAGGAATTCCTTTAATTCTACTTCTTCTTTCAATATTTAAAGCAAAATCTTTTGAATAAACTGGTGCTAGTCTAAGCATTGTATAATTACTTTTACAAATCTCGCTTATATATTCTTCTGAAAGCTTCTTAGCAACTGCATATGGACTCTTTGGTTCACAAATATCAGTTTCAACATATACATCTTGATCTAACCTTTCACCATAAACAGAAATAGTACTAATAAAAATAAAATTCTTAAGCCTTAAATATTCATTGCTTAAATCTACAAAATACTTAGTTGCTTCGTAATTCACTTTCATAAATCTTTCTTTTGATAAATCATTCCCCTTATTATGAGCAAGTGCTGCACAATGAATAATAATATCTAAATCACTATTTTCTTTTAAAATATTTTCAATTTGATCTTTATCAGTAATATCACAAGGATAATATTTATGACATCCATCATATTTTTCTCTTCTTCCAATACCTATTACTTCATGTTTATCTTTTAATTTATTACATAAATAGCTACCAACTGTTCCATATACACCAGTAATTAAAATCTTCATCATTTCACCACCTTAAATAATATCTTCTGTAATAATACCGCCAGTACAGATTCTTCTCCCATCAGCTACCCTAACTCCCTGAGCAACCTTCGTTCCAACTCCAATAAAACACTCTTCTCCAACAACATCAAATCCACTAAAACAACTTCCCCATAATACCGAACTAAAATCACCAATTACACTATCATGCCCAATTCCACAATTCCCACTAATAACAACATGATTACCTATCCTAGTATTAACAGTTAAACTAACACCTGGATAAATAATAGTGCCTTCTCCAATTTCAATATATTTGCTAACTCTAACACTTGGATAAATTACCGTAGCAAAATCAAACTTACCATTTAAACTTGATACAATCTCCTTCTTAACTCCACAATTAGCAATTGCAACAATAACTTCTGGTTTACTTTCCAATTTATCTAAGATATCAAGTCCCCCTAAAACCTTATATCCATTAAGCTCTTTCCTCCACATTTCACTATTATCATCAACGAACCCAACAATATTCCATGTAGACTTAGCTTTATTTATTTCTTCAATAATCCAAGCAACTTCTCTTCCAATACCACCAGCACCAATAATTACAATATCCTTCATCCTAATCACCTATACTGTAGCATTTTCATTATTATTTTCTGCTTTACCTTCTTGAACTCCATCACTTTTAAGAACAGAGACAACAGTCATAAAAATAATTTTAATATCAAAGAAAAAGCTTTTTCTATCAAGGTACTCTTCATCAAGCTTAACTTTTAACTTTAAAGGAATTTCATCTCTTCCATTAATTTGTGCCCATCCTGTTAATCCTGGCAAAAGCTTATGAACTCCAACTTCTGTTCTCATTTCTTTTAAATCAAGCTGATTATAAAGAGCTGGTCTTGGTCCTACTATACTCATTTCACCTTTTAAAATATTAAAAAGTTGTGGTAATTCATCTAAACTTGTTTTTCTTAAAAACTTCCCAATTGGAGTAATCCACTGCTGTGGATTTTCAAGTAAATGAGTAGGAACATTAGGAGTATCTATTCTCATAGTTCTAAATTTATAAATTTCAAATTCAACATTATCTTTACCTATTCTTCTTTGTTTAAAAAGAATATGTCCTGGTGAAGTAAACTTAACAGCTAAAGCAACTATTAAAATTGCTGGTGATAATATTATTATCGCTATTAAGCTCATAAAAAAATCAAACAATCTTTTCACTTACTTGTCCCCCATTACTTATATAATATCTTTTAAGCTTTTAATTGTTGAAATTCTATCCTTTTTTCCAACTACTATTTTCCCATCATTTTCTATTACATAAATATCATCCAATCCATCAATAATAATCTTATTATTTGAAGATACTATTAAATTATTTTTGCTATTTAAAGCTGTTATATCACCTATATGAATATTTTTATTTTTATCACATTTTCTATATCTTTCAATTGCTTCCCAACTCCCTACATCATCCCATCCAAAATCACTTGGTATAACATAAATATCACTTGATTTTTCAAGAACAGCATAGTCAATTGATATAGATTCAGTATTTTTATAATTCTCATTAATTAAATCTTGTAATTTATCGTCTTCCACATTTTCAATTGAAGCTAATGCTTTATATGTACTTATTGAATATTTCTTAATTTTCCCCAAAATATTATCAATCTTCCACAAAAACATCCCTCCATTCCATAAATAAGAACCTTCTTTTATATATTCTTCAGCCTTATGTTTATCAGGTTTCTCAACAAATGAATCAACTTTAATTATTGTACGCTGATTTACTTTCTGATTATTAACACTAAATTTAATGTATCCATATCCTGTTTCAGGTCTACTTGGTTTCATTCCTAATGTAATTATCGCATTACTATTTTCTTTAATAAATGTATTAGCATCACTAACTATACTTCTAAATTCATTTTCATTTTTAATAAGATGGTCTGATGGCAACACTAGCATAGTAGAATTATTATAATACTTTCTAATAATAAAAGCTGATAATGCAATACAAGGTGCTGTATTTCTACCTTCTGGTTCAATTATAATATTTCTCTCTGGTAAATCTGGTAATTGTTCTTTTATTAGATTAATATACATTTTTCCAGTACAAATAAAAATTCTGTCAATAGGAATAATCGGCTTAATTCTATTAACGGTCATTTGTATCATAGTCTCTTCACCTATTAAATTTAAAAACTGTTTGGGCTTTTCTTCAGTTGAAAGAGGCCAAAATCTAGTTCCCTTACCTCCAGCCATAATCAATGCACATATCATATTCAAAATATCCCCTTAATATTAAATTTACTTAAACTACCTTACTATTAAGCTCTTCTGGATCCCTATAAGTAGGAACAAACTCCTTAAGTCTCTCTCTAAGCAAAACTTCATTCCCACCAATAGCAACTCTCAATAGTTCATTAATTTTATCCTTAACATCACCAAGCTCAAAATCCCCAGGTTTCCCAATAAAAATCTTATTATGCTTAGTTTCTGTTAATCCTTCCTCACTCATAAGAAGTTCTTCATAAAGTTTTTCTCCTGGTCTAAGCCCAGTAACCTTAATATCAATATCCTTATGTGGCTCAAAACCACTAAGCTTAATAAGATTTTCTGCTAAATCATAAATCTTAACAGGCTCACCCATATCAAGCACAAAAATTTCTCCACCTTTAGCATAAGCCCCTGCTTGAAGTACAAGCTGAGCTGCTTCAGGTATAGTCATAAAATATCTAGTAATATCCTTATGAGTTAAAGTTACAGGTCCCCCATTTGCAATTTGCTTTTTAAATAAAGGAACAACAGATCCATTAGATCCAAGAACATTACCAAACCTAACAGCTACAAATTCAGTTTTACTAACCTTATCAAGTGATTGAACAATCATTTCACACATTCTTTTAGTTGCACCCATAATATTAGTAGGATTAACAGCTTTATCTGTAGAAATAAGAACAAATCTTTCAACATTATAATCACTAGCAAGACTAGCCACATTAAAAGTACCAACAACATTATTTTTAACAGCTTCTGCTGGACTATCTTCCATTAACGGTACATGCTTATGTGCTGCTGCATGGAAGACAACTTGTGGTTTATAAGTTTTATAAACTTCTTCTAGTCTAACTTCATCTCTAACTGATCCTATTAAAGTCATTAAATTAAGATTTGGATAAGTTCTTCTTAATTCATTTTGAATCTCATAAGCATTATTTTCGTAAATATCAAATATTATAAGTTCTTTAGGATTAAACTTAGATATTTGTCTACATAGTTCAGAACCAATAGAACCTCCTCCACCAGTTACAAGAACTGTTTTTCCTTTTAAATAATCAGAAATTCCATCATAATCAAGCTTAATAGATTCCCTTCCAAGTAAGTCTTCAACATCAACATCTCTTATTTTGTTAACAGAAAACTTTTCATCTATCATTTCAGCAACACCTGGCATTATCTTAACTTGAACCTTAGCCTCTTTGCATTTTTCAATTATCCCTTTTAATACACCTTCTTTAATGGAAGCAATAGCAATTATAATTTCATCAACATTTCTCTCTTTAACAACTGAAACAATATCATTTCTATTACCATAAACCTTGATTCCATTTACATAAGTTCCAAGCTTCTGTTTATCATCATCAATAAAAGCAACAACCTTTTTCCCTAAGTGTGGAAACTTTCTATATTCAGAAGATACTAAAGCTCCTCCTGAACCTGCACCTATAATAAGTACATTTTTAACATCTCTTGACCTTTCTACTTCTGCGTACTTAACAGCTCTTCTACATACTCTCCAAAAAATTCTTACCCCATTACAAGTTATCATAACCATAATTCCTGCAAGAATTGTTACCATAAGTGGAATTCTATTACTTTCTAAAAGTGATAATCCTATATTTAAAGCCATTACCACAATAGAAGCTATTACACCATTAATAAACTCATCATATCCTGCTAATGTCCATATACTTTTATATTGTTTAAATATGTAAAAAACTAATACATATAAAACAGCAAAAATAGATATTCTAACTAAATGCCCCCTATATATTAATGTAATATCTCTTAAACCATCATCATAATAAAACCTAAATATAAATGCTAAATAATAAGATAAATAAATTAATATTAAATCTATAAATACTAAAGTAGTTATTTTTAGTTTTCTATTTCTAAATAAATTAGAATCTATAAATTTATCTTCCATACTCTCACCCCCGTAAAATAGTTATGATATAATACTATAAGTTGGTAGTTCAGACTAATTTAAACTTCTTACCAGTCTCAAACTCCTACATTATAATTCATTTTAATCTCCATAATAGTAGTAATATTTATTCCTACTATTATCAACAGCATGAAGTACCGTTCCAATAATATTTGCATTAACCTTTTTTAAAGTAGCAATAGAATTTTGAACATCCTCCTTCTTAGTAACCCCCGCTCTAACAACAACTAAAGTTCCATCAACCTTAGTAGAAAGAATTTGTGGGTCTGCAACAGCTTGTACTGGTGGTGTATCTAAAACTATATAATCAAAATGTTCCTTCATCTCTTCTAAAAATAAACTCATAGACTTAGATGCTAACATTTCAGCAGGATTTGGTGGTATTTTCCCAGAAGTTATAATATGTAAATTTTTCTTATATACATGAGCAACATCCATAACCTTTTGCTTTTGAAGTAATACATCAGAAAGACCATAAGTATTAGTTACTCTAAAATTTTTATGTACAGATGGCTTTCTCATATCACAATCTACAAGAAGAACTCTTGCTTCACCTTCTGCTAAAGTTAAAGCTAAATTACCTGCAGTAGTAGATTTCCCTTCCCCTGGATTTGAACTAGTTACTACAATCGTTTTATACTCCTTATCAAAAGAAGAATATTGAATATTAGTTTTTAAGCTTCTATAAGCTTCTGCTGCTATTGATTTTGGATTTTTTTCAACTACAAACATGTTTTTACCTCCTATACCATATCAACATCTGGAATTGTTCCAAGTACTGGTATATCTAATTCCTTTTCAAGTTGTTCTTTATTCTTATAAGTGTTATCTAAATATTCAATTAAGAAAACTAATCCCACACTTACCATAAAACCTAATAAAAATGCTATAGCAATATTCATAGTCTTATTAGGGCTTACTGGATTTTCTGGAAGTTCCACTTCTTCAATAACTCTAACATTACCATTTGGTACTAAATCCTTAGCTGTAACTATAAATTCATCAGTTACATTTTTTAATACATCTTTAGCTTCTTTTGGATCTTTGCTTTTATATTTTATTTCAAGAATTTGTGTACTACTAATTGGATTTACTGTTAAATTAGATATTACAGTACTTGGCTCTAAATCATAAGATAAAGTGTCTATTGCTCTTGATGCTAAATCCTTAGTTTTTATAGCTTGTGCATATGTTTGTAATAATTGTTGATACATATTAATATCGCTACTATTATATGCTGCATCATCACTTTCTTCTTTACCTATAAACACTTTAGTACTTGCTTCATATACAGGATCAATTACAAAAAAACTTAAAACTCCTGATATCAATGTAGCTACTACTGTAATTGCCACTATCATAATCCAACGCTTCTTTAAAGCTTCAAAAATTTCCGACAAACTTATTACTTGTTCTTCCATTTCATTCATTATTTAAACACTCCTTTTAATAGTGATAATTTTAAAATTGAAAGCAGTAAATTATACTGTATAACTACTTTCATTTTTAATATTTATAATCATCACATATTTTTAATCTTCTTGTTTTATTTATTAAGGAATTGCAAAGCACTTCCTACTTATAACTATTAAACATTAATACTTTCCATATCTGGAATAGTTCCAAGAACTGCTAGTCCTAATTCTTTTTCAAGAGTTTCTTTGCTCTTAAATGTATTATTAAAATACATCATCATAACTACTTCCCCTATGTTAGCTATTAATCCACCTATAAATGCTATACCCATAACCATTATCTTTTTACTAATTAAATTACTACTATTTACATTAACTTGCTCCAAAACCTTTATATTAACTGTTGGATATAGCTGCTTTGAATATGCTATAAGATTTTCAGTCATTGAATAAATTAGGTTATAGCTTTGTTGTGGATTTTTACTAGTATATTTCAATTCAATTATTTGAGTATTAGTTATTGGATTTACTGTTAAATTTCCAATAACTGATCCATATTCAATTTTTTCTTCTACTTCTCTTAATGAGTTTATTTTAGATTCATTAATTGATTTATTAATAAGCTTTTTACTTTTAATAACTTCTGAATATGTAGTAATTAAACGTTGATATAAAGTAACTTCTTCATTATTATAGGTTTCCATTGTATTTTTGAATTTTTGTTTTCCTATAAATACTTTTACTGTAGCTTCATAATCTTGTTTCATAAAAAATGTTGTATATATACTTGCTATAAGAACGAAGCTTAAGGTTATTATAGCTATACTTCTACAATTTTTCTTAACTTCGGTCAAATACTCTAAAATATTTATCATTTATCCCCCTATAATCCATTTTACGATATTTTATTAATAATTATTAGATGTATATAAAAAAATTTATAAAAAAATAACATTAAAATTTTTCTTTTAACTTCTATATAAATTTTAATCTAGAAATTAAATATTTTTTCTATGTTTTTAACTTCTTAAATTTAAATTTATTTTAATTTTATCTGAAAATTATTATATCACAAAAAAAAAATACGTAAAAGGTCGCTATTGTGCAAATTTTCTGTCAAGTAAACGTTTTGTTTTCATCCTTTGTTTTATTTTGTAAAAAACTACATTTTAATTTCCTTTTTTAATAATATTTTTTAATCCATTATAATTTTTATTTAATATAAATTCTCGACATTTTAATTATTTAATTTCTATTGTCGAAAGATGTTATATATTTTTTACTATTTTTTTTATTATTCTTTCACTCATAAAGAAATATTATATTTTTTTGTATTTTTATATTCCATTTTTTTGAATATATGTTATAATAAACGTATACCCAAGAACATACGTTCGATTTGTTCTAATTTTTTATTTATTAAATAACTTTTAAAAAGGGGGCCTTTTGTTTGAAGTCTTTATATTTAGAAATTAAAGAAAATGCTAATTCCAAAGAAAAAAAAGTTAATACAAAACATGATTCTAATTTTTTATTTCATACCCTATGTAAAGCTAAAAATAATAATAAAGATGCTATTCTTTTCCTTATTGAAAAATACCAACCACTTATAAAAAAGTATGCTTTTAAGTATAAATTAAAAAACTTTGATACAGATGACTTAATCCAAACTGGGAATATTTCTGTTATTAAGGCTATTAATAAATACGATCTTTCTAAAGGAAGTAAGTCAATTGATTCTTATATTATTAATTCCATTAAAAATGGCTTTAGAAACTTAGCCCGTAATCAAATTAAATATAATGATGAATCTAGCCTTAATATTCCCATAGATGAAGATATTGAAATTGAAGATTTGATTAGTGATTCTTTTAATTTAGAAGAATATATTGTTAATTCCAGTTTAAATGATTTATTGAAAAATCTCCTAAAAAACCTTTCCCCCGATGAGTATAAATTAATTAAAATTGCTTACCTAACTCCTAATACTACTTTATATAGATACTGCATTAATAATAATTTAAATTATCCAAAGAAAAGACGTGAATTACTTTCCCTATTAACTAAACTTCAAGAAGGTATTAAAGATTAAAGTAAAAAGAATTACTTAATAAAAGTTTACTTTCCTTCTATTAAGTAATTCTTATTTTAAAACTTTAAATATATAATTCATTAATTAAGAAATTTTATAAACTTATAAATTTAAAATATTTGTTTTAAAAAATTCCTAAGAACTTCTTTTCTTTAACTATAGTTCCCTTAAAATTTACATCTTCATTTTCAAGCATTAATCTTCCATTATTAATAAATGCTTTTTTTTGATTTCTTTCTAAAATACCTAATGCTTCTTTAATATCAGTATCTCTCCCTCTATCTCTGTGGGCATCAGATCCAATAAAACTATATATATTATTTTCTAAATATTTAGTTGCAGTTTTCTTAACTTCTTTTCCAAAAGAACCAGTTAGGCTTCCTGCATTTAATTGAAATAACATTCCTTCTTTTATAAGAGTATTAATCATTGAAGGCTTTTTAATAAATAGTTTATATCTTTCTGGGTGAGCTATTATTGGAACAATTCCTCTTATTTGTAACTCATATATTGTATTTATTACTTCATCTATATTAAATTCTACTATAGGAAGTTCTATTAACATATATTTTGTATTATTAATTGTTCCTATCATTTTATCATTATAATATTCTAATATGTTTTTGCTATAATAAACTTCTTGACCTGCATATATATTAATATCTATATTATTTTCTCTTGATATTTGTTTTAATTCTTCCACTCTTTTAAGTACTTCATTATACTCAACTTCAAATCTTCCTCGCATAAAATGTGGTGTTGCAATTATATCTGTTGTTCCTGACTTTTCTGCTTTTTTTAGCATATTAATTGTCATTTCTATATCTCTTGAACCATCGTCTATCCCAGCTACTATATGTGAGTGTATATCAATCATTTCTTTATCCCCTTCCTGTTTATATTTATTTCTTATTATATAGTACAACCCCTATGTAGGAAAAGGCAATTTTTCATTAACTATATATATCTGATAATTCTAACTCTGCATTTGCCTTATTAAATTCATAAATTATCATTGGTAAATCTTCTATTAATACATTTGGTAGTTTAACCTTAAAAGTACTACCCTCATTTAATACGCTATCTACTGATATGCTTCCATTATGAACCTCTATCATAGACTTAACTATATTTAAACCAATTCCGCTTCCTTCATTTGCTCTCTTTAATGAACTATCAACTCTTGAAAATCTATGAAATATTTTATCTTTTAACTTCTGTGGAATTCCTATACCTGTATCTTTAAAATCCATTTCTAGTATATCATCCTTTAGCATTAACTCTACTTTAATACTTCCTTCACCTTCAGTATATTTAATTGAATTTGACACTAAATTTAATACTATTTTTTCAATCATAACAGGATCACACTTTATAAAATGTTCCTCAATATTTGTATCAAACTCTACACTTATATTTTTTGATTGAGCAAATGGTACTATCGACATTACTATATCTTCAACAATTGATACCACTTCATAATTTCCAAACTCTGCTTTAAGGTCTCCTGTATCAATTCTAGTTGAATCTACTATATTATTTATAAGCCTTAACATTCTCTTGCTATTTAATTTTAACGAAGCGCTATACTTATCATAAGCTTCTTTAAATTCTTTTATTCCAATGGCTTCAGTTTTATCTAATAACTGTATTATTGAATAAAAAATATTTAATGGTGTTTTTAATTCATGAGAAAGTGTTGATATAAATTCTGATCTTTTTACATCATTAATCTTATGAGCTTCTATTTCTGACTGTAATTTAATAGTTTCTGACATATCAATATAGCTAACTAATATTTGACTTTCTTCTTCTTCAGATTTTAATAACTGAATAGAACAATCTACAATTGAGTCTTTCTTTAAAGTTTTTAGTATCCCTCTCCAATTTGATTTATCAGCAATTTCTTTACTAATTATATCTTTAATTTCTTCTGGCAATTTAATTTTTAATAACTCCTTTTTAAATTCCTCATTATCCATTTTATAACCATAATCTTCTCTTATTTTTTCATTCATAAATGATACATTATAATTTTTATCACAAATAAATATATATGAGTGTTTATTATTATTAGCTAAATTATAAAACTTTCTTAACTCCTTATTTAAATAGTCAGCTTCTTTATACAGTAAATATAACTCTATTATAGAGCCAATAATAACTATAATAAATGATAGATATGTTAATAAAGATGATGTTAACTTCATATTCATTGAATCATATGTCACTCCATATATAATATAAAAAACCTTAATAGCAATTAAAAATAAGCTTATACTAAAGGTAACTAATAAAATTTTTGTTTGTTTTATTCCAATTAATAACAATTTTAATGCTACTATTGCATATACAGTAGATATAAGTAGATTATATGAAACGAATATTACTTCATTACTAAAAATCTCGCCTATAAATTTTCTCTTTTCTATTTCCCAACTAATAATGGAATAAATAACCACAAATATAAATGCTTGTACCTTATATCTATTTATTAACTTATGTAATTTTGAATTTGGTCTAATAGCAATAAAAAGTATAATTGCTCTTAAAAAAGATGTTGTTATACTTAAATAATTACTAACTCTAAATTCATTATCTAAAAATGTGTAATAGTCAAGTTGTCCTGTAATAGATGCTATTGAAAGTCCAACATACACTAATAGTAATGTAAATACTATAGAATCTTTTGTTTTTTTGTATAATATTAAACAACTAGCTATTGCAGTCACAGATATTAACCCATTTACTTGTCTAACAAATATTACAGAAGAATCTATATAGTCTTTATCGTTATAAACTAAAAATATCCTTACTATAAAAATACTCATTACCACTACCCCAATGGCAAAAATATATTTTAATATTTTCCTGGTTTGTTTTTTTATTATATCTTCTTCTAAGATTTGTTTATACATTAATAACCTCCCAAACATATATAATACAATTAAATTAATTTTTTCCAACAGTTATTATACCATGTTTTTACTTATTTTGTATTATATTATATTACTTTGTAATATAATTATGTTTTTATTTGTTTATTTAAGTAAAAATAAATTATTTCATAATATAAAAAAGCATGTAGTAATAAATTTAATATATCCTATCTATAGCTATTAATTTTATTATTTCAACAATACTATATAAATAGATTACATTAACTTTAATTTTACTACATGCATTTTATTTTAATTTATATAATTAAGTCTTAATTTTCTTATGTTATTTCATTAATTAACTATTATTTTAGTTAATTACTCTTCGTCTTTACCTACACCAGAAAGAACTAACCCTTTGTTATGGTCAAGTGCCCAGTTAATTCCCCAGTCATTTTGGAATATTATTAAGTCTCTATCTTTAAAGTCTTTAACTTTCTTAGCATCAGATGTTAAGTTTAATCTTTCAATATCTCCATCATAGCTTTCAATCCATCTTACATATCTAAATGCAAGTCTATCCATCTTGATATCAACATTGTATTCATTCTTAAGTCTGTATTCAAGAACTTCAAATTGAAGTACCCCTACAACACCTACAATTATTTCTTCCATACCAACATGGTTTTCTTTGAATACTTGGATAGCACCTTCTTGAGCTATTTGAGTAACACCTTTAACGAATTGTTTTCTCTTCATAGTGTCAACTGGTCTAACTCTTGCAAAATGTTCAGGAGCAAATGTTGGAATTCCCTCAAATCTAAACTTTTTAGATGGTGAACATAAAGTATCTCCTATTGAGAATATACCTGGATCGAATACCCCAATAATATCTCCTGCATATGCTTCTTCAACAATTTCTCTGTTTTCAGCCATGAATTGTTGAGGTTGAGCTAGCTTAAGTTTCTTTCCACCTTGCATGTGGAATACTTCTTCACCTTTAGTAAACTTACCTGAACAAATTCTCATGAAAGCAATTCTGTCTCTATGTGCTTTGTTCATGTTTGCTTGAATCTTAAATACAAATGCAGAGAATTTATCATCAAATGGATCAATTTCTCCAATATTTGAATTTCTAGCAAGTGGTGATGTAGTCATTTGTAAGAAATGTTCTAGGAATGGCTCAACACCAAAGTTTGTTAAGGCTGATCCAAAGAATACTGGAGTTAATTCTCCTAATCTAACCTTTTCCATATCAAGTTCATCACCAGCAATATCAAGAAGTTCAATATCTTCCATTAACTTCTCATGTAATGCTTCACCTAATATTTCTCTGAACTTTTCATCATCAACTGAACCTTCAATAGCTTCAACCTCTGTAGAACCGTGATTTCCACCGTTAAATGCTATGATTCTTTGATTTTGTCTATCGTAAACACCTTTGAAGTCTTTACCAGAACCTATTGGCCAATTCATTGGATATGTTTTGATTCCAAGTTCTGCTTCAATATCTTCTAATAATCCAAATGGATCTTGAGCTTCTCTATCCATCTTATTGATGAATGTGAAGATTGGCATTTCTCTTAATGAACAAACATGGAATAGCTTTCTTGTTTGATCTTCCACACCTTTAGCAGCGTCAACTACCATTACAGCAGAGTCAGCAGCCATAAGTGTTCTATATGTATCTTCTGAGAAGTCTTGGTGTCCTGGAGTATCTAGAATGTTTATGCAGTGTCCTGCATAGTTAAATTGCATAACAGATGAAGTAACAGAAATACCTCTTTGCTTTTCTATTTCCATCCAGTCTGAAACAGCATGTGTTGATGCTTTTCTTGCTTTTACTGAACCTGCAAGTCTTATTGCTCCTCCGTATAATAGGAACTTTTCTGTTAATGTTGTTTTACCAGCATCAGGGTGAGAAATAATTGCAAATGTTCTTCTCTTTTTTATCTCATTTATGTAATCAGCCAATGTTATGTCCTCCTAAAATTATTTATAATAAATTAAATTTATTTCTTTTATTATTGAAATTCCACTGCTTTTAGTCACTGAGTAAGTTCCTCTAACGAAATTAAAATTTGGAGTCTCAGTTAACTTAATTATTATATACTTTTTTCTTTAATAATACAAGAATTCCCCTAAGTAAGGATACTCATTACATTTACTTAAATAAGTTGTAAATATAGTTTAATAACCTGGATAATAAAAATCTGCCTCTCCATGATCAAAATCTAACTTTTCTGAAACTATAACTTTACCTGTAAACATATCTATTATAAGAAAAGTTCCTGATTCGCCTTGCCATATTTGCTTATAAGCCCAATACACTACTCCATTTTTTTCAAATACAATAGGCCTATCATAATTTTCAAAGGTAATTCCCATATCCGCTGTCTTTCCATCAAGAATTTCCTTAACCCTATCCTTTGAAATCATTTGATATGTATCAGTACTTGTTTGATTTTGACTTTCAGCTTCAGCCCTTTGCTGCTCTTCTAATCTTCTTTGTTCTTCAGCTTTTCTTTCTTCTTCCAATCTTTGTTCTTCTGCTATTCTTTGTTCTTCTGCTATTCTTTGCTCTTCTCCATAATCAAGTTTAGATTTACTAATACTACTTTTTAAATTGTTTAGATTGCTTAAATACTCCTCTTTTAAATCTTCATTTAGATATTTATCAACTAATTTAATAGCTTCATCATATTTCTTTTCTTCTATTAGTGGATTTATTTTACTTTCAATATTATCTATTTCAGACATTATCCTTATCTTTTCTTCAACTTTAGCTGATATAGCATTTATTTTTTCTTCCAATAATTCCACCTGTTTATTTTCCTTAAGTTTAGTAATTAATTCTGAAGCTAAATAGTACTCCTTACTTTCATATAAATCATTTAACTCTATATATTTTTCCATTAATGTTAGTAGCTCTTTTGCATCTTCATTTTCTTTATCTATAGATAAAATTTTTGAAAATTCTACTTTTGCATCTTCATAATTTTCTTCTGTTAAGTTTTTAATACCAAGCTTTATTGAATTACTTATTTTTTTTGCATTAACTACATTAAATGTATATATTCCAAGTATAGTAATTAAAGCTAAAATTATAATTATTGTTGCCCCTATTATTGTTTTTTTCTTATTCATTTTCCCCTCCATATTATTATTTCCTTCTATTTTCTTCTATTTTTTACATTAATATTTTACTATGTCTTACTTCCTTTTAAAATATAAACTTAGGAGCAATTTTTTATATAGCTAACTTTTTTGCCTTAATATTATTCCATGATATATATGTAGTTATTTTTATTTTCAAATCTATTTGTAATTTATTTTTTTCTTCTTTATTTAAGCCTTTCTCATATTGAAAGTTATTCTTATACTCATAAGACCTCCAACTTAAATAATGATCCATATATTTAGTTGCAACCCCTCTGAATTTTTTCAACCACCCTTTTATATTAATAGAGTAACTTGCATCAATCGGAGTGATCTCAACTCTTCTAATTCTAATTTTATTTATTTTATTATGCTTATCAGAAAAAGCTTGAAGTCTTCCATCTAAAAAAGCTACAGCAATAGCTTTCTTATCAATTCTTGGCTCTATATTTTCCTTTAGCTCTCTAAAGCCTAAATGATTTCTAGCCGCAATTATAGATATAATATCAATAGATCTATTCATCGCATTTACTATTGAAATTTTATCTTTCTCCTTGCTTTTACTATATCTATCACCCTTAAAATTCTCAAGTAAAACTACTCTTGTTAATTCAGCATAATCACATAGCTTCTCTACATAATTTACTTGCTTCAAATTATATAAAAATCTATGCCTCCAGAAAAATGATGTTACTATTGTTATATTCAGAATCTCTGCACATTGTCTAATTGTTAATCCCTTTTCATATAATTCCTTATACTTCTGATAATTCTCTTTAAACTTTTTTGAATATCTAAAAGGACTTTCAGTTTGTTTAGTAAATGTTTTTTCACATTTGCTGTTTTTGCATTTATATCTTTGTATACCATTATATGATCCATATTTTATTACCTCTTCACTTTTGCAATGAGGACATTTTATATATTTATTTTGTTTTTTATAGTTAATATTATTTTCTATTTTTAATGTTGATTTATATATTTTTTCTTTAAATAACTTTAATCTATATTCTTTATTATTAATGGTTTTACTCATAATTCATCACCTCGTTATGAGTATTAACACATTTTTTCAACCTTAATCCTTATTAAGTTTTATCTATTAACATACCTATTTCCCTCTATAGGCATTCTGTTATATAAAAATGTTGTTACCAACATTTTTATATAACAGATACACTATACTATTTAAAATTCACATTACATAATAAAAATTAAACTTATCAATTTATAAAACAACTTTTATCTTCTTAATATTTAATTAAATATTATTACAATAACTTTTCTAAATTATCTACAAGTTCACCTATTGCATCTACATATTTATCAACAATTCTCTTAGCAATTTCATCTGCTAAGCTTTCATTATAAATATGTAAAGTGGTGTTAGTATAAAGCAGTGGACACATTTAGTCGAACTAAGTAAAATATTATTTAGTTAAGAAAGGATGTGTCCATTATGGGAAAGGGCAGAAGATACGAGCAAGAATATAAAGAATGGTCGGTGTTATCTAGCTTCAGTTCTTGATTTACATTCAAAAAGCAAATATAGCTATATTTAAATATATTGAAGGTTGGTATAACAGAAAAAGGCTACACTCTTCTATTAATTACATGACTCCAGATCAATGTGAATTATTAGCCAGAAGTGCAACATAAAAAAGTTTGACTTTTTGTATCCAAGATATTGATATAAGACCACATAGAAGTTTCTGGATATGAAAAAAGCGTTCAACCCCTGCAAGAGTAAACGCCTATTCATATAAATATTTTTCTTAATATTTAATTCATCACAACCCCGAACTACAAAAAAATGTTGCAACTGGAAGACTAGTGTTACCAGCACTAGTCTTTTCTTTATATTCCTATTATAACCAAATCTTAACGAAACATTCAAATCCGATACTACCCTTAAACGTACGTTATTCGCAATTATCTTTATCTAATGAGATAATTTATATCTAATCCGCCATTTAGTATAAAAGTTTATTAAATTACCTATTCAATATTAAATTATAACCTTACTTTTAAATAACTTTAAGTAATTTGTTTTTTATCATAGTTGTAAGATTTACTATCTTGAATATACAACTCTTGAAGAAGTTGGAAAAGAACTAAGATCTCCATTCAAGTCTTCAGCATGACAATAAACATATGTATATTCATCATATTTTTCCCAAATTGGATTTTCATCCACATATTTAAACTTATCTATTCTAATAATATTGCCAAACTCATCATAATCATTCTCATATGTATATATATAATTAGGAATAGGAGTTAGTTGTGGAATTTTAGTATTTATTACTTCTTCTAATCTCCAATTATCATCAAGAACATACTTACTTCCATTATTATTTATAACTTTTTCTGGATATAATGTTTCTGAATCAATCATTTCACCTGTGTAGTAATTCCATTTTTCATACCAAACAACAATATTATTTTCATCTAATTTAAACTTATAATACCAACTATCATATTCATCTCTAGTCTCATTAAATTCTTTTTGAATAATAATTCCATCATCTAAATATTCAAAATGATACAATAAAGGACCTGCCATACCATCCATTTCATTTGTCCTAAATAAAGGAACTGAACTTTCAATTATCCTTCCCTGTTCATCATACTTATAAGAAACTTCTCTATCTTCAGATAAATTTACTGAAAAACTACTAACTTTAATAGGAAACCACTGTTTAGATTCTTCATCATCAATAATAGATTGAAGTGAGTCTGTAGTTTTTTCAATATTTTGCTTTACCTCATTAATGATCTTATCTACCATTATTACATTTTTATCACTAATATAATAATTGAGAATTTCCTCATATACTGCACTCTTCTTAATATCATCACCATTAGTATTATCCAGTGCATTATTATAAGCTATTAACGCACTTTCTATATTATTATCTGCAAGAAACTTATCTCCTTGATCTTTATAAGAAAGATAAGCTTCTTGCAATATTTTCTTAGTTCTTATACCATCGTACAATTCAAAAGCTTTAAAAAGTACTGCTCCAATTAGTATAATTCCTAGTCCAAAAAATAAATAATTAAATTTTTTGTTATTCCTCATAAGCTAGTTTCTCCTTGTTAATTTCTAGTATAAATATAAATATAAATACAATATAGTATAACATAATTTACAACTATAGGAGAAACTAAAAATAGCTACTAGGCAAAGAAACACATATTTATAAAGACCCATTTCAGGAAACTTTTTTATTATAGTTTTAAATACTTACTTACTGTACCTTTTGTTATTCCTAATTTATCAGCTATTTCTACTTGTTTTAAACCTTGTTTTTTTTAATTTTTAACTTTATTTATTAACTCTTTCTTTTGTTGTTCTCTTGAAGTTACCCCCTCTTCATTTCTGTTAGTGTAAAGTTTTCTACGCTAATCTTAAATTTGAACAAGTAGATTATAAATTCCTTTGCGCTTATTACAAACATAAATATAATAAGACCGTAAAACCCGTCCAAAGACGGAATGGTAAGTCTATTCCTGAAAAAATTAAGTGTCCTAAATGTGGTGCACCCCATGAATATATTTATGATAATAATGGTAATAAAGGTCAATATAAATGCAAGGTTTGTAATCTTCCATTCAAAGAAACTAATTACGCAACTAAACCAATAGTCTTTATTTGTCCTTATTGTGATGCTACGCTTACGAAACAAAAGCAACGCAAGCACTTTAAAATACATAAATGTAATAATTCTAAATGTTCATATTACCAAAAGAATCTTAAGAAACTTCCTAAAATTACAGTAATTATACCTGAATTGATTTCATATAATTACACCATTTTTTACTTTATTTTCATAGTAAGCCTTATTTATAATGAAAAAATAAGTAATCACTCTTAACTTTTTAGAGGATTTTTTTTCAATTTATAGAATATTATTTAATGTAAAATAATTATTTATCTTATGAGGAGAATTTAAATTATGAATTTTAAATCGAAAAAATTTCAAAATATTTATATTGTTTTTTTGTTAGTTGCTATTATTTCAATTTTTGCAATTAATGTTATACAAGCAAATTCAGCTACTAACACTTCACTTGCTTTCAAAGAAAAATCTCCTATATTGGATGAAGAAATTGAAGCATATATTCCAGATGAAGAAGTTGTAGTTGAGGACTTACCAAAAGTCGAAAATATTAATAATTATGATTATGAAGATGAATATACTACTACTGATTCTGATACTGATTCACAATATAATAGTTATGAAGAGTATGAAGATGTAAATAGTTCAGATCTAGATATTATTAAACCTGATTCTAGTTCAGGAAATGGTTCTAACTCTGGTGGTGACTCTAACTCTGGCGGTGGTTCTAACCCTGGTGGTGACTCTAACTCTGGTGGTGGCTCTAACCCTGGTGGTGGCTCTAACTCTGGTGGTGGTTCTAACTCTGGTGGTGGTTCTAACTCTGGCGGTGATTCTAACTCTGGTGGTGGTTCTAACTCTGGCGGTGATTCTAACTCTGGTGGTGGCTCTAACTCTGGTGGTGGTTCTAACTCTGGCGGTGGTTCTAACTCTGGTGGTGATTCTAACTCTGGTGGTGATTCTAACTCTGGTGGTGGTTCTGGATCTGGCGGTGATTCTAACTCTGGTGGTGATTCTGAATCTGGTGGTGGTTCTAACTCTGGCGGTGACTCTAACTCTGGCGGTGACTCTAACTCTGGTGGTGGTTCTGGATCTGGTGGCGATTCTAACTCTGGCGGTGGCTCTAACTCTGGCGGTGGCTCTGATTCAAATAGCAACTCTGAATCTGAAAGCAATTAAAGCTTCTAGTTCTAGCGATAATTACTAGAATTTAAAAAGTTCCTAAGAGAAAAAGTTATTATTCCTTTTCTCTTAGGAACTTTTTTTACAAAATATGGGTCTGCCTCCGGGGAACAACCATATAATGGTTGTTCCCCGGAGGCAGCCCGAATTTTGTCTAATCTAATTCTGCTTTTCCAGTATATAATTGATAGTATCTTCCCTTTTCTTCTAATAAAGAATCATGATTTCCTCTTTCAATTATTTCACCTTGCTCAAGAACCATTATTGCATGAGAATTCTTAATAGTAGAAAGTCTGTGCGCAATTACAAAAACAGTTCTTCCTTCCATAAGCTTATCCATACCTTCTGCAATAAGTTTTTCAGTTCTTGTATCTATTGAACTTGTTGCTTCATCCATTATTAAAACTGGTGGATTAGCAATTGCAGCTCTTGCAATAGCAAGTAATTGTCTTTGTCCTTGAGATAACCCTTCACCATCACCAGTAATAACTGTATCATATCCATGTGGTAAATGCTTAATAAATGTATGAGCATTTGCAAGCTTAGCCGCTGCTTTAACTTCTTCATCAGTTGCATTTAAGTTACCATATCTGATATTATCAGCTATTGTACCAGTAAATAAGTGAGTATCTTGAAGAACTATTCCTAATGATCTTCTTAAATCATCTTTCTTAATATCCTTAACATCTATTCCATCATAAGTAATTGTACCTGAATTGATTTCATAGAATCTATTTATTAAGTTAGTAATTGTAGTTTTACCAGCTCCTGTTGATCCAACAAAAGCAATCTTTTGTCCTGGCTTAGCAAATAAGCTAATATCCTTTAATACTGTCTTTTCTTCATTATATCCAAAGACAACATTCTTGAATCTAACATCTCCAGTAAGTTCTACTAATATTGCTTCATCAGTTAATGCAGCTGCTGACTCTAATTGAGAATCTCCTGATTTTATAGATGTTGCTGCCATTTCTGATATCAAATCGTAATTTTCTTCATTTTTTATTTTTCTTACTACTGATGCAGGCACCTTCCAAGCCCAGTGACCTGTATACTTGTCAGTTTCAACTAATTTACCATCTTCTTTAACTTCAACTCTTATTAAAGTAACTTTACCTTCATCAACTTCAACTTCTTCTTCTAAAGCTGCAAATATTCTTTCAGCCCCTGCTAGTGCTGCTAAAATTACATTTACTTGTTGAGAAACTTGAGCAATTGGGTTAGCTACTTGCTTAGTATATTGTAAATATGAAACTAGTGAACCAAGATCAAATGCTCCTGCAATTGTAAGCAATCCACCAACACAACATGTTACTGCATAGTTCATATGAGAAAGGTTTCCTAACATCGGCATCATATATCCACCAAATGTTTGTGCTCCTGTTGAAGCTTTTCTTAACTCTTCATTGTGCTTTCTGAAATCTTCAATTGCCTCATCTTCATGACAGAATACTTTAATTACTTTTTGTCCTTCTATCATTTCTTCAACATAACCATTTAATTTACCAATTTGCTTTTGTTGCATTCCAAAGTAATACTTACTCTTAGCACCAACTTTAGTTATAACAAATATCATTATTGCTAAGAATGTTACTGTTATTATAATTAGCATTGGACTTAAAACAGCCATCATTATTATCATTCCTACAAATGTAAGTCCTGAAGCTAATATATTTGTAAAACTGTTGTTTAAGGCTTCACTTACATTGTCTATATCATTAGTATATAAACTCATTAAGTCACCATGAGTATTTCTATCAAAGTACTTAATAGGAAGCTCTTGCATTTTATTAAATAAATCTGTTCTTATATTACTAATAGTATTTTGTGCTACATGAACCATTAATCTTGCATATCCATAAGAAGCAATTGCTCCTAATCCAAAGATTGCTCCTAATAATACTAACATCTTAGCAAGTCCTGCAAAATCACCCGGTAATATATAATTATTTACTAATGGTTTTAAGAAATATGATCCTGCTATCATTGCAAATGAATTTACAATTATTAATACCATTACTATAGCTAACTGTAATTTATACTTACCTAAGTAACTCATTAATGTTCTTAATGTCTTTTTCATATTTTTAGGCTTTGGAGGTCCTGGCTTTTTACCACCTTTACCTGGCGCAGCTTGTCCTTGAGACATATTATTCTTATCCTTATTCACGTAAACCCACCCCTTCCTGTTGAGATTTGTATACATCTTTATAAATTTCACTACTTTCCATTAACTCATCATGAGTTCCCATTGCACTTATCTTACCATAATCCATAACGATAATCTTATCTGCAGTAGCTACAGAATTAACTCTTTGTGCAATTATTATCTTAGTAGTATCTTTTAAATCTTCTGCAAATGCTTTTCTAATCTTAGCATCAGTTGCTGTATCAACAGCACTTGTACTGTCATCTAAGATTAATACCTTAGGTTGCTTTAATATAGCTCTTGCTATACAAAGTCTTTGTTTTTGTCCACCAGATACGTTAACTCCACCTTGTTCTAAGTGCATATCGTATCTTCCTGGAAGCCTGTCAATAAATTCATCAACACATGCTGATGCGGCTGCTGCTTCAATTTCTGCATCAGTGGCATTTTCATTACCCCACATAAGGTTTTCCTTAATAGTTCCTGAGAATAATGTATTCTTTTGAAGTACCATAGCAACTTCATTTCTTAAAGTTTCTATGTGATAATTCTTAACATTAACTCCACCAACAAAAACTTCACCTTCAGTTGCATCATAAAGTCTTGGTATAAGTTGAACCAAGCTTGACTTACCTGAACCTGTGCTTCCAATTATACCAATGGTTTCACCAGCTTTTATTTTGATATTAATTCCTTCTAAGTTGTTTTCATCACTATCATCTTCATACTTGAAGTTAACATTTCTGAATTCAATTTCTCCATCTCTAACTTCTGTTACTGGATTAGCTGGATCTCTAATATCTGGTTCTTCTTCTAAAACTTCAATTATACGTTGTGCTGATGCAACTGCTCTTGATAGCATCATAAGAACCATTGAAAGTAACATAAGAGACATTAGAATTTGAAAAGAATAAGTGAAGAAACTTGTAAGCTTACCAACTGTTAATGTACCTGCATGAACCATGTTTCCACCAAACCAAAGAATACCTATAATACTAGCAAATAAAACCCCTTGCATAACTGGCATATTTAAAACAACTATACCAAATGCTCCTTCTGAAGCTTGTAATAAATCATCATTACTTGCTTTGAATTTTTCTTTTTCCTTATTACGTCTAACAAAAGATTTAACAACTCTTATACCAATTAAGTTCTCTTGTACTGTAGTATTTAAGTTATCAATCTTCTTTTGCATTGCTTCAAATTTTGGCTTAACATTTTTTATTATAAGAGCAATTGAAATAGTAAGAACTGGCATAGATACTAAGAATATCATTGCTAGTTGAGGACTAATTGTAACTGAAAGAATACAAGCCACTATAAGCATCATAGGAGCTCTAACTAAAATCTTTATTCCCATTGTTAATGAGTTTTGTATCATTGTAATATCTGTAGTTAATCTTGTAATTAATGATGCAGTGCTAAACTTTTCAATATTATTAAAAGAATAAGTTTGAATTTTTTCATATTCTGCTTGTCTAAGTTCTGCACCAAACCCTTGACCTGCTATAGCTGAAAACTTTGATAATCCAATACCAAAGCTTAATGATATAGCTGCCATAACAACCATTAATAATCCCATTTTTATTGTGTAACCTGTATCTCCTGAAGAAATACCAACGTCAACTATTTGTGCCATTACTAATGGTATTAATAATTCAAAAATAGCTTCTAATGCCGCACATAAAACACCTAAAATTAATGGAGTTTTATATTTTTTCATATATGGAGCTAATTTTTTTATCATAGTTCACCTCTCCTTTTCATTCAATATACTTATTTGTATATCGATTTTTTATTTTTATATAAACACTTTTTGATGATGCAAAGCTATATTTTGTGCATCAACTTTTATGCTCCTTAACAAATTTAATTAAATTTTAATAATACATAGGTAACTATGTATTTAAATTAAAAATAAGAGGATTACTCCTCCATATTTTTTAATGATCTATATAATAAGTCTTTTAACATTTTTACTTCTTCATCACTCATGCCTTTAACTAACTGCTTTTCTATATTCTCTGATCCAAATTTAAAGCTTTTGCATATAACCTCTCTTCCTTTTTCAGTTACATGAAGGCATTTATATCTAGCATCATCACTACTTGGACATCTAACTATCATTTCTTTTTCTTCTAACCTTTTTACTATGCCTGTTACAGTAGGATTAGTCAACTTTAAACATTTCTCTATATCCTTTTGAAACACATCTCTTTCATGCTCATTTCTATTTATGAAGCATAAAATCTCATGTTGTACACCTGTTAGATTAAATTCTACAAGGTTTTTATTAATTTTAGTGTTAACTCTTCCATTTATGAATTTTATTAACAGACCTACATGTTCTTTTGGATCAAAGTTTCTCATTTTTCATCCTCCTCATTACATAGCACACTATGTATTCTAGCATTGAATTTTTTATAAGTCAATGTATAAAATATAGCAGAAGTCGTTAACTTTTAAGGTGGTCACACAGAAAATTGTATCTTTTAGCTTTAAAGCCAGTGATAAAGAAAAATTAATGATATTATTGGAAGGAATATTGTAATTAAGTTTTAGAATTTAATCTTTCTTGGAATAAAAACTGAGTTAAGAAGCTGAGGGAGCGAAGTGACTTTCGAAGCTTTAGCAGTTTTTATGGAAAGAAAGATATAAATTCTTAACGAAAATTACACAATTCCTGGAGGTAATATCATTAATTTTCGTCATCACGGCATTCAAGCTCTAACGAACAATTTAGTTAAGTTACATCATTAACACAAACTTCTTTGCCTTTAAATACTATAACTAATTTTTTAATATTTGTTATTCCCCTATTTAAAAGCTCTGTTTCATATTTTTTCTCTTCTATTTGTGTCTTTGCCTCTTCTATTAACTGTTCTATTGTCTTTTTATTAGTTCTTCTTGCTCTTTTAAACTCTATTATAATCCCTAGCCTACTTATATCTTTTGGAATTACCATTACATCATATCTTCCATATCCCGATTCTCTATTAGATAAAACATAATGTGTATTATTTAAAGATACTAACATACCTAAAACAAAACTATGATATACCCTTTCTGGTTCTTCACCTGATACATCAAAATAACTTAATGACTTTTCTACATAATCTATAAATATTTCTTCAAAAACTTCATAATCAAAGTTTATTAAAGCCTTTAACATTTCATTATATTCTGATGCTATATAGCTTTCACCTTGCCATTCTTCGATCATTTTTTGGTACATAAATTTTACTTCTATATTAGGAATTGATAAAGTGTAATAAGCCTTATTATTTTCTCTTCGCTTCCCAACTACCTTTAAATATCCTGATAATAGTAAGAAGCTCCAGATATTATTTTCATTAGCTTCAATATCTGCCATAATTACATTTTCATCTATAGTAGTTTCTATAGTATTTCCCCTAAGAAGCTCCTCAAAGGATTTTTTTAATCCCTCGCTCCCCTTAGATAATATAGTTTTTATAATTTTATTTTCTGATGTATTTACCCAATAAGGCATAAATCCATTATTTTTATCATCTAAATAACATAATACTGACCAAGGATTATAAATTACTGTATCACCAAAAATATATCCGTTATACCACTTTTTAAACTCTTCCTTTTCTTCTACTACATCAAAATAATTTAGCATTTTTTCTATTTCATATTCTGTAAAGCCAAATTTATCAGAATAAGCATGTTTAAGAATAGTACATACCTTCAAATTATTAAGACCTGAAAATATACTTTCCCTTGCTACTATAAGTATTCCAGTTAAAACTGCCTTTTCTAAATATATATTATCTTTTAATGTATTTGAAAGAAAGTTTCTCATAAACCCTATTGTCTCATCATAAATACCTGAAAAATAACTGTGTTGAATAGGTGTATCGTATTCATCTATTAAGATAATAGCTTTTTCTCCATAATAATCATAAAGATATTTACTCATATTTTTCAAAGACATCTCTAACTCTGCCTTTGTACTTGCTCTATTAATAATTTTATCAAAATAGTTTTTATCATCTTGAAAAGTTAAACTTTCATATAAGTAGTAATGTTTTTTATATATTTCTGAAACAAAAAATGCTAATTTCATTTGAAAATCTTCAAATTTATCATGCTTTTCATCTTTAAATGTTAAATATATGGTAGGGTATATTCCCTGTTTTTTCATTATCTCTTCTTTTTCTATTAAAAGATTATTAAAAAGATGTCTTCTATCTTCATCACATCTTTCTACAAAATATCTTATCATTGATAAATTAAGTGTCTTTCCAAAACGTCTTGGTCTTGCAATCAATATTATCTGTGCTGAATCTTCTAATATCTCCTTTATTAAAAGAGTCTTATCAACAAAATATCTATCATCTTCAATTAAAGTCTTGAAATCACTATTACCTAAAGCTATCTTCTTCACTATTACACCTTCTTTCTTATTTTAAATATTACCATTTTACTCATATTATTAATTATTATATCATAATTCTAATTATCTAAACATAAACCCTTTAAATTATAAAAAGCCCTACAAATGTAGAGCTTTAACATTAAATATTATTTTAAGAAAATTATTTTTCTTCAACCTCTTTTGCTTTAACAGGTTGTACAATTGCTTTATTTATTCCAACTATCTTCATTATTTGCTCAGATCTTTCCTTAGTTGATCCAGTGATTACTGAATACTTAACATTTTCAGCATCTAAGAATCCTAAGATAGCCTTGTCCACCATTTGAGCAACTTCTTCATCTTGCCATCTAACTCCATCTTTCTTATAACCAAATTCTCTTGGTACGAAGAAAATATGATCATATTGTGGTAGATCTCTGATTGCTAAGCTATATAAATCATTTAATATTTCTATTTCCTTCTTAGTTCTCTTCTTATCTCCAAGCATTAATCTTCCATATATGTACGGTACAAAAGTAGCATAGTCAGTTATAGCATAATCATGTCCATCTAAACTCTTTTCTAAATGTAATTGACCTAAATATATTCCATATTGCTCTGAAATAGATTCAATCATTCCCTTATCTCTTAAATAATCTGTGCTATATTCTGTAGCAACTCCTACATTTATATCCCTAATTTTTAAATCTACGTATAATTGTTGAATTAATGTTGTTTTACCACATCTTGGTCCACCTAGTATAGCAATTCTTACTGGCATTGGTAACTCCTCCAAATATTTATATAAAATTTCATTTTTTTGTTCGTATCCTTAGGAAATATAATTATACCAATAACTTAAATATTTTTCAACGACAATTTTTACTATATTTCGATATACCTCCGGGGAACACCCAATAAATGGGTGCTCCCCGGAGGTGCATACATTTATTGGTATAATCAAAATATCCTTACTATATTCTCAACTACTCTTTCTATGTATACCATATTTTTTAGCTCTCATTGACACTCCAACAGGTGTTTTACCAAATTTACTTTGAAAATCTATGATTCCTTATCCTCCATCTGCCATAGGCACATGAATACATTCTGCCTCTTTATATACTCTTCTTATTCCATTTTCCATTGCAATACAAACTTCTTTTGCAGTCATACTTTCTTTAAAAGAATCTGGTGCTAAAACAAACTTCATAGTATACTCCTCCACAATTAATAAATCTATTTTCCACTTTCTGTAACCACCCCGGAGGTCCTTACATAAAATGTAAGGACCTCCGGGGTGGTTACATATTTTTACATATGTTTATAGTTCTTCTTCCGAATAAACTTTACTCTCAACATAATTCCTATATTTAATTTTGCCCCCTTCCATTATATTCCTTACCTTATGTTCTAAATCCTTTTTATTATTTTCTTCGATTATTGAATATATATTAAATAAATCTAATATTTCGCTTTCATCTATGCAGATATCCAACATAAACTTTCTACTATTTAAATCTAAATCTTCAAACTTATCTTTATCTAATACAATCTTATTATAGCTAGACCACATATACTTTTCAGGACTGTCAACCATCTTAGCTCTAACAGGATTTAAGTGTATATATCTACTAACCTCAAGTAACTCTATAACATTATTTATTAAATTACTAAAGTATCTTCCTTGAAACAAATGACCTATATATTGATATTTACTATTGAAATATCTTGCATACATACTATTAACTCTTCTCATAAAAAAACTCGGGTCCTTCGTCCCAGTCTTCAAAAGTAAGTGAACATGATTACTCATAAGACAGTAGCTAATTAATTTATAATTATCCTCTTTATAAAACTTTAAAGTTTCCCTTAAAATTCCTAAATAAACAATATAATCAATGGTTTCCTTAAATATTATTTCCTTACGATTTCCCCTATTAGTTATATGATAAATCGCTCCAGATATCCATGGCCTTTTAGGTGATGCCATTAAATAACCTCCTTTTTGATAAAAGTTTTAGCTTAATTATTGACATACCTAATAAAAATAATACACCTTCGGGGTCAATCCAATATTTGGATTGACCCCGGAGGCACATACATAATTTTACATTGGGTAACTTTTAATTACTGATAAGTTACCCTTAACAACATACTTTCCTAATGTTGCAGGTATTAAATAGCTATCTCCCATCTTTATTTCTTCACTATTTCCACACCATTCAATACTTCCATTACCATCAACACAAGTTAAAATAAAGAACTTATCTGCATTACTACAATCGTTCCATTCAGTTTCAATATTAATTTTTTGCATACCAAAATACTCATTTTCACAAAAATCTACTTTAGAGAATCCATCAAATTTAACAACTTCTTTATTTGATAAATTTGCTGCTTCCAAATCAAAGTTAATTACATCTAAAGACTTTTCAACATGAATTTCTCTTGGTCTTCCATAATCATAAACTCTATAAGTAACATCAGAGTTTTGTTGTATTTCAGCTATTATTAATCCTTCACAAATAGCATGAACTAGTCCACTATTAATTAAGAAGCAATCTCCCTTTTTAACATCTACAACATTTAAATACTCTTCAGATCTTCCTTCTTCTATAGCCTTAGCAAATACTTCTTTATCACAATTCTTTGTTCCAACAATTAATTTTGCTCCTGGCTTTGCATCTACAACATACCAAGCTTCTGTTTTACCAAATTGATTTTCAACTCTTTGAGCATATTCATCTCCTGGATGAACTTGAACAGATAACTTTTCTCTTGAATTTATTAACTTAACTAATAATGGGAACTTTTCTGTGCTTACTTTTGAACCAACTAAATCATGTCCAAATTCAGCTATTATTTCATCAAAGCTTTTACCTTTTAACTCACCATTTGCAACTATTCCAGTTCCATTTGGATGGCATGCAACATCCCAAGACTCACCAATCTCTCCAGCTGGTAAATTATTTCTAAAAGATTCTAAATCTCTCCCACCCCAAATTTTATCATAATAAAGATTCTCAAATCTTATTGGATACATAATAATTTCTCCTTCTCTCACTTTATACTTAGCTTTTATACTTTTTATTAAATCCTAAATCTATAATTTTCATATATAGTTTCACATTAATTTTATATTATTGTATTTTTAAAAACAATGTATTTAATTTAATATTTATTGGCCTTTTTTCATATTTTTTTATTTATAAATTAATATTTTATTCGAATGATGCATATTTTTTGTCCAACCTTCAAACACTATATATGCTTAGGAATAAACTATTATAAAACTAATTGGCTTATATTTAATTATTCCTAAAGTTAAATCACTAATTAATTTTATGCATAGCAGTATATTTACAACAATACTTTATGTTGCAAGGAGGGATTATCTTGAAGGATAAATCTAATGTTTATTTGCCACACGTAAGAAGTTATTATAAACCAAGTAAAGAATTTTTAGTAAGTAAATCTCCAGAGGGAGTTGATACACCTTTAGCAAATACTGTTGAAGATCCTATTGTAGCTAACAATATCGCTTGTAATGAATTTAGCTATATAGATGATAGTGACAATATTTAGATTAATACACCAAACCTAAATAACTTTAATATTAATAGAATAAAATCATATATTAAAGGAGAAATAGTATTATGGCTAAATCTAACGATAAACAACACAGAACTAGAGGTGTTATGCCATCTAGTAATACCGAGCTTCCAAATCCTCTTAATAGTTTTAACAGCCCTCTTGGTAGTTTAAATAATAAAAATAAAGAAACTATCCAAAAGGAAAGTAAAAAGAATACTTTGTTTTAGCAAAATTCTTTGTTTTAATTAGTATCTCAAAATGAAAATAAAAATGCTATGATAAGATTTAAAACTTATTATAGCATTTTTGCTTACTTATCATTTTTCTCTATAGTACTCTTTCTATTAGATAAAGGTCTAGAAAATTAAAAGGATTTTGATTCTATTTTATTTAAGTTTTATTTTTTAATAATACAAATATTATTAAAACTATAAACTTAAACTACTATATTATATATAAATAAGTCCTTTATCCTCTATGACTTGTTGACAAGCGTATTATACATAACTTTAGTCATCTTCTGATAAATTTCTTTATCATTCTTATTGCAGTATGTCTAAATAGAAAATATCCGAAGTTATGCTTAATATTAATCTTATTAATATTAAAATACTATCTCGAACCATCATGTGCACTTATAAAGCTTTTCTTATATATAATTTAAGTAGCCTTTCAAAAATTAATACCTCTGTTATTTCATAAAAATAACTATGCATACTATGTATTTTGAAAGAAATAGATCAAAATCCTTAAAGAGATAACCTTATAAATTTTAAGCTTAACATTAAATATAACAAACATAGTATATTTAAATTCTATTTAAAACTTATAATAATAAATTTATTTATCATTTGTTATCTCTATTATTTTTTTATCCTTTTTGCAGTTAATTTATTCATATTTTTTGTAATTTTTTATAAAAATATGAATTTTATAGATTTTTTCAGCTTTTTTTGAATATTTGATTCATTTATAGTCTATACTTCTTTATAAATCATATTGTTAAATAATTCCACTTTGTCACCATTTAATAAAGGAGTGAAAATTTTTTGAGATTTGAAATCAAAACTATGAAATTTAAAAGTAAAACTTTGAATCCTAAAAAGAAGAAAAAAGGATTCACTTTAATTGAACTTGTTGCTGTATTAGCTATTATTGCAATTCTATCTGCTGCATTTATTCCTAAATTCGGTAATTATATTACGGAAGCTAAAAAGGTTGCTGTTTTAAATGAAGCTAAAACTGTTGTCACTGCTTATGAAACTTCAAAAATTAGAATTAATAGTGATGAAAGTACCACTTCTATTAAAGATTTAATAGACAAAAAATATCTAGAAGAAGGCTCTATAAAAAAAATCGATACTGATTTTTCTGTTGAACAATGCAAGCAATTAATGGATACCGAAAACTATACTTTTGAAATTGATTCTGGATATGCAACTTCACCTAAGGAAACAAATAGTTCTACACCAAAACCTCCTGCACAATAAACTAAAAAACCTTATCTATAAATTTCAAAAATCTCTTACAAAAAAATGATGATATATTTAATTATATTCTTAACTAAATATATCATCATTACATAACTCTAGTATTATTATTTTAAAATATCATTATTGTTATATTTATTTTTATATAACTTCATTAACAAGTAATTCCTAATTAAATACTAAAAAACTCAGTAAATGCCTTAACTGTATAATAATTATCCTTAACACTTGCTAATTCCCTTATAGAGTGCATTCCAAGAACAGGAGCTCCCATATCAATAACAGGAATAGTTAAATTTGCAGCAGTTACAGGCCCTATTGTAGTTCCACCCCTAACATCAGATCTGTTAACAAACTTTTGGAATGGTACACCTGCAGCTTCACATACACCAGCAAATACAGCCCCATTAAAACTATCAGTACTATAGCTTCCAGAAGCAGCAATCTTTAATACTGGTCCACCTTCAAGTACAGGTCTATTAGTTGGATCATGCTTATCACCTAAGTTTGGATGAACAGCATGAGCTAAGTCAGCAGAAATCATTATAGAATTAGCTAATGTTCTATAATATCCTTCTCTATCTTTACCTAAACCTAAAGTAATTCTTTCTAATATATTGTTTAATAATGTAGAATTAGCTCCTTCAGCAGTTAAGCTTCCAATTTCCTCATTATCTATACAAATCATGACTTTAGTTGCCTCATTTTCTCTACTATCAACTAAAGCTCTAACTCCTGCATAAACCATCCATAAATCATCGAATCTTCCTGAAGAAATAAGCTCTTCATTCATTCCTATTAACATACCTTTTTCATATTCATATAAGCCTAATTCAAAGTTTAATATGTCTTCTTTATTAACTTGAAGCTCTTCTGCTAATATGTTCATTAAATAATCTTCTTTTTCTAATTTATCATTTATAAGTCCTAATAAAGGAAGTGTGTCTACTTGTCTATTTATCTTAAATCCTTCATTAACTTCTCTATTCATATGAATTGCTAAACTTGGAATTATTAATAATGGTTTATTTATATTAACTAATCTTGTTTCTGGTTTTAACGGAGATGCACCTTTTAATGATACCTTACCAGCTATTGATAATGGTCTATCAAACCACGTATGAAGTATTGGACCACCATAAACTTCTGTATTTAGCTTAACATATTTTCCTTCCGAAATCATTTGAGGATTTGGTTTAATTCTAAATCCAGGTACATCAGTATGGGCTCCTATAAGTCTAAATCCTGTTTCTTCTATATCTCCAGTCCCAACTTCAAAAGCAATTAATGCTGAATCATTTTTTATAACATAATATTTACCTTTTGCTTTTAAATCCCATTTATCAGCTTCTTTTATTTCAACAAATCCATTTTTATCTAGTATCTTTTGTGTTTCTTTTACTCCATGACAAGCACTTGGACTGTCATATAAAAAATCTATTAATTCTAACGCTAACTTCTTTTCCATAGTCACTTACTCCTTTATACTTCATATATTTCTAATATACTTCATTTACTATTTTTTCACAATAAATTTTCTATTTCACTTCTTTCAAGACCAGTAGTTCTTATAATTATTTCTATATCCACACCAGCTTTAATTAAATTTTTAGCTACTTCTATAGTTCCCTCTTTTTTCCCAATTTCCTTCCCAATTTCCTTCCCAATTTCAATACCTTTTTCTTCAGCATTCTCAAGAGCACTTACTTTATCTAATAACGCAGCCCTTCTATCTTCATATTTCATACGCTCTTTATCATTAGCACTTAATCTTAGTAATTCACTTTTTGCCTCTCTGATCTCTTGTATAGTCATTTCAGCTTTTTCAAGTTTATTACTTATTGGATTTTCTATAAATTCCATCCATGCATCAAATACATCTTTTATTTCTTCATTTTTAGGAAGTTTAGGTAGTTCTATAAAGTGTATTTCCTGAATATCTGTTAACTCTTCATTTGTATTAATTTCTTTTAATCTATATATTGAATGAGCTTCTTTTGTCTTTAAACACTTAAAGTTTAATATATTTATACAAATAGTTTTTGCTAGCTTATCATAATTTTGTCCTTCTGTAAGTTGTCCTTCAAACATTTTACTCCAATAATATAGACTTCTTTTTACCATATTATGTTCATCTTTAATTTGAATTTCAATATTAATTAATTCATTTTTATTAGTTTTTGCTTTAATATCTAATCTACTAAATTTATCTTCTATAGATTCTTTATCTATATCATTATTCATTATTTGTACTGTTTTTATTAAATCTTTTGGTTTTATTACTGCATTTAAGAATGAAATTAATATTCTTGGATTATTTTCATTACCAAAAATTCTTTTGACGACTAGGTCGAGATGATTACTCATCTTTTCCCGTCTAAGAACCGTACGTGAGTCTTTCAACTCATACGGCTCAAGCCTTTGTAAACGCTCATTTTTCATATTCACGCCAACCTCTCTTTATAATTTTGGATTTT
>NZ_JAPFDR010000036.1 GCF_026168755.1 Clostridium sp. | reverse complement strand
TCTTCCAAGGAGAATACTAAACTATAAAACTCCAGAAGAACTATTTGAAATATATCTAGATAAAATCTATTCAATCTAAGTAAATTCAAGTATTTAAGTCATAAACAGAAATTAGTTCAATTTGTTATTGCAATTTATAAAAAATAAAAATATAAATATGTTGGAAATTTCAACAGAAATATGTTCAGAAGCTCCACATTATAAAAATGATTGGCCATCAGATATAACCATGTGGATAAATGGTATAGAAGTTGGAACATGGACTAGTCCAGGGGATTTTGGGGGTAGACGTGGAAGAAATAATCCACAGTGGTGGCCAGATACAATAAATCAATACGGATTATTAAAATATTGGAGAATTAAGGACACAGGCACTTATATTGATGATGTAAAATTATCTGATAAAACAATTGATGATTTTAAGATTACAGACAATGATTTTATAAGTGTAAGAATTGGTATAAAAGAAAATGCAAAAAATATAGGTGGAATAAGTATATTCGGAAAATCTTTTGGTGATTATCCACAAGATATAATAATGAAAATAGAGTATGAAAAAAGATAGTAAAAAATATTGTAAATTTGGTATTAAATATGGGGGAGAGTTATGACAGTTAAAGAATTATTAAAACCTATTATATTACAAAGAGCAGATCCATGGATATATAAGCATACAGATGGATATTATTATTTTTCGGCTTCAGTACCTGAATATGATAGGATTGAAATAAGAAGAGCAAAAACAATAAATGGATTAGCAGAAGCAGATGGGGTAACTATTTGGAGAAAGCATGATGAGGGTATGTTGAGTGCAAATATATGGGCACCTGAAATTCATTATATTGATGGTAAATGGTATGTGTATTTTGCAGCAGCTAGAACTACAGAAACAAATGAGGGGTTATTTGATCATAGAATGTTTGTATTAGAAAATGAGAGTGAAAATCCATTAGAAGGTCAATGGAGAGAGAAGGGTCAATTAAAAAGTAATTGGGAATCCTTTGCATTAGATTCAACAACATTTGAGCATAATGGAGTTAGGTATTTAGTTTGGGCTCAAAAGGATCCTAATATATATGGAAACTCAAATTTATATATTGCAAAGATGAAGAATCCTTGGACAATAGAAGGTGAGCAGGTAATGATTGCAGAACCAGAATATGATTGGGAAAAGATTGGGTTTTTGGTTAATGAAGGGCCAGCAGTACTAAATAGAAATGGAAAGATATTTATTTCATATTCTGCAAGTGCTACTGATTATAATTATTGTATGGGAGTATTAATAGCCGATGAAAATAGTGACTTGTTAAATAAAGATTCTTGGCATAAGTCAGAAAAACCTGTTTTAAAGACGGATGAAGAAAATGGTATATTTGGTCCAGGACATAGTTGCTTTACTGTTTCAGAAGATGGAGAAACAGATATGCTAGTATATCATGCAAGGAATTATAAAGAGATAGTGGGAGATCCATTATACGATCCAAATAGACATACATTTGTTAAAGAGTTAGGTTATGATGATAAAGGAAATATAATATTTGATTTGAAATAATTGTTGTATATGACTCTAAAATATTTTTTATTGCTAAAATATTTTAGAGTCAAGTTTTTTACTAAAACAGTTTTTAGTACTTCACAAATAAGTTTAAATTAATGAAGTGAAAATTTTAAGTTTAGTAAATTCAATTATTATTATTATCTGAACTATAATTTTCACCTATAACTTTATCATAAGTAATCAAATCTAAAGCTTCATTTCGAAAATCAGAGCTTTGAATGCTTGGTGAGTAAAGTGGATAGTCCTTCATTAAACTTTTCATAGTGCTCATAAAATCAGTATTTTTAGAATTAATTAAGTCTGTAACAACATAAGGTATATAAAATGCAGAAATAGTAGTAATATCTTTATCAAAAATAGTAGAATCATAATTATTCCACAATATATATTTTTGGTTATAAATTAATTCTGCATTGTCATCAGAAACACCTAATCTATCATAAACATTATCATCTGGTGTGAAAAAAGGAAAATGATCACCAACAAAAACAAGCAATACATCTTCATCAAAATCCTTTAACCAGTTTGTAAACTCTCTTAATTGATCACTAGTTTCCTTAATACCAGCTAAGTAGTATGATAATTGATCTGCTCCTTCAGCTGTTTCTGCATAGTAAGGTTGATGATTTTGCATAGTAGTAGCAAATATATAACTTGGGCTTTCATTTGATTGTAGAACATTTTTAATTTGGTTAAAAACACTTTTATCAGAAATATATCTTCTAAAGTTTTCAATTTCAACTGTCATGTTATCATCAAAATATAATCTATCAAATCCATATTCTGTGTATAATGTATTCCTGTCATAAAAAGTTTTACTAAAAGGATGAATATAGGATGTACTATAGCCAAGAGATTTAAAATAACTAGGAATTGTATCTATGATCTCTTGTTTTTTCAATAAATTTTGTGGAACTGAAGGTGTATTAATTGCATAAGTTGGTAAACCTGTTAATAGTTCAAATTCAGTTCTTGTAGTATATCCTCCAAAGGTTGGAACTACACAATTTCCAACATATCCTTCAGATTCAACTGAATCAAATCCAGAATAAATGTTACTATCAATATCTAAAGAGTCAAAAACTCTAAAATCACTAAATGATTCAGACATAATAAAAATAATATTAGGATTATTTTCAGGTGTAGTTTGAGAGTTCGTGTTTGTATCATTATTAGTTAGTAAATTTTTTATAGAATCATAGCTATAATTTTCCGGTGGATCTACTATATCCATTAAATTTTCTGATGTAGTCTTTGTTAGATAAGGAAGAAATCCTATATCACTAAACTGTTCATTACTTTCTAATATATTAGTAGCAGCTGGAGTTTCTATTTCAAAGACTGAAAAAATTTTTGCAGAAATAGGTGTTGCCAGAATTATAGTTATCAATAAACTTATAATAGAACAACTACAAATACGTTTTTTAAGAGAAAAATTTAAATTTAAGTTGTTTTTATAAGTTAAGAAAATATATAATGCCAATATTATAAAGTTAACAATTAATGGATAAGTAATTGTTAATGAAGCAAATTTTCCAACGTCACTTAAGTTTTTTGTCATTAATAAATCACTTATTACCAAATGACTTCCACTAGTTTTATATTTAAAATATTCAATACAAGAGAGAATATAAAGTATACCCCCATGAATAGCAATAGATAAGTAAGACTTTTTAAATATAAGAAAAATTACAACAAATAAGATGGTACAAATAATAATATTAAATAATAATATGTTGGGTTTTTTTATTAAGAATTTTAATGTGTCATTGAAGTTTTGACAGATATTATATTCTAATAAAATTGATAAGAACAATGGGTATAATACAATTAATAAATATTTAGTTGTATTTTTGAAATTAAGTTTCATTATACGATAATAACTCCTTTCTGGTAAGATACCTTGAGAAATTACAAGAATCAAATATATTATATACTTAAAATATTCTTTTTGAAATTAGTTTAAGAGAATATTAAGAGAATTTTAATGGAATTTATAATAAAAATCCAATTTGTATGATATAAATTTACTTTTTAAATTTAAGATATTTTGCACAAACTAATTTTAGTAAATAAAATTAGAATGGAGTGGTTACAATGTTTGAAATACCAGCAATTGAGTGGGTTGGATATGTAGCATCAATTATGATTGCTATATCTTTGGTTATGACTGATATAGTAAAGCTTAGAGTAATAAATTCAATAGGGTGCATATTATTTGCTATATATGGTTTTACAGTAAAAGCTTACCCTGTTGGGATAATAAATTCATTTATATTCTTTGTGAATAGTTATTATTTATATAAGTTTTATAAAGATAAATAAAAATAATTAGTAATTTATTACATGCGCCTCAAATTTTTAACTTGAAGTTTACAAAAAGTTAAATATGTATATAATAAAATAATGAATAAAATTAGGGAGGCGCTTTGTACAACTATGAACTTAGAAAAGTATTTAAACAAAATTATTAATTGGGCAATTACAGAAGGAATAAAGTTAATTATAGGATTAATTTTATTATGGATTGGGTGGAAGAGTGTTAAAAAAGTAGTAAATATAATGAGTAAAGCTTTAAAGAAAAGAAATGTAGATGCCACAGTAGCCACATTTTTAGATACCTTTGTAGAAATAGTGTTAAAGGGTATAGTAATTTATATATTTTTAGAGTATGTAGGAATTCAAACAACAGGAATAGCAGCATTAGTTGCATCTGCAGGGGTCGCTATAGGGCTTGCATTACAAGGTAGTTTATCTAATTTTGCAGGAGGAGTAATAATATTATTAATAAGACCATTTAATGTTGGAGATTATATTGAAGGATCTGGTCATTCAGGTACTATTGAAAAAATAGGAATGTTTTATACACATATGACAACTACAGATAATAAGCTTATACTTGTTCCAAATGGTAATTTAGCAAATGGAAGTATTGTAAATTATTCAGCAAAAGAGTTAAGAAGAGTAGATTTAACTTTTGGAGTTGGATATGAGCAAGATGTTCTTAAGGTAAAGAGAGTATTATCAAATATTGTAGACGCACATGATTTAATTTTAAAAGATCCTGAACCGTTTATAGCCCTTTCTGCACATGGAGATAGTGCTGTTAATTTCGTAGTAAGGGTTTGGGTTAACAACGGTGATTACTGGAAAGTTTATTTTGATTTACTTGAAACAGCTAAAATTAGGTTTGATGAAGAAGATATTAGCATACCATATCCACAAATGGATTTACATATAAAAAAAGATGAAATAACAAAATAAAATTAGTTTTATACTTCCCATAAGTTTTAAGGTTTATTTAGAGCTTATGGGGAGTTTTTTAGTATATTATGTTGCTTTTTATATAATAAAATAAGCTTATAGTGTATAATAGTAATTAAATGTTAATAGTAAATTTAATGGGTAAAAAGAGGTGTAAAATGAAAAATATAATGGATTCGCTTTTAGGTCTTTATGATATGATGGAAAAAGATTTTGGTGAAGAAAGAAAAAAGAAAAGAAACTTTAAATATATAAGAACTTATTTTGATATGGAAGAGCATGATGGATATACAATAGATGATCAAACCTGGGATGATTTCAATATGGATGAAGTTTTTGCTAAGGTTGATAGAACTTATAGTAGTGCAGGAGAAGCAATTTTATATAAAATGCTTAGAAACCCACTTCATGATAAGAAGAGATTAGAGGAAAGAGATGAATTAGTTGAAATATTAAGAAAATCTACTGATTTAAGAACAAAATTACAAATGATTTATTTCAAGCTAGGATATGATAAAAAAAATACATTCTTAGATATGATAATGGAATCTTTGGAGGAAAATAAAACTAAATATTATTTATATATTTTATTTGGTAGAGTTTTAATGTTTGGAACAATAATATTATCTATATTATTAAAAGAGCCTAGATTACTTTTAGCTACATTTATATTGTTATGGGTTAATGTATTTATTAATGATAAGGAAAGAAAAAATATTAAATCACAAGGGCTACTTTACTTAAGAAATATTATAATTTCTGCAAAAAAAATTCAAGACATAAAACATCCTGCAATTGAAATTTATAATAATAAAATTAAAGCGTTATTAAAAGAATTAAAGGGAATTGATAGTGCTACTAAACCAATTCAATTGGCTAATACAGCTGGTGGAGTTTTTGAAGTTTTAACTATTCCATTTTTATTAGAGGAAACTGCTTTTTATAGAATTGCTAGCTTATTAGAGGAAAAGAGAGAGTATATTTTAGATTTATATTATTTAATAGGTGAAATAGAAAGTTATATGTCTATAGCATCTTATAAGGAAGAAATAAAAGGAAAGTATACTAAACCTAAATTTGTAGATAAAGTTGGTATTAATATAGTAGATGGTGTACATCCATTAATAAAAGATGCAGTTGCTAATTCAATTAATTTTGAGAAGAGGGGAATTGTTTTAACAGGAACAAATATGGCAGGAAAGTCTACATTCTTAAGAATGATAGGTCTTAATATTATATTTGCACAAACATTTAATTTTACATTAACTAAAAAGTATGAAGCATGTTTATTTAATATAGTTTCATCAATAAGTCCAAGTGATGATGTTACTTTAGGAAAGAGTTATTACATGGCTGAGGCTGAAGCGCTACTTAGAATAATTAAAGCTTTAGAATTAGATTTACCAGTATTCTGTCCAATAGATGAAATATTCAGAGGGACAAATCCAATTGAAAGAATAGCATCTTCTGCAGAAATATTAAAATATATTAATAGTAAAGATAGTATATCAATCGTTGCAACACATGATAGGGAGCTTACAGATATTCTTAAAGAAAATTATGATTTCTTCTATTTTAGTGAGAAAGTAGATAGTAAGGGATTAAATTTTGATTATAAGCTAAAAAGGGGAGTATCTAAAACACGTAATGCTATTAAGTTATTAGACCATATAGGTTATCCAAAAGAGATAATAAAAAAATCTTATAACAGAGCTGAAACTTTAGAAAAATATATGTAGAATTTTAAGCTACCTTAGGTAATAAATGAAATTACCTAAGGTAGCTTATTTTTTTGATTATTTAAAAGTATTTAGATTAAAACAATATGTAGAAAATTAAGTTGTTTTTAAAAATAGAGCAAAATTATGTAGATATATTTTGGAAAAAAATACCTAAAAAATCTGTAAATTTAGGAAAAAAGCACCTATAATAAGTATAGGAGTTCAAAAGGGTGGAGGGGATATTGTGAAAAGGAAGAATAGAGTTAAAGTAATATTTATAATAATTATAGGAATGATTTTATTGGCACTACCTGTAGCTATGCAAGTTAAGGGAGAAGTTTCTAATAAAGTATTAGATAAATATGTTGCTATAGGGGATGAGATATCTATAGAAGCAGATAATGATTATGATGCTTCATATATTTCATTAATTAAAGATTTTCTATATGCAGTAAATGATAATTTAGATTACAGTAATTTAAGTGAGGAAGGAATAACTTCTTCAGAGCTATTAAATATAATAGATAAAAATAAGGAAAAAATAAAGAATTCAGATTTAATTACAGTGTCAATTGGAGGAAATAATATATTAAATGCTATATTGAGAAATTTAAATATAGATGAAAGCATATTACAAGGCTGTGATGAAGAAACCTTTGATTCTATAATAAGTGAGTATTTAAATAGTGATGAAATAAAGAGTGAAATTTTAAATGAAGTAAATAAATTTTCAAAGGACTTTCCTAGTATAATAAAAAAAATTAAAAAATTAGCACCAGAAGCAGATATATATGTAAATACAGTATATAATCCTATTAATAAAAAATGTAATATTTATGATTTTTTTAATGAACAAATAAATTTAATTAATGATTTGATAGTTAAGAATAATAGCAATAATGATTATAAAATTATAGATTGTTATCACATATTAAATAGTGAGGAAGTGTTAAATTTTAAGGTTGAAAATGGAGTAGCTAGGATTTCTCCTAATCAAGTTGGACATGCAATGATGGCAACACAAGTCGTTTCAGATTATGAAGAGTATGTTAACTTGGAGGTAGATAAGATTACAGCAAGTAGCGAAAAGATTAAAGGTAAGACGGTTCCTAATAGTAATATTATTGTTGTATCTGAAAATGGAACTGTAGGAACAACTCAAGCAAAGGCTAATGGAGAATTTCAAATTAAAATATCACCTATGGTTTCTGGAACTAATATAGAAGTATTAGTCTATGATAAAAAGATTTTTTCTATATTGTACAAATTTGAGAAATTAGTAGTTAAAAAGGATTTATTTACATCATAATTTTAGGGCTATACAATGGTGTTGGATAATAATAATTTGGCTGAAAAAGGGTAATACTAAACTTGAAATACTTAGGAGTAATAATAAACTAAAGAAAACATTGGAGGAAAAAGTTATGAAGAAAAAAGTTGTATCATTATTAATATGTTCTGCATTAATGATGGTTGAAGGTGTTACTACTTATGCACAAACTTTAGGTACTAGTCCAGCAGATGGTAATAAGACTACAATAGAAGCGCCTTCAGAAAATAAAGAGGAAAAGAAGGAGAAGGAAACTTCAGCTCCAGAAGAAAAGAGTACAGAAGATAAGAGTAAAAAGACTTCTAAGGAATCATCAAAAGATGACGTAGAAGATACTTCAAGGAATTCTTGTAAGAAGAAAGAAAAAGAAGATAAGAAAAAATGTAAAGATCATAAAAAAGATCATAAGAAACATGAGAAAAAAGATGGAGATAAATGCAAGGAAGATGTAAAGAAGGAAGATAATAAGTGCAAAGATAACAAAAAAGAAGAAAATAAGTGTAAATGCAGAGATGAAGAAAATTCTGATAAAATAGAAAATTCTTCAGAAAAAGCTGCAGAGTAATATATCATTAAATTCTCCTAGTTGAGGAAGGTAAATTTCCTTTACTAGGAGAATTTTTTGTGACTTTCTAGAAAATTGAATTTACAGCGGTACTTAATACTTTGCCAATAGAATCATTAATAACTAAATCAGCTTTACTATCAGCAGAAGTTGAACTTTTATTAATAAGCACAAGATTTTTACCTTTAAAGTAATCAATAAGGCCAGCAGCAGGGTATACAACTAAAGAAGTGCCTCCTATTATTAATGTATCTGCATTAGCTATAGCATTTACAGCACCTCTAATAGTAGAATCATCTAATCCTTCTTCATAAAGAACTACATCAGGTTTAACTGTTCCTCCACATTTAGTACAAGTAGGTACTCCTTTAGATTCTAAAATAAACTTTTCATCATAAAAAGCATGACATTTTACACAATAATTTCTAAGAACAGAACCATGAAGCTCGTAAACTATTTTAGAACCAGCAGCCTGGTGTAATCCGTCTATATTTTGAGTTATAACAGCTTTTAATTTTCCCATTTCTTCAAGTTTAGCTAAGGCTATATGAGCTTCATTAGGTTTTGCTTCAGGGTATATTAGTTTTGCTTTATAAAAGTTAAAAAATTCTTCAGGATATCTAATATAAAAACTATGGGAAACTAGTTGTTCTGGAGTAAATGTTATATTAAGTTTTTCATTAAATAATCCATTAGAACTTCTGAAATCAGGAATTCCAGACTCGGTAGAAACACCTGCTCCTCCAAAGAATACTATGTTATTACTTTCACTTAATATTTTGCTTAATTGATCTATTTTATTTTCCATAAGTAAACCTCCAAATTTTATATTTGGGTAGGTGAACTTATCCAGGGACGTGAAACGTCATCGGATAAAATCATCTCCATTTAATATTTTAAGTATATTATATAATATTAAATTTTGATATTAAATTATTAAAAAAAACGAACTAAAGAAAAAGTGCCTATAAATAAGTATTAGGCACTTTTAGTATTAGCAGCTTATTTCTAATTTATAATTAGCTTTAAATTCCTTTATAATGTTATCAAATATTTCTCTTAATGTTTGTCCGATTTTTAAATAAGCTTCATCATTTAAATTGGCAAGAGAAACTCTAAGCCCCCATCTAGATGAAGCAAAACCATCACCGTTTAAAAGAACAGTAGAATAGTTTTTAGCTAAGTTATAAAGTATATCAAAAGGAGTATAATTTTTTTCTATATACTTACTTGCTTCAACTCCATATTCAACTCTAGCCCAATCTAAAATATTTATTTCAGTATAGTATGAAGCATAGTGTGGATCATTAAATATTTTAACATTTAGCCCTTGGCATAATAGTTCTTTACGTTTTTGACAAATTGATTTAGTCAAATTTTTATAATTATCATTAGAGTCAATTAAAGTGAAAGCGCAAAAGAATGCCATTTGAACTTGTTGAGGTGTTGAAAGTCCAGCTGTATGATTTAAAGCAACTTGTCTACTATCTGCAACAATTCTATCTATAAATGATATTTTTTCAGGATTACAAGACAAATGAGAGTATCTTGTGTTTAAACTAATTTTATGCATTTCTGATATTTCTGAAATTAATTTATTATATATATTATCTTTATTTAATATTATAGTTCCAAGTCTCCATCCAGTTACACCGAAATACTTTGAAAGGGAATAAACTCCAATAGTATTATAAGGTAAATCACTAAGAACAGATCTAAAGTTATTTACAAATGTACAATAAACATCATCAGTAATAACCATTAAATTTGGATTATAGTTATTTACTATATTTTTTAAGGTTTCTCTGCATTTATCATTTAATGCTATTGAAGCTGGATTATTTGGATTTACTATAAATACAGCTTTTATACTTGTATCCTTTAATTTATTTAAGTCATCTTCAGAGTATTGATATGTAGGTATTCCATTTTCATCAACTTCATTTGCATGAATATTAATTACATTAAAATTATAATGTGGTAAGTGAGGGATTTCTAAATATGGAGTAAAGATTGGAGTCATAAGTGCAACTTTATCTCCTTTATTTAGTAGATGATTTTTTTCTAAAGAGTCAAAAATATAGCACATTGCAGCTGTTCCACCTTCAACTCCAAAAACATCAAAATCACTTTCAGATTGTATATTTCCACATAATTCTTTTAATAAATATCTATTAACTATTTTTTCTATATGTACAAGCATTCTATCAGGAACAGGATAATTATCTCCTATTATTCCATCAGCTAACTCAAAAATCCATTCATCTTCATCAAATCCAAGTTCGTTTATACCATAGTTATAAATTTCTCTTATTAAATCTATTCCAGGTAAAGAAGGATTAGCATTAATATATTCTAGTAATCTTTTTGAAATTCCATCTTTTTGAACCATTCCGGCTAAATCACCAATATTTAATGATCTTTGTGTTTCTAATATAGCAAATTGTCCAAATGTAAAGAAAGCCTGTCTAGGAGTTGCTGCTGTCCAGTTTGGATTACCTCTACCAGCATCTAAGATAGTATCATTATTTATTGCGGCTAGTTGTAATAATTTATCTTTAAATTCAAAAGGACTTACTTTACCATAAATTTTTTGTAGATTTTCTTTAGTTAATTCTGTATTCAATATTGAATGTCTCCCTTCAGAGTGTAAAAACACTGAAATATTTCTTGCATTTATTAATTTTATAACAGAATTACTAAAATTAAAATAGAAAATATTACTTTTAATAATATGACAAAATATAGAGAATAAAGCCAATATCATATATTAAATTATTATAAATATAGGTATAAAATAATTAAAATGTTAAAATAGGATAATATATAATAAATAAAAATGGTGTAGATATATAATCTACACCATTTTTATTTATTAATGAGTTAAGACTTCAACACCAGTTTCAGTTACTAAAACTGTATATTCCCATTGAGATGAAGGATAACCATCTTCAGTTAAAACTGTCCAACCATCAGATTCATCAATAAATATATCAGGAGAACCCATATTTATCATAGGTTCAATAGTAAATACCATACCAGGAACTAACAACATTCCAGTACCTTTTTTACCAACATGAGAAACAAAAGGTGTTTCGTGGAACTCAAGTCCTACTCCGTGTCCACCGAATTCTCTAACAACAGAGTAACCATTAGCTTCAGCATGTTTTTGTACAGCTTCTGCTATATCTCCTAAGTACCCCCATGGTTTAGCTGCTTCTAATCCTTTATCTAAACACTCTTTTGAAACTCTTACTAACTTTTCTAAGTCAGGATGTATATTTCCAATTTTAAACATTCTAGATGCATCTGAAAAATATCCATTATATATAGTAGAAACATCTACATTAATGATATCTCCTTCTTCTAATATTACATCTTCACTAGGAATACCATGGCATACTTCATCATTTAAAGAAGTGCAAACGCTTTTAGGATATCCTTGGAAGTTAAGTGGAGCTGGAATTGCACCTTGTGATACTGTAAAATCATGAACTATAGTATTTATTTCTTCAGTTGACATCCCAGCTTTAATATTTTTGCTTACTAAGTCTAAAACTGCAGTATTAATAGCACAACTTTCTTTTATTTTTTCAATTTGTTCAGGTGTTTTAATTATGCTTCTAGGTGGTACTATATGACCTTTAAGTTTATAAGAGTTTATTTTTTCATCAAATTGCAAATGACAATTTTTATATTTTTTATTACTACCACACCAACAGTGGTCATTTCTATTAAGATTCATGTTCCTATCTCCTTGTATCTGTTTGTATACTTTCATTATAGTACTTTATTAATAAAAATGAAAACTAATAATATAATTAATTGTTTTATTAGATAAAAAGTAAAATAATATTTTATATTAACAACTTTATATTTTATAATATAATAAAAAGAATTGGGAAGGAAAAATTTATGAATAATTATATGGCAAAGAGAAAAAAGAGTATATATTTTTTTTCCGAAATTATAGGGATATTATTAATTTTGTATTATTTAATGTTAAAGATGATGTTTGGATTTGTAGCTTTTTCTAACGTTTTTTGTATGTTAGGGATAGTTTTGCTGATTTATGGTTACGTTGAATTAAAGTTTAATATAGATATTTGGGGGCATATTCCTAGGGTTTATAGAATAATAATCACAACTTTATTTACTATAGGCTTAGTAATATTTATAGGAATTGAGAGTATTATAATTTATAATGGACATCATCATGATACGGAGAAGCCAGATTATTTAGTGGTTTTAGGAGCTGGTTTAAGGGGGCGTAGTATAAGTGCATCCTTGCTATATAGATTAGAAACTGCATTAGATTTTCATGATATGCATCCAAATGTGAAAATAGTGGTATCTGGAGGGCAAGGCGAAGGTGAAGATATGACTGAAGCTTTAGCTATGAGAAATTTCTTAGTGGATAATGGTGTTGATCCAAGCCTAATTATAATGGAAGATAAATCAACAAATACTTATGAGAATTTTTTATATACTAAAAATGTTTTAGAAGGAGAGACTGGAAAAGAAGATTTTACAATAACTATAATATCTAATAATTTTCATATGTATAGAGCTAAGTTTTTAGCAAAAGAGGTTGGGTTTAATACTTATAGTTATCCAGCACCATCACATAAGGCTTCAGCATTAGTATTTTATGTACGAGAGTTCTTTGGAATAATAAAGGAATATATATTTAGGCAATAATCATTATAGTAGAGGCGTAAAAAATACGTCTCTATTTTTAAATAAAGAAATAGATATAATGAATTTTATAAAATATAGTCTCATATAATATTTAAAAAGTATAAAAAGATGTGTGGAGGATTGGATTTTTTATGGGAGTATGGGGATTAGATATTTATGATGATGATTTAGCTGTTGATATAAGAGATGAGTTTCAAGAGTATTTAGAGCAGGGAATGGATGAAAATGATGCAATTAATGAAGTGGTTTTTAATAATGAGAATTTGCTTGAAGAAGATGAAGAGTGCGGAACTTTTATATTAACTATAGGTTTATTGGCTAAAGAAAATGAAGTTAGTAATAGTAAGATAAATGAATTATTGAGGGATTTAAAGGAAAATAAAAACTACTGGAAGTATTTAAAGGAAGATTCTATAGAATTATATGAAGTTAGGATGGATTTACTCAGAGAGTTGATTTAAAATCATACACTTTGTGTAAAGGTTATCAGAAAGCTGTAAGTATTTTAAAATATAAAATGGATAAGATAATTATATAAAATTATTTATATACATTGGAGGTTTTAATTATGGCTTTTGAAAAACTTGAGAAAAAGGTAAATCAAATCAGTAAAAAGATTAAACAAGGAAGACTTTCACAAGAAATAGGCGATGAAATTAGCAACGTGATTAATGAAATTGAAGAGCTTGGAGGAGAAGCAAAAGAGAAGTTTAAAGATGCTTTAGAAAATATGAAGAGCACTTTAAATAAGATGAAGTAGAAAAGTAAAAAGGTATAAAGAAATTTTAATATGATTTCTTTATGCTTTTTTCTTGTATAGGCTTATTAAGAAGATAAATATTTTGATATATTTATATAAGAAATATTAACAATATATAAAGGCTATGGTACTATAGAGATATATTTGGAGAATAATTCTTTAGGAGAGGTTAAGATGAAAATAAGAAGAGCAACATTAGATGATGTAAGTATTATAGCTAAATATAATTATAATCTTGCATTTGAAACGGAAGATAAAAAGCTTAATATGAGTATTTTAACTAGTGGTGTTAAAAGATTAATTGAGGATGAAAGTAAGGGTGTTTATCATGTTTGTGAGATAGATGGCAAGGTTGTTGGACAAATCATGTATACTTATGAGTGGAGTGATTGGAGAAATGGAACTTTTTTATGGGTGCAAAGTGTTTATGTAAATAAAGAAAATAGAGGAATGGGAATCTTTAAAGCATTATATACTTATATAAAGGATATGTGTGATAAAGATGAAAATATATGCGGAATAAGATTATATGTTGAGAGAGAAAATTATGTAGCACAAAATACCTATTCTAATTTAGGAATGAATGAATGTAATTATCATATTTACGAGTATGAAAAATAATATTAACAAATGTTATCATATTTTCATAATAAAATATAGGGGGTGATGCTGTGGATACAGCAGAATTAAAAGGTAGAGCAAAGGAACAGTTAAGAGGTAATTGGGCAGTAGCAATAGGTACGGTGTTGGTTTCTAATATAATATTACAAGTAGAGATGGGATATAAGGTAGCTTCTAAGCTAGGTATGGATGGAGTGTCATATTCTTTAGATTTAATTACCTTATTATTAGGCGGTGTTATATCAGTTGGGTTGTGTAGGTTTTTATTGGATATGGCAACTAAGAGGCGAGAACCTAGATTTGATACATTATTTTCAAGTTTTAATATTTACTTGAAAACATTGGGATTAAATATTTTAATAACGCTAGCTGTTTTAGCAGGAACTTTATTATTTATAGTACCAGGTATAATAGTATCGCTTATGTTTTCGCAAGCATTTTATATATTGTCAGAGGATCCAAGCAAATCAATAACACAGTGTATAAATGAAAGTGTTAATTTAATGAATGGACATAAGTGGGATTTATTTTATTTAAATCTAACATTTATAGGATGGTGGTTACTTTCTATATTAACGTTTGGCATAGCAGCTCTTTGGGTAGCACCATATCAAAAATTAACAGAAGCAAATTTTTATTTGGATTTAAATAATAATTAGGATATAAAGGTTGAAAATTATATAATATAGTTTTCAACCTTTGTGTTTATAATGACTAAGTTTATGCTAATGCGACATCTTTTTTATTTCATTGAACTTCCTTTTTAGCAAATTTATTGCATGTAATAAAATAAGAAACAAGTAATACTGTAATAGAAATTAATATTCCTAAAATAGTTAATATTGTAGGATTAAAAGTTATATTGATTTCAGATATTATTTCTAGTAATGCAGTAGAAAATGCCATTGGAGTTATGGCGATAAATGTAAGAACATATCTTCCGTTTTCAAATCCTAGCAAAAGAGTAGCAGGCATTAATACTGAAGTAAAAAATACTCCGATTCCAATAGTAACTAAAGGTATTGCGTATATAGGCATAGAATAAGTTAAATCATGTATTCCTATTATTTTTACAATTGTAGATAAAATAGTAGATACAACTACAGCAATAAGTGTATTTAATAAACAATAAATATATTTAGAGAAAATATATTCATTAACTTTAATTGGCAAAGAATAAATTAAATAATTCATTTTACTTCTTTCTTCGTAAAAGGTAATTGAATAGGTAGTCATCATTAAATATATTGCACCAGCAAAAACAATCATATTTGGTTGTACAGCTGCTAAAAATATAGAAAGTGCTAATGTTAAAATTAAATTTTTCCTTATAGATATTAATGAATTAAATTGAAGTTTCAATAAATTGACAATATTATTCATAAATTATTCCCTCCTAGTGTAATATAATAAAATATCTTCAAGAGTACATTTTTCATAAATTGCTTCATCACCAAAAAGTTCATAAGCTTTACTTTTATCAGAGATTAAGCCTTCAAAGCCAAAAGCGCTTTCTTTTAATGAAATAAACTCTTTTTTAATACTATTATCCACTAACTCTTTTTTTATTTTAACAATTACATGATTATCTAAAATTTCGTCCTTTTCACCTTTAAGAAGTATTTTCCCGTTATATATCATTACTATATAATCAGCAGCCTTATCTAAATCTGTAGTTATATGAGTAGAATAAAAGACAGTCATATTATCTATTTCTATATGATCTTGCATAAGCTCTAAAAATTCATTTCTTATTATAGGGTCTAAACTAGATGTTGGTTCATCCATTATTAATAGCTTTGGATGATGAGATAAAGCCATTATAAGTTCAAATTGCTTTTTTTGCCCTTTAGATAAATCCTTATAGGTTTTAGATTCATTTATTTGAAATTTATTTATATATTTTTTATATAATTCTTCATCCCAGTTAGAATAAAATTTAGATATTATTTTATGAAGATTAGATAATTTACTTTCTTCTAGGAATCCAGATTCATCACCAACATAAGCAATATTTTCTTTTGTTTTAGTATCTTTATTAATATTGGAATTTAATATTTTAATTTCGCCAGAATCAGGCTTAACCATTCCAAGTAAAGATTTAATAGTAGTAGTTTTACCAGAGCCATTTGGACCAATAAATCCAGTAATATATCCTTCAGGTATATGAAGGTTGTCTATAGTTAAAGAAAAGTTTTTATAATTTTTTTGTAAATTACGAATTTCAATAGAATTCATATTTATACCTCCTCATAAATACTTTTAAAAATTTCAATACATTCATCTAATGTTAAGCCTAGAGATTTAGCAGAGATTATTACAGATTCAAGTCTATTTTCCATTTCAGCCATGGCAACCTCTCTTAATCTTTCTGAATTAGAAGCAGAAACAAAGGTACCCTTACCTACAACTGTTTCAATAAAGCCTTCTTTTTCTAGTTCTTCATAAGATCTTTTAGAAGTTATAATACTTACTTTAAGTTCCTTTGCTAATGTTCTTATTGAAGGGAGTGGATCTCCTGGCTTTAAGTTTCCATTTAATATTTGATTTTTAATTTGAGTTTCTATTTGTTCATACAGTGCCACTGGCGAGGAATTATTAATTAATATATCCAAGTGCTCACCTCCGTATCTAAGTGTATATATATTATATACACATATAATATCAGTTTGCTTGTTAAGAGTCAATAATATTTTAAAATAAATTACAAAAAAAGAAGCCACAATTGTAGCTTCTAAATTATGAAAGAGTAATGTTTTTACCTATAATAATACACTTGGAGTTAGATCCATGACCAATTTCCTCTGTTTTAGCAATAGGTAAATTAGGGTTATTTGCTATTTTTACTACTAATTCTTCAATAGTAGGAGATATATTATTTTCCTGCATTTTGCTGAAAGTACCTAGTATTAAACCTTGAATTTTATCAAAAGCTCCTATTTGCTTAAGTTGATTTAAAAAGGCAGACATAAGGCCAGCTTCACCACCCATGCTTTCTAAAAATAAAACTTTATTCGTAAAATCAGGCATATATTTAGTACCTGCTAATTTTAAAAGGCAACGAATATTTCCACCTACAACAGTTCCTTCTATCTTTTTACCTTGAATAAATTTATAAGAAAAATTAAATAAGTCATTTTTATTATTAAATAAACTATTAGTAAAATTAGCTTTTTGATTTTCACTATCAGAATAAATAAGATTTCTTATTTGATAAAGATAAACTGGATTATTAGTTTGAGAATAAATAGCATTTAGTACTGTAGTTAAATCACTATAACCAAAGAATGGTTTAGGATTTTTAGATATATAGTCATAATCTAAATAGTCTAAAACTTCATTAGCTAAATCACCACCTGAAATATCAAAAATTGCTTTTATTTCATTACTTTTATATAAATTCATAAAAGATTTTCCTTTCTCTTCAGGGGAACCATTAAAAGGTGAATTAACTTCATAAATATATTCACTGCAAATAGTATCCAGTCCTAAGTTTTTTAAATTTTCAATTAATAAGTCAATTTTAGGTTTATTAGTTAATGGTTGACCATTAGAACAGGCAACAATACCAATATGATCACCTTTTTTTAAAAGACACATAAAATACCTCCAACATATAGCTTTATTATTTATATTAAAATTAATAAATATAAAATATATTATAATACTTTTTAATAGATGAGATGAAACTTATTTTAATATGAGATTTATGCAATTAATGGTGATGAGGAGACTTTAGTATCAACTGGGAATTGGAAATTAGATAATTCAGCTAAAGTTGTTGATTTCGATGAACCAGTTAAAGCAGAAAAGATTAAGATAACAGCTATAGAAGCAGGAGCTGGATTTGCATCAATAGCAGAAGTTAATTTATATAGCTAATAATACTGTTGGATTCGAAGTAAGAAATCAAAGTGGAAATATAGCTACTGGAAAGTCATCAGCAGTTTTAAATAAGGGTATAAATACTGTAGCTTTAAAAGTTACAAGCGGAGAAGGATATAAAATTTTTATTAATGGTAAATTAGCTGGAGAAGTTAAAACTACTAATGCAACATTAAGTGCAGGAGTAGTTAGTGTTAATCCATTAGAAGAAGAAATACTACCAGAAGGTATGAAAACAGAACCACTAGATTTGTTTAAACCAGGTGATTTAGGCTCTCAAAACTTTAGAATACCTGCATTATTTACAACAAAAGATGGAACTATTATAGCATCATTTGAAGGAATATTACCGACAACATTAAGTGAAGGAACATTTAATTTAGTATTAGAAGTCAATAATGATATTGAAATATTAAATACAGTTGGTAAAAATACAACTTTAAATGGAGATATAGAGTTAGGTAATAGTATTATAATAAATAAAGTTATAGATAAATCAGAACTAGAAAAGAAAATTGATAAGTCTGTACTTCAAGGTTTAGTATATAAAGTAAAGGAAACAGATTCTTCAAAGTATATACCATCAACATGGACACAATTTGAAAATGCCCTTAAAGCTGCAAATTCTATATTAATAAATGAATCATCAACTCAAGAAGAAGTGGAGTCTTCATATAATACATTATTAAAAGCTTATTTAGAATTAAGATTAGCTCCAGATAAGTCTTTACTTGAAGGATTAATTAAGGAGGTTCAAGGCATTGATTTAAGTAAATATACAGGTAAAAGTGTAGAGGTAGTAGAAAAGGCTTTAGAAGATGCTAATAGGGTATTAGCTAATGAAGAAGCTACTTAAAAAGAAGTAAATACAGCTTTAGAAAATATTAAAAATGCTAAGAACTCTTTAGTTGAATCTTCGAATTCAAATACTAATTTAGGAGAAAGTTCAAATTCAAGTAAAAATAATTCAAGTAGTGAGAATTCAATCACAGGGAAATTGCCACAAACATGAACAGCAGGTGTTACAGTTTCATTAATGAGTGCTATTACTACTTTATTGAGTGGAGTAGGATTAATTAGGAAAAAGAAGAATTAATTAAATAATAAAGATCCCTCTACTTTCGTTAATAGTAAAGTAGGGGGAGGTTTATTATAAAGCTGCTAGATACATAAATATAGCGATAGTAATTGCTGCAAGAAGTAAATCAATAATAGTTAGCTTATATTCTTTTTTTACAAGTGATATTATTATACAAATAATACTAACTAAAAGATTAAGAGTAGCTAACATAATATTAGTAAACAGTCCAGCTAGAAAAATAGATTCTAATATGTATAATGCAGTAGTAATAAATAAAATAATTTGTGAAATTTTAATTACTGGACTTTTTTCTTTTAAAATATTAAACATAATATCTCTCCTTAAGTTTTATCTAATAGTTTTTTATATATTCTATCAGATTTTCTTTTAATAGCAAAGCAAAAAATATGGAGAGAATATAGAAATAAGAGGAGATTAAATATGAATTATTTAACAAGTTATTCATCACCATTAGGAATGATAACAATGGCAAGTGATGGAGAGAAATTAATCGGTGTATGGTTAGAAGGGCAAAAATACTTTACTGAGACTGTAATAAAACCTGTAGTTGAAAATGATGAATTAAAAATATTTATATCTACAAAACAATGGTTAGATAGATATTTTGCAGGTGAAAAACCTAAGATTTCTGAGTTATCACTAGACCCTAGCGGAGGAGAGTTTCGCAAGATAGTGTGGGATATTTTATGTGAAATTCCATATGGAGAAACTATTACTTATGGGGAAATAGCAAAAATGGTAGCTATTAAAATGAATAAAAAAAGTATGTCAAGTCAAGCTGTTGGTGGGGCAGTAGGACATAATCCAATATCTATTATTATTCCATGTCATAGAGTTGTAGGGGCAAATGGTAATCTTACTGGATATGCTGGGGGAATTGATAAAAAAATAAGGCTACTGGAGCATGAAGGTGTAGATATGTCTAAGTTTTCTATACCAACAAAGGGAGCTGCACTATAAGTTTAAATAAGATTATTGATAAGAAGGAAGTAGAAAATGATAATTATTGTACAATATTTATAGAAAATATATGGAAATAAAAGCCTTGATATTACGGAAACGAGTAATATCAAGGCTTTTACTTGTTAGATATATAATTGGTGCCGGCAGTGGGAATCGAACCCACACGGTTGCCCGCATGATTTTGAGTCATGTGCGTCTGCCAGTTCCGCCATGCCGACATAATTAATATATTTATAATATTAACAGATACCAGTTCTTATGTCAATAAAAAACATTATTAAGAATAGTATTTTACGGAAAATATTATAGAACAATTTGTAGGAATTTATCATATATTGCTTATATAATGATAGAACTATGTATCAAGAAAGGAATACAAAGGTATGGAATGGTTTATGGAATTAAGCCCTGTAGTACAGGGGTTAGTTGCTACAATATTTACATGGGCGATAACAGCATTAGGTGCATGCTTAGTATTTTTCTTTAAGTCTGTTGATAAGAAGATTTTAAATTGTATGCTTGGTTTTGGGGCTGGTGTTATGGTAGCAGCAAGTTTTTGGTCACTATTGAATCCAGCAATAGAGTTATGTTCTGAGTTAGGATATAGTCAAATTATACTACCAGCTATAGGATTTTTTGCTGGCGGAATATTTATAATATTAGCAGATAAGATGATGGATAAATATTCTTATGGTGTAATAACGGAAAATGACGAAATGGCAAAAGACTCAATAGTACAAAAGTATAAGAAGAGTATATTGTTAGTTGTTGCAGTTACTCTTCATAACATACCAGAAGGGTTAGCAGTAGGGGTGGCTTTTGGAGGATTAGCAGTTGGTATACCATCTGCATCAATAGGAGCAGCTATAAGTTTAGCTTTAGGTATAGGGCTTCAAAACTTTCCTGAAGGGGCTGCAGTTTCTTTGCCATTAAGAAGAGAAGGTCTATCGAGAGGAAAAAGTTTCTTCTATGGTCAAGCATCTGGTATAGTAGAGCCGATAGCAGGGGTTTTAGGTGCAATAGCAGCAATAAGTGTTAGAAGTATGCTTCCATTTTTCTTAGCTTTTTCAGCAGGGGCTATGATATCAGTTGTAGGATCAGAATTATTACCAGAAGCATCTATTGAAAATAAGGCTTTAACAACAATAGGATTAATACTTGGATTTATAACTATGATGATTTTAGATGTAGCATTAGGATAATATAAACAAATGGAAAAAGGATGACACTATTAAATGTGTATCATCCTAATTACATAGATAAACTGAAAAATAATTATTTTATATTAAAGAAAGCTTTTCTTCCTCTATATTCAGCAACTTCACCTAATTCTTCTGAAATTCTAATAAGTTGATTGTACTTAGCAACTCTTTCAGATCTTGCAGGAGCACCAGTTTTAATTTGACCAGCATTAACAGCTACAACTAAATCAGCTATAGTAGTATCTTCAGTTTCTCCAGATCTGTGAGAAATAACTGCAGTATATCCAGCTCTATTAGCCATTTCAATAGCATTTAAAGTTTCTGTTAAAGTACCAATTTGATTTAACTTAATTAATATTGAGTTAGCAACACCTCTTTGGATACCATCTTCTAATCTAGAAGTATTAGTAACAAATAAGTCATCTCCAACTAATTGAACTTTGTCTCCAAGTCTTTCAGTTAAAAGCTTCCAACCTTCCCAGTCTTCTTCAGCCATACCATCTTCAATTGAGATAATTGGATATTTATTAACCCAAGCTTCTAAGAAATCAACCATTTCAGCTGCAGTTAAAGTTTTTCCTTCATGTTCTAAAACATACTTACCATCTTTATAGTATTCAGAAGATGCAGCATCTATAGCGATAAACATTTCTTTTCCTGGTTCATATCCAGCTTTAGTTATAGCTTCTAAGATAACTTCAATAGCTTCTTCATTTGATTTTAAGTTTGGAGCAAATCCACCTTCATCACCAACACCAGTTGAGTAACCTTTATCATTTAAAGTTTTCTTTAAAGAGTGATAAACTTCAGCACAAGCTTGGATAGCTTTATCAAATGAATCAAATCCTACAGGCATAACCATGAATTCTTGTAAGTCAACAGAGTTATCTGCATGAGAACCACCATTGATTATGTTCATCATTGGAACAGGTAAAACTTTAGCATTTACGCCACCAACATATTGATATAAAGGTAGTCCTAAGAAGTTAGAAGCAGCTTGAGCTACAGCTAAAGAAACTCCTAATATAGCGTTAGCACCTAAAGAACCTTTATTATCAGTTCCATCTAATTCTATTAATTTTTTATCTATAGCAGTTTGATCAAATACATTAAATCCTACTAATTCCTTAGCAATTACTTCATTTACGTTTTTAACAGCAGTTTGTACACCCTTACCCATGAAGTAATCTTTATTTCCATCTCTTAATTCTACAGCTTCATATATACCAGTAGAAGCTCCAGATGGTACAGCAGCTCTTCCTACAGTTCCATCTTCAAGAATAACTTCAACTTCTACAGTTGGGAAGCATCTTGAATCTAATATTTGTCTTGCAACAATATTGATTATTTCAACAACGTTTTTCATTAAAAATCCTCCTTAAATATAAGAAATTATATCTATCTAATAAAGAAAAATATAATTATTGATAATAATTATTAATAATTTATTTGATTATATCAAAAAAAGTAAATAAATAGCAAGATGATTGATAATAATTATCATTTTTAATTATTAAAAGGTTTACTTAAAATAATTTTTGGAAAAAAGGATAATAAATTTTAACAATATGATAAAAAAATATCATTTTCTTATTGTTCGAGGTTGATTCATCTGCTATTATATAAGGGTAGGATGGATTTATTCCCAGTGGGATAAATCTTGACCCAGTTAAGTACAGCCTATTTATTACATAGTATTTAGGGGAGCTATAACTAATATTAATTAGGGAGGAATCAATATAATGATGTATTCAAAAGAAGTTGAAGAAATGTGCGTTGTTGCTAAAGGCGCTAATCATGCATGTGCTCCAATTCCAGTTGAAGGAAAATGGGTACAAGCTACACAAATATCAGATATTTCAGGGTTAACTCACGGAATAGGTTGGTGTGCACCTCAACAAGGAGCTTGTAAATTAACTTTAAACGTTAAAGGTGGAGTTATCCAAGAAGCATTAGTTGAAACAGTTGGATGTTCAGGAATGACTCACTCAGCTGCTATGGCTTCAGAAATATTACCAGGAAGAACTATATTAGAAGCTTTAAACACAGACTTAGTTTGTGATGCTATAAATACAGCAATGAGAGAATTATTCTTACAAATCGTATACGGAAGATCTCAAACTGCTTTCTCTGAAGGTGGACTACCAATCGGAGCTGGTTTAGAAGACTTAGGTAAGGGGTTAAGATCTCAAGTTGGTACAACTTACGGAACTTTAGAAAAAGGTCCAAGATACTTAGAAATGGCTGAAGGATACATTACTAAAATCGCATTAGATGAAGATAATGAAATCATCGGTTACAAGTTCGTTCACCTAGGAAAAATGATGGAAATGATCGGTAAGGGAATGGATGCTAACGAAGCATTAGAAAAGGCTGCAGGTCAATACGGAAGAGTTGCTGACGCTGTTAAATTAATCGATCCAAGACATGAATAATTTGTAAGGAGGAATTTTGACATGGCATTATTTGAAAGTTATGAAAGAAGAATAGGACAAATCACTCCAGTTTTAGAAAAGTATGGAATGAAAACATTAGAAGATGCTAAAGCTGTATGTGATGAGTATGGAATAGATCCATATAAAATCGTTAAAGAGACTCAACCAATCGCATTCGAAAATGCTGCTTGGGCATACGTTTTAGGTGCTGCAATCGCTATAAAGAAAGGTTGCACAAAGGCTGCTGACGCTGCTGAAGCTATCGGAGAAGGGTTACAAGCTTTCTGTATCCCAGGTTCTGTTGCTGATGACAGAAAAGTTGGTTTAGGACACGGTAACTTAGGAGCTATGCTTTTAAGAGAAGAAACTAAATGTTTCGCATTCTTAGCAGGTCACGAATCTTTCGCTGCTGCTGAAGGTGCTATTAAAATAGCGGAAAAAGCTAACAAAGTAAGAAAAGAACCATTAAGAGTTATCTTAAACGGTCTTGGAAAAGATGCTGCTAAGATAATTTCAAGAATTAACGGATTTACTTATGTTGAAACTAAATTTGATTTCTTCACTGGTAAATTAGAAATAGTTAATTCAAAAGCTTACTCTAACGGACCAAGAGCTAAGGTTAACTGCTATGGATCAAACGACGTTAGAGAAGGTGTTGCTATAATGCATCACGAAGGTGTTGACGTATCAATCACTGGTAACTCAACTAACCCAACAAGATTCCAACACCCAGTTGCTGGAACATACAAAAAAGAATGTATTGAATTAGGTAAGAAATACTTCTCAGTTGCATCAGGTGGTGGTACTGGAAGAACTCTTCACCCAGATAACATGGCTGCAGGTCCAGCTTCTTACGGTATGACAGATACTATGGGAAGAATGCACTCAGATGCTCAATTCGCTGGTTCTTCATCAGTTCCTGCTCACGTAGAAATGATGGGATTAATCGGTGCTGGTAACAACCCAATGGTTGGTATGACAGTTGCAGTTGCAGTTGCTGTAGAAGAACACGCTAAATAAGATGATTTAGATGTTTACTTATAAAAAAGTTCCGAACTTTATAAAATAGTTCCGAAAAGAATTATAAAAAAGTTCCGAAAAATAGAGTCTCATATGAAATTGTAATGATTTTGTATGGGGCTCTTTTTGCGTTAGGGTAGGAAAAATGGGTGTGAGGATGAGTGAGTTAAAGAGAGAAATTTTCGAGGCATTTTTATGAATGAGGAAACCTTTTCTCTGCAATTGAAGGTTTGCCCTTGTGGATAACTCATCAAAAATACAAAAATATTTTTTCGAGACTTTTTTTTGAGTGAACATAGATAGCAAGTTTTTTTGTAAAAAAACTGCTATAGAGAGAAGGGAAAAAGATATAATAACTTTTAATATTTATTGATATTGAAATTTATATAAATATTAGGCTAATTATTATTTTTTTCAACAAGGATATATTATATCTATTTCTCATGGAATTATATTACAAATAGATATATAATAAAAATATAAGTTATTGCACACTTGTATTATTATATGAATTAGTTTTTGTATAAGTTACATTTACACAAAATTTGAAAATAGGAGGAGTAATGAAATTTGAAAAAAATAAGTTTTTTGGTATGTATGATAACAACAGTTTTTCTTTTTATTAGTTGTGGCAAAACATATAATAATACTACACAGTCAAATACAAAAGAAAGCTTAAAGCAATTAGTTATGGTAAATGAAGAGTTGTACTATAACACTGAAAAAGAAAATACAATGCCAATGAAATGTGGAACAATGGATGGAGAAATACTATCTATGGTTAACCAAAATGAGATACCTAAAGAAAACAATCAGTCTAATTTTGGAAAAGGATATGGATACCAAATTGGACCACAAGATAAACAGATAGTATTAAATATAGATAATAAGTGGATAGTATTTGAAAAAATGCAATCTGATAAGTAAATTTTGATGAATAATTTTAATATTATACGATTTAGTTATTACAGGTTAAAAGATAAGCTGATTAATGTAGTATTATTTAATTAAAGAAGTATATAGGGGGTAAAATGGCAAAGCTATTAATTGTGGATGATGATTTGGATTTAATAGATATGCTTTCAAATTATTTTTTATTAAAAGGATATGAAATATATACAGCATATGATGGAAAAGAAGCATTAGATAAAATGAAGTATACTCCAGATTTGGTGATTTTAGATGTTAATATGCCTAAACTAAATGGTATAGATGTATGTAAAAGAATAAGAGATTTTACTCAGAGTCCTATTTTATTTTTAACAGCAAGAGCTACAGAAGAAGATAAAGTAAATGGATTGTTAGTTGGGGGAGATGACTATATTGTTAAACCATTTAGTGTTAGGGAATTGGAGGCTAGGATAGTTTCTAATTTGAAAAGAGAAGAGAGGTCAAAGTATTCTCATAAGATGATTTATACAGGGAGTATGAGTATAGATCTTATTTCAATGGAAGTATTTATAAATGGGCAAAGATTAGATTTAACTAAAAAAGAATATGAGATAATAGAATTATTAGCATTACATGAAAGACAAATATTTAGCAAAGAACATATATTTTTAAAATTATGGCATGAGGAAAATGATAGTGATATTAAAGTAGTTACTGAATATATAAGAAGAATTAGAAAAAAGATTTATGAGTTTACAGATGAAAATTTTATTGAAACAGAATGGGGTAGTGGATATAGGTGGAAAAGGTTTGATAAGGAAACATCTAAATAAAAGGGTATTATCAATTAAAAAGAGTCTAATTTATTATATACTTATATCATCATTATTATCAGTTATCATATCTATAGGAGTTATGAATGTGGCTAGAATTATACAAAATAGTATATGGAGTAAATATAAAACCATAGAAGAGTATAAGGAAATATATGATTTTTATAATAAGTATTATGGATATATAACCGAGGCACCGAGGATTAGTTCAAGTTTTATGAGTCAATCAGATAATATTATAGTAGATATATGTGATTTTTTGGAAACATGGACATTATTAATAATAACGATAACTTTAAATAGTATAACATCATATTTATTTTTTAAGAGAAAGCTTAAAAAACCATTAGAGTTGCTAGAAATAGGGGCAAATGAAATCTTTAACAATAATTTAGATTTTGAAATTGAGTATGATTGTATGGATGAGTTTGGTAAGCTGTGTAAATCTTTTGATAAGATGAGAATTCAATTGATAGATAATAATCAGAAAATGTGGAATAGAATTATAGAAGAAAAGGAGTTTCATGCATCAATAGCTCATGATATAAGAGTTCCACTAATGGTATTAGAAGGGTATGTAGAAACTATTTTAGAGTTTTATCCAGAAGACAACATATCCAAAGAAGAGGTGCTAGCGGAACTTAATAAATGTAATGTTCAAATTGCAAGATTGAAAGAATTTGTAGAATATATGAGAAGAGCAGATGAGGTAAAACTACGGGATAGAAAAGATGAAAAGGTAAGGGCACTAAAAATAATTTATGATATTGAAGAAGAAAACAAAGTGTTTTATAAGAAAAATGGAATTGATATAAAGCTTCACTATAACCAATTAAAAGAAGATTTTGAAATTAATATAGATAAGTTTATATTTTTAGAGATTTATGAAAATATTATTACCAATGCAATTAGATTTGCTAACAGTGAAATTTCTATAAATATTAATATAGAAGATAAAAAGGTTATATTAATTGTTAAGGATGATGGATGTGGCTTTGAAAGTAAAATAATTAATGAAATAGATAGTAAAAAGATAAGAAAAAATAGTAATTATGCTTCAGGACATATGGGAATGGGGCTTTATATAACTAAACTACTCTGTGATAAATATGATGGAGATTTAAAGGTTTATAATTCAGCAGATGGAGGAGCAATAGTTAGTATAACTTTATATTTGTAAAAAATTCTACCCCAATAATGGGGTGGAATTTTTTTTGTAAAATTACAAAAGTTGATTTTTTTTTGATATTTAGAATTTAAAATAAACTTAAAGATAAGGAATGGAGGTAAAGAATATGAGAGGAATAATAAAAATGACTATTAAAGATATAATAAAACAACCCTTTTATTATATTGGATTAATACTATGCTGTTGCTATGTATATGTGAATCTATGTCAATATTTAGATGTACAATATTTTGAGAATGACAGCCAAATTATTACCTTAGATGAAAATAGCATTTCAGATGCAGATATAATGAATGGATATATTCCTGTAAATAATAAAGAAAAAGAACAACTGGCGTTAAGTACAATTTATAAGAATTTAGTTGAAGAATTAGATGTAGAACCTAATGAAGCTCAAGAGGTAATTAAAGAGTATAAACGAGGAATTAGTATAGAGGATTTTGCTAACTATTTAGATGAAAATTATGGCTATAAGAGTGCAGAGTATGATTTTTATGATGCTAATATGAAACAAGCAACTATAGAAGAAGCAAATAATTATATTAGAGAAAAACTAGGAGAAGAAAATTATACTGAGTGGTTTTCTAAAAAGTTTGTAGATTATTTTGGAGTATGCTTAATATTCTTTATGATAGCCTTATTTCCAATATTATATATGAAGGATTGTAAAAGAGATATATATGAATTGATTCATACCAAATCCATATCATCTATAAAGTATATTGGGGGGAAAGCTATAGCAGGGCTTTTAGCTATGATGCCAGTAATATTTGTGATAACTCTTTTTTATAATTTTTTAGCTATGAAGCTTGCATATAAGTGGGGATTTAATTCTTCCATGTTTGATATTTTTAAATATGTAATAATATTCATTCTACCAAGTGTAGTGATGGCACTTGCAATTTATAGTTTAGTAACAGTTATATTTAAAAATCCACTGCCAACAATACCTATTATGATTTTATATATTCTTTATTCTAATATAGGTGCAGAAATATTAGAGGGTAATATTCATTATAAGACACATCCTTTAAGTATATTTATTAGATTCCCTGAAATATTTTTTGAAACTAAAATATCTTTAGGAATGTATATTAATCAAATATCATTATTAATAGTTTCAATACTTATTTTTATGATAGCAACTGTTGTTTGGAAAAGGAGACGTTTTTGATGAAGCAGGATTTAGTAATTGTAGTTAGTAAATATAAGTTATGGATTTGTATAATATATGTAATGCTATTATCTATAATTTTTCCATTAGCATATGCTGATGAAATAGGAGGCGTTATTGATCCATATAGTTCACTTTTGTCTATTCTTTTCTTTTCAGATTTATTTTATTTAGAGATTTTAGAAAAAAGGTATGAAGTTATTAAGTTAAAGTCTAAAGACGTTTTAATAGGGCTAGTAAAAAGAAGGTTTTTTATAGCTTGGTTATTTGTAGAATTATTAGCATTAGTTCAATATAGTTTGTATTTAATGAAAGTCAATAATAATATAGGGAAAATTGATAACTTATCAATGCTTATAATTACTTTAATTGCAACAGGAGTAAGTATCGCATTTTTCGGATATTTAACTGTAGTATTAGTGAATATTACAAAGAAAATTGGTATTGGCGTAGGAATAGCTGTACTTATTTGGTTCTTATTAAATTCAACTATTGGAATGAATATTTTTAAAAGTGCTAATATATTTGCTTTCTGTGAGTTTTTTACTAAGGATTTAGATTATAGTTGGGTAATTGGAAAATTAATAGGAGCTATTATTGTATTATTTGGAATGACTGTATTTAAAAGCAGCTTAATTTATTATAAAAATGAGGTGAAGAGATATGACAATTAATATAAAAGGGTTAACTGTAGAATTTAATAATGGTACTAAAGCTATAGATAATCTAAATCTAAATATTGAAAAAGGAATATATGGCTTATTAGGAGAAAATGGAGCAGGGAAAACTACGTTAATGAGAGTTTTAACAACAATATTGCCAGTATCAAAAGGAAATATTTTAATTAATGGAATTAACTTAGAAAAAAATAATTATGAAATGATACAGAAACAAATTGGATATCTACCTCAGGAGTTAGAAGTATACCCAAGCTTGACAGTTAGAGATTCACTTGAATATTTAGGGAGAATGTCAGGAATACCAAAAAACATATGCAAAGATAGAATAGATTATTATTTAGAAAAAACAGGGTTGATAGATAAACAGAATAAGAAGAATAAACAACTTTCTGGTGGAATGAAAAGAAGAGTTGGTTTAGTTCAAGCTTTATTAAATGAACCACCAATTCTAATTGTAGATGAACCTACAACAGGATTAGATCCAGAAGAAAGGATAAAAATTAGGAACTTATTAGTTGATTTTGGAGAAACAAGAACTGTTATCTTTTCAACACATGTAATTGAAGATATAGCATCTATATGCAATAAATTAGGGATTATGCAGAAAGGTAATTTAATATTTAATGGAGAAATAAGCGAATTGTTAAATAATGCAGAAAATCATGTATGGAATTGTTTAATAACAAATGAAAAAGAAATATTAGAGTTATCTAGATATGCAACAATATCGTCTAAACAATATGTAGATGGTAAGATAATGACTAAAATTATATCAGAAGAAAAACCTAGAATAGATTGTATAAGAGCAGAAGTAACACTAGAGGATGCTTATTTATATATGATGAAGATGTATTAAATAAGTAATATTAGATAAAATACTTTAAGTTTTAGGAATTGTAATAAAAAACTTTTAAAGATATACAATTAATTAAGGGTAACTATTAATTTCATATAGTTTATGTTTAATTGCAGTAATTTCTATAATTTGTACAGAAACACATTTATTCAGATTGTTTAGAAGTAAACAATTTTCCAAAAAGGATTAAAATTTATGAATAATATTATTATATTATGAATAATTCAAGGGATGAAAAATTATTAGAATTATATTTTAAATGTGAGTTTAAATTTGAGAGTAGTGTTTGATTTTATTGAGGATTTATTTTGTGCATTAAAAGTAAACTTGTTGGTATGTAAATTATTTCTTTTAGAGTAATAAAATTTGCTATTATTTATGTAGCTAATAAGAATTTATTAGCAACTATGTTTACTTATAAAAAGTTCCGAAAAGAATTATAAAAAAGTTTTGAAAAATAGAGTCTCATATGAATGGTCTTATGTCAATATCTTGGACACAAAAAGTCAAACTTTTTTATGTTGCACTTCTGGCTAATAATTCACATTGATCTGGAGTCATGTAATTAATAGAAGAGTGTAGCCTTTTTCTGTTATACCAACCTTCAATATATTTAAATATAGCTATATTTGCTTCTTCGAAGGTGCGGTATGTATTTCTATAGATTTCTTCCTTCTTTATTGAAGAATGGAAAGAATCTATACAAGCATTGTCATATGGACAACCTTTTTTACTAAATGATTGTATAATATTAAACTCTGTACATAGCTCTTTTAAATCATTACTAGTATATTGAGATCCTAAATCTGTATGGAATACTAACTGTTTATTTTTATCAGGATTTTGGCTATAATAGGCATTTTTTAAAGCTTTAATAACTAAATCATTAGTCATTCTTTTGCCGAAAGCGTAGCCAATTATTTTTTTGGATGTAAATTAAGAACTGAAGCTAAATAGCACCAACCATCTCTGATAGTATAAATATATGTAATATCTCCAACCCATTTTTCATTAATAGAAGTAGTTGTAAAACCTCTTTTCAAAACGTTTTCCAAACCTTCTGCTACTTTTTTATTTGAATGAGGATTGTATTTTTTTACGGTTATTACACAAAGACCAAGTTCGGTCATTCTTCCTTGAACTCTCTTTATGGAGACATTAAAACCTTCTGTATCAAGTATATGATGAATTCTAGGAGCACCATATATACCTTTATTGGCTTTATATATACTTGTAATAGATGCTTTTAGTTCCTCATTTTCTATTTCTCTTGAAGATTTAGTTTTATCAAAATATTTATAATATGTACTTCTGGCTACGCCTAGAACGGTACACATAGTCTTAACGTCATGGTTGCTTTTATTATTATCTATAAATACTATTACTTGATCTAATTTCTTGTTGCAAATATGGCTATAGCTTTTTTTAATATTTCATTTTCCTCTTTAATCCTTGCCATTTCTTTTTTTAACTCTTTAACTTCTTTTAGTGTCATAACTTCATTTTCATAAACTTTAATTTCTTTTACATTTTTAATCCAACCATTAATTGTTGATTTTACAATGCCATATTCGCTACTTAGCTCTGCTAAGCTCATTTCTGACTTAAATAAATCTACTATCATGTCTTTATATTCTTGCTCGTATCTTCTGCCCTTTCCCATAATGGACACATCCTTTCTTAACTAAATAATATTTTACTTAGTTCGACTAAATGTGTCCACTACTTTATACTAACACC
>NZ_JAPFDR010000005.1 GCF_026168755.1 Clostridium sp. | reverse complement strand
GAGATTCGAACTCCTGGCCCACGCCTTAGAAGGGCGTTGCTCTATCCAGCTGAGCTAAACACGCTTATGGAGCGGGTAGTGGGAATCGAACCCACCTTTCCAGCTTGGAAGGCTGGAGTATTACCGATATACGATACCCGCACAAATGACATTCTAAATCTTTGATTTAGTTAATGGAATTTACTCAACAAAGTTGATATTCCTTTTAGTCAAAATGGTGACCCCTAGGGGAATCGAACCCCTGTTACCACCGTGAAAGGGTGGTGTCTTGACCGCTTGACCAAGGGGCCTTGCACATGTCTTGCTGACTACTTTTTGTATATTACAGTGTTTTTAAACAAAAGTCAACACTATTTTTAAAAATTTTTATAAAAATAAAAAAATATTTTAATACAAACATTTTAAATCAGTAAATTCACCAAATTCTTCTTGTGTATCTATATCAATTAACTCAATTTCATTATCAACATTTACTATATTTAAATCATTTAAATGCCTTTTTAATATTCTCTTTCCACCTATATCTCCTTCTAGTAATAATAATTCATTAATATATCTTTTTGAAAATATAACCGGATTACCTGTATTATCTCCATAACCAATACAAACTATACCTTTATCTCCATTAATAAAATTATATATTATCGAATTTAATGTTTCTATTGATATAAATGGTTGGTCACATACCATAAACATATAGCCATCAGCATTTTTATCAAAATTTATACCTAATTTTATAGAACTAGAAATTCCTAAACTACTATTATCATTCATAACAACATTAATATTAGTATTTAATAAAGCTTCTTTTATCTCTTCATATTGAGTTACACATATTATTTTATCTACTTTCAAATCAAGCACTTTTTCAACTATATACATATATATTGGCTTATCTTTATAAATTGCCAATAATTTATTTCCATTAAACCTCTTACTATTTCCCGCCGCCAAAAGTATTAAATTAATCCTCATCCCTCATCCTCCTATATAAATTATTCATCAATATTTGAATGCCGTGATGACGAAAATTAATGATATTACCTCCAGGAATAGTGTAATTTACGTTAAGAATTTAATTACAATATTCCTTCCGATAATATCATTAATTTTTCTCTATCACTGGTTTTCAAACCAAAAGATATAATTTTCCTCATAACAAACTTAAAGGTTAACGACTTCTACTATATTTTATTTAAATATCATATGAGAAAAATTTGTAGCAGAAAACATTAACTATAAAAGTGTCATCTTATAGGTAAACACATGAAAAAAGAAAAAATGAAATATTAATTTGGAGAGAACATTGAAATTAAGCCGTAGAATTTAATCTTTGTGGAATTGAACTTGCGTAAAGAAGTTGTATTGAAGCGTAAGCGACTTTTACAACTTTAGCAAGTTCAATGGAACAAAGATATAAATTCTAGGTGAAAATTTCACAGTTCCCGGAAAATAAATATTTCACTTTTTCGCTCCCATGTGGTGCGTAATACTATTATTTTTTAAGCATTCCCATAACTATTTTTTCTGATGTTATTGGTAATGTTCTTATATTAACCTTAGTTGCATTATATACTGCGTGAGCTAATGCTGGAGATGGCGTATTAATAACAATTTCTCCTATAGACTTAGCTCCAAATGGTCCTGTTTGCTCAAAACTTGATTCAAATTCAACTCTAATATTACCAACATCAAGTCTTGTAGGTATCTTATATTGAAGGAATGAATCATTTCTCATCTTTCCTTTTTCAGTATAAGTTATATCCTCATAAAGTGCCATTCCTATACCTTGAGCTATTCCACCTTCTGCTTGAATTCTTGCTAAGTTAGGATTAACAACTGTTCCACAGTCTACAACTGCAACATAATCAATTATATCCACTTTACCTGTTAACTTATCAACTTCTGTTTCCACAATTCCAACCATAAATGGAGGAGGTGAAACTTCTGAATAATGTGATTCACTTTCGCTTATAGTTCTAAATCCACCAACTAAAGTGTTATTAGCTATATCAGCTAATGTTATTTCTTTTTCATCAATTACTGAAAATACTTTTTTACCATCAAATTCTAAATTTTCAACTGGACAGTTTAATGCTTTTGCGGCCTCTTCAATAATTCTCTTTCTCATTTTTTCACAAGTTTTAATAACAGCTCCACCTGTTATATAAGTTGTACTAGATGCATATGAACCTGTATCATATGGACTTTGATCTGTATCAACACCATGAACAATAATATTATCTATATCACAATCTAAACAATCTGCTGCCATTTGGGCTAATATTGTATCACATCCTGTTCCCATATCAGCAGCACCAATCATTAATGTATAGAATCCATCATCATTAAGTTTTATTTCAACTGCAGCAGTATCTACTGCTGATATACCAGATCCTTGCATAGCCATAGCCACACCAACAGACCTTACTTTTCCATTTCCCATATCTCTACATGGATATTTATTACCCCAATCAATCATTTCCTTAGCTTTTGATAAACATCTATCTAAGGCGCAGCTATTTGCTTGCTCATTATAATATGCAGGCATTATTTGTCCTTCAGCAACCATATTCATTTCTCTTAACTTAATAGGATCAATATTAAGCTTGTCTGCCAATTCATTTACAGCTGATTCTAAAGCAAATAATCCTTGAGTAGCTCCATAACCCCTATAAGCTCCTGCCCCCATAGTATTAGAATAAACAACATCATATTCAAATTTATATGCCTTTGCTCCGCTATAAAGAGGCATTGACTTATGACCTGATAAACCTACAGTTGTTGGTCCATGATCTCCATATGCACCTGCATTAGATAATGTATACATATAAATAGCTTTTATTATACCATTTTCATCTGCACCTAATTTAACTTTAATCTCCATTTCGTGTCTTGGACTACCATTAGTCATACTTTCTTCACGAGTATAAACCATCTTAGCAGGCTTTCCAGTCTTCATTGTAACTATAGCTGGGAATATTTCTGCAACAACACTTTGCTTTGCCCCAAATCCTCCACCTATTCTCGGCTTAATTACCCTTATATTAGATTTTGGAATATCTAAGGCATTAGCTAATATACGTCTTACATGGAAAGGAACTTGAGTTGCACTTGTTATATTTAATCTTCCATATGTATCAAGCTCTGTAAATGCTCTAAAAGTTTCCATCATAGCTTGGCTATTAGCTTTAGTATGATAAGTTTGCTCTATTATATGAGCACATTTACTTAATTCTTCATCTACATCACCATAAGTAAAATCACCTTTTGAACATACATTTCTCTTTTTATCTGCATTAATCCAATCATTTAAAACAACAAAATTTTCTTCTGGATGAACTACAACTTTATTATCTAAAGCCTCTCTAAAGTCTAAAACAGCTTCTAAAACTTCATATTTAACTTTAATTAAATTTAAAGCTTTATTAACAGCCTTCTCATTTTCACCAGCAACTATAGCAACTGGATCTCCAACACATCTAAGTCTTTTATCTAAAATTAATCTATCATATGGACTTGGTTCTGGATAAGATTGTCCTGCTGTTGTGAATCTCTTTTGTGGAACATCCTTATATGTTAATATACACTCTATTCCTGGAACTTTACTTGCTATTGTTGTATTTATGTCTTCTATTAAAGCATGTGCATGAGGACTTCTAAGAACTTTAACTACTAAACAATTACTTGGTACTATATCATCTGTATAAACTGGCTTACCAGTAAGTAATGACATGGCATCCTTTTTTCTTATACCTTTATTAACGTATTTCATCTCTAGTCCTCCTTTTTAGCTTCTAAGAAATTTTTAATTGCTCTTAATTGGCTCATATAGCCTGTACATCTACAAAGATTACCTGCTAAATAATGCTTAATTTCATCTTCAGTAGGATTTTCTAATTCTTTACTCATTGCTAACACATTCATTACAAATCCAGGACTACAGAATCCACATTGTTCTGCACCTTGATCTGCCATAAATGCACCAAATTCCTCTGCTTCTTCTTTTAACCCCTCAAGAGTAGTTACCTTTTTACCATTTGCTTTCATTACAAGAGTACTACATGATAAAACCGGCTTTCCATCTAAATGAACAGTACATAAACCACAGTTAGCAGTTTCACAACCTCTTTTTACACTTAAAAAGCCTTTACTTCTTACATAATCAATTAGTAACATATCTGCTTCTACATTCTCTTGAAAAAGTTTATTATTTATCCATAGCTTAATTTCCATAGCTTCCTCCTGTAATTTCACTTATTGCTCTATTTATAAATACCTTAGCAAGTATTTGTCTATACTCTTTACTTCCTCTCATATTACTATCAAATTTAACATTTCGCATAACATATTCAACAACTTCATCAATTTCTTTTTGAGTTGGAATTTCACTTAAAAGTTCTGCTGCATTTAAAGTCATAGCCTTTTGTGGTCTAGCTCCAATTACAATATTCCATTTATCCTGTAATCTTGATACTGCTACTGCTAAAGTAGGAATATCAGTTGCACTATTTCTATGAGTTAAATATGTAGTTCTTCTATTATCTTTCTTTATTATAATTCTTACTAAAATGTCATTATCATAAGGCATATCTCTATATTGAGAAAGTGGAATAATTCCTTTATTAAATAATTCTACATATGTATCTAGTGATAAAAGTGCTGTTAATATATCTGAAAATCCAAATCTTGAATAAACACTTCCACCAATAGTTGCACAATTTCTAAATTGTACACCAACTATATGTATAACTGATTTTGCTATTATTCCATCAAAATAAGAATTTAAAGATTCATGAGTTTCTAATTGTCTTAATGTGCACATACACCCTATTTTAAAACATTCTTCATCCTCTTCAATTTTATCTAAACCTAATGCTGATAAGTCTATAGCAGTTTGAATGTTTCTTCCCCCCATCTTTAGCCATCCTATTCCACCTAATACAACATTATTTTTCTTTTGATTTAATTCATAAGCCTGTTCTAAACTCTCTGCTATTACATAATTTCTAATCGTAAACAATATCTTTTTACCTCCATCTATAAAATATACCTTTAATGCTTTTTAGTTATATAATTTTATTACATTAAAATACCCACTAAACCTTTTACAAAATTAGTGGATATTTTTTCATATTTATATTTTAAACTTTATACCATACCTTATTCAACTTCAATACTATTCTCTTTAGTTTCTTCTTTTTTAGGTAATATTAAATTTAGCACTGTTGCAATAACAAAAGTCATAATAATACTATTATTTCCAAAGACTTGTGTTACCCATTCTGGTAAATGTCTTAATATTTCAGGCATTTCTCCAATCCCAATACCTAATCCTATTGAAACTGCAACAATTATTCCATTTCTAGAATCTAATCCTTCTCTTAGCAATGATTGAAGCCCACTTACAAGTATCATTGCAAACATGATAACAGCTGCCCCTCCAAGAACTGATTGTGGCATAACTGAAAATAATGCGCTTAACTTTGGAATAAACCCTGCTAAAATTAAGAAAACTGCTCCTGTCATAATTGAAAATTTATTAACTACCTTAGTAACAGCTACAAGCCCAGCATTTTGACCAAATGCTGTATTGGGAAGAACTCCAAATGCTGATGCAACCGCACTTGCTATACCATCTGCAACTACTCCACCTGAGAATTCACGATTAGTGGCATTTCTATCAAGCCCCCCAAGTGCAATTGCCGATATATTTCCTACAGTTTCTACTGCTGTAGCTATATACATTATACTCATAGCAATAATTGCGTCTATTTTAAACTCAAACCCCATAACAAATGGTTTTGGCAAACTAATCCAAGCTGCATTCTTAACCTCTGTAAAATCAACCATACCTAAACATATAGATACAATATATCCTACAATTATTCCTATTAATACAGATGATACACTTAAAAATCCTTCTGTGAATTGCTTTAAAATAATAATAACAACAACAACTATAGTAGCTACTAATAAGTTCTTAGGTGATCCAAAATCCTGAGAAGATGAGCCTCCCCCAAAGTAACTTATTCCAACTGGAAGTAATGATAATCCAATAGATATTATTACAAGACTTGTAACTATTGGCGGAAATAACTTTTTAAGCGGTTTAATAAAAAAACCTAATATAATTTCAAAAATTGCCCCTACTAAAGATGCTCCCATAATAGCATCATAGCCATAAGCCATACCTATTGCTTTTTCTGTTCCTATAAATCCAGAACTTGTCCCCATTACTATTGGTAGTCCACTTCCCATTTTAAAAACTGGATATAATTGAAGTAATGTTGCCGCTCCAGATATAAACATTGCATTTTGTATTAGTATTGATTTAGTCTCTAAAGGAACATTTAAAATACCACATACTATAATAAGAGGTGATACATTACCTAAAAACATAGCTAATACATGTTGAATCCCCAATGGAACTGCTTGCTTTAAAGGTACTCTTCCTTCTAAATCATAAATACTTCCTGTTTTCATTACAAATCCCCCTATAACTAGTAAACATAAATTACGAATAATATTTTTATTTTTGTTATAAAATGTACGTTTTTGTCTATATGTTGATTTTAACACATAATTTGTATTTTGTGTATAATTTTCTATATTTTTTTACATATTTTTTGTATTTTTTTATTTTAAACACCATTTTTGTAGTTAAAAAACAAAAATTAAAAGACAAACTTCATAGTAAGGTTTGTCTTTTAATTTTTTGAAAAAATAATATTACTTTAATCATTTTTCGTATTTTATTCAATATACTCAAAAAGCACTTTAATAGTTCCACCACAAGCCATACCTAATTTAGCGGCAGCTGAATTAGATAAATCATAACTTTCAATATGTGATTTTTTCTCCTTTATTAAATCTAAAGCCTTTTCATATGCTACCTTTTCAACCATTCCTCCACCAATAGTTCCAATAAAGCTACTATCATCTTTAACAAGCATCTTAGCATCTACACCTCTAGGTGATGAACCTCTCTTATGCAATATGCTAACTAAAACTTTATTATTATCACTATAAATAATATCATTCAATATTTCTTCATCAATATTAGATACATTGCCATTACTCTTTTCTTGAATAATTTGCGCCATAATACTTACTGATATTTCAGCTGGAGTCTTAGCACCTATACTAATTCCAATAGGAGCATTAACCTTATTTATATCCTCTGTAGTATATCCTTTTTCTAATAACTGATTTATTGAATGTGCTACCTTCCCTTTACTCCCTATCATTCCTAAGTATCTAAATTTATTTTGTAATATTTTTTCGACACATTCCTGATCTGCTTTATGTCCTCTTGTAACAACAACAAAATATGAATTTTTATTAAAATCTATACTATCTAACGCATTAGTAAAGTTATCACAAATTACATTATCAACTTCTGGAAACCTTTCTTTATTAGCAAATTCCTCTCTGTCATCTATAACAGTAGTATTAAAATCTAACATTTTTGCCATACTTGCTAAAGATAAAGCTATATGTCCCCCTCCACAAATTATAAGATTAGGCTTTGATATAATATTTTCTATAATAATTTCTATATCATCATCTATTTTTATTGTTTTTCCAAACTCATTAAAATTAATTTTATTTATAATTTTGTTATAAAACTCTATATTTTTCTCATCTTCAAGTAATATTTCATCATCAATCTTCAATATCTTTTTTCCTAAATGCTTGTCCTCTTTATCTTTGATAACAGTTACTATACAAATATTTTTATTATTATTTAACCCTTCTTTTGCTTTTTTGTAAAACTCTCTGTTCATTTTTATCACCTCTTGTAAATTCTGTATATATTCATATTTTATATAAAATTAAATTTATTTCTATAAAAAAATATATATTTTTGTTGAATAAATATTATTTGAACTAAAAAAATTCCGCTCTAAATATATAGAACGGATTTGTTATTTTTTAATTATATTTCATATTTACTTATCTAACACATATCCATAAGCCCTTACTTTTCCATCTTCTTTTTCTAGGTAAACACCTTGAATCTCTGGAGCAAATCCTGGGAATCTATTAATTCCTTCTTCTAAAATTGAGAAATACTTTTGAGCTACAATATTCCATCTTTCACCTGGAACTACACAAAATACTCCCGGTGGATAAGGAAGCGCTCCTTCTAAAGCAATTTCTCCAACTATATCACTTAAAGGTACCAATTTGGCATTATTTCTTTTAAGCTCAATATTTGCTTCATTAGGATTCATAACATACTCTGGAAGTGAATCTCTTCTAAATAATAGTTTTTGATAAGTCTTTGCATCATTTTTCTTATAGAAATCATGCATTTCTTGGCATAGCCTTCTTATTGTGTATCCCTTATAGCGTTCTTCATATTTAGCATAAAGCTTAGGTAAAACTTCACTTAATGGGGCATCTTCCTTTATAAGATTTTCAAATCTTACTAAGTGATCTACAAGTCCTTTCATTTTTGAAGTACTTTCTGCTGGAGTTAATAAGAATAATATTGAATTTAAATCATTCTTTTCTGGCACAACTCTATGATCCCTTAAATAGTTTGCTAAAATAGTTGCTGGTATACCAAAATCCTCATATTCACCATTTTCTACATTTATTCCTGGAGTTGTTAACATAAATTTATTAGGATCTACAAAATATTGATTTTCTCCATATCCTTCAAATGAGTGCCACTTTTCTCCTGGATAGAATTTAAAAAATTCAATATTATTTGCTATTTCTTCTGTATCATAATCCTGCCATGATTTTCCGTTAACTACAGGCGGAATAAATGGTTTTAATAATTCACATCTTTCTAAAACATCTTTTCTAGCTTCAACTCCAACCTTTATACAATCTGCCCAAAGTTTTCTTCCCGCTTCTCCATCCTGCATTCTTGCATTAACATCTAAAGCTGCAAATAAAGGATAAAATGGACTTGTTGATGCATATAACATATATGCATTATTAAATCTCTTATGATCTACATAACGCTTTTGGCCTTTAAGGTGACTATCCTTCTTATGAATTTGAGACGTTTGTGAGAATCCTGCTTGTTGTTTATGTATAGATTGTGTAACCAATATTCCTGGGTCCTCTGGTTTTAAGTCTAATAATAATGGAGAACATTCTCTCATCATTGGTATAAATTGTTCATATCCAACCCATGCTGAATCAAATAAAATATAATCACAAAGATGACCTATTTTATCAACTACTTGTCTTGCATTATATATAGTTCCATCATAAGTTCCAAGTTGAATAACAGCTAATCTAAATGGCCTCTTCTCTTTTGCCTTTTCACTATCAACTTTAGCTGCTTCACTTCTTAAATACTCTTCATTGAAACAATGAGCATCTATTCCACCGATAAATCCAAATGGATTACGTGAAGTTTCTAAATATACTGGTTTTCCTGCTGATGAAACTAAAGCTGAGTTATATACTGATTTATGATTATTTCTATCAAATAAAACTAAATCTCCGGGAGAAACTATAGCATTTATAACTACAGAGTTAGATGTACTTGTTCCATTCATTACAAAATATGTTTTATCAGCATTATATACCTTTGCTGCATAAGTTTGAGCTGACATTGCTGGACCTTCATGTATTAATAAATCACCTAAGTCAACATCTGCATTACATATATCTGATTTAAATATGTTCTCCCCAAAGAATTCATACATAGCTCTTCCAGCCGGATGTTTAACAAAATATTGACCACCTTGATGTCCTGGACATGCAAACTGTAAATTTCCTCTTCTTGAATATTCACTTAAAACATCAAAGAATGGAGGTAACATTTCTTCTTCATATTTATCAGCAGCCTTATTTAATTCTTTACTAAACTCTTCTTCATTTAATTCATTAATATGTATTATTTTATGTACTTTATTTGTAATCTCATCATTAATCTCATCACTTTCTGCCAATACAAATATTGCTATCCCAAACTTTGTATCATATATGTCATTTATACTTTCTATATCACATTCATTAACTACAGCAGCTGCTACATCAGTATAATCTGTTGTACCAACTTCTATAGTTTCCCTATCTGTGAAAAAGTAATTTCTAGTTCTTTCAGTACAAGCAATCTTTAATGATTTCATGCCTTTTCCCCCTGTCTTTTTAGTCTATACTTTTATAATTTACATAATTAATAAAATATATTTATAATCTATTTTATTAATTAATATCCTAATTATATAGTCAGCTTATTCCAATGTAAATGCTATAAATTAATATATGAATAATATGCGCCATAATAATGAATAGCATTATCGATACACATATGTCCTGGAACAAAACATCCTATCATTTACTAACTCTGTCTGAATTTTACAATATCGTTGCTTATTAATCATCTTATATATTAACTCTTCATTATCATATAATTTTTTATGACATCCTCTTGAACATTGAATTACTCCATAATCTCCTTGTGTTGTAAAGATCCTCTCTTCAGGAAATCCAGCTTTATAAAATTGATGATCCACATTTGTAGTAATTACAAAATAATCTTTTTTCCATTATATAACAAATCCAATTATCATTAACATGCATAATATCAATTACACGATCACCTACCTCATATATTCTTATTTTTATTTTAAACATTTGATATATTCTAAGTAAGTGCGCACTTTAAAGTGGTATAGTTATCTTGTAGAAACTATAAAAATATACTCTTTTCTTTTTCTTAAGATTATTGAATCCATACTTGATATAGTATAAAATTAATTAACCGGAACTAAAAGATTTAATGAGTTAATGAGATCAGTAACTGGTATTACACAAAAAGTTCTTACTAGCCACCTCAGAAATATGGAATCTAATGGCCTTTTAATACGTAAAGTTTACCCTCAGGTACCTCCTAAAGTTGAATATACTCTTACTGAAACAGGTTATAGTTTAAAACCTATTCTAGATGCCATGTATACTTGGGGTGAGGACTATAAATATAAAAATTTATAATAAAAAAAGCAAAGAAATACTTTTTTAAGTATAGCTTTGCTTTTCCATAAATTAAAGGTTATATTCTTTAGGTGGATTTCCTGAAAAATCTGCAATCACTGCATGTGCATTTTCTAAGTAAAACACTTCAAATATTGGATTATTAGCACTATTATATTGCCCCTTTACAATTAGATTATTCATACATTCTTCCTTAACTGCCATGTTGTTTTCAAATACTACTTTTCCATTTAATCTTATCCAAGCATAAGTAGGACTTGATACTGAAACTTCAATCTCAGGATTTGCCTGCATATCTTTATATACATCCTTTTGATTATTTATACAAAACCATAATTTATTATCTCTTTAATATTTAGTTTATTTTCAATTTATAAAAGTAGTATAATATAGATAATATTGCCAAAGAAAACATAACTATTATTCCAAATCTAAAAAAAGGAGTGAACGAAACATGCTTCAAATACAAAAAATATACAAAAAATATGTTACTGGCGATTTAGAACAAATTGCTCTAGATGGAGTCTCTTTAAATCTGAGAGATAATGAATTCGTTGCAATCTTAGGTCCTAGTGGATCAGGAAAAACAACATTATTAAATGTTATTGGAGGACTTGATCGCTATGATAGTGGGGATTTAATTATCAATGGAATTTCTACTAAAAAATATAAAGATAGAGATTGGGATTCATATAGAAATCATACTATCGGATTTGTATTTCAAAGCTATAACCTAATTCCTCATCAAACTGTTCTTTCAAATGTTGAGTTAGCTTTAACTATTTCAGGTATATCCAAATCAGAAAGAAAAAAACGTGCAACAGAAGCTCTAGAAAAAGTAGGTCTTGGAAAACAACTTCATAAAAAACCTAATCAAATGTCTGGAGGCCAAATGCAACGTGTTGCTATTGCAAGGGCATTAGTAAATGATCCCGAAATCTTATTAGCTGATGAACCAACTGGAGCACTTGATAGTGAAACTAGTATTCAAGTTATGGATTTATTAAAAGAAGTAGCGAAGGATAGACTAGTTGTTATGGTAACTCATAATCCTGAATTAGCAGAACTATATGCTAATCGTATTGTTAAAGTAAAAGATGGACATATTATAGATGATTCTAATCCTTATGAAGTGGATACCAAAAATATGGCTCCACCTAAACATGAGAATATGGGTAAAGCTTCAATGTCATTACTAACTTCATTATCTCTAAGCTTTAACAATTTAAAAACAAAAAAAGGAAGAACTCTTTTAACCTCATTTGCAGGATCTATAGGTATTATTGGAATTGCATTAATTTTATCTCTTAGTAATGGAGTTAATACTTATATTGATAATATTCAAAAAGAGACTATGACATCTTACCCAATATCTATTGAATCTGAAACCATTGATCTTAGTAGCATAATGTCTTCAGGTGGTCCATCAGCAGGAAAAGTTGATGATGCTAATCACGATTTAGATGCAATTTACTCAAATGGCTCTAGTATTGAAATGGCATCTACTATGACAAGTAGTTTTACTGAAAATAATTTAACTGCCTTTAAAAAATATTTAGATAATCCTGATAGTGAAATAAATAAATACGTAGGCGAAAATGGTATAATATATTCTTATGCTACAAAATTTGATGTTTATACAAAAGATCCAGATGGAACTTTAGTCAATACCAATGGAAGCACACTTACAGATAATAACAACTCTACAAATACAATGCTAGGAATGTCTAATATGTCTACAATGTCAAATATGTCTGGTCTTCCTGGAATGCCATCAAACTCAAATAACTTTAGTGAATTGCTTTCTGGTAAAGATGGTGAATCAGTTAGTGAAGCTGTTAAGGAAAGCTATGATTTATTATATGGTAATTGGCCTAATGCCTATGATGAAATTATCCTTACATTAGATAAAAACAATGAAATTTCTAGTAATACACTTTATCAATTAGGTATTTTACCAAGTTCTGAATATAAAGACTTAATGAATAAAATAGAAAATGGTGAAGAAATCAAACTTGAAAGTAAAAGCTGGAACTATGAAGATATATGTAACAAAGAATTTTATATAATTCCTGAAAGTGCTACTTATATATCAAATGGTAACGGTACATTTAAATCTATAAAAGAAGATACAACTGAAATGGAAAAATTAATGAATAATGCTGTAAAATTAAAAATAACTGGTGTTGTTCGTCCAAAAGAAGATGCTAAAAATGCTTTAATTTCTACTGCACTAGGATATACAAGAGCACTTACTAACTATATTATCCAATATACAGATGATAGTGAAATTGTTAAAGCTCAAAAAGAAACCCCAACTATTAACGTATTAAATGGTATGGAATTTTCTCCATCTAGTGATGATGAAAAAATAGCAGATGCAAAAAAATACTTAGAAAATCTCGGAGTTTCTGATAAAGCAAATCTATTTAAGACAATAATGTACTCTATGCAAACTGCAGGTGATGGAATGTCAAATATAGATAATTCATCAATTCAATCTGTAACACCAGATATATCAACTATGAGTGAAACACAACTTGCTGCTATGTTAGATGAGTATCTAAAATCACCTGATAATGATACATTACTTAAAATTTACGATACTTATATTTCTACTGGAACTTATGATGATAATATGACTACTTTTGGTGTAGTAAGCTTAGATGCACCATCTTCTATTAGCATTTATACAGATAGCTTTGAAAATAAAGAATCTATCTCTGATTGTATTGAAGATTATAATTCAACTGCAAGCGAAGAAAATAAAATTAGTTATACAGATTATATTGGAATACTATTATCTTCTGTTACTACAATAATTAATGTTATATCATATGTATTAATTGCATTCGTAGCAGTTTCACTTATTGTTTCTTCTATTATGATTGGAATTATTACATTCATATCTGTAATGGAGCGTACTAAGGAGATTGGTATCTTACGTGCTATTGGTGCATCAAAACATAATATATCTCAAGTATTTAATGCTGAAACATTTATCATTGGACTTTGCTCTGGATTATTAGGAGTTGTAATCTCATTATTATTATTAATTCCAATAAACTCCATTATCCATTCAGTATTAGATTCTAATACTGTTAATGCCTCATTACCTATACCTGCTGCAATAATATTAATTATACTTAGCATGCTTCTTACTATTATAGGTGGATTTGTACCATCAAAGAAGGCTGCTAAAAAAGATCCTGTTACAGCACTTAGATCAGAGTAATTTTAAACTATACTTTAAAATATGACTAATGAAATTAGCGATATCAATCTCTGCTTTGATATCGCTAATTTTCACTTTATATTATTTATTGTCAGTTTTCTTTTGGAAATCTTCGTTATCAATTATAAAACGCTCATGTATTCCTTCACCAATTTTTCCACGTTCATCAAATGCTTCAACTTTAAATACAAGTCTTCTTCTATCAATTTCAATTAATTCACTTTTTGCAGTTACTTCCATACCTATAGGAGTACTAGATAGATGTTTTACATTCATAAGTGTTCCAACACTACCTTTCCCCTGTTCTAATTCACTTTGAATACTTTTATAAGCAGCTTCCTCCATAAGTGCAATCATAGAAGGTGTAGCATATACATTTAACTCTCCACTTCTTAAAGTCTTTGCAATATTGTTTTCATTTACCATATCTTTAGCTTCACCAATTATCCCTATATTAATCATTCTATTTCCTCCTATTATTCCAAGTTAGTATAAAATTTTTATACTATTTTTAGTGAACCCTTTACTTATTATAATTTTTTATATCCTATTCTGTTAGACCTGTTATTCTACAAATGGTATTCATATGCAATCACTATTAATAGTTATGAATTTAATTATAGCCTACCTTAAATATTTTATAAATAACATTAGTTAGTATTATAAAAATAAAAGGGCAGTAAGCCCTAAACTTTACCCCCTCAAAAAAATTCAACTTAATAAACATAATAAGTGTTAATTTTGATAATTTATATCCTGTGTTGTTTCATATGCAAATAACTTAATTTTATCTCCATCAAGATTTTCTTTATTCATATCTATGGCATTTATTCTATTATTGTCATAAGTTTTATAGTAATAAATCCTATTTTCTTGGTCCATACAAGAAGAATATAAAGTTAAATCTTCTAATCCATCTTCTGTAATAACTCCCCCTTTTACCATTTTTACATAGTCTAACATATGAAAAAATTGAGTAATAGCTGTTATATTATCTTCTATATTTGGCATATTATTTCTAATATATGCAATTCTTATAAATCTAGATACTGATGCAAAATCTCCAGGTATACCTAAAGTACCAGCTCCAACACCTAAAGCTTTTAATTTCTGATTACTCCAGTTGGCTTCTTTAGGTTGAGTTGGTTTAATCTTTATATATTCATTTAAGTTAGTTAAATGCCAATCAAATGTTGGATTATTGGTCATTACTCCCACAGTATTATCATATACAGCAAATTTATTTTTAGTTTTCTCAACTACAATTGACTTACCTGTTTTATCTGCAATCATCCAGTGAAGGGTTGGAACTGGAGTTTTATCATTTATAGGTACATCTACTAACTCTATATTTTTAATTTCATTTTTAACTTCATCCACTGTATCATGATTAGATAATACCCACTGTATAAAATCATATGGAGCAATATTAATTTTTCCTTTAACTATATCTTTTTCAAAATAAGCATATCCTGCAAAATTTAATCCTGCACAAGCCAATCCATTTTCATTCATTGCATCCGCAATTGCCGGATGATCATCAATAACAGTTCCCATACCTATAATAGCACGATTATTAGTTATCATATTTCCTGTAACTTTATCTTTATATTTATAATTTCTTGGAATAAGCATAACTGATTGATTAAAGTTATATGATAAATCCATATTTCTTCCGAAAAAACAATTATCATTATTTGATTTTATATTTAATGCTGTACACATATTGTCACCTCATTTATATTTCTCTTATGTATTTTATCCATTAAACTTTTTTAATTATAATACTTTGAAATATTTTACTTTTAATAAAGTACACTCCTATTATTTCTCTCTTATTATTGTGTTATCCATGCTTTTGTATTATTATATATTTTTTATAATAAAAGAACAACAAGATTATCTTGAAGTTCTTATTAATTTATTATTTTTTTATAAGTCTAACAACCGTCTCAGCGTGCGGCGTATTTGGGAACATGTCTTTAACTGTACTCTTATCAACCTTATATCCATGAGCTAACAATACATCTAAGTTTTCAACCATTGTCTTAGGATTACATGAAACATAGATTATTTCAGGTGCATTAAATCTAATTACATAATCTAAAGCCTTTGGCGAAACACCACTTCTTGGTGGATCTAAAATAATTATATCTGGTTTATCCTTAACCTTCTTAATAGTTTCAGCAACATCCCCAGCTATAAACTCACAATTATTTAATCCATTAAGCTTCGCATTTTCCTTTGCAGCTTCAACAGCTTCTTCAATAAGCTCAAGTCCAACAACCTTCTTAGCATTAGGTGCCGCTATTTGACCAATCGTACCAGTTCCACAATAAAGGTCAAATACAACTTTATTTTCGCCATCTCCCATAAAATCCCTAACTATACTATAAAGAGATTCTGCTCCCTTAGAGTTAGTTTGGAAGAACGAGAATGGTGATATTTTAAATTTAAGACCAAGCAAAGTTTCAACTATGTAATCTCTTCCAAATAATACATTTACCTTTTCAGGTACAACTGCATCAGATAAAGAATTATTTTCAGTATGTAATACAGATACTAATTCACCTTTATAGTTTTGAGCTTTAAGTAATTCAGTATACTCAGTTAAATCAAAATCAATTTGAGTTGTAGTTACTAAATTAACCATAAGTTCACCAGTATTAGTAGCTTTTCTAATAACTAAATGTCTTAAATACCCTTCCCTTCTCATTACTCTATAATAAGGTAATCCAGTTTTTCTAAAATAATCTATAGTTGTTTTAAGAACAGTTCTAAAATCTTCATCAACTATCATACAGTTATCAACTGTTAATACACCAAAAGACTTTCCTTTCATGTGCATTCCTAAAGTAAGCTCTCCACCTTTTTCTAAGTCTCCAAAAGTGAACTCCATCTTATTTCTATACTCCCAGCAATTTTCACTACCCTTTACTCCAAGGTACATTCCCATGGGTAAGTCCTTTTCTTCAAAAAGATCGCAAATTTCATCACTTAATAATTCCAATTGCTTTTCATAAGTTAAATTTTGCGAACTACATCCTCCACATACTCCAAAGTGAGGACATGGTGCATCTATTTCATATCCAGCCTTTTCAATAACGTCTACAAGCTTAGCTTCTGCATATCCTTCTCTATTTTTCTTAACTGTAGCTTTTACTGTTTGGCCAGGAAAAGCACCCTTTACATAAATATTCTTTCCTTCACACTCTGCAATCCCCGTTGAAGGAAATTTCATATTGTTTATTTTTAATGTTAATTGACTTCCTCTTTTCATCTTAAGCTCCAATCTAAAAATTAATTATTTATTATAAAAAAAATCATAACTTTTAATTTCTAACTATTAGTATTATACATTAAAACAAAAATAAAAACACCTCTATAAACTATTATAAAGGTGTCTTATAAAGTTATCTAAAGATGAATTTTTTTCCTAAAGTCTTTCCGTGTAAAAGTTCTTGTAAAATTGGATAGTATAGTATGTTACTTATTACATAAATAATCATAAATACCTCTTCTCTTGAAGCTACTCTATATCCAAAAACTCTTAAAGCTAAATCAAATATTCCAAATAATATTAATGCTAAAGCTATAACAAATATTTGATCCAATATTCCACTTAAAATAACTTTTGTATAGTGAAGAAGTTTGCCATCAGCCTTTATTTCTTCATCCTTTATAAATTCTCTCGCTTCTGCCGCCTTCTCTTCAGCTAAATATACCTTAGCTTCCTCTAAAACTTCTGGTGATACGTAATCATTATTGTTTTCAGTCTCATTAACTTTATTTTTTAGATTTTCTTCATTGTTATCTACCATCTCTACCTCCATAGAATTTATATTTATATAATTAAAGCTTATTATTTACTTAAAGTTATATACTCTACTTTCTAACTTATAAAGTAAAAAGTCTTCTGTAATTGTTATTGTCTCTTTTAAACCATCAATATTATTGCTTATAGTTTGTATACCCTCATCTGTACCATTTTTAATTATATCGTATATTTGTTTATCTAACTCAGTATAATCCCTTTCATAATCACCAGTAAATGCTTGTGAAAAAGCTGATAATGATAAATTTTCAAAATCAAATTTTCCTGTTTCTAAAATGGTCTTTTTATCTAATTTATATCCTAATTTCATTTCTAATTTTCCATTAGCTAAATCTGAACCATATTGTTTAAACCCAAAGTATAAACTTTCTAATCTTTCTGCCTCTGGAATATCAAAGTATATATAAGTATCATTAACTGATTCGCCATTCTCTTCTTTTATTTCATCTTCTGTAATATCATAATCTAATGAATATCCTTTAGCTGTTGATTCTACACTTGCTAATGACTTTTCATATAATTCTTTAACCTCTTCTCTACTATAATCTTCTGACCATGTTCCTGGAAGTATATCCACATTTTCAACTGCTGTCTTTTGATTATCCTCTGTTGTCTTTACATCATCGTTGTTACTTGAGCATCCTACTACACTAATAGCTAACATTGCAACTAATGCTAAAGATATTGCCTTCTTCTTCATGTTATTACCCCCTATGCTATTATTTAACTCAATAGTATGTTTTCATAAATCCTATTAATTATAACATTAATCTTCTGTGTTTTAAAAGCATTTGGTAACATATTTATGTAAAATTCACATTATAACCTACAATTTAATGCTATCTTTTATTTTTTCAAAAGTCTTTTCTCCTATTCCATCAACATTTTTTAATTCCTCAATAGATTTGAAGCCATTATTTTTTTCTCTATATAAAATTATAGAATTAGCTTTCACTTCTCCTATTCCTGGAATTTCTTTAAGTTTACTTATATCTGAATCATTTATACTTATTTTCCCATCATCACTTTCTTCGTTCACTTCATTATTTTCTGCTTCTACATCTATATTAACATCATTTATATTCCTAATTACTATTAAATCATGATTATTAATTTCTTTAGCTCTATTTATATTTGAAATATCAGCCTCCGTTGTCAATCCCCCTGCCATTTCAATTAAATCTTTAATTATACTTCCTTCACTTAAGGTATAAACATCTGGATTCATTACTTCTCCCTTAATTTCAACAACTATTGTGTTATTAGAACTTTTTTGTAAATTGCTATTCTCATTATTATTCTCAATAAGTAAATTATTATTCTCCTCTTCAGTTTCTTTTAAATAATTACTATTATCTTTTTCAACGCTAATACTTTCTTCATCAATAAAAATATTTTGCATATATTCATCTTTAAAAACATTCTTTCTATTTTTTCCATATGTTAATAATGATACAGTTCCTGTTATAAATAGAACTATTATTACTCCTATTACTTTTTTATTCTTTAAAACATCCATTATATCACTCCTTCTGTGTTACATTATAATTATTGTCATAAATTCTATATCTAAACTTTTATAATGAATTTATCTATAGAATTCCTTTTATTTTTTTGGTAAACTTATAAAGTATAAGATATAACTTAAGGGAGAGGTTTATGAAAAAATTATTATGCAAAACGTTTGTTTTAGTGTTTTTACTTACAAGCGTACTAACTAACATAACAACGATAAACTCTTTTGCACTACCTAATTTATATTCTGAAGGTATTTATCTTATGGATGCAACTACAGGAAAAGTGCTTTATGAAAAGAATGCTAATGTACAATATATGCCTGCTTCAACTACTAAAGTAATGACAGCAATAATTGCATTAGAAAATTCTAAATTAGATGAACTAGTTACTATAGGAGAAAATCCCCCATTGGCAGATGGATCTTCACTTGGGCTCGCTCAAGGTGAAGTTTATACAATGGAAGAATTACTCTTAGGATTACTTTTGGAATCTGGAAATGATTGTGCTGAGGCTATTGCTGAACACATATCTGGTTCAAATGAAGAATTCTCAAAGTTAATGAATAAAAAAGCAATAGAACTTGGTGCAACTAACACTAATTTTAAAAATCCAAGTGGATTAACAGAAGAAGGGCATTTAACTACAGCATATGACTTAGCCTTAATAATGAGATATGCATCTCAAAATGCTGATTTTGTTAGAATTTCACAAACTCAATCCTATTTTTACGAAACTCATCCATTTTCAGATGGTAGTGAAAAATGGGCTACAAATCATAATCATTTATTAAAAGCTGATTCACAATATAAATATCAATATGCTTATTGTGGTAAAACAGGTTATACTACAGCTGCAAATCATTCATATACAGCTGTAGCCAAAAAAGATGATCAAACTATAGTTGGTGCTTTTTTAAATGCAACTGATAAAGATGGATTATACACAAGCGTAGGTCAATTATTTGATTGGGGATTTGAAAATTTTAGAACTGAAAAAGTAATTTCTAAAGGTGATAAATTAGAGGATTATTCTATAGATGACTCTACATCTATTCCTTTATTATCAACTGAAGACTTTTATTATACTTTTAATCTAAGTGAAGGCGAAAATATAACTAATCCTAACATATCTGTAGAATATGATAATAAGGATTTGACAACTACCTCTATTAAAGAAGGGGATATTTTATTTGATGCTTATCTTTTAATTAATGGTAATAAAGTTTCTAATATTAAATTAGCTAGTGGTACAGATAGAGAATATACTACTGAAGTTATGGTCAAGAATACTATTACTAAAATTACTTCAAATAAATATTTTACCTTAGGTGTAATTACTATTATTGTTATAATTATATTATTTATTATACTAATATCAATGATACGTAATAAAAAACGTAGAAGAAAATTTTTAGCAAGACGTTCTTATATAAGAAATAAACATAATTTTTAATTAAAGTAAAAGTAAAAGTAAAAGAGTTAGAAATAACCTGCTTTTTAGTAAGCTTATTTCTAACTCTTTTATTTTAAACCCTTAACTTTTCTAGTAATACTTTTATGTCCTTTGGCAATTCAGCTCTTAATTCAAGTGGCTTTTTAGTTCTTGGTGATTTAAAATTTAACCCATATGCATGAAGTGCTTGCCTTGATATAATCTCTGAATCTGATTCATCTCCATATAGAGTATCTCCATAAATAGGATGTCCTAATGAAGATAAATGTACTCTAATTTGATGTGTTCTACCAGTTTCAAGTAAACATTCAACTAAATCTGCATCCTTTAATCTTTCGACAACTTTATAGTGAGTAATACTTCTTTGTCCTCTTTCATCTACAACTCTTTTCATATTTCCTTCAAGTTCTGGTCTATATATCGGCTTATCTATTGTTCCTTCAATCTCTTCCATATGACCATGAACTAAAGCTAGATATCTTTTCTCTATTTCATTTTGTTGCATATTATTAGATAATTCCATATGAGCATATTGATTCTTAGCTATTATTATTAATCCTGATGTATCCATATCAAGTCTACTAACAAGCCTTACTATACAGTCTTGATTAGTTTCCTTAAAATAATATAATAATGCATTTGCTAAGGTTCCTGACTGATATCTTTTAGTTGGATGAACAACCATATTGGGTCTTTTGTTTACAACTATAATTTCGCTATCTTCATAAACTATATCTATCTCTATCTTTTCTGGCTCAATATTTTGACTTTCTTTTTTATTTAAACTAATTGATATATTATCATTTTCTTTTAAAACATAATTCATTCTTACAGGAGCGTTGTTTACTATTATTCTTTTATCCATAGCAGCTCCCCTTATAAATCTTGACGACAAGCCCATCTCTTCTTTTAGGTATTCCCTTATCTTTCTACCTTCAAAGCTTTTTTCTACGCTTCTTTCTAAAGTACTCATAGCTTACCTCCCTTAAATAATTAAGAGTTAAGAATTAAGAATTAAAAATGTATTTTATTCAAACTCTAAATAATCTTCACCAATTATTATCACTGCATCATAGTTTTCATATTCTGAGTCTTTATTTTTTGAAAGATTTTTAATTCCTGTATCATCACTTAATAAATTTTTTAGTTCCTTATTATTTGATAATATACTTGATTCTTTACTTTTATCAGCATTTCCAATGCTTATATTTGCATACCCTAACTTCTCTAGCTCTGTTTTCATATTCCCTGCTAAACCATTTACTCTAGTGGCATTTAAAACCATAATAGAAGAATTCTTTTTAGCTTCACTATTATCTGCCTCACTAGTAATCTTCAATGATTCTATTAAGCTTTGATTATATGAAGGGTCTGCAACTAAAAAATCTTGTCCATATATTCTTTCGTTATATCCTTGTAATGTACTCATAGATATTCCTGAATTACTTATCATTTTTAATCCATACTTTATCATATCCGTACCTGACATATTAGTTATTACATTTTCTTGTATAGCCTTTAAAATATCAGGAACCTGAGTAATTATAGTAGGATTAGTACATTTCTCAATTAATGCAGATATAAATTTTTGTTGATTCTTAATTCTTCCTAAATCTCCATCTGCAAGACCTGTACCATCATTATTCTTTCTCCATCTAAAGAATTCTTCTGCCTTTTGTCCATCTAATAATACTGTTTCACCTTTATTAAAATGTATATGTAGATCTTGGGCATCATCATCATAATACATATCTCTATCTATATACATTTCTACTCCACCAACAGCATCAATTAGATTTCTAAATGCAGCATAATCAATCTCTACAAGATAATTAACTGTTATATCCAATAAACCTTCAACCTGTTCTATAACTTCCTCTTCTCCACCTAGAACATAAGCTGCATTTATCTTCCAATAAGGAATTTTATTTCCATTACCATCATGTGCATCTTCAACCTCAATTAAAGTATCTCTTGGAATTGAAACTACTCTTATATTATCAGTACGTGGATTATAATTTAACAACATCATAGTATCAGTTCTTCTAGCAGAAGTATTTGAAGTATTCTCTGCATCTCCTATATCCATACCTAATAATAATATATTTACAGTTTCATTTGATTTAGGATCAACCTCTGCAATTATATCTCTATTATTTAAAGATCCAATAAAGGAAAACAAGTATACTCCACATAGTACTGTTAATATTACTATTGTTAAAAATGCAGCTGTAATTGCTCTTTTTATAACTGTAGATTTTTTTTCTTTTCTTCTTAATTTCTTTCTTACCTCTAACTCTTCTCTTGGGCTTAACTCCCTCTTACTATTTTTATTAGAGACTCTTCTACTATTATTTCCTCTGTTATCCTTTTTACTTGACATTGTCCCGTCCCTCACCTTATATATACTAATAAAAAATTAATTACTATTAAAATCTACTTAGTCTTCATATTATACACTAAATAATTTCTTGCTTTAACAGAGCTTATATCTACTGCACAACCTTTTGTTAATAAATATATAGTTGTATGAGTTAATGCCTTTAACATAGCTAAATCTAAATCTTTATAAGCTACTTCCCTAATTTCATCTACACCATCAAATTTTCTAGAAGGTTCTATTAAATCTGCAAGATATACTATCTTTTCAAGGTTAGTCATATTTTCTCTACCTGTAGTATGCCATCTCATAGCATTTAAAATTTCTTCATCTTCTATTTCAAAAACTTTTCTAGCTATTATAGGTGCAATTATAGAGTGCCATAATTCTCGTGTATTTTCTTCATCAATTGATAAAACAATATTCTCATCTTCTATTATTTTTTTCAACTCTTTATCGCTCATATTTTTTGCAACATCATGGCAAAGAGCTGCTATTTCAGCTTTATTTTTATCTTCTCCATAAACTTCTGCAAGCTTGATAGCTGTATTAACAACACCTAAAGTATGCCCATATCTAGCCGGCTTTAAATTATTCCTTAAATACTCTCTTATTTCCTCTAATCCCCACATTTTAATCTCCCTTATATAACTTATTCTGTTCTATATACTTCATAACTTTCTCAGGAATAAAGAAATCTACTCTTTTTCCCTTTATTATTCTTTCTCTAATCATAGAAGAAGAAATATCCAAGTTGCTTATATCTAATAAAATTATATTTGAATTATATTTATCTTGTAATTTTTTCTTTTGCTCTTCAAGAGTTTCTTTATTATATTCCCCTCTATTAAAAGCTACAAATGTACAATTACTCAATACTAATTCTGGATTTTTCCACTTTTCTATATCCATTAAAGAATCAGCTCCAGCAATGAAGAAGACTTCAACATCTCCTTCATCACCTTTTAAATATTTTAAAGTTTCATAAGTATAACTATATCCTTGCTTTTGTATTTCATAATCACTAATTTCAAAGTCAGAATAATCCTTTATAGCAATTTTAACCATATCATATCTATAGTTAGAATCTATTACTGAACTTTCTTTTTTATGTGGGGGATTTCCTGCAACCATAAATATAACTTTATCTAAATTTAAAGTTTCTTTAGCCTCATATGCAATATATAAATGTGCTAAATGTATGGGATTAAATGTACCACCCATCATACCATATCGTTTCATAACTATTTGTTTTTTCCTTGTGGTAATTCTATCTTAGGTTTCTTTTCAGATCTCTTGTATAATACAATTTTACTTCCTATAGCCTGAACTCCTTCACACCCTATAAGTTTACATATTTCATCTGAAACTTCTCTAGCAGATAATCCACTATTTTCTAAAACCTTTATTTTTATAAGTTCCCTAGCTTCCAAAGCTTCTTCTAATTGTCTTAAAAATGTTTCTTCAACACCATTTTTACCTATTTGGAATATTGGTGTCATTGTATTTGCAATCCCTCTTAAATAAGCTCTTTGTTTTCCTGTTATCATGTATTTTGTTCCTCCTATAATATGTACTCGAACTCGAATTCATTTAATCTAACCATGTCTCCGTCTTGTACTCCCATCTCTCTAATTTGTTGTAATACTCCCTTATTATTAAGTACCTTATGGAAATATCTTAATGAATCTGCATCATGGATATTTACAGATGCAAGTAATCTATCAACAAATGATCCTGTAACAACATATGTATTATAATCTTCGCCTTCTTCAACGTTGATTTCATACGTAAATCTCTTTTCTTCTTCAACGTATCTTTCTTCTTCTGGTATTTCTAATTCCATTACTGGAATTTCTGTTAACATCTTACCTGCTTCTTTAATAACCTCATCAACACCAGCTTTAGTTGCTGCTGACATCTTAAATACTTTATCAAATCCTAATTCGTTAACTTTCTTCTTAAAGTTCTCAAATGCCTCTTCATCATAAAGCATATCAGCCTTATTAGCTACAACAATTTGTGGTCTATCCCAAAGCTTCACAGAATATTTCTTAAGTTCTTCATTTATTTTTACAAAGTCCTCAAAAGCATCTCTACCTTCAATACCTGATATATCAACAACATGTATTAATAATCTTGTTCTTTCTATATGTCTTAAGAAATCAAGACCTAATCCTACACCTTCAGCTGCTCCTTCAATTATTCCTGGAATATCAGCCATAACAAATGAATTAATTCCTTCTGCTTTAACAACCCCTAAATTTGGTTTTAAAGTTGTGAAGTGATAATTTGCTATTTTAGGTTTAGCTGCTGTAACTGTTGATAATAAAGTTGATTTTCCTACATTAGGGAATCCAACTAATCCAACGTCTGCAAGTAATTTTAATTCAAGCATTAAAGTTCTTTCTTCTGCTGGCATACCTGGTTCTGCAAAATGTGGTGCCTGTCTTGTTGGTGTACAGAACTTACAGTTTCCTTTACCACCTTTACCACCTCTAGCAATAACATATGTATCATCCTTATGAGAAAGGTCAGCAATAACTTTATTACTTTCAAAATCTCTAATAATAGTTCCCATTGGAACTCTTATGTATAAATCTTCTCCATCTTTACCATAGCATTTAGAACCTGAGCCATTTCCTCCAGATTCAGCTATGAATTTTTTCTTATATTTGAAATCTAAAAGTGTTGTTAATCCAGTATCTACTGTAAATATAACACTACCGCCTTTTCCTCCATCTCCACCATCTGGACCTCCTAGTGGAACGTACTTTTCTCTTCTAAATGTAACAGCACCATTTCCACCGGCACCTGATCTAACTAGTATCTTCGCTCTATCTATAAACATAGTTACTATCCTCCTTGTAACTTCTTAATGTTAAACGTAATAATTTATCTTTATTATTCCATAACATATATATTTTATAATAGTATATATAAAAAATACATTTATTACAAGAATAAAAGCACCCTTACGGGTGCTTTTACCTATATAAAATATAATTATTCAGCTATTTCTTCAACGTTTACTGGGTAAACAGAAACTTTTTTCTTGTCTCTTCCCATTCTTTCGAATTTTACGATTCCGTCTTCCTTAGCAAATAAAGTGTCATCTCCACCCTTACCTACATTTAGACCTGGGTGAATCTTAGTTCCTCTTTGTCTGTAAAGGATGTTTCCAGCTAAAACGAATTCTCCGTCTGCAGCCTTAGCACCTAATCTCTTAGATTCAGAATCTCTACCATTCTTTGAACTACCTACCCCTTTCTTGTGGGCAAATAATTGAAGGTTCATCATTAACATACTCATTACACCTCCTCGAATTTTATTTTTATATATTTATTCCGTCTATTTTTACCAAAACTAGCTTCAAGGGACATCATCAAACTCTCTAAACTTTTTTCAAAGGTTAAAAGTAATACTTGCCCTCTCTCAATATCCTCATTTTTAAGATTAGTTAAATCTAATGATAAAAATCCATCATTTATTTCACACTTTATTGGTAGTTTTAAAACTTCCTGCATACCTATTACAGCACTTTGAGATAATACCGAAACACTATTACAGATCATATCATATGCATCACCTGTAGCGCTTTCAATTTCTTCTCTTGATAAAGCATGACCCTCTATCTTAAATCCGACAGATATATGTTTTTGCTTAAATATAATAACCTTAATCATAACTTAAAATTAAGCTTCGATTTTTTCGATTACTAATTTAGTGTAAGGTTGTCTGTGACCAGTCTTCTTTCTGTAGTCCTTCTTTGGCTTATACTTGAAAACTGTGATTTTCTTAGCTTTTCCTTGAGCTGCTACCTTAGCAACAACTTTAGCTCCAGCAACTACTGGTGCACCAACTGTTAAAGTTTCTCCGTTAGAAACAGCTAAAACCTCTGTTAATTCTACTGTTGATTCAACTTCAGCGTTTAATTTTTCAACGTATATTACGTCTCCTTCTTGAACTCTGTATTGTTTTCCTCCAGTTAATACTACTGCGTACATTAAAACACCTCCTCTTAAACGGTCTCGCCAATGTAGGTACAAAGATTTAACTTTGTTTTTATTAAAACCCGTTATGTGCGGTTTACATATGACATTCTATCACATAAAAATACATTTTGTAAAGAAGTTTATTACAATTTTTCAATTGTTTTTATCTTGTACTTTTGGTAATTTTCTTTTTGATTAGAGAATATAAGAGGTTCAACCTTATACCCTTCTATATCATCGACAAAATTCAGATAAATTTCCTTATCTAATCCATCAATATTTTTCAAAAATTTAAATAAATCTCCCTTTATGTCCTCTTCATAATTTTTATCTATCTCAACATAAAAATCATTTATAGAGTTCTCATTTGAACATTTTATAATTTCATTTCTAATAAGAGTTTCAATATAAGATAATCTCAAAAGGAATCCATTGCTTTTACATTTTCTACAAGGCTCTTCTAAATACTCATAAATAGACTTACCTTTTCTTTTTCTACTTATTTGAATTAAATCAAGCTCTGTAAAAGGAAAAACTTTAACATTTCCCTTATCTGCTTCTAACGCTTTTTTAAGTTCCTTAAGTACAAATATTTTTTGTTTTTCATCTCTCATATCAATGAAATCAACAACTATTATTCCACTTAAATTTCTTAATCTAATTTGTCTTCCTACTTCTTTTGCAGCCTCTAAATTAGTTTGCATTATAGTTTTATTAAAATCTCTACCCTTTGTATTTTTTCCACTATTAACATCTATTACATACATAGCCTCTGTTTTATCTATTACAATATATCCACCGCAAGGTATATTAACCTTTTTATGCCTTAATTTAATTATTTCTTTTTCTATTCCACCATAATCAAATAAAGTTCTCGTACCTTCATAAAGTTTAAATTCAACATTGCCATGATTGTTAACTAAACCCTTTACTATTTCTAGAAATTCTTCATCATCTACAACAATTTTAGTTTTTCTATTATCAAGTTCTTCTAAAAATCTTGTAATTAGGCTATTTGATTTAATTTTACCTATATTTTTAGAGTATTTAAGCTTTCTTTCCATATCATCTTTTTTACTTAAAAGATAATTTAGTTCTTCACTTAATTCTTCATTTGTTGCAGATTCAGCATCTGTTCTAAATACAATTCCAATTCCTCTAATTGGATTTATAAGAGTAGTTAATCTTCTTTTTTGTTCTACATCAGAAATTCGTTTTGATACAGTTATTCCTTCATCTCCTACTGTTAAAACAATAAATCTTCCCAGTATAGTAACTTTATTGCTAACTTTAGCACCTTTATTTCCTAAAGGTTCTTTTAAGACTTCTACTAATAACTCCTGACCTTTTTTTATTCCAACTCTTTTTAACTCTTCACTGTAATACATATAAGCTTCTTTTTCTAAGCCTATATCTAAAAATACAGAGTTAATTCCAGGAATTATATTCTTAACTCTAGCTTTATACACTTCTCCAATTTGTGGATTAACGGAGTCCTCCTCTACAAGGCACTCCATTAACTCATCTTGTTCTTTTACTGCAATTCTAATTAAGCTTTCTCTTTTTTCAATGAAAATTTCTCTCATATCAAAACTACCTTAAATCCCCTTATATAAAGGAACATATTTATTATTTTTTAATATATACATTTCTTCTCTTTTTATATTTACAAAAGAGTCCATATTAACTTCTGATATTTTACCCTTTAAATATGTTACTAAAAGATCTGCAGAAAGATTCTCTCTACTACCTGTTGCTATTAACGTATTTAAAACTAATTCATTATCTTTTACCCAATATTTAAATTCTTTAACAAAAGGTTTTATATCAGTAAGCTTTTCACCTTTTTTAGTTTTCTTAACTATTTCCCATTTAGATTCATTTAAAGTCTTCATCATTTCTTCTTCAACTTTAGAAGTTTCATTAAGTTTTACTTTAATTATATATCTTGCACCATCTAAAAGCGCCATAGCTTGTGGCAATCTCTTAACATTTTCTACTATTTCAACAGGTGTTGCATGTAAAAATTTAATTGTTGGAGGAGCACTAGCATTTAATTTTTCTATAACTTCTCCTACTCCAAGAGATTCTGTTAAAACTAAATCTAAATACTCACCATCAGAATAAACTCCAACTGAAAGTGGTTGTGCTATTGATAAAGACATATGTGGATTAAACCCTTTTGAATATTCAACTGGTAATCCTGATCTTTTTATTATTCTTTGAATAGTTCTCATTAAATCTAAATGACCAATAAATTTAATGTTCTCGCCTTTAGTAAATTTAATTACGTATCGCACCTTCAAAACACTTCCCTTCTTTAAAGTTTACGTTTATTCCACATCCTGTACAACCTTCTAAACAATTCCTAGTAAGCTCAGCTTTTTTAGCCTTTTCATTTTCTCTTTCAAGATATTTTCTATTAACTCCGATATCTATGAAATCCCATGGAAGTATTTCTTCATAACTTCTATCTCTATATACATAGAAATCTGGATCTAAATTACATTCAGACATAGCTTCGTTCCATATATCCATATTGAAGTATTCTGACCATCCATCAAATTTAGCACCCTTTTCAAATGCCTTTATTAAAACATCACAAGTTCTTCTATCACCTCTTGCAAATACAGCTTCCATAAATGAAGTTTCTTGCTCATGATAGTTATAAACTATACTTCTTGATTTTATAGCACCTCTAACAGCTTTAATTCTTTCATCAACTATTTCTGGTCTAGCCATTGGAGCCCATTGGAATGGAGTAAATGGCTTTGGAACTAATATAGATGTACTTACTGTAATTTTTAACCCCTTATTTCTAACATTCTTTGGAATTCCAAAGTAAACATCAGCCATTTTTTCTGCTAATTCACCAATTCCTGCTGCATCCTCTGTTGTTTCATAAGGTAATCCTAATATGAAGTATAATTTAATAGTGCTCCATCCTGATTCAAAAGCACTCTTAGCAGCTTCTAAAATTCTTTCTTCAGTTAACCCCTTATTTATTATGTCTCTCATTCTTTGAGAACCAGCTTCTGGAGCAAAAGTTAACCCAGTTTTTCTAACTTTTTGAATTTCTTTTATTAGGTCTACTGAAAAAGCATCAACTCTTATTGATGGAAGGGCTATACCAACCTTATCCCATTCATGTTCTAAAATTAAACTAGATATTAAATTTTGAATATTAGAGTAATCACAAATACTTAAAGAAGCTAACGATACTTCATTATATCCAGTAGCCTTAAGGGCTTTTCTAGCTTGCTCTAATAAAGTATTTGTAGTTTTTTCTCTAACTGGTCTATAAATCATTCCTGCTTGACAGAATCTACAACCATTAGTACATCCTCTAGCTGTTTCTAAAACAACTCTATCATGAACTATTTCAGTATAAGGAACTATCATTTCATCCGGGAATGCTACTGAATCAAAGTCATTAACTATTCTCTTTTTAACCTTAGCTGGAACATCTTCGTATTTAGGCTTAAACTCTTTTATAGTTCCATCTTCGTTATATGTAACATCATAAAGACTTGGAACATAAACTCCACCTATCTTTGATATTTCCCTTAAGAATTCTTTTTTATTAACTTTTCCATTAGCTTTATGTCTTGCATAAACCTCTAAAACATCATTCATCATTTCTTCACCTTCACCAATTTCGAAGAAATCTACGATATCATATAAAGGTTCTGGATTATATGCACAAGGGCCTCCCGCCATAATTATTGGCTCATCTTCTCCTCTTTCACTTGCTCTTATAGGTATTCCTGACATATGAAGCATATTTAATATGTTTGTATAACTCATTTCATATTGAAGAGTAAATCCTAACATATCAAATTTATCTAATGAAGTTTTAGTTTCTAAAGAAAATAACTTTATATTATTTTCTCTCATTAACCCTTCCATATCTGGCCATGGTGTAAATACTCTTTCACAATATGTATCTTTTCTTTCATTTATAGTATGATATAAAATTCTTGTTCCTAAGTGAGACATACCAACTTCATATACATCTGGAAAACAAAATGCAAATCTTATATTAACATCATCTGGATTTTTTATAACTTGATTTAATTCTCCACCTACATATCTAGATGGTTTTTCTACCTTACATAAAATATCATCAGTTATTTTATTCATAAGTACCTCCTTTAATTTATCAATAAACTTACTCATAACAACTTAAATATTACGAAGCAATATTTTAAATTAAACAATTAAGCTTTTGAACAGCATTTCGCCAGTTCAAAATATTAAGAGTTGCCTACCACAACTTTAAAATTCTTCGGATAAATAAAGAAAAAATAAGTTGAAAACTTATTTTCACATTAATTTCTTAATGTTGACACAGGCAACTCTTAACTGAGTTTAATTAGTATCAAATATATTAAACCACTTAATTAACCGCAAAATTTTTAATATATTTCTAAGCTTGTAACTTTCATAATTATCTTTACTATTCTAGCATATTAGTCATAAAAAAGTAAACTAATTCGAAGATATGCTCCTTATATTAAAATATTCCTCTAATGTAATATTTCCATAAAGTTTTAAAGCTTCTATTAATTCATCTTCATGCATTATAAACAAAAGCTTTAAATCATCGTCTAGTATATAAAATGAATTAAATCTATTTTTATCTATTATTGCCATAACATTAATTAGACCTAATTTGTAATATACCGATATACTCTTATTTTCAATATATTTATTTCTTAATAGCTTATTTCTTTTTACAAATATATTTCTCATTAATATATACATAGCTGATTTTTTCTCACCTTTAGTTATTAAACAAATTATTATAGCCGCAACAATCAAACTAACGTTTAGACTTTTACTATATATAAATACAATTAAAGTAATAGTAATTAGAAGTATTGCAATAATATAACTTATTTTAGAAATTATATCATTAACTTTTTTATATAATATTTTTTCTGATAATATAATTTCTAATATTCTAGAACCATCTAAAGGATATGCTGGAAGAATATTAAAACACAATAAACTTAAATTAATATTAATTATTTTATTTATAATATTATTATTAATTATTAAACCAACAAGAAAAAATATAAATGCAATGGCTAGATTCATGCATGGTCCAGCTAAATATATTTGAATTTTTTCCTTCTTAGATAATTCATCAATATTTATAAACTCAGCATTGGTACCATATATATGAATTTTAAAATTATTAAATTTACAGCCATTTCTTTTAGCTACAACTATATGGGATATCTCATGAAGAAATATACTTATAAATGCTAAAATAATTGATTTATTTAAACTAAGAAGTATAAAAAATAATATAATTTCAGCTAAAACACTTTTTTTCCATCTATCCATTTATAGCTCCTTTATAGGCTTACACTCTATTAATAATCACCCTCCTATTAGGATTTTTTATTTTAAAAATCAGCTTTTCCTCCATTTAAACTTGTCTTTATGTAATTATTTACCTTATTTAATATTTCTGAAATGTTAATGGATTCAATACCCTCATTGTTAATACTATAAGTTGTATCATTAATTACTGCCTTTACATTTTTATAAGAATCCTGTTCATTTGGAGAATATTTAAAATAAAAAGCTGCCATAAACATAAATATAACAACAACTAGTTGATAAATAAAAACATTAACCATACTTGAAAAAAAATCTTTATTCTCTCTCTTTTTAATTTCATCTCCATACACTTCATCAAATGTATTCCTTCTATAAACTGGAGATTTATTTCTTCCCAAATTCTTATTTTGTAATTCTTGATAGTATCTTTTGTATTGATAATTATAACTACTCATTCTTTCCTCCCGAAAAATTGCTTATTAGATTATATTTTTATAATCAAAAAAATATGCAATATATTGTATCTACAATATATTGCATTTAACTTATTTAAAAATTTAATTTTTTTCGTCTCATTCCTATATTAAGAACTAAGCCTAAGGAAAGAATAGTTGTGGCTAAAGAACTTCCACCATAACTAACTAATGGTAATGTTATACCTGTGATAGGCATTAACCCTATAGTCATTCCAATATTTTGCCATATTGCAAACAGGAAATACGCAATCATTCCTGTTGTTAATATAGTTCCAAATAAGTCCTTTGCTGTCCGTGCTATATTAATCATTCTTGATATAAGCAATCCATATAAGGCTAGTAAGCAAATTGCCCCCAAAGTCCCCCATTGTTGACATACTTGACTAAAGATGAAGTCTGTTTGTATTTCTGGAACATATTGTGATGCATATCCACCTGTCCCATCATTAGCTAGCGAATCAAGAGTTCCAAAGAATCCGCCTGAACCAATTGCTATAAGAGACTGCCTTAAATGGTACCCTGACCCCGAAGTATCAGTTTCTGGATTTCTAAATGATGTTACTCTTCTCTTTTGATAATCTTGTATCAATCCTGAGTTCCACACCAATACAATTCCTAGTATTAATGCACCTAATCCACCTAAAATTATTCTTTTATCTAGTCCACCTATAAAGAAAACACCTAAAACCATAAAGAATAATACCATTGTCATTCCCATATCTGGTTGGATTACTATAAGTCCTGCTGGTATTACTGCATAAAAAGCTAGTACAAAGAAGTTTTTTAAATTATTTATTTCTCCATCCATATCTTCTAACTTCTTACCCAGCATCATAACAGTTGCAACCTTTGCTAATTCAGCTGGCTGAAATGATAATACTCCTAATCTTATCCATCCTTGAGCTCCATTAATTCTTGAACCTATTATAAAAACTAAAACTAACAATGCAATTGATGTCCAATAAAATATTGGTGTAAATGCTTTAATTATTGAATAATCTATTGCCAATACAAAATACAATAATACTATTGAGGCTCCAAAAAATAGTGATTGTTTTAATGGAAATAACATTCCACCAGTAGATGCCTTTTTAGCAAGATATATATTAACTATACCGAACATCGTTATCAATATTATAGACATAAACATCCATATATCTACTTTTTTTAAATTTTTTAAATTCAGTTTAAACTTTGATAAAGGTATCATACTTTTACCTCCTTGAATTTATACTTACTTATTATATCCTATTTCCCACTTTTTCTCCATAAATAATTATATTGCTACATATAAAATTCATAAACTTTTAAGAATTACTAATTCATCATGTCTTACTATATATTTTTCAAGATACTAACACTCAGCATAAACCTGTTTAAACAACATAATTTACTTTATACATATATTATTTATATAAAAACTTTTAAATATTAGCTTAATTTAAAAGAGACTGCTATTATTTTTAACAGTCTCTTTATATTATCTATTTCTCATATTCTTTATTGGAATATTTGCAATTAACGCCGGTGAACCCTCTCCTTGAATATCATCACTTCTATTTAACGATATCTCTACATCATTAGCATCGATCTCTATATACTTAGAAATAACTTCTAATATTTCTTTTCTTATCTTATCTAAAGTTTCAGGAGCTAAATCACCTCTATCATGAATAAGTATTAACTTTAATCTATCTTTAGCCACTTCTTTTGGTGTACTTTTGTTAGAAAATACTCTTAATAAATCCATACAGCCTTTATCCCCCTAGCTTTTCTTAAAAATCTTTCTTATAGCTGAAAAGAATCCTGTAGATTCTGTTCCTAATTTTAATAAAGGAACTTCTTCACCTGTAATTCTTTTAGCTATGTTTCTAAACGCTTGACCTGAAAGAGCTTTATCATCTAAAACTATAGGTTCTCCTTTATTAGTTGAAACAGTTATACTTCTATCATCAGGTACAACACCTAATAACTTAACAGATAAAGTTTCTATAATATCTGAAACATCAAGCATATCTCCTCTTTTTGTCATTTCATAATTTAACCTATTAACTATAACAGAATGATCTTCTAATCCTTTTGCATCTAATTTTCCTATTACTCTATCAGCATCTCTAACTGAAGTAATTTCTGGATTAACTACTACTATAGCTTTATCTGCACCAACAACAGAATTTTCAAATCCTTGTTCAATTCCAGCTGGTGAATCAATTAATACATAATCAAACTCCTCTTTAAGCTTATTAACTAAATCAAACATATCTTGAGCTCTTATATCATCCTTGTCCTTTGTTTGAGCTGTTGGTAGTAAACAAAGATTCGTATATCTCTTATCTTTTATCAATGCTTGTTTTAATCTACATCTATTTTCAATTACATCTATTATTGTATAAACTATTCTATTTTCTAATCCCATTAGCACATCAAGATTTCTTAATCCAGTGTCTCCATCAACTACTACAACTTTTTTCCCTAATGCTGCTAATGCAGTTCCTAAGTTTGCAGTTGTTGTAGTTTTTCCAACTCCACCCTTTCCTGATGTAACAACAATCGAAATTCCCATGTAAATCCCTCCACTTTAGTAAATATATTTATTTGGCAAATACGGTTCTACTACTATATAACCATCCTTTATTTTTGCAACCTCTGGATAAGATGGCTTTAATCCATCATCCGGCGATATAGTTAATACATCTGAAATCTGCATTAATTCAGGTTGCATAAAAAATGCAGCTATTATAGATTTTTTATTTCCTCCAATACCAGCTCTCACATGTCCTTTAATGCTTCCAAGAACTATAATATTACCTCCAGCGGAAACTTCTGCTCCACTATTAATATCTCCTATTATAATAATATTACCAGGATAATCAACAGACTGTCCACCCCTTATTGTTTTCTTGATAAATTTAGTTTTTCCTTCATTAATTCCATTAAAAAATTTAACTGAATTACTCTCTTTAACTTTATTAATATCATCAAAAATACAATCTTTTATATCTATCTTTTGAAACAATTCTTCCTTCAACCTAATTATTTCAGAGTCCTGAATATGCTTAAGATTAGCTGTTATTCTTAGTATTGAATTTTTATAAAAACCCCTGTTTTTTGATAAACTAGATACTAACACCTCTAACATATTATCAAAACTTACAAACTTCTCCATATCTATTATAATATTTACACCATCTTTATTGCCTTTTATTTGTATTCTTTCATCCTTCATTGGCCATCCTCCACCAATTAAAAACTCAATTTACTTTTAATTATATCATATAACTACAATTAAAAACACAATGTACTTAAAGTATTGTAATTTTCCTAAAAATTTTCACTTATTTTGCCAATATATGTATTATCAATTATAGTTTAACAACCTTTTTAAGTAAATAATATCTTTATAAATTATTTAAATTTTAGCATTAAAATAAGAGAAGTAATTATTAAACTTCTCTTATTTTTATTGTATTTATTTATTTTGTTACTCTTGTTGAGCTTGTTCTTCTTGAACCTCTCCTTCAGCTTCCTGTTGTTGATTTTCTTCCTCAGCCTCTTGATTATTATCAGCTGGTGCTTCTACAACATACTTCTGGAAAGTTTCTGAAGTCTCTGCATAATTAGGGTTAATAGCTAACAATTCATCTTTAAAGAAAGCTTCATATATTCCTTTATGAACATAAGCACTATTTCCCCCTCTATTACCATCATATATAGTTGAAAATATAGCTATTTGAGGATTATCCATTGGTGCAAAACTTATATAATTTGCATATGCTTTTCTTCCTTGGAATTCATATTGTTCTGAAGTTCCAAAGTCAGCAGTTCCTGTCTTACCTACAACTTCAATAGGGAAATTACCAAATAATTCATATACTGTTCCATTAGAAGGTGAAGTATTAACTCTTCTCATACCTTCCTTAACAATTTGTAATATCTCTGGATCAATTGGATTACTTTCTACAACCTCTGGAGTAAACTCTTGAATAATCTCACCTGTAGGTGATGTTACCTTATCAACTATAGAAACCTTATATCTAGTTCCTCCATTTGCTAATGTAGCAACATAATTTGCCATTTGTAATGGAGTAAATGCATTCATACTTTGTCCTATAGCATCTTGCACTAAGTTAATTGGTGATGTTATTTCTGCAGTCTGATTTGTTACAGTAAAGTAAGCAATAGCATTTGCTACTGTTTTAGCCTGAGCATCAATATCTACTTCTTTATTGTTATCGGCTTCATAACTAGCCACATTTTCTTTATATTTATCAGATATTTCCATTATTTTCTTAACAGTACTAAGTATGCTTTTAGCATATTCATCTTGACTAGTAATTTGCTCATCAGTACCAACCTTAAGTAATGTTTCTTTAATATTATTTTTTAAACTAGTTTTTAACTCCTTTAATTCATCTGAATCAGTACTTATATCACTAATATCAAATGGTACAAATGAATATCCATAATATACCCCTTCTTCAAGAGCTGGAACTATTGAATATTTCGCATTTGAAGCAAGACTTTTTCTCCATGATACAAAGTTATATGTTTGCCCAAAGTTTTCATATATTTGAATACCTGTAGATGCATTTTTATTTCCTTCTACACCAAGCCCAAATTTCCATGCATACCGAGCTATTGAGTTAAGTGCATCTATATTAGCACCATTTTTCTCATATAATCTAATAGCTGTCTCATAAAAGAAATAGTTAGATGATACTTGAAGTGCTTTTCTTACATCTGTAATTCCATTGCCTATCTTTTGGAAGTTTTCAAGTACTTGATTTCCTGTATATTCACTACTCCAAACCCCAACGTCATTAACTGTAAAATCTTCTGTTATAGCTCCTTCAGTTAATGCTGCAACAGCTGTTAATGGTTTAAATGTAGATCCTGGAGGTACTAACCCTTGAGTGGCATAATTTAGCATAGATCTTGGATAAAGATCATACTTATCTTCTCTAACTCCATCTTCATTTTCATCAGGAAAAAGTTTATCTAAAGTTCCTGTAGCACCACTACTTTGAATATGTTTTGTACCAAATGACTCTAAATCTGGATTAAAATATTCGTTATATTTTTCTGTGCTTAATTCACTTGGAATTGCAAAATCATTAGGATCAAAATATGGATAGCTTGCCATAGCAATAACTCTACCAGTATTAACTTCTATCACAACAACTGCTCCTCTTGTGGCACTTGTTAATCCTTCTGATTGTAATTTTAATATTTGGTCTTTTAAAGCCCCTTGAGCTGCATATTGAACATCCTTATCTATTGTTAAATGTACATTATTCCCAGGATAAGATTCTAACTTAAATAACTCTTCTGTTGTTCTACCTTGAGAATTTACTTTTACAGTAGTTCCACCCTTTGTTCCTTTTAACTGTTCTTCAAATGCCGATTCTATTCCTGATACACCAATTAAATCAGTAGATGTATCATAGCCCTTTAATTCATAGATTTCTTGTTGTGAGCTACTTATCGACGACACATAACCTACAACAGCTGAAGCTAAAGTTGCATATGGATAGTATCTAACAGGTTTTAAACTAACATTTATTCCAGGCAAGTCATTTAATTGTTGATAAACAACAAAAGCAGTATCTCTCTTTATATTACTAGCTATTGTTATATTTGAATAACCACTATAACTTCCTATCTTTATAGCATCTTTTACTACTATATATCTTCTTATTTGTTGTATAGAGTATTCTTTTAATAAATCATCTAATATTTCTTTACCTGTTGCATCTTTATATTTTTTTGCTAACTCACTATCCTCTTCTGAAGTATAGTTTTCTGGTAATAAAAGTTTATATAAATCATAACTTTTAACAAGATAATAAAAAGTATCTTCTGCTGATATTTTCATAAGTTCATCATTAACTTGATTTATCTCATCATCAGTATAATCCCCTTCTTTATCACCAAATTTTTTATTTTCTATATCTTCATTTAATCCTCTATCTCTTTTGAACCTTACTTCAAGTGTTCTTCTACTAGATTCATTATCTGTTTTAAAATCAAAGTATATTCCGCCATTATCATCAACTTTAAGAGCCAAATCATCTTGGAACTCTTCTCCATTATCCTCTAATATCTGAAAAACCTTATCCATAGTTTTAAAAAATAAATTTTTTGAGTCCACAGTTTCCATATAAGTTAAAGTATAAGTTTGCTTGTTAGTTGCTATAACATTACCATTACTATCATATATATTTCCCCTTGGAGCTTCTTCTGAAATAAATTTAGTAGAACTTACATCAGCTTTTTCTTTATAATCCTCATATTTGTATACTTGAAGATATAACAACTTACCAACAATAGTTCCCATCATTATAAACATAATTATATAAAAAACAGAATATCTAGAGCTCTCCTTATTTTTTTTAGGTTTATTAACTATCATTTAAACCTCCATGTATTCCTATCTAAATATTTATCTAAAGTTTTTAAGATTAAAGTATAGAAAAGCATCATACAAATCGCATTTAATATACAAGAAATTAATGCTACTTGTATGTCAATTCTTTGTGAAAATAATTTAAATATAATCACTACCCCTAAAACTTTTAACACCGAAACACCTAATGCTGTCAAAACTGGTACTAATCTATTTTCCTTAAATATACTTTCTCCTATTTTTGCACATAAAAGACATAAAAGCATATTTAAAAATAAATTTACTCCAAAACCCGAAAAGAAAAATATATCTTGTAAAAATCCACTTACTATCCCTATAAAAATGGCCTTTTCTTTACCCCTAATAATTGAATAAGCCATAGCAAAAGTAAATAATAGACTTGGAAATGACCCGTATATTGAGTAGTAAGGCAATAAAGTATTATCAATAATTAATAAAAATATTAATAAAATTACTAAATATAATTTCTTCATACTCCTACTCCTCAATATTAATTTCTTCTTTTGGAACCACAACAAATAATCCCTCTAACTTATTAAAATCTACATATGGCTTAACAATAGCTTTCTTCATAATTCCAACACTATCAACTTCTACTGAAACTACTTCACCAATTCTAATTTCTTGTGGATACATTCCTCCAAGTCCAGAAGTTAAAATTACATCACCTTCTTTTATTTCGGAATCAATTGGAATATTAGATAACATAGTTAAGTTTTTATTTTTGCTATCTGTAATTCCTTGTAATATCCCTGTTGTTTCTCTAGTACTTTCCACCATAGAAGCCACTGCAATATTTTCATTTAATATAGTTTGAACTATGGAATAATTACTTTCTGATTTTGTAACTTTTCCAACTAGCCCTGCTGGAGTTATAACTATCATGTCCTTTTTTACCCCATCATTAGTACCTTTATCAATTATATATCCATTAGAAATGTTTCCTCCACTATATCCAACTATATTAGCTCCTAAATAATTATAATTTTGATTAGCTTGAGAATAATCAAACATTTCTCTTAATGTTGTATTTTCCTCTTTCATTCTATTATATTCAATTAGCTTATTTTCTAATTCCGCATTTTTTGCTGCAAGCTCTTCATTTTCTTGCTTTACCTTTGAAAAACTAATAAAAAAATCAAAAGATCCTTTTATCTTATCATTTGCATTATAAATTATTTTTTGTAATGGACTAATAACACTACCTACACCACTAGAGATAACATTCGAATTGTTTTTTAAACTGAAAATAATTATGCCTAAAAAGGCAACTGACAGTACCACTATAGTTACTGCCAGTTTGTTTTTAAAAGGTTTCATTATTGACCTCTTTGAGTCTTACTTAATTCATCAAAATTCTCTAGTGCTTTTCCTGCTCCTAAAACAACGCAATCTAATGGTGTCTCAGCAATATGAACAGGCATGTTTGTTTCGTGGTTTATTAATTTATCTAGCCCTTTTAGTAAAGCTCCTCCTCCAGCTAACATTATTCCTTTTTCCATTATATCAGCTGATAATTCTGGTGGAGTCTTTTCTAGTGTAGTCTTTATTGATTCAATAATTGAATATACCGGCTCTTTTAATGCTTCTCTTATTTGATCTTCAGTTATTGTAACTATTTTTGGAAGACCTGTTATCATATCTCTTCCTTTGATATCCATAGAAGCATTTTCATCATCTATCTTATATGCTGATCCTAATTCCATTTTTATTTGTTCAGCAGTTCTTTCACCAATCATTAAGCTAAACTCTTTTTTTACATATGCTATTATAGCTTGATCTAACTCATCTCCAGCAACTCTTAATGACTTACTAGTTACTATTCCTCCTAGTGAAATGATAGCTACTTCAGTAGTTCCTCCCCCGATATCAACTATCATACTTCCTGTAGGTTCACCAACTGGAAGTCCTGCTCCAATAGCTGCTGCCATTGGTTCTTCCATTAAAACAACATCTCTTGCTCCAGCAAATTTTGCTGCTTCTTCAATAGCTCTTCTTTCTACTTCTGTTACTCCTGATGGATAACATACTATTATTCTTGGACTTGTAAAAGCACTCTTACTTGTTACCTTTTCTATTAATTTTTTAAGCATAGTTTGTGCAACATCAAAATCTGCAATAACTCCATCTTTAAGAGGTCTTATTGCAACTATGTTACCTGGTGTTCTACCTATCATAAGCTTTGCTTCTTGACCAACTGCTAGAGGTTTTCTTGTATTACTATTTATTGCTACAACTGAAGGTTCGCTTAACACAATACCTTTTCCTTTAACGAAAACAAGCGTGTTAGCTGTTCCTAAATCTATTCCCATATCTTTATTACTACTGAAAAATCCCATATGAATTCCCCTTTCAATTATATAATTCCTTTTTCCTTTAAACTAACATATCTATTATTACCAATAATAATATGGTCTAACAATTCAATCCCCATAATATTTCCACACTCCTTTAATCTAAGAGTTATATTAATATCTTCCTTACTTGGACTGGGATCTCCTGATGGGTGGTTATGACAAACTATTATGCTTGCACTTCCTCTATGAATTGCCTCCTTAAAAACTTCCCTTGGATGAACTATAGATGAATTCAATGTTCCTTTAAATACATCTTTAGTTCCTATTACAATGTTCTTAGTATTTAATAGTATTAATTTAAATACTTCTTGTTTAAAATTGCTCATTTCATTAATTAATAATGTTGAAACATCTTTAGGCGAAGAAATTTTAAAATTTTCTCTTTGAGATCTTAAAGTTCTAAACCTATTGAACATCTCTATCATAGCAATTATCTGACAAGCCTTTACTTTCTTAATACCTTTGATTTTACTTGCTTCTTCAAAACTTACATTTAAAAGCCCGTCTAAACCATCTAGCTCAATTAGTAGTCTTTTACTTAAAGCTATGACGTTTTCTCCCTTTGTACCTGTTCTTAACAATATAGCTAACAGCTCTTCGTTACTTAAACTTTCTACTCCAAACTGAAGTAGCTTTTCAACTGGTCTTTCGTTTAATGGTATATCATTTACTCTTATATTTTCTGCCATAAGCACTCCTTTTAAGTAATAATATCCATCCCCCAATTATAAAACTTCTTTTATCATTTTATTCAGTAAGTTTAATGGTAATCCAACCACATTATAGTAACATCCATTTATCTTTTTAACAAAAACCCCACCGAAGCCTTGTATTCCGTAAGCACCAGCCTTATCTAAACATTCTTCAGTGTCTATGTACTTCCATATTTCCTCATCAGAAAGTTCAGAAAAATAAACCTCTGTATACAGACATTCACTTTTTATCACTTTTGTAGTATTATTAACAACTGTAACTCCAGAATATACTCTATGCACATTATTACTTAGTGCCTTAAGCATTCTAAAAGCATCATTCTTATCTTTTGGTTTTCCAAGAACCTTATTATCTATAACAACTATAGTATCAGCTCCTATTATTATAGAATCTTTACTACTATTTAATGATACTGACTTAGCTTTCCCTTCTGATAATATTTTAACATAACTTTCTATGTCATTATCAACCTGTACTGAATCTTCATCAAAATCACTAACTCTAATTTCAAAATCTCTTACTATCCTAGATAATAACTCTTTTCTACGCTCTGAAGCAGATGCCAATACAAACTTCAAAATATCACATCCTACAGTCATTTATTAATTATTATTCCCAATTTAACGTTAGTCTTACACTTGACTTTAAATTTTAATTTAAAACACAACAAAAAAGAGGTAAATTCTTGTCACCTATTTTTATTTCTAATATAGTTTATCACTTAATAGGTATTCAAACAAGCATTTTCCTCTTTTTATATATGAATTTTTTGTAGAATATTACATAAAAATTTCTTAATTTTTATTGTATTTTTTTACATCTATTAATATATATTGATTTTTATTTTTCTATTTATTAAAATTCAACAAAATTTTATATAAATATTGTATTTCATTAGAAACGTCTTCCTTCTTTACTTCTGTTCCTAATTCATTAATATGTTTTTTTAAATCAGATAAAACTTCATATTTATCTCCCTCTTTTATATCATCTAACTTTCCAACCCACTCTTTAAAATCTGTAGTATCTACTGATTTTACATCATCCTTAAATGCAGTATCTAATATTTCTAAATACCCATCATAAATTCCAGCTATTTGATTTTCAATGGCACTTCCACTGTTAAGATTAAATTCAACTTTAGCACATTCAATACCACTTGCAGTTAATCTATCTATAACAGCTTGCCCCTCATCTAACTCATAAACTCCAGCCAAAACTTTAAACTTATCTGCATCATTATATATAAAAGCTCCATATTCATTAGCTACTTTGTTAAATGTTTCTTTTGCATTATCCTCTTGTGCAAAGTATCCGCATTGAATAGCTACGAAACTAGTGTTAATAGTTCCTTGGGCAGTTTCCGAAGATGCATCAGTATTTGCTACTTCAGCATTTACTTGAGAATCTGCCTCTCCCTCTGAAACATCGCTACTTACATTCTCTGAATTATCTGTCTGAACTTGCTCATTTTTATTGCTAGCATCAGCTGTACTTGCATTATTTAATGGTAAAAAATGAATTATAACATTAGCAAGTAATACTCCTACTATTATTACAAATCCACTCATACCAATAAATGATACAATAAGTTTTAAAATATGATTATTTTTCTTTTTCTTATAGTTATATCTCGTATACCTCACTTTCTCATCCTCCCAACCCTTAACTTATTATGTTTTTTTACTTATTACATTACAATATATTCATTAATACTCACTTATATACATAATAAAAATAACTTTTCTTTTCATCAAAAAAACGAAGACATTACGTCTTCGCTTTTTGCTAACTATTTAATTTCTTTAAGTATTGCTTTTAAATATTCATAACAATTTCTTACTGATGAGATGCTCATATGCTCATCTGGAGTATGAACATCATAAAGATTTGGTCCAAAGCTTATCATATCAAGATTCCCTAATTTTTCATTAAATAATCCACACTCAACACCTGCATGAATTGCAACTATCTTTGCTTCATTTCCATAAAGATCCTTATGAACCTTTTGGCAAATTTCTCTTATTTTTGAATCAGGATTATATTCCCATCCTGGATAATCAGCTGTAGTTGTAAATTCTCCACCAAAAAGTTCAACTATAGTTTTACTTCTTAAAACTATTTCTTCTTTTAATGATGGTACTGAACTTCTTATCGCTGAGTCAAATTCTACAGCAGTATCACTAGTAGTTAAAACACCTAAATTAGTTGAGCTTTCTACTAATCCCTCTATTTCTACACTCTTTGAATTTATTCCATTTGGATATAGATATAATAAATCTACAACCTTTTTAGTAGATTCATCTGTGAATTCCTTTTCTTCTTTATCATTAATTGATAAAGCTTCAATCTTTAACCCTGAATCTTGAGTTCTTAATTCATTACCTATAATATCATTCCATTTTTTTATTACATCTATAACTGTACTTTCATCACTAGAATTAATAGTTATAACAGCCTCAGCTTCCCTTGGAATAGCATTATTCTTAGAACCACCATTTAAATTAACAATGTTAAAGCTAACTTCTTTTAATAGACCTTTAAGAACCCTACCTAGAATTTTATTTGAATTTCCTCTTTCCTTAATTATATCCATACCAGAGTGACCACCTTTAAGTCCTGATATGCTTATTTTCACTACCTTTTTATCCTTAACATCTTGTTTTTCTATATTTAAAGTTGCTGTGCTTCTTATTCCACCTGCACAACTTACTAAAAGATATCCCTCTTCTTCATTGTCCAAGTTTATTAATATCTTACCATCAATATGGTCTTTATTAATAGCCATTGCCCCAGACATTCCTGTTTCCTCATCTGTAGTAATTAATACTTCTATTGGTGGATGTGGAATATCATTTGAAGCTAATATTGCCATAGCATAAGCAACTGCAATACCATTATCAGCTCCTAATGTTGTATCTGTTGCATATATATAATCATCTACTATTCTTAATTTTAATGGATCTTTTTCAAAATCATGTTCTACACCATTGTTTTTTTCACAAACCATATCCATATGACCTTGAATAATAACAGTTGGAGCATTTTCATACCCTTTAGTACCTGGCTTTTTTATTATAACGTTTAATGCTTTATCTTGAATTGATTCAAATCCTAAGCTTTTACCGAAATTTAATAAATAATCACTTATTTCTTTCTCATTTCCTGACCCTCTTGGAATATTTGAAATCGCCTCAAAATACTCGAAAACTTTTTTAGGTTCTAAATTTTGTAAAATATTCATTTTTAAGTCTCCTTATTGTTTAATTCTGTTAAAATAATTATATATTAATTAGTATATCATATCTATATAGTAGTTAAATTTATTCTATATAATTTTTATTTTAATTAATTTGGGATAGTTTTATTCAAAAGACTAAAATAATTTTTACAATGATTTATAATACAAACTATAAAAAGTAATGATATTATCCTAGTAAAAATATCATTACTTTTTATTTGTATGTCAATATTAAAATTAGTTAAATAATCCTTTGAATAAATCTCCTAGTGTAACATCATCATCGTTATCATTATATTGTAAATATTCATTTGATCTTTCAACTGCATCTTTAATACTTAAAGAAATTCTCTTATTTTCTTTGTTAACATCAAGTACCTTAACTTTAACAATTTGACCTACTTCAAGCACATCTGCTGGTTTTGCTATATTTTCATCTGTAATTTCATTTATATGAACTAACCCTTCAACCCCAGGGAATAATTCTACAAATGCCCCAAACGACATAAACTTAACTACCTTACCTTCTATTATATCACCAGTTTTTATATTATCAGCATGAACTTTCCAAGGCTCTTTATCTACATCTTTTAATATTAGAGACACTCTTTCATGTTCTACATCTACATCACCTACAAATACAGTAACCTTATCTCCAATATTTACTACATCTTCAACTTTTTTAACTCTTTCCCATGCTAAATCATTGATATGAATTAACCCAGTAATTCCACCAATATCTACGATAGCTCCAGCCTTAATAATCTTCTTAACTGTACCTTCTCTTTTTTCACCACTATTTAGATTTTTCCAAAGTTCTTTTTTCTTAGCTTGGTAATCCTCTTCTTCTAGTACTCTTCTAGAAGCAACAATTTTTCTATTTCTTAAATCTAATTCTATTAACTTAACTTCAATTTCTTTTCCTAATAAAGTACTTAGTTCGATTCTTTCTCTTGAAGCTAATGATGCTGGAATAAATACTCTAATTGATCCATAGTAAGCAACTAATCCACCCTTAACCTCTTCTTTTACTACTACTTTTATAACTTCTTCATTTTTAAAAGCATTTTTTAAATCCTCTTTTTCAGTTATTTGTAATGCTCTTATCCTTGAAAGCTGAACATATCCCTCTCCATCGTTAGGTGAAATAACGTATACATCTATTGTATCCCCTGACTTAACAACTTCTAATGGAGAAACATCTCCTATTACTAATTCTTCCTTTGTTATTACACCATCAAATGCATAATTAATATTAACTGTAACTTCCTTTTCATTAACATCTATAACTTGACCTTTTAATATATCTCCTGAATTAATTTTCTTAACATCAAATTCTTTTAAAAGATCTCCCATTGAATTTTCATTTAATTCAACTGACATAGTATCCACTCCTTTGTAAAAACATCTCATTTTTAATTTTAAATCACCAGTAAATTTTATACAAGTAAAAATAAAAAGCCACTTTACAACAAGCAGCTTTAATTAAACTCTATAATATTTTTTTATCCTTTTTGATTGCATTGTAACAATAATTTATTATGTCACTGCGCTTTATTATTCCTATAAATATACCTTCATCATCAACTACTGGTACAAAATTTTGAGTTGTAGCTAACCTAATAATACTCTCAACATCCGCATTAATAGAAACACTCTTATGTTTTGTTCTTATAGCTATTTCACTAACTTTAACATTTTCTGTATTTTTAAAATTAAGATTTTCCGTGTTCTTTAATTTCCACAATAAATCTCCCTCTGTTAATGTTCCAACATATCTTCCATGCTTGTCTATTAGTGGTATTGCTGTATAACCATGATGCTCCATTCTCTCAATTACTTGTCTCATTGTTGCATCTATATATTCATAAATAACCTCATTTTTAGGAGTTAAAAGAAATGCAATATTCATATATTCTTCCTTTCCTTTAAATCATACTTCTTATTCATTTTATCATATAATAAAATATAATTGTTATATGATATTTAAATTTAATAATTTCTTAATTTAATTCAACCTTGATTATAAATTTTATTCTTTAATTTATTTTCGTACCTTAAGTAATCATATTCATCTATTACAGTTGCAACCTCTTTATATATCTCTTCATCGCATAGACTCTTTTTCACAATAAGTTCATCTAAAATTTTACTGTTACATTTTGTACATGTCCCTAAACATATAAATCTCCATCCTACTATACTAAATGGATAATCTACTCTAATCTTTCTTTGACATTTAGGACATATTTGTTTTATTTTATTATAATCTAACTCTACCCTCTCTAATGAAGTTACTTCTAAAGCCGGCATTTTATAAATATCTTCTATTATATATTTTTTTATAGCTCTAGCATTATATACATTCTTAAATACATGTGCTGTATATATAGAATCATTTAAAGCATCATGCAATGCCCCTTCATCCACTTTTATTTTTAAAGCCTTAAGAGCATTTTTTAAACTCAATGACTTTCTAAACCCCAATATCTTTGTCACATATTCTTGAATATCTAAATAGTTATCAATCCAACTTAAATCGTTATATCCATAATAATTCGCATTTCTTATTATTTCAGCTATATCATCCTTAGCCCATGAACAAATTATATCTCCTTTACTAACCATACTTTTAAGTTTATTAAGACCTTCTATAAAATGAACTCCATTTTCTAAATCTTCTATATTTATTTTTGTTATATCTAATATTTTAGGATTTATTACTGGAATAACTGATGGCTTTATAAATACTTTCAACTCTTCACAAGGTTGCATATGAGTATCTAATTTAACTGCCCCTATTTCTATTATTTCATTTACTAAATCTAACTTCTTTAAATTTGGATAATCATTATATACATTTGGAATACACTTATGTATTCCACTTAAATTATTAAATTCTAAATCTATTATTATAAAAGCCAAAATTTTCCCCACCCTTCTATTAATGATAAATTAAGAAGATTAATTTTTAAAATTAATCTTCTATATCAATACCTGCTAACTTCATAAGATGCTTTGCATTTTGTGTCTCACTTTTCCCCCTTCTAAGAACATAATCAAAATTAATTTTATTATTCTTATAATACTCTCTAAAGTTATAATTAACTAACCAACTTTTTTCTTTTTCTAAGTTACATAATTCCAAATCATGAGTGGAAACTAGCCCAACTCCTTGAAGTTTAACAAGCTGTTCTATTAATATTCTTGCCCCATCATGCCTATCATTTGAATTAGTACCTTTAAATATTTCATCTAATAAGAAAAATACCTTTTCCCCTGACTTAGCAGCTTCAATAACTAATTTTATTCTTAATATTTCAGCATAAAATGAAGATATATTTTCTTCTAAATTATCTTGTGTTCTCATACAAGTATAAATATTACTTATTCCACATTTAAATGATTTTGAGCAAGTCGGTAATCCTAAGTAAGTTAAAATCATATTAAATCCTATAGTTCTCAAAAAAGTACTCTTTCCTGACATATTTGATCCTGTAATCAAAGCAACTTTCTCACTACCATAAAGATTAAAATCATTAGACTTAGCTCTATCCCCTAATAATGGATGTGCTAAAGCTTTAGCCTCAACCTCATTTACACCTGATATAGTAGGATATGTCCATTCTTCATGTTCAAATGCTAAAGTTGATAAACTTACTAGAGCTTCTATTTCACCCATAACTTCAAGCCACTTCTCTAATTTATATCCGTTTTTAATTCTCCACTCTTCTAAATTGCAAAGAATAAAAATATCACTCATTAAAAATACATTTATTATAAGATAGTAAGCATTTGATGTACTATCCCCTAACCAATTAACTATATTTTTTAACTTCTTCATTTCAGCCTTACAATTTATATCAGAACTTACTAACTCCTTTTGGAGCTCTAATAACCTCTTAGCTGCAAACTTTTCATCTTGTATTAATGATAATAAACTACTATATTTAATTATTTCCCTCTTATTTTTTATAAAGGTATCTATTACAGTACTTAATCTTTTAGTTAATAACTTAATAACTAAATAATTTATCATCAAATCTAATAATACATATGTTATTGGAATACGTCCTATAATAGATAAGAATATAATTATTGCTGTTATAGCTATAAAAATATATGATATATACTTTGTTGTGAAGCTATTTTTCTCTTCACCTTTAGCCCAGTTTAATAATTCTTCTATATTTTCTTTTTTCTTGTTTTCTATACTAGCAACAAAATATATCTTTTCACAAAACTCTCTCTTATTTGCTAACTCTTTTATAGCTTCTTGATTATCTTGTATTTCATATCTTGTAGGTAAATTGTTTAACATCATTTTATGTGCTAATTTTTTTCTACCAAAGCTAGTTTTAGTTAAATTTATCCATTGGAATAAAGATCTTTTTCCAAATATATCCAAATCACTAGAAAAACTATGATTTCTATTAATAAACTCCTTACCAATATCATCAAATTCCTTCCAAGTATTGTCTAGTCTCTTTACACCCTTCTCATAATAATTTAACATTGTTAATAGTACTTTTTTATCATTTATCTTTTCGTTATGAAAAAATGCAATTACTAAAAATATAATTAATGTAAATAGAAAACTAAATCCCATACCTTCTATACTATTTTGCTTATAATAATAATACATTGATATTAATCCAATAATAACAACTATAAAACGTATAATTGAAAAAACTATAAGTTTTTTTTCTAATTCTTCTAATTTACCATTAACTTTACTTATATTATTTTTATAATAATTTAACGAACTTTCCATCTACTTATTACCTCTTTAAATAAATCTACACTTTTAAGTTTAGACTACTTTTTCCATTTAATCCATATTAAATTATACTTTATGATATTAATTTAATATATTTATGCTCTATATTATCTTTTGCAAGTATACTTTCCTCCCTATCCTGACAAGTAAATATAATACACTGCTTAAAATTTTGATTAACTAAATATTTAATTGTTTTTTCTAATCTTTTATTATCATATTGAACAAAGGCATCATCTAAATATATTGATACATCTTTGCTTTTAAATATCATATCTATAAATGCTAGCCTAAGAGATAAATTTAACTGATCATTAGCCCCATTACTTAATATATCTGAATTCATTATATTATTTTTATTTCTAACCTTCATTTCATAATTATCAGCTACCATAACATCAGTATATTTTTCATCTGTAAATCTACTAAACGAATCTATTACATTCTTATTAAGTATTGGTCCAAAATTATCTCTTATCTCTTGATATGCTTCCTGTAAACTTTCTATAGCCAAACTACTTGCCCTTAATTCTTTTACCTTTTCCTTTGCTTCATCCTCAATCTTTTTAATTTCTTCTTCTATATCTGGTATTGTTCTCTTTCCATTAAACCTATTTTTTATTTCATTTTCAACATCCTTAATACTCTTCTCAACTTCTAATAATCTTAAGTTTTTATCCTTAATAACGGAATCTATTTCCTCTTCATTTTTGTAGGAATATTTAAAATCAATATTAATTATATCTGATAAATCTTTCTTAATTAAATCTATATTTTTTCCTTTTGTTAAAGCAAAATATGCTTCTTCTACTGATGCTAAATCCCTATTTATTTCATCTCTAAGCTTTAGCTTATTCTCCAGCTCGTTTAAAATCCCTTCAACTTCTAAAATTTTTATATTTTCAAATCCCATAGACTCTAACTTTGCTCTTATCTTTCTCTCTCTAATCTCCATTTGTTCTTTTATTTTTTCTATCCCACTTTTTAAATTCTTTAATTCAATCTCTAATATATCTAACCCCTTAGATGCTTCTTGATATTTATTAATTTCAGCTATAAGCTCTCCTAAATTGTTTGCACCAGAAATATTTAAATACCCTTCTATTTCAGCATTTATAATATCATATTCATATATGGATTTTTCTAAACCTAATAATTCTCTTTGAGATAACTTTTCATTAATCTTTTCATTAATTTTATTTTGAAGTTTTATATAATCATCATATATCTTTAACTTTTTAAACAACTCTTTATAACTACTAATTTTTAATATATTACAATAATAATCTAAATCTTTTTCTACCTTGCTTATATCTCTTTTTATAGTGTCAATTTTTTTATTTTTACCATCTCTATTTATATAAATATTAAATAATAAAAATAAACTTGTTATACTAAAAATCATATATAATATTAAACTCAATATATTATTGTTCACAAAAATAGCCAATATTATAGATAGAAATGATATTGCTAATAAAAAACAATAAAATAAATTATTACTTTTATTTTTATTATCATCTTCCATTAAAATTTTTAATTCTTTTAATTTTTCTTCATAACTACTTATTGTAATATCTATTGCTTCTCTAAAATCATTAATAATTAAAGCATCTCCAATTATTTTTTTTGCTTCTTTTTCTTTAAGATTTAAAAAATCAATTTCATTTTCTATAGATTGATTTATATCTACCTTTTCTCTTAATATTTCTCTTCTAATGTTTAACTTTTCTAATATATTCAATATATTTTTAGGCAACTGCTCTATATAATTATACTTATCTAGGGGAGTTTTTAATTCTTTTAATTTTTCCTCTTTTTCTTGGATAACTTCTTTTTCTAATTCCTCTGTATCTAATATACTTAAATATAAAGAATGCTCTTCCCTTAACTCTTTTATAAATTCATAATTTATAAATTCATCATTATAAGTTAACAACTTACTTATATACTTTTCCTTATTTTTTAACTCTTGCTTCTTTTTAAAGTATTGTGTTATTTCTTCAAATTCCTTTTTAAGCTTTGTCTTCTTTAAAAATTTCTTATATATCTCTAAATTGCTAATTTCACTATTTAAACTTTTCTTTTCTAAATTCATATTAATTAACAATTCCTCATTGTCTAAATTATGATTTGATAAGTTGTATGCTTCATATCTTTCACTTAGTAAATTACTATGCCTTTCATTTAATACATCTAGATATCCATTTTTCCTAACGTTAGAAATAGATTTTTTATACTTATTCAATTTTGCAATTGCCACCTCTACTGATACTTGTCCATCATCTATTCCTATGGAATTAGCTATTTTATCTATTATTTCTTCTTCTTTATCTTTTCTTACCTCAACTCCTAATTGAGAAATAAATAATGTATTAATAAAGGTAGCCCTATTTATATTAAAAAAGTATTTTCCCGGTTCTTCCTTTGAAATATAATTTATCTCTTCTCCAGTAATAGCATCTATTACTAATGATGTATCTTCTTTTTTGCTCTTACCAAAAGTCCTTCTAATTATATAATCTTTATTTTTAAATTCTACATATAACTCCCCACTAATAGTTTCACCTGTACTTGGCGTATATTTAAGTCTCTCATTTTGCTTGTAGTCTTTGCCTTTATAATTTGACATTCCATATAACCAAATCTTGATGAATGCTTGAATAGTACTCTTTCCAGCCTCATTTTCTCCATATACTATATTCATGCCATTATCAAAACTTATTATTTTATCTTTTAAACCACCAAATACAATAATATTTACTTTTTTAATAATCATTTAAATTCACCTCCTCTTCTGACAGACATTTAATTCCTATCTTTAAAGCCAGCTTTAATATCTCTTTATCATCATCACTTGCATATTTTAACTTTTCAAGTATTTTTGCTATAAACTTCCCCTTTATAGAGTAATCCTTGCTCAATTCTTCTAAATCAACCTCTATACTTGTATCATTAATTATCTTAATATAGTAAAATTTATTTTTTAATTTATCTATAAGTAAATTTTCCTTTAAATTAAAATGTTCTTTTAATTCACCTTTTAATATAATCTTATAAAAATTTTTATTAATTTCCTCATCACTTAAATCTGATAATATTTTAAATATAACTTCATCATAGTTATTAGTGCCTGTTATGTTAATTTCTTTTGTAACATATTTTCTTTTGCATACTGGAAAAAACCTTAAGTTAGTTCCACCTCTATATACTTCTCCAATTACAACTCCCTTTTCTCCTTCTTCATCAAAACCCCTTCCTTGAGGACATCCACTATATGCATAAGTAGTCATTCCCGCCTTTAATATTCCTGAAAATTTATGTCTATGACCTAATGCAATATAATCAATATTAGAATTATATATGTCATTTATATATATTGGATTATATTCATTTTTACTGCTAGTAGATGCTATTTCACCATGAAGTATCATAATATTTATTTTGTCATTATCTACATTAATCCCTCTTAATAAAGTTTCATTTTCATAATTGCTCCTAAACCCAGCTCCCCATATAATTAAATTTAATTCTTTAACCTCTTTAAATTCCATATCACCATTAAAAATATAAACATTTTCTGGCCAATTTATAATATTATAGAAAGATTTTTCATTATATGGATCATGATTGCCTGGTGAAATAAACACTTTAATATTATTTATTCTTCTAATTTGATCTGATATAAAAAATAAGGTATTCTTATTTACTGTTAAATTATCAAAAACATCCCCTGCAATAAGTAATACCTCTATATTTTCATCTATAGCTAAATCTATTATATTTTTAAATACCTCTAATAACTCATTTTTGCTAGCATCTGAAACTTCTTTGCTAAGCTCTTTAAATGGCGTATCAAAATGCAAATCAGCACAATGTAACACCTTAATCTTATTCATTCTATCACCTACTCAACGAACTTTTGTTCATATTTTAACATAAATTACCTTAGTTATAAAGTCTGTTAACTCTTTATATTATTTATACATAAAAAGAAAAGAGAGATATCATCATAGATATAATCTATTTTAATATCTCTCTTTCTTTTTTCGAATGATAGATTAAATTTCAGGTGGTAATTCACCCATAACAGTACTCACCCTCTCGAAGTATTGTTTCCTCTAATCCGTCTGATCGTACCCGTTAGTGGTTGATTATTTTAATCCACTTTCGTATTGTTCTACCATTCTTTTAACCATTTCACCACCTACGGAACCACATTGTCTAGATGTTAAGTTACCATTGTAATCTGTGAATGGTACTCCCATTTCTGCTGCAACTTCGTTCTTGAATGCGCTTAATCCTTGTTTTGCTTCTGGAACTAATGTTTTTGACATAATCGATTCCTCCTCTGGTTATCGGTAATTTTGTAAACCCAACTTAAATATTTGTTTCACATCTAAGTTGTTTCTGTTTACACTATTATATTAACCAGTATAGGTTTTTATATAACAAGTAAATAATACCCAACTTTCATTATTTTGGATTGCTTTAATTAACTTCCTTACTTGCCATCTTCTTAAACTTTTTAACTATAAAATCTCTAACTATAGCAATTAACATACCTATTTGAAATGATAAAGAAACTGATATAATTTGTAAATAATTCATTTTACTAGTTTTATAAATTACTATTGTTTCTATAATCCAAACTGCACTAGCCATTAATGATGCTTTCTTTCCACCAATAATAGAACAGATAATAATACTAAAAAAAATTATAACTTGAATTTGAATAAAACTCATACTTCACCTCTTACTCTTTAAATTAATTTCTTAAACCATTTTTATAAGTTCTATCCAAATTATATTTTTTTAAACATCATCATAATCGCATAGCATTCTAAACTTACAATTACTACACCTATAATTTTTTAATGTTTTTTGAAACACTTCTTTTTTCTTTGGTTTATTTAGAACTACATCATCTAAATAATAATTTATTATTTTTAAATCATTAGAAACCTTATCTTTTATAAATTTGATATCCTGGAGCTTAAATATTACTTCTTCTGCATGTCCATCTAAAAGATATTCTATTCTACCTTTAATTCTAGAATAATGTACACCATATTCCTCCATTACGTACCATGCATATATTAATAATTGTTCCTTATCACTATCTGATATCTTTCCTGTTTTCCAATCTACAATTACATAATATCCATCATAATCCTTATATAATAAATCTATTTTAGAATATACTTTTAAACTATCATAATTAATACTACTAAATATATCTTCATCATTTTCTATAATTACTGTTTCTGGCTTTAGAATATCTTCAAATGTTTTTGAAACATAAAAACTATTTATACATTGAGTTAATCTTTCTTTTAATTCATTTCCCATTTGCTTTGATATTTTATCACCATAATAATATTCTTGAAGCATTATGCCCTTAGGATACTCATCCCACTCTTTAGTATTATACTTATTGATACTTTCCCGTATTATATTTCTCAGCTTATTTAAAGTAATTTCATTAAACCTTGTAGCATTCATAAATTTTGTTTTATCTTTTTTACATATATTTATTATCCCTCTAATTTCATTATGAACTACCTCTCCGAAACACATCCATAAATTAGTCAACTTTTTTAATCTCCATGCTATTTTTTGCTCATCTGTACTTGTATAAATCCATCCATTATGACTTCCATAGTATGTATAATAATAATCTCTTTCGCAATTTTCTAAAGTTTTCATTTTTGATATAGACCATGATTTTTCTGGATATTTTCTCTCTTGATAAGTAGAATTCATTATATCTCTCCTAATTTAAATATTATATTAATATTTTTACCATATTCATCTAATAATATAAATATTGTTTTGTGTAATTTAGAATAAATTTATTATTTAATACAAAATCTATTAATAAAATAAAATGTCGGAGGTTTTAATTATGAAAAAATTTATTTTGAAAACATTTATTTGTATTTCATTTATAGTTTTAAGTATTAATTTAATATCAGCTTCTCCATTGGATGCCCTATCTAGTAAAAAAAATGAAACTTTAATTGTTAGGGATAGCACTTCAACTACTGGCTTGCCAGATAGATTTAGAGATATACCTAATTTAAATATTTCTGGTAGTGCTCAATTTACATCTGAACAAGCAAATAATTTAAGAGATAGTATAAATAAACCTAATATCTGCATCGTAGACTTAAGACAAGAATCTCACGGATTAGTTAATGATTATGCTATAAGCTTTTTCGATCCTACTAAGGATTTGAATAATGGTTTCACTACAGAACAAACAATCAAAACGGAAGATGCTCTTTTATCTAAAATAAAACTTAATGATAATTTAAATGTTTATAGAAAAACAGGTGTACTTTTTAAAGAGTTAACTGTAAATTTTGTTAGTAATGAGTCTTCTGTAGTTAATAAAGCTGGTATGGAATATAAAAGATATGCAGTAAGAGATAATGGTGCTCCTACAGCTGAAATTGTTGATAAATTTGTAGAATTTGTTAAAACAAAACCTTCTGATTTGCATCTTCATTTTCACTGTGACGCTGGTGAAGGTAGAACAACTACTTTTATGTCAATGTATCAAATTTTAACGAATAATAATAATTTATCATTAGATCAAATATTATCATATCAATATAATGTTGGTGGTGTTAATCTTCATGATAATAAAACTCAATTTGAATTTTTAGAAGACTTTTATAATTATGTTTCAAAAAATAAATCTAATAATTATACTACACCTTATTCAGAATGGATTAAAGAAGCTTAAAAAAAATATAGCCCTAAGCAATTTAATTTTAGCTTAGGGTATTTAACTTTATAAATTTTCTTTCTTTTCTCTTGCTACAGATATAACTCTTTGTATATGCATAGTTAGATATACAAGCTCATCATCATTTACTTTATACTTATTATGAATTAATATATATTCACCTATCTTCATTGCACATCCATACGCCTCAGGATATGTTGATGATATAACTTTTGCAAAACTAGAATCAGTACTATTATGTTGATTGTTATTAACAATACGCTTTGCAAAATACTTTAGGTGAGTTAATAACCTATCATAATTTAAATCATCTTCATCTAACTCTATAGCAAAATAATACTTAATAATATTTAATACATTTTTTATTATCTTAGTTGATTCTACCGATTTCATTGTAGTTTCTTTATAACTGGCATTTACAAAATGTAACGCTATAAATCCTGCTTCATCCTCTGGAAGCTGAATACCTAACCTTTTATTTATGTGATCAACACCCCATAGCGAAACTCTAAATTCATTCCTATGAACCCTTCTTATTTCATTTAATAATTCATTTTTTATAACAATACCATTTTTAAATCTTTTTACAGCAAAAGCTATATGATCTGCTAGTGAAACATAAACTTGTTTATCTAATTCAACATTTAATTCAACTATTGCCTGTGTTATTATTTCATCTGTTAATTCAAATATCCCCTCTGGTATTTGATTAATTAACTTTTTTATTTTATTTCCTAAATTTTCATCATCCACTATAAATGTTTTTTCTATTCTTTTAGTATCAATTAATTGCCCAGGCTTTTTATTAAATGCTATACCGCTTCCCATAAGAATTACTTCTTTTCTAGTCGTAGGATCTATTGAAACAACTACATTATTATTTAAAACTTTTTCAACTATCATACATTTGCTCCTTACTTATGGTACTAAAAAGATATCCTAAATTAAGATTATTCTTAATTTAGGAATATCATAATTTTAACATTATAAATATTTTTTTGTCAATTAAATGGAACTTTATATAGTTCTTAAACTAAAATTGTTTATACTTAACTTTATACCTTATATATCATACATTTTTCTAATATATCATTTATAATAATTATAGAGCATAACCTTTTTATTTCAATATAAAAAGACTTAGCAATTTTGCCAAGTCTTTTGGCAGGGGTACTAGGAATCGAACCTAGCCTAATAGTTTTGGAGACTACTGTACTACCGATATACGATACCCCTTTAACAATGGTTATTCTACCATGTTAATATAACTATTGTCAACTAAAATATTTCTTTATCCGTGAATCTTCTTATAACTCTACCTCTTATATATTAACTTCGTTAATAATTTTTTTTAAAACTATGGCTCTTATTACATCGTATGTTATTTCTTGAGGAACTATTTCTTTTATATCTTTTAGCTTATTATATCCAACCTTATCTATAACTCCCAAAACTATTTTTTCTTCATCGTCATTAAAAAACTCATCTAAAGGTACTTCAAAATCTACTTTATTTCCTTCAGAAATATATTGTTGGATATGACTCATTACAGTAACTAAAGTTAATTCCCTTTCCTTAGCAATTTCTTTTATTGAACTACCAGCTTTAATGAAATCAATTGTTATTTCATATGATTTTTTCTTTTCTTCATTATTATATTTATCTTTTTTCTTTTTATCTTTTTCTTTATTCAAAACTTCATCAAATGATATATTATTATTTTTCTTACTAATAAAGCTCCATTTTACCTCAATATTATTTTCATCAATGTAAGCTTTAATTTTTTCCATAAACTTTTCACCATATTTATTAAGTTTAGAATTACCAACACCACTTATATCTAAGAATTGCTCATCTGTTATTGGCATTCTATTACTAAGTTCTTTTAATGTAGAATCACCAAACACCATGTATGGAGGTATTTTTTCTTCTCTAGAAATATCCATTCTTAACTCTTTTAATATAGTAAATAATTCATTTTCTTCTATTTTAATTTTCTTAACTACTTGCTCTTTAACAAATACTTGCCTTTGTCCCTTTACGATCTCTATAGATTGCTTATTTAATGTTAAAACTGGATACTCCCCATTATAGTTTAAATATCCATGGGAAATTAACATATTAATAAATTGAGTTAATTCATCCTTAGTATAATTTTTTACTATTCCATAAGTTGATAATTCATCAAATCCTAGTTCATAAACCTTCTTGTTCTTAGAGCCCCTAAGTACATCTACTACCATTCCAATTCCGAATCTTTGATTCATTCTATAGACACATGAAATAACCTTTTGAGCATCAACGCTTTTGTCTACTAATTCTCCTGGTGCCTCACAATTACTACAGTTATTGCATTTTTCATCATACTGCTCACCAAAGTAATTTAATATAAACTTTCTATAACACTCTTGAGTATATACAAGATTTATCATAGTTTGTAGCTTTGAAATCTCACTTTCTTTTCTTATACTACTTTCTGTAGCAGTATCTATAATATATTTTTGTGTTTGAACATCTCCAGGTGAAAATAACATTATACATTCACTTTCTTCACCATCTCTACCTGCTCTCCCTATTTCTTGATAATACCCTTCAATATTTTTAGGCATATTATAATGTATTACATATCTAACATTTGGTTTATCTATTCCCATCCCAAAAGCATTAGTAGCAATTATTATATTACACTTATCATATATAAAATTTTCTTGAGCCGATTTTCTATAATCATCACTAAGGCCTGCATGATATTTTTCAACTTGCAGTCCCTTTGAATTTAATAATTCATGTAAATTATCTACTTCTTTTCTTGTTGAAGCATATATTATTCCTGATTCATCTCTATTATTATTTATATAATCTAAAATGTAATTTTTCTTATTTACTCCCTTTTCTATTATTATTTTAAGATTTTTTCTATCAAACCCTGATATAAATACCTTTGGGTTATTTAATTCAAGTAAATTTATTATATCTTCTCTAACCTCATCTGTAGCAGTTGCTGTAAAAGCTGTAACTATTGGTCTATTTCTCAATAATGAAATTACCCTACTTATCCTTCTATAGCTACTTCTAAAATCATGTCCCCACTGTGATACACAATGTGCCTCATCTATAGCAACCATAGAAACATTAATGCTAGCTATAAGTTCTAAAAAAGCTTGTGATTCTAATCTTTCAGGTGCAACATATAATATTTTTATTTCATTTCTTGCAGCTTCATCTAAAATATTATTTATTTCTATATTTCTTAATGATGAATTAATATAAGCAGACTTAATCCCTAAATTATTTATATTATCTACTTGATCTTTCATAAGAGATATTAATGGTGATATAACTATTGTTATACCATCTAATAATATTGCAGGAACTTGGTAACAAATTGATTTACCCCCACCTGTAGGCATAATAGTTAAAACATCATTTCCATTCAGTATTTCTCTTATTATTTCTTCTTGCCCTTCTCTAAATGAACTGTATCCATAATATTGTTTTAAAATATCTAATGCCTTATCCATAAATTCTCCTTAATACTCAAAACTTTTTTTCTTTTTTAATTATTAACTTTATCATTAAATTTATTCAAACATTTGTTCTTTTATAAGTTTTTAAAAAAATTTATAAAAAAAGCTAGCAAGAAAATCTTACTAGCTTTTTTTGGCAGGGGTACTAGGAATCGAACCTAGCCTAATAGTTTTGGAGACTACTGTACTACCGATATACGATACCCCTAAGTACAAAAAATATTATACATTATGTTAAATATAAAAGCAATATTTTTTTCTACTATTTTTCTATTATTCTTTTCTTTTTCGTACTTTTTGGATAAAATATAAAATAGTTAATTAAAAAAGGGAGGATTTTAACATGATTTTTTCTGTTAATAGCGTGGAGGAAACTACTAACCTTGGAATAGCCCTTGGTAAACTATTAAAATCTGGCGACATAGTTTGTTTAACTGGAGATTTAGGTACTGGCAAAACTCATATAACTAAGGGAATTGCTAAAGGTCTGGAAATAACGGATTATATAACAAGCCCTACTTTTACTATTGTAAATGAATATGATTCTGGCCGTTTAAAATTAAATCATTTTGATGTATACAGAGTTTCAGATCCTGATGAAATATATGCAATAGGATTTGATGATTACATTTTTTCTGATGCAGTTTCAATTATAGAGTGGGCAAACTATATAGAAGAAATACTTCCAAAGGATTTTTTACATATTTACATAGAAAAAGAATTAGAAAAAGGCGAAGATTATAGAAAAATTACTATAACTCCATATGGAGAAAGATATGGTTATATAAAGGAGTTAAAAATATGATAGTTTTAAGCGTTGACTCTTCATCTTTAGTAACTACAGTTGCTTTACTTAAGGATGAATTTATACTTGGTGAATATACTTTAAACTTTAAAAGAGAACATTCTGTTATCCTAATGGAAAAAATAGAAATGCTATTAAAAGACTGTCAAGTTGATATAAGTGAAGTTGATGGTTTTGTAGTTTCTAAGGGACCTGGATCATTTACTGGTCTTAGAATTGGAATGGCAACCATTAAAGGATTAAGCATGGGTTCTAACAAACCTTATGTTTCAATTTCAAGTTTAGATGCATTAGCAAACTCTTTAATTACATTTGATGGCATAATATGCCCAATTATGGATGCATTAAGAGATAGTGTTTATACAGGTCTTTATAAAAATATAAATGGTAAACTAGTTAAAATACTTGAATGTACTGCTTTAGAATTAACTGAACTTGCAGATGTCTTAAATAAAAAAGGTGAAAAAGTTATATTCACTGGTGATGGTGTATCTAAACATAAAGAGTTCTTAACTAAAAATGTTAACAATTGTGAATTTGCTCCAAATCATTTAAGTATTATTAAAGCCTCTTCTTTAGGAGAGCTTGGTATGGAAAAAATTAAGATCGGTGAAGTTGATAATATGAACTCTGCTCCACTTTATATTAAAAAACCTCAAGCTGAAAGAGAACTTGAACAAAGGTTGGCTATGAAAAATGAAAATAGATTATAGTCTTATGAATGAAAGCCATGCAAAAGGTGTCTATGAATTAAGCAAAGAATGTTTTGCAATTCCCTGGACTTTAGATTCCATTAATAATGAGTTAAATAATCCATTAGCAAAATATGTTATTGCCCAAGATTTATCCACAGGTGAAGTAGTTGGATTTGTCGGGGTGTGGATAATTGCTGGGGAAGGTGATATTACAAATATAGCTGTAACCTCAAAATATAGGAAACAAGGCATTGCATCAAATCTGTTGATAAACTTATTTGAGGTGTGCAAAACTTTTAATTGTGAAGATATTACTTTAGAAGTTAGAGCTTCAAATATTCCTGCTCAAAACCTTTATAAGAAATTCAACTTCAAAGAAGAAGGTATTCGAAAAGGATATTATTCAGATAATGGTGAAGATGCCATTATAATGTGGAAAAGAGGATAGAGTTTCTATCCTCTTTTATTATTATGCTATCTCTTTTTTTCTTACTTCAAACTTGCTATCAACATTAAATATTGCACGTGATACCCTTTTATATAATAAATATGTTGCTATACAACATATTAATGCCTTCACTCCATTAAAAGGTACTAATCCTACAAAAATATAATTAATTAATGCTGCCCCTTCTAACTTCATTCCATATGCAGGTAATAAGAAATATACATTTGAAATTATCCCTAATATTTGCATAACTAATGCACCTATAACCATCCCTAATATAGCAGTCTTTTTACTTTTATTTTTATTATATATCCAAGCTGCTGGAATAACTAATGCAAGTCCAACTATAATATTTGCAGTTTCTCCTACAAATCCTGTTTCCGTTCCTTTTATTAAAAATCTTAAAAATACTTTTAATATAACTATTATTCCCCCAGCAACTGGTCCATATGCAAATCCCCCCATTAATGCAGGTACCTCACTTAAATCAATTTTAAGCCATGGAAATGCAGGTATAATAGGAAAATCAAAATACATTAATACTACTGCAATAGCTGCTAATAAAGAAATTTTAATCATTTTGTTTAAGTTTTTTGATGAATTCATATTCTTTCTCCTCCCAAAAGTTATCCTCTGGGGCATTAGCTAAGTTAAAAAATATATTTGATAATAGTTTGTACTATTTGCAATATTTAATACATATAAAAAACCCTGATGTTATAAACATCAGGGCGTTAAAAACAAGTCTTAAAATAAATATAATTTCTAATCTAATAAAATTATGATTTATTTACAAAATCATTAACTTATTATCAATAATATATTTATATAATTTAACTATTACCTTCTTTCATCCAGACTTTACTGTCGGCTTCGGAGTTACACCGAATCTGCAAAAATTGCTCGCGGGCTATACCGCCGGTAGGGAGTTGCACCCTGCCCTGAAGATATTTATTATTTATTTTACTTACAATTATATTCCAATTAAAATAAAATTTCAAGTAATTTTTTTAACAATCTAAAATAATATAAAATATTATTCTACATCCTTCATTGTCAATGAAATTCTCTTTCTCTTTTCATCAACTTCCATAATCCTAACCTTAATTACATCTCCAACCTTAACTATATCTAATGGATGTTTAACAAACTTATTAGCCATTTGACTCTTATGAACTAATCCATCTTGATGAACTCCAATATCAACAAAAGCACCAAAGTCTGATACATTTCTTACAGTTCCCATAAGCTCCATTCCTGATTGTAAATCCTTCAAGTCTATAACACCAGTTTTTAAAATTGGCTTAGGCATATCTTCTCTTGGATCTCTTCCTGGTTTTTGTAATTCTTTAATTATATCTTTTAAAGTTAATTCTCCAATTTCAAGCTCATTAACAAGATTATTTAATCCTTTTGAGCTAACTCTTTCTTCTATATCATTTAAATTTCTATTTCTTAAATCTTCCTTAGTGTATCCTAAAATTTCAATAAGCTTTCCTGCTGCTTCATATGATTCTGGATGAACTGAAGTATTATCTAAAGGCTCCTTACTCTCCATAACTCTTAAGAATCCTGCACATTGCTCATAAGCTTTTTGTCCTAATCTCTTAACCTTTAATAATTCTTTTCTGCTCTTAAATCCTCCAACTTCATCTCTATATGCAACTATATTATTTGCAATTGATGCATTTATCCCTGCAATATAAGTTAAAAGTGATGGTGTTGCAGTATTTAAATCAACTCCTACCTTATTAACAGAGTCTTCAACTACACCTGATAATGATTCATCTAATTTCTTTGGAGTAACATCATGTTGATATTGACCAACTCCAATTGCTTTAGGATCTATTTTTACAAGCTCTGCCATAGGATCCTGAAGTCTTCTACCTATAGATATAGCTCCTCTTATAGTAACATCTAAATCTGGATATTCCTTAGCGGCAAGTTCTGATGCAGAATATACAGATGCACCTGCTTCTGATACTATTACATAAGACAATTCTTTTCCTGTTTCCTTTTTAATTTCACTTATCATTTCAGAAACTACTTCTTCAGATTCTCTAGATGCAGTACCATTTCCTAATGAAATAACATCTACATCATATTTATATATAAGTTCTTTTAATATTTTCTTTGTACCCTCTACATCATTTTTAGGTAAAGTTGGATATACTGTAGCTTTTTCTAAGAATTTACCTGTAGAGTCTAAAACAGCTACTTTACACCCTGTTCTAAATCCTGGGTCATACCCCATAACTACTTTTCCCTTTATTGGTGCTTGCATTAAAAGAGCTTTTAAGTTTTCTTTAAATATTAATATTGCTCCTTCTTCACCTTTATCTGTTAATTCACTTCTTATTTCTCTTTCTATTGAAGGATATATTAATCTCTTAAGAGAATCTTTAATTGCTAACTTTAAGCACTCATCTGTAACTTCATTATTTTTTAATAGTCTATTTTGAAGATAAGTTATTATTTTATCTTCATTAGCAACTATTTTAACAGATAGTACTTTTTCTTTTTCTCCTCTATTTATAGCTAATATTCTATGAGCAGGAATTTTACTTACCTCTTCACTATATTCATAATACATTTCAAAAGGTGTTGGCTCATCACTTGATCCTTTTGATTCAATTTTTCCTTCCCTCATTACAAGTTCTCTTATCCATTTTCTAAATCCTGCATCATCAGAAATTACCTCTGCTACTATATCTAAAGCTCCACTTATAGCCTCATCTTGAGTAACTACCTTCTTTTCCGCATCTATATACTTGCTAGCCTCTTCTTTTATATCACCTTTAAAAGTTCCTTCTAAAATTAAATCAGCCAATGGCTTTAATCCCTTTTCTAAAGCTATTGTTGCTCTTGTTCTCTTCTTTTGTTTATAAGGTCTATAAATATCTTCAACTTCTGTTAAAGTATCAGCTTTTTCTAAAGCTTTAACTATATCATCATTTAACTTTCCTTGCTCATCTATTAATCTTAAAACATCTTCTTTTCTTTCTTTTAAATTTCTTAAATAAGTTAATCTTTCAAAGAATTTTCTTAAAACATCATCACTTAATCCACCTGTTTGTTCTTTTCTATATCTAGAGATAAAAGGAACAGTATTTCCTTCATCTAATAATTTAATTACGTTTTGAATTTGTTTTAAAGTTATTCCTAACTCCTTAACTAGTCTTTCTTCTACATTTACCATATTTTCCTCCTATGAAGTTTTATATTATAGATTTAACTCTAATAATTAGTATAACATAATTTTACACTCTTGATATTAAGTAAAGCTAATAGTATAATTTAATTTGTAAAATATTTACAAATTAAATTATAGGGGGAATATTCTTTGAATAAATTTATTAATAGATTTTTAAATATACTACTTATAGTTTTTATTACTCTTTTATTCCTAAATCAACTCTACGTAATTGAATTCTCAATGGATTTAAAAAATGTATTTATATTTTTGACTCTTATAATAATTTTACTTATAGCAACTAAAGAAATATTAACTGGAAAATCAAATTTTCTTAAATTTATAAATATAGTCACATTATCTAGCATAATAATTGGTGGTGTAGCTTCAGTTGTTACTAAGCAACTTAATATTTTAATTTATATCTGTATTTTATTTTCATTATTTCAATGTTTATTTGAACTTATTCAAAATAAGGCATGATTTATTATCATAATGTAAACCCTCACTTAATAGTATTTAATATAATACTATTAGTGAGGTATTTTTTATGAAGAAAAAACTTATATATTTTCCCTTATTATCAATAACTTCATTTCTATTGCTATTTACAATATGTCTTAATAATACTTATTCACCATTCAATTCTAGTAATGTTCTGAGTAATATTTATGTTTTATCATCAGATACACTTGCTGGAAGACTAGCTGGAAGCACAGAAAATTCAATGACAGGAGAAATAATAAAAAATAGGTTTATAGATAGTGGATTAACCACATTAAATGATGATGATAACTACTCTCAAAGCTTTAATACTATTTGTCCCGTTATAACTAATACTTCTCCATATTTAAAGATAGAATCTAATGGGGAAATCGAAGAAGAATTAAAGTACGGTGTTGACTTTAAAGAAGATATGATTAACTTTAAGAATAATAAATTTACTTTTTCCAAAGCAGATAAAGTTAATTCCTATTTATCATATATGGAAGTTACTTGTTCTGATGGACAATTTTTAATATATGTTCCTAAGGATAATAATTTTTCATTTAGAAGTTCATTTTTTAGTGATTTTGCTAAGGATGCAGTGATAATGGTTTCTAATAGTGCTTTTGAAAAAATATCAAACAGCTTAAATGAAGGAAAGGAAATTTCGATTCATATTCCATTTGAGGAAGAAGAAAAAATAATTTCAAATATTGTTGGTGTAATTAAAGGTTCAAATCCATCATTAGCTCCATTTGTATTAACAGCTCATTATGATCATCTTGGAAAAGATGGATTAGGAAATACTTATTCTGGTGCATTAGATAATGCATCTGGTGCTTCATTTTTATTAGAACTAAGTAGAAGTTTATCTACCTATGGAAGACCAGAAAGAGATATAATTTTTGTTGCCTTAAATGCTGAAGAATTTGGATTACTAGGATCTAAAGCTTTTGCTGAAGCTAATTTATTTGACATACAAGATTCAAAAGTAATTAATTTCGATATGATTGGTAGTGCTGATTACCCTATAAGTTTCATGCAAGGAAGTAAATTTAAGAATACAGATTCAGAATTATTAACTTCATTAAAAGAGCTTTGTGATTCTAATAATGTAGGTTATGAAGTACTTTATGAAGATTCTAGTGATCATGCTAGTTTTAATAACTTAAACATAGATGCTGTTAGTTTTTGTCATAGTGACAAAACAAGAATTCATACTCCTTCTGATACTATTGATTATATAGATAGTGATGCTATTGACGTTGTTTATAGTATAGTTGATGAAGAAATCAAGGACTCTTGTTATAGTGTGTTCACTAGATTTGTATATAGCTCACAATCATTGTTATGGATATCTATTATGTTAGTTATATTAATTGCTTGGGGATTATTTGATAAAAGTAAAATTATAACTGATAAAAAAGGCTCCATATTTTTTGCAATAATTGCATTAATATCAGTTATAACTTCTTTCATATTTTATGCTAAAGGCTATAGTAATTCTATTATAGTAACTCTTATATTTGGATTTTCAATAGTAATTATCAGTATTAAAAATTTAAAATTAATTCAAAAATAAAAAAAGTGCTTAGCACTTTTTTTATTTTGTTGATATACTCTTCAAATATGTAGTTATAAATTGATCTATTTCTCCATTCATAACAGCATTTAAATTTGACGTCTCTTCATTTGTTCTATGATCTTTAACCATATTATATGGATGGAATACATATGATCTTATTTGACTACCCCATCCCATATCTTTTAGTTCACCTGTTAAATCTTCTATTTTTTCCTTATGAGCTCTCTCTTTAAGTTCTATAAGCTTTGATTTTAACATAGACATTGCTGTATCTTTATTAGAGAACTGACTTCGTTCACTTTGACATTGAACAACAATTCCTGTAGGTGTATGAGTAATTCTTATTGCCGATTCGGTTTTATTTACATGCTGCCCACCAGCACCACTGGCTCTATAAGTATCTATTTTTAAATCTTCAGATCTAATTTCTATATCTTGATCCTTTGTAAGCTCTGGTAGTACTTCTATAGATGCAAATGAAGTTTGTCTTTTTCCATTGGCATTAAATGGAGATATTCTTACTAATCTATGAATCCCCTTTTCAGCCTTTAGATATCCATATGCAAATTCACCTTTTACTCTTAGGGTAGCACTTTTTATTCCTGCTTCATCACCTTCAAGAATATCTACTGTCTCCACTCTATAACCTTTCTTTTCACACCATCTTGTATACATCCTAAGAAGCATAAGTGTCCAATCATTAGCATCACTTCCACCAACACCAGCATGTAAATTTAATATAGCATCATTTCGGTCATATTCACCTGATAAAAGAAACTCTATCTTATACTCATCTATAAGTTTTTCTATATCTCTAATTTCTACAATAACTTCATTTACAGTTTCTTCATCCTCTTCTGCCAGCTCTGCTAATATTTCAACATCATCTAATCTATTTGCTAAACTTTCATACCTATCTATTTTATCTTTAATACTTTTGCTTTCTTTAGTGACCTCTTCCGCTCTTTTTATATCATCCCAAAAACCCTTTTCTTGCATCTGAAGCTCAAGCTCTTGAAATCTTTTTTCTAATCTTTCCTTGTCAAAGTGAAGCCCCCATTTCTTTTAATGTTTCTTTTAAACCACTAACCTTAGCTAGCTCTTGTTCTAACTTGATTAACAAAAAAAATCACCCCTTATATATATAAAAGTTAAGATTTAAGAATCATACTATCTTAAAATTTAAATTATAACTAATTACTGCTAAATTTTAAATATTGACTAAAAAAGTGCCCTTTCAGGCACTTTTTTATTATACTTCCCTACCACAGCAGTTCTTATACTTTTTACCACTTCCGCATGGACATACATCATTTCTTCCAACCCTGCTATCATTTCTTACAGGTTCTTTCTTTAAGCTCTTGTCATCACTTCCATGACTTGCAGATGTTTCTTCGGCCACTTTTTCTCTTTCAACTGGTCTTTCAACTCTTACATGGAATAAGAATTTAACAGTTTCAATTTTAATTCCTTCAATCATTTCTTCAAACATTGCACTACCTTCCATTTGGTATGCTTGGATTGGGTCTTGTTGCTTATATGCTCTTAATCCCATTCCTTGTTTTAAATGATCCATATTATCAATGTGTGCCATCCATTTTTGGTCAACAACTCTTAAAAGAACTACTCTTTCAATTTCTCTTAATTGCTCTTCACCAAATTCAAGTTCTTTACCTTTGTAGATATTCATAACAACTTCAGTTAACTTATTTTTTATTTGCTCATTAGATAAGTCTGCTATCTCTTCAACAGTTATAATACCATGTGGTAAACAGATTTCTTCTAGATATTGAAGTAATGTTTTCATTTCTGCTTCTATATCTTGAACTTCTCCACTTAAATGTGAATTTACAGAATCAGAAATAACTTCTTCTATCATTCCTTCAATTTGCTCTTTTAAGTTTTTACCTTCTAAAACTTCTGTTCTTTGTCTATAAATAACTTCTCTTTGTAAATTCATAACATCATCGTATCCAAGAAGATTTTTTCTTATATCAAAGTTATTTCCTTCAACTTTCTTTTGAGCATTTTCTATAGCTTTAGTAACCATTTTACTTTCTATAGCTTCTGATTCCTCAAGTCCTAGCTTATCAATAACTCCTTGGATCTTTTCAGAACCAAATATTCTCATTAAATCATCTTCTAATGATATAAAGAATATTGATTCACCTGGGTCACCTTGACGTCCTGATCTACCCCTAAGCTGATTATCTATTCTTCTTGATTCATGTCTTTCAGTACCAAGAACTTTTAATCCACCTGCTTCTCTAACTCCTTCTCCAAGCTTAATATCAGTACCTCTACCTGCCATATTAGTGGCAATAGTAACCATACCCAATTCCCCAGCGTGAGAAATTATTTCAGCTTCTTGAGCATGATATTTAGCATTAAGAACTTGATGTTTAATTCCTCTTTTCTTTAATAAAGAAGAAATATATTCTGATCTATCAACACTAGCAGTACCCACAAGTACCGGTTGGCCTTTTTCATGTGATTTTACTATTTCTTCAACTATAGCCTTATATTTTCCAGATTCATTTTTATAAACCATATCTGATTGGTCAATTCTTTGAACCGGCCTATTAGTTGGTATTACTATAACATCTAAATTATATATTTCTCTAAATTCATTTTCTTCAGTTAACGCAGTACCAGTCATACCTGATAACTTAGCATACATTCTGAAATAATTTTGGAATGTTATCGTAGCTAAAGTCTTTGATTCTCTTTGAATCTTAACACCTTCTTTAGCCTCTATTGCTTGGTGAAGACCATCTGAATATCTTCTACCTTCCATAAGTCTTCCTGTAAATTCATCAATTATTACTATTTCATTGTCTTTAACCATGTAGTCTTTATCAGCTCTCATTGTATAGTTAGCCTTTAAAGCTTGTGTAACATAATGTTGTAATTCTAAATTTTGAGAATCAGCATAGTTTTCTATGCCAAAATATTTTTCAGCTTTAACAATACCATCATCAGTTAATAAAACTGCATTAGCTTTTTCATCTACTGTAAAATCTTTTTCATTTACTAATGTTTTAACAAAATTATCTGCAACATTATAGAATTTAGTAGATTTATCACCCATTCCTGAAATAATAAGTGGTGTTCTAGCTTCGTCTATTAAAATAGAGTCAACCTCATCTACTATACAGAAATTAAGAGCTCTTTGAACTCTTTCTTCCATATGTATTACCATATTATCTCTTAAGTAATCAAATCCAAACTCATTATTAGTTCCATATGTTATATCACATGCATAAGCAGCTCTTCTTTGCTCTGGAGTTATTCCATGAATTATACATCCCGTAGTTAATCCTAAGAAGTTATATAGCACTCCCATTTCTTCCATTTGAGTTTTTGCTAAATAATCATTTACTGTTATTACATGAACTCCATTGCCAGTTAATCCGTTTAAGTATGCTGGTAATGTTGCAACAAGAGTTTTACCTTCTCCTGTTTTCATTTCAGCTATTCTACCTTGATGAAGAACCATTCCTCCTAATAATTGAACTCTGAAATGCTTCATTCCAAGTACTCTACTTGAAGCTTCTCTACAAACAGCAAAAGCCTCTGGTAATATACTGTCTAAAGACTCTCCTTTTTGTATTCTTTCTTTAAATTCTATAGTTTTTGCTTGAAGTTCTTCATCTGTTAATTTTTGCATTGATTCATCTAAAGCTTCTATCTTATCTGCAATTAATTGAAGTTTTTTTACTTCTCTCTCGCTATATGTTCCAAAAAGTTTTTCTAAAAATCCCATAATATATTTCCTTTCAACTTCAATATCCATTAATAATATATGGATATAAGATTAAATAATCATTTTATCTATTTTATATAAGTTACCCTTTTAATAATTTTACTTAATAAATTATACCATTTATACTGTTTATAATTCAACAAAAAACGTATATACTTACATTAAATTAAAATGTCTTTATATAAGTATAATCATATATCAATTAAAATTTATAAAAATTAAAGGGAGCTGTTAATAACAACTCCCTAATTATAATCGTTAAATATAATCTGGTTCTAAAAGCCCATAGTTTCCATCTTTTCTCTTGTATATAACATTAACATTATCTGTGTCAGAATCCTTAAATACAAAGAAATTATGTTCAACAAGTTCCATTTGTAATATTGCTTCCTCTGTACTCATTGGTTTTATATTAAATTTTTTAACTTTTACAATTTCGCCTTGATCATCCTCTTCTAATGCAACCTCATCAAAGTTGCTAAATCTTAAAGATTCATTACTTCTTCTTTGTAACTTAGTTTTTTGTTTTCTAATTTGTCTCTCTAATTTTGCTTGTACTAAATCAATAGACTTATACATATCGTCTGTTGATTCCTCACATCTTAAAATTACACCATTAAATGGTATTGTTACCTCAAAAATTTGGCTATTCTTTTGAACAGTTAATGTGGCTCTTGCCGCTACATTAGGTTTGAAATATTTATCTAATTTTGAAATCTTTTTTTCTACTATCTCCCTTAATGCAGGTGTCACATCAATGTTCTTTCCTATTACTGTTACTCTCATAAGGTCAGCCCCTCTCTTTAAGTTATAATCATACTATTTAAGATTTGAATATATATTTATTTTATATATATATTTTACCATTTTAAATACTATTCCTCAAAGCCTTTTTTCTGAATTTACAGAAAATTTAAACTTATTTACTCTACATAACTCCCTATATCTTCATTTATCTCATTATTAAAAATAAAAAAACATCAATTCGTATGAATTGATGTTTTTTTATAAAGTTAGCTGACCTGGATTTTGACCCCACACTCGCCTGCTGGAGCTTTTGCTACCCGGAATTAACCTCTCACTACTAACACTCTCAGTATTTCTACTGGCAGGACTTACTTCTATACCGCACCATGCTCATTAAAACTTTGTTTAACTTACGTGGATCGTTTCGCCTGCGACTGGCATCGACTTTCATCCACAGACCTAACTTTACATTACTATTATATATTGCTTTTAGCAATTGTCAATACTGTAATTCTATTTGCTCCTGATTTTTTTAATACTTCTTTACATTCATTAATAGTAGCTCCTGTAGTCATAACATCATCAATTAATATAACATTTTTATTTTTTATATCTTTAACTCTACTAACTTTAAAGGCTCCCATTAGATTTTTAACTCTTTCTTCTTTTGTCAATGTTTTTTGTTCTTTAGTATTTTTTATCTTTTTAATGCAATGACTTACTGGTATATTTATATGGTATCCTATATGTCTTGCAATTACTTCACACTGATTAAATCCTCTTTTTTTCTCAGATTTTTTTGTCATAGGAACATAACAAATAACCTCTGCATGAATCTTATTCTCTTCTATCATCTCTACCAACAACTTGGATAATAAGTATCCTGCAGTAAAGTCACTCTCATATTTAAACTTTAAAATTAAAGTTTTTATAATCCCACCATAAAAACCATATGATAAATTGTCACTTACAATTGTAGTCCTGTTAATTCTACTTTTGCAATATGGACATAATCCTATAAACCCATCAGTTTTGCAAATTATGCACTTTTCTTCTATTGGATAAACTATATCTAGAATTTCTTTGTATATTCTTAATATAATTTTGTTAAATAAATTTAAAATTTTACTCATAATTTTAAATATTTCTTTTCCCATAATCTCTTATTAAATTCCCTAGTAATACTTCTTGCATAGTCCATATCTTGGGAAATCTCCCGTGAAACCATTATTAGTTCTGATTGAATTTCTCTACTATTATCAAGTGAAGCACACATATAAACTATCCTTTTATATGAATAGTAGATATCATCAGCAAATAATATTATTATATTTAAATTTAAAATATTATTCATATATTGACCACAATTATTTGTAACTATAAATAATGAATCACTATATCCATCCATAATTTCTTTTATAAAATTAAAACCTTGATTTTTAGTATACCTAACTACTCTAATATCTAACTCTCTTAACACCTTATAGTAATGATTATAAACTTTATTCAATTTTTCTTCGGATGGTACAACTACTAATACTATTCTTTTACTTTCCTTAAACCACTTAAAGTACTCAAATAAAGATAGAGGTATATTTTCTTCCAAACGTATTCTAGTACTCATTAATCTTGGTTCTACCATAGGCTCATCTGATAATATATAAGGTAGTTCAATTTTCTCACCTATGGGAAAAATATATTCACTTGAATAAATTATAATTTTGCTACTTTTCCAATAAATATTTTCTATAGACTCTCTAATATATTCACTACTTATTTTTGAAAATAAACTTATATCATCAACTATAACTAAATCATAAGATTCGTCTATATCTTCTATATCTCCTATAGTCACGAAGTGTATGTTATTCTCTAATTGCTTGCTACTTATAGTCTTATATAAAAATTCATATATCCCATTAATTCTTACTTTTATATACTCCTTCTCTTCGCTACAAAATACATATAAAATATTTTTATTTTCATGTAAAACTTTATTTATTATATTAGAAAAAATTTCTATAGAATTGAAAGGTCTTGTCTTTAGATTTAGTACTTTCGTTTTTTTTTCATACCATTTATTTATTTTCTTAAAAGCATTACTCAATTCCTTATAATTCATAGTATCGACTCCATTTATCTATTCTTCACTTATTTTATCATCAGATACAATATCTAAAATTCTCTCTTTTAATGATGAATATCTCTCCATACTATTTGTATTATCAACCATATATTTTAGTGCTTTTTGATTTCCAACCACTACTACAAGTTCCTTTGCTCTAGTTATTCCTGTATATAATATATTTCTATTCATTAAGAAGGCTGATCCCATAAAAGCAGGTGTAATTACTACCTTAAATTCACTTCCCTGACTTTTATGTATTGTTATAGCATATGCTAGCTCTAATTCTTCTACATATACATTATCATAAACAATTCTTCTTTCATCATCAAAAACAACAGTTACTGTTCTACTTTCTTCATCAATTGATTCTATAAATCCCATATCTCCATTAAATACACCCACACCTTCATTATCACCATATCCACCTATCCTATTCCACTTTAAAGAATAATTATTTTTAGTCTGCATTACTTTATCGCCAACTCTAAAAATAAAATCTTTAACCTTCTTTTCCTTTTTATATTTATCAGGTGGATTTAAAATAGCTTGAAGTTCATTATTTAAATTTTCTACTCCTAAGATTCCCTTTCTAGTAGGTGATAATACTTGAATATCTCTAACCTTATTCCATTTTGAATTAAACATTGGTAATCTTCTATTTACTAAGTCTAATATAGTAGCTAAAATATTTTCATTATCTTCTCTATTATCAAAAAAGAAGTCTCCACCTTTTTTATTTAAGTATGGTAACTCGCCATTATTTATTCTATGAGCATTTAAAATTATCATACTCTCTTTTCCTTGCCTAAAAATTTCATTTAATCTTACTACTTTAATAAAATCACTATTTATTAAGTCTCTTAATACATTTCCAGGCCCTACTGATGGTAATTGATCTACATCTCCAACTATAATAACTCTTGTACCTAATTTAATAGCTTTTAATAGACTATTCATAAGCATTATATCAATCATAGATGCTTCATCAATTATTATTACATCTCCTTCTAACGGTTCACCTTCACCTTTTCCAAAGAATGAATTTTCATCATCACTTACTCCCATCTCTAGTAATCTATGTATCGTTTTCGCTTCACGCCCTGTTGATTCTGTCATTCTTTTAGCCGCTCTTCCTGTTGGTGCTGCTAAAAGAACTTTCATTCCATTATTTTCATATATTTCTATTATACATTTAATTATTGTAGTTTTTCCAGTACCAGGTCCCCCAGTTATTATTTCAATTCCATTTTCAAAAGCTCCGATTATAGCACCTTTCTGAGAATCAGCAAATTTAATATTATTTTTACTTTCAAAACTTGATATCTCAAAAGAAATATCTGAATTTATGGTTTGAAAATTCTCTATACTTAAAGTAATAATCTTATTTGTAACACCTAATTCACAAAAATAATATGGTAATGAATATACTGCCTCAACATCATTAATTTTTTCTACCTTTATCTTTCCCTCTAAAACACTATTGTATATATTAGCTTCTATTAACTCTTTATCAACCATTAAAACCTTTTGACATTCTGCAATTAATTTATCTTTAGGCATATATGTATTTCCAAGTCCTGAAAAATTATTTAAAACATATCTTATTCCACTTTGAATTCTAAAATCTGATTGTGGTTCAATACCTAAGCTTTTTGCAATTCTGTCAGATGTTAAGAAACCAATACCTGATATTTCATCATTTAATATATATGGATTTTTTGAAACTATATCTATAGAATCTGGACCAAACTTTTTGTAAATTTTCAAACATTGGTTTATTGTAACTCCATGCTTTTGAAAAAACATTATAATATCTTTTAGCTCTTTACTTTCAAGATAAGATTCATATATTATATTAAATTTTTTTTCCCCAATTCCCTCAACTTCTTTTAATCGTTCAATATTATTATCCAGTATGTCTAATGTTTCTACTCCAAATGCCTTAACTATCTTCTTAGCAGTAACAGGACCTATACCATGAATTATTCCCGTACTTAAATATTTTTCAATCTCTTTTGCTGATGTTGGAAGAATTTCTTTGTATTCTTCTACACTAAATTGTCTACCAAACTGTTTATGATTTATCCAATTTCCCTTTATTTCTATTTGTTGTCCTTCTTTTATTAATGGCATTATTCCAACAATTGTTACTACTTCTTTATTTGCCGTTATTTTTGCTACTATATATCCACTATCTTCGCTCTTAAATATTATTGCTTCTACTAAGCCCTCTAATATTTCCATATTATCGCTCCAAACATTTTATTTTACTTATTAATATTATATAATTATATCATAAGTAAATTTTTCATTGTTTAATTTAAATTATACATTTATATTTAAATTAAATACTTATATTTTATTTATTAATTACTATTAACTATTATTAAATAGTTAAACATTAAACTGGAGGGAATTTAAATGTTATTAAAAAATTGCAACATAGTCTTTTTAGATAGAATCGAAAAAGGCTCAATATTAATTGAAGACGGTATAATTAAAGAAATTAATCCATCTGAAATCAACATTCAAAACACGATAGACTGTAAAGGTTTATATGTTTCTCCCGGATTTGTCGATATTCATATTCACGGTGCCGGCGGTCATGATACAATGGACGGAACATTTGAATCAATTAATGAAATATCAAAAACTATTTGTAAATATGGTACAACATCATTTACTCCAACAACAATGACTATGTCTGCTGATGACATATTGAAATCTATGATTTCTATAAAAAAAGCAAAAATAGAGGGAACCGATGGTGCTATTGTTTTAGGTGCTCACTTAGAAGGTCCTTTCATCAGTCCTAGTGCAATAGGTGCACAAAATCCAAACTACTTAATAGCACCTTCATATGAAAACTTTGAATTAATGACTGGTAATGCCATGGATGCAGTAGTTTCAATTACTATGGCACCTGAAGTTGAAGGAGCTAAAGAGCTTGCTTCAATTTTATCATCTAAAGGAATTCGTTGCTCTATGGGACATACTAAAGCAACTTATGAACAAGCTATCGATGGTATAAAACACGGCTTCTGTCATTCCACTCACCTATTTAATGCTATGACTGGATTTACTCATAGGGAACCTGGTGTAGTTGGAGCAACTTTTGATTCAGATATAACTACTGAAACTATTTCTGATGGTATTCATATATCATATCCATCTTTAAGAGTTGCATATAAACAAAAAGGAACTGATAAAACTTTACTTGTAACAGATGCAATGTGTGCTTGCGGAATGCCTGACGGTACATATGCTTTAGGTGGGCAACCTGTAATCGTTAAAAATGGTGCTGCAAGATTAGAAAATGGTGCCTTAGCTGGTTCAATATTAACATTAAATAGAGCTGTTAAAAATATATATGATAATACAGATTATCCATTATATGAAATTGTTAAAATGGCTTCTTATAACGGTGCTAAATACTGTAGAGTCGATGATAGAAAAGGTCAAATAAAAGAAAACTTTGATGCTGATTTAACTATTTTTGATGAAAACATAGATGTTAAAATGACTATAGTTGGTGGGGAAATAGTTTATAATAACTTATAAAAAAATTTAAGCGAGATACTATTTGTATCTCGCTTTGTTTTATAGATATTTTTTAATTTCTTCTACTTTATTTAATTCTTCCCATGGAAGGTTTAAATCATTTCTTCCAAAATGTCCATAAGCAGCTGTTTGTCTATATAAAGGTCTTCTTAATTCAAGATCTCTTATTATTGCTCCTGGTCTTAAATCAAATACTTTTTCAACAATACTTGTTATTTCTTGATCTGAAATTTTACCTGTTCCAAAAGTATCTACTTCAATAGAAACTGGTTTTGCAACACCTATTGCATAAGCTAATTGTATTTCTAACTTATCAGCAACTCCTGCTGCAACTAAATTCTTAGCAACCCATCTTGCTGCATATGCTGCTGATCTATCAACCTTTGTTGGATCTTTTCCTGAGAATGCACCACCACCGTGTCTTCCATATCCTCCATAAGTATCAACTATAATTTTTCTACCAGTTAATCCACTATCACCTTGTGGACCTCCAACAACAAACCTTCCTGTTGGATTTATATAGTACTTAGTTGATTCATCTAATAATTCATCTGGAATAACAGCCTTTATAACATGTTCCATTAAATCTTCTCTTATTTGTTCTTGAGTAACATGATCATCATGTTGAGTAGAAATTACTATTGCATCAATTCTAACAACTCTATTATCATCATATTCTACTGTTACTTGAGTTTTCCCATCTGGTCTTAAGTAAGGTAAAGTTTTATTTTTTCTTACTTCTGTTAATCTTCTAGATAATCTATGTGCCATAGCTATTGGTGATGGCATATATTCTGGTGTTTCATTAGTAGCAAAACCAAACATCATACCTTGATCCCCAGCTCCAACAGCTTCAACATCATCCTTTTCACCAACTCTAGATTCTAACGCTTCATCAACCCCCATAGCAATATCCCCTGATTGTTCATCAATAGATGTTAAAACTGAACATGTATCACAATCAAATCCGTATTTTGCTCTATCATATCCTATTTCTCTTATTGTTTTTCTAACTAATTTAGGAATATCTACATAACAAGATGTTGATATTTCTCCCATTACTAATACCATACCAGTTGTTACTGCTGTTTCACAAGCAACCCTTGCCATAGGATCCTTTTCTAGTATATTATCTAAAACTGCATCTGATATTTGATCACATATTTTATCTGGATGCCCTTCTGTTACTGATTCTGAAGTAAATAATCTTTTCATTTTTGCTTAGCTCCTTTCATTTTTTGATATTAATTCTAAGCAATAAAAAAAGCCTCTTCAAGATAGAAGAGACTAAAATTATCTAAGGTCTTTCTTATCTTGCAAAAATAACTTTATGCAGGAATTTGCACCACACTAATAGTCAATAAGTAATAAATAATAGATTTAACATAAGTTTTAAAAACTTAGCTTTTAACTATTAACTCTTACTTCTTACCTTTAACTTATTAATAGGTTGCCGGGTTTCATAGGGCCTTTTCCCTCCACCTCTCTGGATAAGAACTAATATCAAGTTTTATTCATTGAATATTTTAACAATATATTCATACTATGTCAATAGTAATTATATACATGATTTTTAATATGAAACTTAAATTATTTAAAAAAATAAAAGCATGGTTAATACCATGCTTTGGTGGGGGAGGACGGATTCGAACCATCGAAGCGAATCGCAACAGATTTACAGTCTGCCCCCTTTGGCCACTCGGGAACTCCCCCTTATTTGGAGCTTCATGTCGGAGTCGAACCAACAACCTGCTGATTACAAGTCAGCTGCTCTGCCATTGAGCCAATGAAGCTTATTTGGTGGAAACAACAGGGATCGAACCTGTGACCCTCTGCTTGTAAGGCAGATGCTCTCCCAGCTGAGCTATGCTTCCATATCAATAAAATTAAATTTTAAATGGTGGGGGAGGACGGATTCGAACCATCGAAGCGAATCGCAACAGATTTACAGTCTGCCCCCTTTGGCCACTCGGGAACTCCCCCATTTGGAGCTTCATGTCGGAGTCGAACCAACAACCTGCTGATTACAAGTCAGCTGCTCTGCCATTGAGCCAATGAAGCATATTCCAATTTAATTTTATTTACTTTAGTTATTAATGGTGGGGGAGGACGGATTCGAACCATCGAAGCGAATCGCAACAGATTTACAGTCTGCCCCCTTTGGCCACTCGGGAACTCCCCCATATCTTGTATTAATAACTTTATTGCCATTCGTTATGTTACTGCCGAACTGACAAGGACTAGTATATAATTAAAGTTAACATAAATCAACCCTTATTTTTAGTGTTTTTTCAATATTATTTTAATTTATCTCTTATTTTCTCTTTTTTTCTCTATTTAAATACAATATTCATTTTTTATTAGAAAAATAATCAACATATTAACGCAAGTAAAACTAGCCTTGGGTTATGCATTTTAGTAACATATATGTACCTATAAAAATATATTATAATTGCAAGAATATTTTTATATTGAAAGTTAATCTATATTATTTTCCTAATAAAATTATATTGTCAAATTTCCAATCATATATTTTTATATATGATATTCTTTCATCTATTATCATGATAGGGGTGAATTATTTGATAAAACGAAAATTTAACTATAAATCTAATTTAGCATACTATGAAATTGCTGAATTTATGAGAAAGTATATTAACTCTGATACTATAATAGTTTGTATTGGCACTGATAAATGTGTAGGTGATTGTTTGGGACCATTAGTCGGAACATTTCTTGAAGAACATAATTTTCCTTTACCTGTATATGGTACATTAAAAGATCCTATTCATGCACTAAATCTTGACAAAAAGTTAATTGAAATAAACAAAATACATCCTAATGCCTCTATAATAGGCATTGATGCATGTTTAGGAGACACGAACTCAATAGGGGAAATTCATACTCGCGATTATCCAATTCATCCTGGAAAGGGTGTTGGAAAATCTTTACCTGATGTTGGTACTGCTTCAATAATAGGAATAATTGACTCAAGTGATACTGCTGAATTTTTTACCTCTAGGAGTATACGACTTCACTTGGTATTTGAAATGGCAAAAATTATTTCTCACGGCTTAATTCACGCATATTATCTAAATACTATAATTAATAAATAAAGCTAGAAGTTAATCACTTCTAGCTTTGTTATCTAATAAAAAATATCATAATAATTAATTTATTAATTGTATCTCTCTACTTGAAAAATCGTTGTCCAATTTGTTGACATAACTTAAAACTTCACCAGTTCCTATTGCAACAGCCTCAACTGAATCTTCTGCTATTTTAACTGATATACCTGTATTTTCTTCAATAAGCTTATCCAATCCATCAATTAATGCACCACCACCGGTCATTAGTATTCCCTTTTCTATTATGTCTGCAGATAACTCTGGTGGAGTTTTCTCCAACACTGATTTTACACTATCAACAATTAATGATACAGGCTCCATTAATGCTTCTCTTAACTCTTCAGTAGAAATAACTATTTCATCAGGTAAACCTGTGATTAAATTTCTTCCTTTCATTGTAGTCGTTAAATTTCTAGATCCTTTAAATACTGATCCAATCGTCACCTTTAAATCCTCAGCTGTTTTTTCTCCAATTAGAATCTTATATCTATTTCTAACATATCTTGTAATTGCCTCATCAAATTTATCACCAGCAACCTTAATTGACTCTCTTATAACTACTCCACCTAATGAAATTACAGCTATATCAGTTGTCCCACCACCAATATCAACTATCATATGCCCATCTGGTTTAGTTATATCTAATCCTGCACCAATTGCTGCTGCCAATGGTTCTTCTATAAGATGTACTCTTTTAGCTCCTGAGTTCATTGTTGCATCTACAACAGCTCTTTTTTCTACCTCAGTTGCTTGAGATGGTATACATACCATCACTTTAGGAGCTATTACTCTACCTTTTCCACATGCCTTTTTTATAAAAGCTTTAAGCATTTTTTCTGTTATATCATAATCTGAAATAACACCGTCCCTCAATGGTCTGACTGCAACTATATTTCCTGGTGTTCTACCAATCATTTTTCTGGCCTCTTCACCAACTGCTAACACTTTATTGTTGTTTTTATTAATAGCCACAACTGATGGCTCTTTTAATAAAATACCTTTTCCCTTAACATAAACAAGTACAGTAGCTGTTCCTAAATCTATTCCTAAATCGCTACCACTTTTCCAAAACCACATTTAATTCACTCCTAAATATATAATAATTTCAAAATAATTGTTTTTTCTACAAATTTATTCCTACTATAATTATATATGTAATGAATTTATCATTCAATATTTTTATAATTCGTTTTCCTTGTATTTCATTTTTGTAGCTTCTCCGCCTCTTATATGTCTTTCTGATTTATTTAATTCCAATATTAAATGTGTTTGTTCTGCTATTGCTGGATTAATTTTAGGTAACCTTTCAGTCATATCCTTATGAATAGTACTCTTACTTACACCAAATACTTTTGCTGTTTTTCTTATTGTAGCCTTTGAGTCAATTATATACTGCGCAACTTCTAAAACTCTTTCTTCAATATAATCTTTCAAAACTCTACCTCCTTAACCTCTATTTATTATTTACTCAACATAAAAAATTCATAAAGTTTAGATAAAAAATAAATATTTTTAAGTATCAACCATAAAATGGTTGATACTTAAAATAATTACTTTAAATCAAAGTATGCACTAGGATCAACATCATTTCCATTTGCATCTTGTACTTGAACATTTAGTACATCACCACAAACTTTTGATGTAAATATACCTGAAGTGTTACCAACTGTACCTATTTCTGTTCCAGTACTAACAACATCTCCAACTGCAACTTTAACCTCTTCGCTTAAGTTAGTGTACTTTGTCTTTAATCCATTTGCATGGGCAATAACTACATAAGTACCATCAGTAGTGTTACTTGCTACTTCTTCGACCTGTCCTTCAGCAGCAGCTTTAACTATAGTTCCTACTGAAGCATTAATATCAATACCTCTTCTAGATATATCTTCACTTCTAGTTTCATCTACATAAATTCTAATCATTGTTCCAAACTCTCTTGAAATAGCTACACTACCATCTATAGGTAATGATAAAACTACTTGTGTATCTGTTCCTGCAGAAACATCTGCCACTTCTTCTTCTGTAACTTGATTTTCAGCAACTTCTTCTTGATCATTAATTGCTACTTCTTCCTCTGCATTTACAACCTCTGGCTCAGATAAACTTTCCTCATTACTATTAGCTAATTCATCGTTATTTTCTACTCTTTCAGCATTTTGCTTATTAAAGTTAGAATCTGTTTCTGAAGAAGTATTATCCTCCACCTCATTTAAAGATAATTCGTTATTTACCTTATTTTGTTCATTAGCAACAGAGTTTTTTCTAATTGTAAATGCTGCTACAGTTGCAACAATACATAGGCAAACAAATAATACTAAGTAAAAGCCCTCCTTTCTGAAAAAGTCCTTTACTTTATTTTTTTTATTTTGGTCCATTTAAACACCTCCTGTTTTGTATTCTTGCCCGTAAAAGTAAATTAATTCATTTTAAATACAACTTTTATACGTCAAATTTCTACAAAAAACAAAAAAAATTAGGAGCCATCAAGTGACTCCTAAGTGTTATCTATAAGTTCTATATATTTCTGCTCCAAGTTTTCTAAACTTATCCTCTATATTAGTATATCCCCTATCTATATGATATATTTCTCCTATCTCTGTTTGCCCATTTGCAACTAACCCAGCTAAAATCATAGCTGCTCCAGCTCTTAAATCAGTAGCCTTAACTTCACATCCAGTAAGATTATTTACCCCTTCAACAATTGCAACTCTTCCATCAATCTTAATGTTTGCTCCCATTCTACCAAGCTCTCCAACATGCATAAATCTATTTTCAAATACAGTTTCAGTTATTACACTAGCACCCTTAGTAATTGATAATAATGCCATCATTTGTGCCTGCATATCAGTTGGAAATCCAGGATAAGGCATTGTTTTTATATCTACAGGTCTTTTTTCTCCTGTTCCATCTACTATCATCTTTTCCCCATCCATATTGCAATAAACACCACACTCTTTTAATTTTTCAATTGTTGGCATCAAATGTTCTTGATTAACTCCATTTATAGCTATCTTACTATTTGTTATTCCTGCTGCAACCATAAATGTACCAGCTTCAATCCTATCAAAAATCGGTGTAAATGGTTCAGGCTGCTTTAATTCTGATACACCATGTATGGTTATTCTTCCATATCCAGCCCCTTCTATTTTTGCACCCATACTATTTAAAAATCTTGCCAAATCCCATATTTCTGGTTCTTCAGCTGCATTTTCTATAATTGTAATTCCAGATGCTAACACAGAAGTCATCATAATATTTTCAGTAGCTCCTACAGATGGGAAATCTAAGTATATTCTATTTCCATGTAGATTTTTAACTTTAGCTTCAACATATCCATATCCTATTTCAGAATCTATTCCTAATGTTTTAAATCCTTTCAGGTGAAGATCTACAGGTCTACTTCCTATATTACATCCTCCTGGCATTGATATTTTACATCTTCCAAATCTAGCTAACATCGGCCCCATTACTAAAAACGATGCTCTCATCTTACGTATTAACTCATTATTTGCTTCTATTTCTCTTAAGTTTGAAGTATTTATTTTTAAATCTCCTGTTATTGGCGAAAACTTCACTTCACAGTTTAACTCCCTTAATAAATTTATTAAAACTGTTACATCTTCTAACATAGGTACTTTTTTTAGAATTATCTCTGTGGGATTTAAAATAGTTGCAACTATTATAGGTAATACTGCATTCTTTGCAACACTTATATCAACTTCTCCTTGAAGTTTTCTTCCACCTCTAACTATAATCTTTTCCATATTATCCTCCATATTTATTGTTAGTATGTTACGAAAATTATCGGCGTTCCTATAATTAAATATGAACCTGTATCGTAAGTAATTTGTCCAATGTTTAAATTTGTTCCATCTATCATTGTTGCTTTTGCTATACTACCATTGCTTATATCTAAATTTTCATTGATTTTTATTTTTAATTTATTTTCTACATCTTCAAATATATTTTTATCTTCTGTTTTTATCTTTCCCTTTATAAATGAAAAATACCTCTCATTTATAAAATTACTACTTCTAATTTCCTCAACTAATCCCCTTAAATAACTTTCAGATAAAGTCCTATCTGTATTAATAACTATCACTTCAACTTTCGTTAATCCACTATAATTATAAATATTAACACTATAATTAATATTTTCACTTTTTGCAGATATAGAATTTTCACTTCTGGTTACTATTAAATCATTTTTATATTGAAAAATTTTATCAATTCTATCAAGTTCATCATCAATATCTACTTTTGTTGTATACTCTAATTTCATTCCATTTTGTATAAATTCATATTCATTTAATACATATCGCTCAACTTCATTAAATAAATCCTTCTTTGCTTCACACTCATATTCTTTTCCATTAATAATTAATAGAGAAAAGATTGAAAGAAATACAAAAAATATCTTTTTCATATTATAATCCCCTGCCCTTCCTCTAAAATTATTGTCCAAACTATATTTTTTTATACAATAAAATTAAGAAATTTAATAATGTGTTTGCTTATAAGTGATGTTATAAACTTTTGATTTAGTTAACTGAAGTTACATCTACAATTTTGATGCGTAGTATATTTTCTTATAATATATATATATTATAATCCCCCTAGAATAGTTCGCTTTCATCTTAAAATTTTATAAATCTCTACTATATTCGTCTATATACAACAGTATGTTCAAAATTTTCTACTTTTATATATAATATTCAAAAAAATAAAGAAGCCACTTATTAGTGACTTCTTTATTTCAGTTCTAATCTAGCTTTAGCTCTTGCCTCTGCCCTTTTAGCTCTTTCAATATCAATATTATTCTTTTCTTTATTATTTAATCTATCTTGAGCTCTCTTAAGAGACTGCTCAGCACGATCTCTATCAATCTCTTCTGGTAAATTAAAAGAATCACAACAAAAATTAATTATATTATCTTTAATATAAACAATTCCTGATGATGTAAATAATTTTTTCTTATTTCCATCTATAGTAGTATACGTAGTTATAGTCGGTATAGTTGCTATTATAGTTGGTGCATAATTTGCTAAAAATTCTATTTTACCATCACCTTCAGTTGTTGCTAAACTAACTATTTCCTCAGTTAGTACCTCACGTCCTGGAGCTACAATATTAAGTTTTATTAATTTTCCCATAAAGCATATCTCCTATTTCATGCTATTTGCTTTTTCTACAACTTCTTCAATTGTACCTGCAAATAAGAATGCTGATTCAGGTAAGTGATCGTATTTTCCTTCTAATATTTCTTTAAATCCTCTTACTGTTTCCTTTACTGGAACATATCTTCCTTGCATTCCTGTAAATTGTTCAGCAACTGTAAATGGTTGAGATAAGAATCTTTGAATTCTTCTTGCTCTAGCAACTACAGCTTTATCTTCATCTGATAATTCATCTACACCTAAAATTGCAATGATATCTTGTAATTCTTTATATCTTTCAAGTATATTTTTCACTTCTGTTGCAACTTCATAATGTTCTTTTCCTACTATTCTTGGATCAAGTATTCTAGAAGAAGATTCTAGAGGATCAACTGCAGGATATATACCTAATGCTGAAATAGATCTAGATAATACAGTAGTAGCATCTAAGTGTGTAAATGTAGTTGCTGGTGCTGGGTCTGTTAAGTCATCGGCTGGAACATAAACAGCTTGAACTGATGTTATAGATCCATTTTTTGTTGAAGTAATTCTTTCCTGAAGAGCACCCATTTCAGTTGCAAGTGTTGGTTGATAACCAACTGCTGATGGTATTCTTCCTAATAATGCTGATACTTCTGAACCAGCTTGTGTAAATCTAAATATATTATCTATAAATAATAGTACATCTTGCCCTTGATCTCTAAAGTATTCAGCCATAGTTAATCCAGTTAATGAAACTCTCATTCTAGCACCTGGTGATTCATTCATTTGACCAAATACTAATGCAGTTTTATTAATAACTCCTGAATCCATCATTTCATGATAAAGGTCATTACCTTCTCTTGATCTTTCTCCTACTCCTGTAAATACAGAAAGTCCACCATGTTCTTTTGCAATATTATTAATTAATTCTTGAATTAAAACTGTTTTTCCTACTCCAGCTCCTCCAAATAGACCTATCTTACCACCTTTTTGATATGGTGCAATTAAGTCGATAACCTTAATTCCTGTTTCAAACATTTCAGGCTCTAAAGATTGTTCTTTAAAACTAGGTGCTGGTCTATGTATAGGATATGACTCTTCAGTCTCTATTTCTCCTCTATTATCTATAGGAGCACCTAATACATTAAATAGTCTTCCTAATACATTTTTCCCTACTGGTACTGATATTGGCTTTCCCGTATCTAAAGCCTTCATTCCTCTTTTTAATCCATCAGTAGATTCCATTGCTATAGCTCTAACAATATCATCCCCAACATGTTGCTCTACTTCTACAACCAGTTCTCTATCTCCCATATCAATTTTTATCTCATTGTATATGTTTGGTAAAGAATCTGAATCGAACTTTATATCAACTACAGGTCCAATTACTTGAACTACTTTTCCAATTTTACTTTCAGCCATACTTCTTCCTCCTTGCTACTTTTGAGCTTCGGCTCCCCCAACAATTTCTGAAATTTCTTGTGTTATAATACCCTGTCTAATTCTATTGAATTTAAGATTAAGAGTTTGTAGTATGTCATCTGCATTTTCAGTAGCTCCATCCATTGCCGTCATTCTGGCACTGTGCTCACTTGCTTTTGCACTAAGCATACATGTTTTTAGCTGACTTTTTAAATACATATCCATTGCATTTTTAAATACAGCCTCTTCATTTGGTTCAATTATATATTGCCCTGCATGACTAGCTTTTTTCTCTACTGGTAATATTTTAACACTCTTTACCTCTTGCTTAACAGGGGAAATGAACTCTGTATATACTATATTTACTTCAGAAACTTCTCTCTTTTCATATAAATATATAGCATCATTATATATTTTATTAACATCTTTGGTAGCAGGCATATCTGGTAAATCTACATATTCAGTATATGTATTTATTCCATATCTAGAGACATATGAAATTCCTTTACTACCTACAACTATAACTTTTGCTCCGCCACTCTTTTTAACTAAATTGTTTAAATACATAACCACATTATTATTGTAACCTGCACATAATCCAGTGTCTGAAGTTAATACAATATAGAGTTTATCTCCTTCAAAGCTATTATAATAAATTGAATCAAAATCTTCTGGCATACTAGAGACAACCTCATTAATAACTTCTTTACACAAATTATTATATTGCTCATTAGCTACAAGTTCTTTTCTTGCTTTTCTGAGTTTAGAAGTGGCGACAAGTCCCATAGCTTTAGTTATTTTTCTAGTACTTTCAACTGACTTTATTCTTCTTTTTATTTCTATAAGTCCCGCTGCGCCCACTGTTTTACCTCCTAAAGAATTGCATAGCTATTTAAGCTATGCATCTTTTAAAAATTCTTTTTTAAATTCAACTATACATTTTTCAATGCTTTCTTTTAATTCATTGTTTAATTGTTTTTCAACAATTATTTGTTTTAACACATCTCTATGATGAGTATCCATATATTCTAAGAATTCTTCTTCAAATTTTCTAATATCTTGAACTTTTATGTCTGATAAAAAGTCATTTACAGTTGCGTATAGTATAACTATTTGCTTTTCAACATCCATTGGCTTATATTGATCTTGCTTTAATACTTCTATTATTCTCTTACCTTTTTCTAATCTTCTCTTAGAGTCAGAATCTAAATCAGATCCAAATTGAGAGAATGCTGCAAGCTCCGTATACTGTGCAAGCTCTAATCTTAATGTTCCTGAAACTTGTTTCATTGCTTTAATTTGAGCATTACCACCAACTCTTGATACTGAAATACCTGCATTTACCGCTGGTCTTTGACCTGCATTAAATAGTTCACTCTCTAAGAATATTTGACCATCTGTAATTGATATTACATTAGTTGGAATATATGCTGTTACATCTCCAGCTAGTGTTTCTATAATTGGAAGTGCTGTTAATGAACCTCCTCCATTTTCTTTAGATAGCTTTGCAGCTCTTTCTAAAAGTCTTGAATGTATATAGAATACATCTCCTGGATACGCTTCTCTTCCTGGTGGTCTTCTAAGTAATAATGACATTGTTCTATATGCTACTGCATGTTTAGATAAATCATCATATATTATAAGAACATCTTTCCCCTTATGCATAAAGTATTCACCCATACTACATCCTGCATATGGTGCTAAGTATTGAAGTGGAGCACTTTCTGATGCTGTTCCTGCAACAACTATTGAATAATCTAAAGCTCCCATTTCTTCTAATGTGTTAACTATATGTGCAACTGTTGATTGTTTTTGTCCAATAGCTACATATACACATATAACATCTTTACCTTTTTGATTTAATATAGTATCTATAGCAATAGCTGTTTTACCAGTCTGTCTATCACCTATAATAAGCTCTCTTTGACCTTTTCCTATTGGAACCATAGAATCTATTGCTTTAATCCCTGTTTGTAAAGGTTCATTAACTGAAGATCTATCAATTATACTTGGTGCTGGTACCTCTATAGGTCTGCTGCCTGAATAATTAATAGGTCCCTTTCCATCAATTTCTTCACCAAGAGAGTTTACAACTCTACCTAAAAGTCCTTCACCTACAGGAACTTCAACTATTCTATTAGTTCTTTTAACTATATCGCCTTCTTTTATTCCTTCTTCAGAACCTAATAAAACACATCCAACATTATCTTGCTCTAAATTTAAAGCCATTCCAAATATTCCATTTGGAAATTCTAAAAGCTCACCTTGCATACAATCATCTAATCCATATACTCTAGCAATACCATCACCAATTTGGATTATTGTTCCTGAATCTGAAGTTTGGATTTGATTTTCATATCTTTGTATTTCCTTTTTAATGATAGATGTTATTTCTTCTGGTTTTATATTCATGCAATCACCTCTATTCTGTAGCAAGCATTAGCTTTTCTAAATCGTCTAATCTTGTCTTTACAGTCCCATCTATAACGTCATTTCCTATTCTTACATAAATTCCGCCTAGAATTTCTGGATCTATTTCTTTTTTTAATATAACTTCTTTATTATACTTTTTTTCAAGCTTTTCTACCAATGAATTGTACTCATTTTCTTCTAATGGTACAGTAGTTTTTACAATTCCTTGTAATACATTTAACTTTTCTAAATGGATTTTCTCCATTTCTCTTAATTTTTCTTTTAAGAATAAAATTCTATCTTTTTCTATTAATATTAATAAAAATGATAAAAGCTCTTCATCTATTTTACCTTTAAATATATTAATAAAAGTCTTTTTCTTTTGCTTTGTACCTATTTGTGGATGTTTTATTACTTCAAAGAAATCTTTATTACTTTCAATTAGTTCACAAATCTCTCTTAAGTCACCTAGGTACTCATCAACTTTTCCCTTTTTTTCTGCCACTTCATATAGTGCCAGTGCATATCTTCGGTCTAAATATTCGTACATATTTAATTACCCACCTCAGAAATAAATTCATCAATTAATTGTCTATTTTTTTCTTCATCAATATTTTTTTCTATTACTTTTCTAGAAAGGTCTAAAGCTAAATCTATAGCTTCTTTCTTTAAAGCATATTCTGCTTTTTCTTTTTCTCTTTCTATTTCTACTTTTGCTCTTTCTATAATTAAATTTGCTTCTGATTTTGCCTCTTCAACAATTTCATCATATATTTTTTCAGCTTTTTTCTTATGTCTTTCTGTAATAGCTTTACCTTCTTCTCTAGCTCTTTGTAGCTCTCTTTCATTATTAATAGCTAAAGTTCTTGCTTTTTCAAGCTCTTCATCTGCACTATCTAACTTGTGAGATATTTCATTTTCTCTAGCTTCAACTATTAATTTAACTTTTTCAAAGAAGAAATATTTTAATCCAAAGAATAGAATTAAAAAGTTAACTATTGTGGCTAATATAATACCTGGATTAAATTCCATTACTTATTCTACCCCCTTCTGGAGTTATTAAAATATTATGCTACTCCAACAAATATTAATAAGATTGATACTAGTAATCCATAAATAGCAGTTGCTTCAGCAAACGCAGAACCTATAACTAATGTTGTAGTAATTTTTCCTGTTGCTTCTGGATTTCTTGCAACACCTTCAACAGCTTTTCCTGTAGCATTTCCTATACCAATACCTGCTCCTAAACCTACTAATACTGCAATTGCTGCTCCTAATGCTCTCATTCCTAAATCACTCATTTTAAATTTCCTCCTCTTAATTATGTTCAGATACTATTTTAATATTTATCATTGTTAACATTACAAAAATTACTGCTTGAATACCACCATCAAATATATCGAAATATAAATGTAATGGAATAGGTATAACAAGCTGTGCAAACCATGCTATTTTCTCTAAACTTTCATAAACAAGTTCAACTATAAAAGTAGCTGCTAGCATATTACCAAAAAGTCTTAACGACAATGATATTGGTAACATTACCCTTTCTAATATTGTAATAGGTAATATAAAAGATACGGGCTCTAAATAGCCTTTAAAATAACCTCCAATACCATTCTTTTTAATGGCATATCCTTGTACCATTACAAACGACATTAAGCCTAATGTTAATGTAACACTAAAATTCTTTGTTGGTGGAGATATTCCTACTAATCCAGTTAAATTCATTACTAGAACAAATATTCCTAGTGTTCCTATAAAAGGAACTATCCCTATAAAGCTTTCTCCAACATTGCTTACTACTGCATTATTTAGCATATTATAAATCCATTCAACAATAGTTTGCTTCTTAGTTGGTCTTATCTGCATATTTCGTGTAGACCACCATGCTAATGCTAAAATTAGTAATACAATTACTAATTCAACTATTACTTCTGGCTTTATATCAATTGCTATTTTACCTAAGTAAAAAGAAAATATAGCTTCTGATTGTTCCATCTATTCACTTCCCTTCTGCACTTTTATAGTAGTTATTACTAGTATTATATAATGTATAAAAAATCCTATTAGAAAAGCTAGTAAATAGCTTATCTTTTTAGAAAAAACTACCGCTATAGCAACTATACTTACTATCCTTATTAAATAACTTAAGAAAAATAAAATTGATTTATTTTTTTTAGATTTCCTTAAAAATTTATTGGTAGCGAATGCTGAAACAATAAAGTTTACCATTGAAACAATTGTTCCAACTAATAATATAGCTCCACTTTTATATTTCCCTAAAAATACGAATATTAAAAATAAAACAATCCCACTTATTAAATCATTTTTTGCTACAGATTTGACTATTTTATTTAAGTCTTCAGTCATTTTTATCTCCTAGTAAATAACTTATTTGGGATATAGTGATTTTTCCTTATTCCTATATAAAAACTAACTACGCCTTATAGTTTTATATGTATAAAAAAGCTCTTATATAGGAATACTATTAATTTATTAGTATCTTCATATCCCGGTAACAGTAGCAATTATATACCTACTTTGAAATTAATAAAAACCTAGTTTTTACTTATTTTTTACAGTTTATCGCTAAAATCGCCTATTATTAGATAATACTTCACTAATGCTCACGCAAAATCTCTTTTTTGCCTATTTTAATTTTTTTTTACACACAATTATTATTTCTTGCATTTTTTTTAATTTTCTTAAAATTCTTATTTTTTTATTTTTTTCTTTTGATAACGTTTTATAGTTTTATTATGTTATTTTTTTCTAATAATATTATTATTTTAAAATTTTTTCAGTTTTTTTTTATCATTTTCAAACTTGCATTCTACTATATTATGTGATTTTTTTATTGTATTTGAATAATTAAAATGCAATTTATTCATTATTTTTTTCAAATTTGTTATTATTTATTCAAATAACTATCATTAAATTTCTTTATAATATGCTAAATAGTAAAAGGAGCCTCTAAAAAGCTCCTTTTTTCACTTGCTTTTATTAATTTACTAAATAAAAAAACTAAACTCTCTCAACTACTAAAGCAGTTCCCATTCCTCCACCTATACATAAAGTTGCTAATCCCTTTTTAGCATCTCTCTTTTCCATTTCATGAAGTAATGTAACTAATATTCTAGCCCCTGAAGCTCCTACTGGATGTCCAAGTGCAATAGCACCACCATTTACATTAACTTTTTCCATATCAAAGTTTAAATCCTTAGCTACAGCTAAGCTTTGAGCCGCAAATGCTTCATTTGCTTCTATTAAATCCATATCTTCAACAGTTAATCCTGCTACTTCTAATGCTTTCTTTGTTGCATGGAATGGACCATATCCCATGATAGCAGGATCTAATCCTTTACTTCCATAAGAAACTATTTTAGCCATTGGTTTTACACCTAATTCTTGAGCTTTTTCTGCACTCATAACTACAAATGCAGCAGCTCCATCATTAATTCCTGATGCATTAGCAGCTGTTACAGTTCCATCTTTAATGAATGATGGTCTTAATTTAGCCATCTTTTCAATTGTTGATCCGAATCTTGGGAATTCATCTTGAGCAAATACTTTAGGTTCACCTTTTCTTTGAGGAATAACCACTGGTACTATTTCATCTACAAATTTACCTTCTTTAATTGCCTTTTCAGCTTTTAATTGAGAATTTAATGCAAATTCATCTTGCATTTCTCTTGTTAATCCCCATTCTTTTGCTATATTCTCAGCTGTAACTCCCATATGATAATCATTAAATGCATCCCATAAAGCATCTTTAATCATTGTATCAACCATTTTTCCATCGCCCATTCTTTGACCCCATCTAGCACCTGGCATGGCATATGGCGCTAATGACATATTTTCCATACCTCCTGCAATAACTACATCACAATCACCAGCTTTTATCATTTGAGCAGCTAAAGCAACACATCTTAAGCCTGATCCACACACTTTATTTATTGTCATTGCAGGAACTCCTACTGGTAACCCAGCTTTTACAGCTGCTTGTCTAGCTACATTTTGTCCTTGTCCTGCTTGAATAACATTTCCCATAACTACTTCTTCTACTAATTCTGGCTTAATTCCAGCTCTATTTACAGCTTCTTTAATTACTATTGATCCTAGTTCTGCTGCTGGAATATCCTTTAATGATCCTCCAAATGAACCAATTGCAGTTCTTACTGCACTAACTATTACTACTTCTCTCATAAAAACTTCCTCCCATTACTATACCCATAAAATCATAATAGTGTTAATTGTTAAACAATTAACACTATTATTATACCACTTTATTTTTTCCATTATCAACTAATTTTAAAAATATTTTACCTTATATTATTTTTTTACCTTTTATTCTCTTTATATTCTTATATTTTATTGTTTCCGATACAATATCATATGTATATGCACATTAAATAAATTAATACTTAAATAATTATAGTTATATTCTCTCTTTTTATGTTGTCATTATTTTATCAAAATCATCAATACTAAATATCATTAATATCAAATGATAATTCTATTTTTCCATGGGTTGCTTCTAATTGATTTAATTTTACTCCAGCACATTTAAACATAAGTTTTGATGCCTTTACTGAATCTGTATTTGCATATTTATCACTCAAATATATAACTTCACTTATTCCTGATTGTATTATTGCTTTTGCACATTCATTACAAGGAAAAAGTGCAACATATATTCTACATCCTGATAAATCTTTTCCTTTGGCATTTAAAATTGCATTTAATTCAGCATGAACTACAAATGGATATTTTGTATTTAAAGTTTCTCCTTCTTTATCCCATGGAAACTCATCATCTGAACATCCCTTTGGAAGTCCATTATATCCTATACTTTCAATTATATTGTTTTTATTTACTATACAAGCACCGACCTGTGTATTTGGGTCCTTACTTCTCTTTCCTGATAACAAGGCAACAGACATAAAATAATCATCCCATGATAAATAACCTTCTCTTTTCCCCATAATATTTGTCCTCCTATTTCTTTTACCAAATTAATTTTAGCTTACCATTATTTCAGTTTATCATATAACATATTAATTTAATAAAAAGCGAAGACTGCTGTCTTCGCTTTTTATTACTTAGTTCCAAAAAGTCTATCTCCAGCATCTCCAAGACCTGGTACAATATATCCCTTTTCATTTAATTTTTCATCAATAGCTGCAACATAAATATCAACATCTGGATGTTGCTCTTGAACTAACTTAATTCCTTCTGGAGAAGAAATTAAACACATTAATCTTATTTTCTTAGCTCCTCTTTGTTTTAATAAAGTTATAGCATCAGCTGCAGAGCCCCCTGTTGCTAACATTGGATCAACTACAATTACATCTCTTTCAGCTATATCTTGTGGAAGCTTACAAAAATACTCTACTGGTTGAAGAGTTTCTTCATCCCTATATAAACCTATATGTCCAACCTTTGCTGCTGGAATTAAGTTTAATATTCCATCTACCATTCCAAGTCCAGCTCTTAATATTGGAACTATCGCCATCTTCTTTCCTGCTAACATTTGACACTTAGTTTTGCATATTGGAGTTTCTACTTCAACTTCTTCAGTCTCTAAATCTCTAGTAACTTCATATGCCATTAACATAGATACTTCTTCAACTAACTCTCTAAAGTATTTTGATCCTGTATCCTTACTTCTTATGTATGCTAATTTATGTGATATTAAAGGGTGTTTCATTTCTGTTACTTTACTCATTTTCTTATTCCTCCTAAGTAAATTTTATTATTTAGAATATTTTTTTTCAATTTCTGTGACTTTATTAATTCTTCTTGCATGTCTATCGCCTTCAAATTCAGCGCCTAAAAATGCCTTAACTATGTCTATCGCTAATCCCTTGCCAACAACTCTTTCCCCCATAGTTAATATATTAGCATCATTATGTTCTCTAGTGGCATGTGCACTAAATGTATCTGAACAAAGTGCTGCTCTTACTCCTGGAACCTTATTTGCCGCAATTCCTATTCCTATTCCTGTACCACAAATTAATATACCAAAATCAAACTCTTTAGCTACTACAGCCTCAGCAACTGGTAATGCTATATCAGCATAATCGCATGATTCTTCAGTATATGTTCCAAAATCCTTAAACTCAATATTTTGAGTTTCTAGATATTTAGCTATTTCTTCTTTTAAGTTTAATCCACCATGGTCACAACCTAACGCAATCTTCATAAAAACCAACCTTTCTGTTATTTAATATATAACAATTATATTATTATATCTTTATTTTATAAAAAAAGAAGAATAGGTTCCCCCATCCTCCTTATTTATACATCTACAATATCATATCCAGCAGCTTTACTTAACCTATTCATTATTGCAACACCAACACCTTTTTCTTCAAATCCCTGACATAAAATATATTGTACACCTAGGTCATCACATTTTCGTAAGGCTTCAAAAAGATGTTTGGCAATTTGACTTAAATCTTTCTCACTACCTAAAGATATCACACTACCTTTATCAAATTTATTTAAGTTCTCATCTGTAGTCAGTACAGCTACATCATTATTTTTTTCTATATAATTTTCTAACATTTCTTTAATAATTTCAATAGTTTTTTCATTTTTGCCTCTAATTATTTTTAAATGTGCCTTTGGAGCATAGTGCCTATACTTCATTCCAGGTGCCTTTGGTTTTAAGTCAGCACTTGGTTTTGATTTTAATGCTTTATCTATATCTATATTAGAATCTATTTCCCTAAGCATTTCTAAAGTTATTCCACCTGGTCTTAATATCATCGGAGGGTTAACTGTACAATCAATAATAGTAGATTCAACTCCAATATCACTACTTTCTCCGCCAATTATATAATCAACTCTACCATTTAAATCTTCCACGCATCTTTCTACTTCAGTTGGACTTGGTCTCCCTGATATATTAGCTGATGGTGCAGCAATTGGTCTTTCTGAAAGTTCTATAAGTTTAAGTGCTATCTCTGAGTTAGGCATTCTTATACCAATAGTATCAAGGTTTGCACTTGTCATATTAGGTATAATATATTTTTTTTCTAAAATTATAGTTAACGGACCTGGCCAAAATTTATTAATTAACTCTTGAGCTATAGTAGGAACCTCTTTTACTAAGCTAGAAATATCTTTAGAGCTAACATGAACAATTAATGGATTATCTTGTGGTCTCCCCTTAGCAATAAATATCTTTTTTACAGACTCTTCATTTAATGCATTTGCGCCTAAACCGTATACTGTTTCTGTAGGAAAAGCTACTGTTCCACCAGCTCTTATAACTTCTGCAGCTTCCTCTATAAATTTAATATCTTTTTTAATATCTTTAATTATGGCAACCTTAGTTTCCATAAGGGATTACCTTCTTTCTTTAAATTTCTTTTTGACTTCTTGCTATTTTTATACTATCTATAGCTGATGCCGTATATGTAGCATTAACACAATTTCTATATATATTATCTAAAAGTATATATTTTTTTAATTCTCCATATTTAATAACCTTAAAATAAAAAGCTACATCTTGATTTATTCTTTTTATCCGTCTATACTCAAGTGCTGCCTCTTCATATTTTTTCATAAACTCTTTATTTATTAGTTTCATCTTTTGATTTTTAACTTTTCCTCTAGTAACAATTATAATTTCCATATCTTCATTATTTTTATTAGTATGTACAATAGCCATTCTATCACATTGAATATATGTATAAGATGAAAATAACCCATCTCTAAACTTTAATTTATTATTAGCACAAATAAAGTTCAATGTACAGTCATTAACTTTTCTTATAATTGCTATGAAAATAAGAATTTCTATTAATAATAGAAATGCTAACATATTAAAAGTCCTAATATATGCTAAGTAAGTTATAATCGGAAGGAATATTGCTAAAAAAAACATAAAAATAATAAATAGCTTATTATACCTATTTTGTTTCTTTATTGCTTTTTCAATCTTCATATTATCACCTATTTTAAAAGCCTTACATTAAATAATGCAAGGCTTCTAAACGCATTATATTGAATCAGTATTACCCATTGCTTGCATTTTTTCTGCTTGGTCTGCAGTAATTAACGCATTTATAACTTCTTCAATATCTCCATTCATAAAAGTATCTAATTTATATAATGTTAATCCAATTCTATGATCAGTAACTCTTCCTTGAGGATAGTTATAAGTTCTTATTCTTTCACTTCTATCCCCTGTACCAACCTGGCTCTTTCTATCTTCTGCAATTCCTGCAAGCCTTTCAGCTTCTGCAACTTCATAAAGTCTAGCTCTTAATACTTTCATAGCTTTTTCTTTATTCTTAAGTTGTGATTTTTCATCTTGACATGCAACAACTGTACCTGTAGGTATATGTGTTATTCTAACTGCTGAATCTGTTGTATTAACACATTGTCCTCCATTACCTGAAGATCTGTAAACATCAATTCTTAAATCTTTATCATTGATTTCTATTTCAACATCATCAACTTCTGGTAAAACCGCAACTGTAGCTGTAGACGTATGAATTCTACCTGAACTTTCTGTATCTGGTACTCTTTGTACTCTATGTACACCACTTTCATACTTAAGCTTTGAATAAGCTCCATTACCTTTAATCATAAATACAACTTCTTTAAATCCACCAAGGTCATTTTCATTTGAGCTCATCATTTCAACTGACCATCTTTGAGATTCTGCGTATCTTGTATACATTCTGAAAAGATTTGCTGCGAATAATGCTGCTTCATCTCCACCAGCTCCACCTCTGATTTCAACAAATACGTTTTTATCATCGTTAGGATCTTTTGGTAATAATAAAATTTGTATCTTATTTTCTAATTCTTCTTCTTGTTCTTTAAGACTTGAAATCTCTTCAGATAACATTTCTTTCATTTCTTTATCTGTTTCTTCTTCTAACATTTCTTTGTTAGCTTCTAAATCTTCAACTACCTTTTTATATTCTCTATATGCTGTTACTATTATTTCTAAGTCAGCATGTTCCTTACATAACTTTCTCCACTCTTTTTGGTTAGCCATTATTGAAGGATCTGATATTTTAACTGATAGTTCTTCGTATTTATTTTCCGTAAATGCTAATTTATCTAATAACATAGTATCACTCCGTACTGTATTTTTTCATATTGAAATATTATAACATAATAATCATGATTTTATCAAGTTCTAACAAGCACATAATATTTTTCTAAAGTTCACCAATAACTACTCTATCATGCCCTGCTAAATCCTTAACTACCCTTACATTTTTATATCCTTTTTCAAGCATTAAATCACTAACCTCTTCACCTTGATCGTGCCCTATTTCAAAGGCTAATATTCCATTCTCATTTAATATTTTATCACTATCATCAACAATTTTTTTATAGAAATATAGCCCATCTTCTCCACCACTTAAGGCTGTATGAGGTTCATAATTTTTAACATCATCCATTAATGTCTCTATAATTTCTTCCTTTATATATGGTGGATTAGAAACTAATATATCATATTTATTTTGTTGATTTATAGGTTCTTCTAGTAAATCACTTTTTATAAATGTTGCTCTAGAGTTTAAATTATGCTTTGTTATATTCCTCTTAGTTACTTTTTCCGGAATATCATAATAATCAATTAAATCTACCTTAGTGTTTTCTCTTAAATAAGCAACAGATATACCTATAGCACCACTTCCACAACATAAATCACAAACTGTGTACTCTCTATCATCCTTAATAATATTAAGAATTTCTTCTACTAATATTTCAGTATCTCCTCTTGGAATAAGTACACCTTCTTTAACATAAAAATCTAATCCCATAAATTCAGCACTCTTTAATATATACTTAATAGGCATTTTTTCTTTTCTTTTCTTTATTAATCTATAAAATTCTCTTTCCTTGAATTTGCTAACTTCCTCTTCCTTGTTAGTAATTAAATAAAGTTTATCTTTTCCAAGAACTTTTCCTAATAATAATTGAGTATCTAATATATAAGTTTCTATATCGACTTCCTTTAATATCTTGTTCCCATCTATTAATAATTCCCCAATTGTCTTCTTATATTCAATTCCTTCTGCTGCCATTAAAGATTTTATAGCAACTTCTAATTGAGAATCATCAGGCTCCTTAGTAGTAAGCTCTTGTAATTTTAAACCTGGATATGCAATAATCTTTCCCAATTTACTTTCAGTCCTTCCAAGCCATTTTATTAATTCATACGTAATTCCAGCAACTATAGGCATAAGTACTATTCTCAATATAAGTCTTTGCCAAAATCCACCCCATCCTGTTAAAGTAAACAAAATAATACTAACTATCATAGTTAAAAATAGAAAATTAGTTCCACATCTAGGATGTAATCTTCCAAACTTTCTTACATTTTCAATCGTTAGTTTTTCTTCAGACTCATAACAAAATATAGTTTTATGTTCTGCACCATGATATTGAAATACCCTGTATATATCATCTAACTTACTTATTAAATACATATAAGTTACTAAGATAGCTATTCTTATAGCTGATTCAATTAAATTTAATACTATAGGATGTAATCCTATATTTTTAAATATTGATGCTACTGCAGTAGGTATACCAAGAAACAATCCAGCAGCAATTAAAAGAGAAATCATCATAGTTATTGTAACAAGCAAATCATTAGCACCTTTATCTCCTAATTTACTTTTAAGCCAAAGATCAAATTTTGATTCTTCTTCATCTTCTTCAAAAAAACTTGCTGAATAATTTAGCGTATTAATACCAACTATTAATGAATCTATTAATGTAGCTGCTCCTCTAATTATAGGAATATTTAAAATTCTATATCTTTTTGTTATTGGCTTTGTTTTTTTAACTTTAACTTCTATTTTTCCATTTGGAGTTCTTACCGCAGTTGCTAATCCTTTAGAACCACGCATCATAACTCCTTCAATTATAGCCTGACCCCCAACATCACATTTTCTCATATCATCACTCTTTCATTTTATTTTTCATTTTTAAATTTAAAGTAACAATGTCCACACAAAGATTCATATTCAACATTGTCTACATTATCTATAGCAACTTGCTCACCCTCAAAAACAAATTTTCCATTTATTCTTCTACCATTTAAAACTGCTTTTCTTCCACATTTACATATAGTTTTTAACTCCTCTACACTATGCGCTAATAATAGTAATCTTGTACTTCCTTCAAAGCCTTGCATTTTAAAATCTGTTCTAAGCCCATAGCAAATAACTGGTATATCTAAGCAAACTGCAATTTCAAAAAGTTCATCTATTTGATGAGATTTTAAAAACTGTACTTCATCTACTAATATACAATCTATTTTATATTTGTTATCTTCCCATTTTTTAATCTCTTCATATATGTTTTGTTCATCATTAATTAATAAGTCAACTTTACGCTCAACACCTAATCTAGATACTAACTTATCTCCACCTTTTTTATCAGTTGATGGTTTAATTAATACAACCCTCATTCCACGCTCCTCATAATTGTGTGCTACCTGCATAAGGTTTGTAGATTTTCCTGAATTCATGGCCCCATATCTAAAATATAATTTACTCATAACGTCTCTCCTTCTCATATTTGTCTATTTCGATTATAGCATTTTAATATATACTTAAAAAGATGTTTTTATTTCCTAGTTATATTGACTGTTTTTCACCCTTATGTTATAATTCATTAGGTCATTGAATTAATTCAATGAATGTATTTTGAAAGAGGTGAATCAAATGAAACAAGGCATACATCCAGAATACCATCACGATGCTGTGGTTAAGTGCGCATGTGGAAACACTTTCACAACTGGTTCAGTTAAAGAAGAGTTAAAAGTTGATATATGTGCTAAATGCCACCCATTCTTCACTGGTAAGCAAAAAATCGTTGATATCGGCGGTAGAGTTGACAAGTTCAATAAGAAGTTCGGTCTTAACAAATAAGATTAAATTAGAATTTATGAGAAAGAATTACATTCTTTCTCATTTTTTCTTTTAATAAAAAAATTAATAAAAGAGGCTTTTTATTTAATAGATATTAGTAATACAAACTTTTCAACTATGGAATTTGTATTTATCTACTTTAAAAATAAGCCTCTTTATATATGCTATTAACTATTTTTTAAATATATCATTCTTAGGAAAAACTTGAATAAACTCTTTATTATTTTTTGTTTTAGATAACATATTTATTAGATTTTCTGTAACATTTTCAATATTACCATCTCTATACATAACTTTTCTAATAGCAAATGCTACTTCTTTCTCTTCATCTGATAATAATAAATCCTCTTTTCTAGTTCCAGACTTATAAATATCAATTGCAGGGAATATTCTTCTTTCTTGAAGTCTTCTATCTAAGTGAACTTCCATATTACCAGTTCCCTTAAACTCTTCAAATATCATATCATCCATTCTTGATCCTGTCTCAACTAGTGCTGTAGCAAGAATAGTTAAACTTCCGCCTTCTTCTATATTTCTTGCTGCTCCAAAGAACTTTTTAGGCATTATTAATGCACCTGGATCTAATCCTCCTGATAATGTTCTACCTGTTGGATTTATTGTTAAATTATAAGCTCTAGATAACCTAGTTATACTATCTAATAATATAACAACATCCTTCCCTTGCTCTACCATTCTTTTGGCTCTCTCTAACACCATTTGAGCTACCTTTGCATGGTTTTGTGGTTCCTCATCAAATGTTGAGTAAATAACATCTCCATTTATAGATCTTTTCATATCAGTAACTTCTTCAGGTCTTTCATCTATTAATAAAACTATAAGCTTAATATCAGGATGGTTCTTACTAATATTTTGTGCAACTTTTTTTAATAAAGTAGTTTTACCAGCTTTTGGTGGAGCAACAATTATTCCTCTTTGTCCTTTTCCTATTGGACAAATAATATCCATTAATCTAGAAGACAAATCTTTCTCATTATTAGTTTCTAAATGTAATCTTTCATTAGGATATATAGGAGTTAATGTTTCAAAATTCTTTCTTCCTATAGCCTTTTCCGGATTATCACCATTTACTTTTTCTACAAATAATAAAGCTTTAAATTTTTCTCCCTCTTTAGCTTCTCTTACTTTCCCTTGAACTTCATCACCTGTTCTTAAGTTAAATCTTCTTATTTGTGATGGAGATACATATATATCATTTTCTCCAGTTAAATAGTTATTGCACCTTAAGAATCCAAAGTTATTATTTTCTTGAACTTCTAATACTCCCTTAGAAGAGCCAGATTCATTTATCATAACTTTTAGTCTCTCTTTCTTCTCTTCTTTTTGTTCATCCGTCATAGAGTAATTTTCTCTATTTTCATAATTATTTGAAAAAGTATTATTAGAATTTTCTTGTTCCTTTACTTTAGGAGCTATTCTTTCTGTTAAAATCACTCCATTTTTTTCTATAGTATTCGGAGTAACCTTTACTAATTCATCAATTATTTCGCTTTTCTTTAATTTACTTATGTTTTTTATTCCAAGCTCTTTAGCCTTATTTTTTAAATCAACTAAAGTCATCTCAGCATATGCCTCTCTTGTCAAATTGACACCTCCAATAGTTTTGTTTACTTCGGGATAATAATAGATTAAACCTAAGGTTTGATATATTTGAAATGAAATACAATCTTATTAAAATAAAATATACAATATAGCTATAATTAATATAATGCATATTTAAGTTTATATATAATTATGAACTAATAAACTTTAAAATTCAATAGAAAGTTATATTATAAGATTATCCACTTTAAATAATTTTATAACATTAAAAAGAAAAGTGAAGGATATCTTCACTTTCCTTTTACTTTTCTTCTATTGCAGCTTTTACAAAAGCTTTAAATAATGGATGTGGATTATTTGGTCTAGATTTTAATTCTGGATGGAATTGTGCTGCTACAAACCATGGATGATCTTCAACTTCTACTATTTCAACTAATCTACCATCTGGACTTGTACCTGTTATTTTCATTCCAGCCTCAATTATTTGTTTTCTATATTCATTATTAAACTCATATCTATGTCTATGTCTCTCATATATTAATTCATCTTCATAACATTCATAAGCTTTTGATGTTTTATCTAATTTACATGGATATAACCCTAGTCTCATTGTACCACCTAAATCTTCAACATCCTTTTGCTCTGGCATAAGATCTATTACAGGATATTCTGTTTCTGGATTAATCTCAGAGCTATTAGCCTCCTTATAATCTAATACACTTCTTGCAAATTCAATTACTGCTGTTTGCATTCCTAAACATATTCCTAAGAAAGGTATCTTGTTTTCTCTTGCATATTTAATAGCTTCAATCTTACCTTCTACCCCTCTATCTCCAAATCCACCTGGAACTAGGATTCCATCAACATCACCTAATAGTTCATTAGAATTATTTTCTGTAACATCTACTGCATTTACCCATTTAATTTCTACATTCGTTCCATTAGCTAGTCCGCCATGATTTAATGCCTCTACTACAGATATGTAAGCATCATGTAACTCAACGTACTTTCCTACTAGTGCAATTTTAACATTACCTTCTAAATTCTTTAATCTAGAAACCATGTCAATCCACTCTGTATTATCTATATCCCTGCATCCTAATTCTAATTTTTCAACTACTAATCTATCTAAACCTTCCTTGTGAAGCATTAATGGAACTTCATATAAATGATCTGCATCTAAATTTTGTATTACACACTTACCTTCTATATTACAGAATAATCCTATTTTAGATTTTAAATCATCTGATATTTCTTTTTCCGATCTACAAACTATAATATCTGGTTGAATCCCAATACTCCTTAATTCCTTAACAGAATGTTGAGTTGGTTTAGTTTTTAATTCACCTGATTTTCCTAAGAAAGGTACTAACGTAACATGTATAAAGCATACATTTTCTCTACCCACATCATATTTTATTTGTCTTATAGCTTCAAGGAATGGTAATGATTCAATATCTCCAACCGTTCCCCCTATTTCAGTTATTACAACATCCACATCAGTCTCTTTTGCTACTCTATAAACTCTTTCCTTTATAGCATTGGTAATATGCGGTATAACTTGAACAGTTCCTCCAAGGTATTCTCCTCTTCTTTCCTTAGATATAACTGACCAATAAACTTTCCCTGAAGTAATATTGCTATTTTTAGTTAAATTTTCATCTATAAATCTTTCATAATGTCCTAGATCTAGATCTGTTTCCGCTCCATCATCAGTTACAAAAACTTCACCATGTTGATAAGGACTCATTGTTCCTGGATCTACATTTAAGTATGGATCAAATTTTTGTATAGATACTTTTAATCCTCTATTTTTTAATAATCTCCCTAATGAAGCTGCTGTTATTCCTTTTCCTAATCCTGATACAACTCCACCTGTTACAAAAACATATTTAGTACTCATGCTTACCCCCAATATATCTAAAATTTAATTTAAATTTTCTATTGACTATTGATTTTTATAGTAGTATAATTTAAATTATCTCTCTTATTGTCAAAAGAAGAATAATCATAGATATTATAGTATCACATTAGTTAGAATTAGGCTAGTGTTTTTTATGCATTTTTAAAATTTTCTTTTATTTTATCTTCTAATTCAAAATATTCATCTCTAAATCTTTTATTTATTAATATTTTTTCTTCTGCTTTTTTCATTTTATAACTTAACATTCTATTATTGGAAATCCCTAAGCTTTGTTGAATAACTTCTAAATTCAAACATTTGAATTTCTTCATAAGTAAAATTGTTAAATATAGATTATCTTTCTTTTTAAGTCTCTTTTTAAAGTCTTCATAACTCATGCCATAATAACTGCTTAAAATGAATATTATAATTTCATACTTATTTATATTATCCACGCCCCTTTATAGCTCTTTTCTTTAATTATTTCCTATGTGACTTTTTTTATTCAAAAAAATACTTCTATGAATAAATAATTTCATAGAAGCCTAAAATTTAATTTACTTTAATTTTTATATTTAACTCAGTGATTATGCCTTCTTGCCCCTCAAGTCCTAAAATATACTTAGAGTAAATTTCTCCACCATTTTCATTAACATTTATATCTAACTTTTCAGTATCAATATTTAAATTTAATACTCCATATGGCGTATTATATAAGGAAACAGCCATTTCCCCTTCTTTAAATTCCATATTTGTAGTAGTTGATCCTACTCTCTCTAATACCATTATGTTGTCTTGTATGTTTAAAGTAGTAGTTGTCCCTTCCATTCCTGATATTTCTGATTCCTCATATATCGCCTTAAATCCCTTCTCCTTAATTATAAATTTACCAGGAGTCACTACTTCAATTGCATCATTAGGCTCTAAATTTGATGAACTTTTTACAGATATAATTGCTCTCTTCTCCATTTTATCCCCCTACTTTATAGAAATCATATATTTTTCTAATTCTTTATCACTTATAGGCTCTACAACTATAATATTTTCTAGCTTTTGTCCATATATGCCGTATTTAACCTTTAACTCTGTTTTTTCTCTTCCTTTGCTATACCTTGCAGCTATTCTAGCAGCTAAATGTACATCTCTTTCTGTTCCACTTCCTTCTAGTAATACAAGTGCTCCAGAAAAATCAGTTGTATGAAAAGAATAATATTCATTATGTATAAATGATTTAATTGCTTCTCCCTCTTCTTGAGTTCTTGCAACTATTATTTTATTGTTATCATCTGTCCTAAAATGTCTTCCATATCTTAAAAGACTTAATTCATTTTCTTCAACTTCCTCTTTAAAGTTTAAAAGATCTTTTAATCTTAATGCATAATTTGGTTCTGTTAATTTACATCCACCTGCTGGTGATGGATATTCTGTAATTCCCCATTTTGCAGCTAACTCCATTTGTGGCTTTCTACTTCTTCCAGTAATATTTAATAATTTTTCTCTATCAACTAATCCACTTAACTCCATTTCTGTAGGATCCATATTTTTAGCACATAAAGGCCTTAAAATTTTATTAGCAAATCCAGATTCTTTTTTTACAATATTTAAAGCTTGTCTGTTTTGAGACATAGGTCGTTGATTTAATACTTCACCTGTAATAATAAAATCTGCATTATGTTCCTCTAATAATTTTCCTGCATAATTCATCATCATAGCATGACAATCTATACATGGATTCATATTTTTACCTCTACCATGCTTAGGATTTTTAACTAACTCTAAATGCTCTGGTGAAAAATCTACTACTAATAGTGGTATATCTATTTGCTTTGCCATCTTTATTGCACTTTCTTCACTAAAAAAGTATGATCTAAAACAAATTCCTAATACATCTATACCTTGTTCCTTTATTAATTTTGCTGCTAAAATACTATCTAGCCCTCCTGAAACCATAGCTAATGCCTTTGCCATACTATTCCTCCTATTAATCAAGAATTTCCTTTATAACTTCTACTATCTTAAACTTAAATTTTACTCCATTATTAACATTACTTGATTCTTTATTTTTTTCTTTATTTTTTTCTTTATTTTCATTTGTTGTCTCATTATTTTTAGGTTCTATATTTTCGATTTCTTCTTTTAAATCACTAGAATCTACTGAGTTTTTACTTTCATCAACAAAACATAATGATGGAAACATAACACACCACCAATTTTGTCCTTTTCCTTCTCCTATTATAACTCTAAATGCTTCATAATTTCCTTGCGGAAAAATATAATCTCCATATACCTTATCAGGAAAATTCTCATAAGACAACATTGTATTCACTTCATAAGTATAATTATTTTCTTCAATAACCTCTTTTGCAATTTCATTAACATAATCTATATTTTCCTTTAATACATTTTCTGCTTCCTCTAATGAATTTACATTACTTAATTTTTCACTTAATGCTTCAACTACTTTATCTCTAACTTTTAGCTTAAGATTTTGATCTTCATCTGTATCACTATTTGCTATTACATGAAATCTTATAAGCTTGTCCTTAATATCATCATAATTTAATTCTGTTAACTCTAAACTAGATTCCTTTGTATTGATTGCAATAGATTGACATCCATTAAAAATTACAACTGTTAAAACCATAGGTATTATAAAATAAATATACTTTCTCATAAACATAACCCCTTTCTAGTTTTAAGTATTGACATTATAAAGGGGTTTATTCATTTATATTTAATTTTTATTTAAATAGTTCTAGTTAAAAATACTTCTCTATGATTTTCCTTCATTTTTTCATAGCATCTTTGTGCCTTTAACATATCATCAAAAAAAGCAAATACACTTGGCCCACTTCCACTCATCATGCTACCTACTGCACCGTATCTATTCATTTCTTCTTTTATTTTAATTAATATATTATGCTTTCTTAAAGTCACATTTTCTAATAAGTTTTTCATATTATTTGCTACATAATACAAATCATCTTGTTCCATAGCTTTTATTAAATTCTCAGTTTTAGGATGTACTCTAACTCTATCTAAATTAAAAGCTTTATATACTTCTTTAGTTGAAACTCCAAAACTAGGCTTTACTAAAACTAATATTTTATCCTTAAAAGGTTGTAAAGCTGTTATTTTTTCTCCAATGCCTTCACAAAGTGCTGTTCCACCATTAATACAATATGGAATATCAGCACCTAATTTTAACCCAAGTTCCATAAGTTCTTCATTAGATGCATTCACCTTAAATATCTTATTCATAAGCTTTAAAACAGCAGCTGCATCTGTACTTCCCCCAGCTAGACCAGCTGATACAGGAATATTCTTTACAATATCAATATGAACTCCATCTTCAATATTATATGTCTCTTTAAATAAATTTGCTGCTTTATAAGCTAAGTTTCTTGAATCTGTCGGAACATAGCTTTTATTACAACTTATTCTTATATCTTTCTTCTGTTTTTCTATAGATATTTCATCGTACAAATCTATATTCTGCATTATCATTTTTAATAAATGATATCCATCACTTTCTCTTTTTCCTACTATATCTAAAGAAATGTTAATTTTTGCATAAGCTTTTATTTTCATATATCCAAATCCTTTCAATGGAAAGTTCATAATTCTAAATTAAAGTTCAGAGTATAAACCCTGAACTTTATAAATAATATTATATATATTATTTTTCTTATAGTAAATATGTCATTGTTGTATTCTTTAATTTGAATTAACAACATTCCCTAAATCTGTATCATTATTTTTATTGGATTTGATATAATTTATTAACGGAACCAATCTTTCAAAAAATACAATTATAATATCTCCCTCAGCAGATTCATTTAGTGCCTTTCCTAAAGCTTCAACTTCATCCAACACTATATTTACATTTGCATCTTTCTTTACCTTTAATACACCATCTTTAATTAAATTAGGTATTTCTCCACTTTCTCTTCCTCTTCTATCTTTATCTTCCTTAATTATTATTTTATCAAGATATCTAGCACTTATACTTCCTATTTCCCTCGCAACATAATCACTTCTATCCCCTGGAACACCAATTATCCCAGTAATATTCCCACTGCCAATACGTTCTAATGTAGGTAAAACTTTTTTATACCCTTCTATATTATGACCATAATCCAATATAACCTTTATACCATTATAATCATAAACGTTAAACCTTCCTGAATTATCTTCAGAGTTAAAATTCTCTAACCCTATTCTTATCATGCTATAATCTATTTCCATACCTACTAATGCTGCACAAGCTGCCATTGCATTTTCAATATTAAATTCTAATGTACCATTTAATGATATTGGAATATCTTTAACATTTATTATTTTATATTCTATTCCCTTATTATTAACACATAGATAATCATCTTTTCTGTATACAGCAATAAGCTTCTTACTTATATTTTCTCTTATTAATTCATTATTAAAATCAGAAGAATAGTAAATTATATTTGAATTTATTCTATTTATAATCTTTCTACTCCACTCATCATCAGCATTAATTACTACGTTTCCATTTTCTTTTACAGCTTCCGCTACTAATGATTTTACCTTACAAAGCTCCTCCATAGAATTTATATTATCTATTCCTAAATGATCATCAGTAATATTAGTTATTACTGCAACATCAGCTAAATCATATGCTAATCCTTTTCTTATAATCCCACCTCTTGCAGTTTCTAAAACTGCTATATCAACATCTCTATTGTATAATATACATTTAGCACTCTCAAAACCGGTATCATCACCTATATCAATACATTTACCATTAACATATATTCCATCAGTACTTGTCATTCCAACACAATATCCCATTCTAGATAATGTACTATTTATTATCCTAGTAGTTGTTGTTTTACCATTTGTCCCAGTAACAGCAACTACAGGTATATTTTGAGGATTATTATTATACATCATATTAATTATGTCATTTCCAATATTTCTACTAACTCCTTTATAAGGATATGAATGCATTCTTAAACCTGGTGCTGCGTTAACCTCAAGTATGGCTCCATTATTCATTAAGGATTCACTAATATCAGTTGTACAAACATCAATACCACATATATCTAATCCTATGGCCTTAGCTGCCCTTACACATATTTCCTTATTTTCTTCTGAAATAACATCTGTATAATCTATAGCTATTCCACCAGTAGATAAATTTGAATTCTTTCTTAAAAATAATTTCTCTCCATTTTTTAATATAGAATTTAAATTATAGTTATGTTTACTTAAATTTCTTTCTAACTCATCATCAATATTTATCTTAGTTAAAGGTTTTTCATGGTCTTCCCCTCTAAGCTCATCATTATTTAATTCATCTATAAGTTCTTTAATATTTCTTTCTCCATCTCCTATTACAAATGGCGGAATTCTTTTTGAAACTGCTACAACATTATATCCAACTACACAAACCCTATAGTCATCACCTTCACAGTATCGTTCAACTATTATCTCTTTAAACTCCTCAGTTAATTTTTGATAATACTTTAATAATTCCTTCTCATTATTTATATTTAATATAACTCCTCTTCCCTTGCTCCCAAATTCAGGTTTTAAAACAACAGGATATCCTATTTCTTCAGCAGTTCTTAATAAATCAATAACATTATTTACCCTTTCACCTTTCGGAACAGGCAAATTTTGTATTCTTAGCAACTGCTTTGTTAATAATTTATCACATGAAATATCAGCAGATACACAACTTGTAGCATTAGTAATTGCTGATTCTATTATTCTTCCTTGTTTTCCATATCCAATTTGATAAAATCCACTATTCCCCATTTTAAGTACTGGTAATCCAGCCTTTTTAGCCGCATTACATATTTCTAAAGCACTAGGTCCTATAAGTTCTTCTGGAATTATAGATTTTATTATATTTAACCTATGATTAAAACTAATTTTTTTGCCTTCTATAAGTGAGTTAATAATATCCACAGCTAATTTTGCAACTTCAATTCCTACCTTAGGATATTCATATTGATATACAATTATATATCTATCACCTTCAACTTCTCTAGCCTTTCCATAAGCTACATCTATTCCTAAAATATTTTGTATAGCTATAATAGTATGTTCACAAATATGAGCTAAATAAGTTCCTTCATTTAGTCTCTTTACAAATCCACCTTCCTCATCTATCCCACACCTATGAGTATTAAGAATTGGAAGCATCTCTACCAAATTTTTATTAAAGCCTTTTATATCCTTACTAGGTATCTCAGAATATCCTTCTAAATCTACGTCGAGTTGTATGCACTTTTTATGAGAATGTATATTTCTTCCAGAATAAACAGTGCTATTTATGATTTTCATAAAAATCCTTATCCTCCTCAAATGGTACTTTATCTAGTAAATTAAATCTATTACCTTCTTTTAATACATGAAGCTTTACATTAAACATACTAAGTACCTCATCACTATATTGCTCCGATACATTACTATAATCAATTGAACTTCCATCTATGAAATATACTGCACCAGATCCAATAACTTCTGCAGTTCCTTTATCACTTACTACTATTGCTGTATCTTCATCTATTCCTATACCCAAAACTTCAGGATTTTGAGCTATAGCCGTTAATAATCTTCCTATTCTACCTCGTTGAGCAAAATGTTGATCAATTATTATATTGTTTACTAACCCTAAACCTGGTGACATTTTTAAAGTACATTTATGTGGAGATTCATCATCTTCTCCTTGAACTATCATGGTATCACTCATAACAGATGCCCCTGCGGATGTTCCAGCAATTAATCCACCATTAGCACATAGATTCTTTACTGCATCATATATTGGGCTGCCCCCTATCATACTAGTTATTCTCAATTGATCACCACCAGTAAAGAATAATAAATTTGAATTATTTATTAATTCAACGTTTTTCTTATTAAATGCATCTTCTCTAGTACTAATGTCTAGTTTATCTATATTTTTAATTCCTAAATTAGAAAATACATTTTTATAATTTTCATAACTTTTTTCTGGATATTCTGTTGCTATAGTTGCTATTATTAACTTTTCCTTTTCAGGATCTATATATTTTGCTACTCTTTTTAATATTTCTTTATCGCCTTCTTTATCCTCAGCTCCTCCTATTATTATTAAGTTACCACTTACTTTTTCGCTCAATTTATCACCTCAAATCACATATTTCTTATTTTATCCAATCAAATGAAATATATTCAAAAATACAAAAAAGCTATTGCATAACTTTGCAATAGCTTTTTTGTATTTTAAACCTTATTAAAACTTACATTTTCCTGGTATTATTATCTTTTTACCTTCAGTTAATGATTCTGGTCCATCTAATTCATTTATTTCTATTAATGAATCCATTGTAGTATTATATTTTTTAGCTAAATCCCAAAGTGTGTCACCTATATTAACTACATATATTGTAACTGAAGCTTTTTTACATTCTTTTTCTTCTTCACCTTCAATAATATCAACTATCCACTCTTTATTAACCTTATAACAAGCCTTAACTAAAACAGATAATGTAGCCCTTACACCAATTGTATTAGCTTCAACAGTAGCATCTAAATTTTCTAAGTGAACTTTACATAAGGCAACCATATCTGGTTTTGTGCCTTTTAAATCAATTACTGAAGTAAATGGAATTTCTCCATTACACATATCTATCTTGCAATTATCATCAGTTGTCTTATAAAGGACTAACACTTTTATTATTCCTTCAACCTTTATTTTATCTTCTTCAACAACCCTATCTGTTATAACTGGGCATCCTGTAGCAGATATTACACAACTAATTTTATCATTTTCATCTTTAGGGTATAAATTATCTTTTACTATTAATTCTGATGTAATTATTCCATGAACTAATCCTGTCTCATACTTCTTCTTAGTTAACTCTATTGATTTAGTTGGTGAATAAGCATCTTTAATTACATCAATAACCTCTTTAGATATAACCTTAATAGTTCCCTTAATCATAAATTCAACATTTACAACTCTACTCTCACCTAAATCATCAGCATTGATTATACTATCAAAACTTACTATATCTATTTGATGAGATGTCATCATATCACTATTTACACCAATAGCTTCTTCCTCTTTTGATAAGTATATATCATCTTGTAATAAGAATATATCATTTTCATCTTTTCCTTTGCATAGTACTTCTATCTTGCAATAACATCCAAAATATATCTTTCCATCTCCAAGTTTAACCTCTTTTTTGTGTAAATTCATGGAGCATTTTAATATTTCATCAACTTCAGGTTTATCCATTGTTACTTTTATCATAGATTTTCCCATTAACTCTATGTCTTTTTCACACTTTATTTGATTCATCTCTTCACTTTTTGTCTTAACTTGTATATCATCTCTTCCTTCAATTTCTTTAACAAATTCAAATTCTTCAACCTTATAAACTTGCCATTTAGTTGACCTTATTCCATCAATAGCAATCTTACGCTCATTCATAATACTAGCTTGAATATGTTCTATTACGCACTCGACTTCACAAATCACTTTATGTTCTTCATTATTAAGATCAAGATAGTCTGCGAACTTTTCTGATAAATAAACTGAGTTTATACTAGTTACTTTACTTTCATCTTCTGATAAATACATAACAGAATAATTAATTTGACCTTCTATCATTATTTTATCAGCTAACGTTTCTTTGTTTGTTATAGTTGCTTTAGCTTCTACTCCCAATATTTGATATACATCTGGATGAGAGTCTTTTATTAAATATTCACCCTTTAGTACATTATTAGTAGCACTTTCTCTTAGTAATTGTTCATTTTGAATACTTTCTTTAATAACATCTATCTGAGACATAATATCCCTCCCTATAGTATAACTACTATAATTTATATTCTTTAAATATATATTTATTCTAATATGTATTAACTGTTTACTAATTTTTATATAATATTTTCATGAAAATTTTTACAAACCATTTATTTTTACCATTTAATTACATGTTTTGTCGAATTTTTGTACCTTTTAAAAAAAATTTTATTTTTTTTTAAATAAATTGTTGACTTTATTATAAATATGTCATATTATAAATATGGTTATTGACCATATAACCTCTCATAAATTCTCAATACCCTTTTATACCATAGTTGAAAGATGGATACCCGCCATCTTTCTTTTTTTTATTTCTTTATAAATATATTATTAAAAGTTAATTCTTAGAAATAAATTAAAAATATTTTTAAATAAATCGAGTAGGAGGTAGATAATTATTTTATCTACCGACCTCTCACACCACCGTGCGTACCGGTCTGGTACACGGCGGTTCTTTAAGTTTAATGAATTTTAATATATTGACGCGTTAGGCTTTTCAAGCCTAAGTCGTT
>NZ_JAPFDR010000078.1 GCF_026168755.1 Clostridium sp. | reverse complement strand
TGCTTTGTCCCAGCAGCTTAGCACACTACCGTTACCAGTAATGCACCTGCTGGTAGCATTATTTCAAGCAGCTGAAATAGTCCGAAGGGCTTATTATTGCCTTAGACAGCTCCTAACACAACTTCTTGTCGCACAAATACATAATCATTTTTAGGCTTAAGTATAAAATTATTACTATTTATATTCATTATACTATTTCCTCCGAAAATTTTATCATTAGTTAAATTATTTACATTTATATTATAAATTATATCATTATACTTTTATATTTAAAATAAAATTAATATATACTAAATATACTTCTATATTAAAAAACCTAGATTAAAACTTTACTTTAAATTTATAGTTACTTTTTCATTTTCATCAATAACTAAATCTGTAGTTACTGGAATTGCTATTGTATACTTTTTACTCGGATCAATCTTAGTTAATTTAAGTGTTACTATTTTTTCTTCAATATCACTCATTATAGCAGTAGATCCTTCAAAAGCACATGAATCATTCATATCTTCATCAAATAGGACAATACTACTTAACAATCTATAGTTATAATTACCATCAATTTTCATAACTACTTCTGTATAATCATCATGAGGTACAATCTCTTTAACTATTATTTTATCAGTATTATTTATGGCTATTTCTTTACCTATTAAAGAATCTATAGTCTCAAATGCAACACTTTTATCAATATCAACATTATAATTTACACTACTTAATGCATATCCATCATTTAACTCTTCTTTTGTAGGCTTTCTTGATATAATGTAATTACTTCTATTTGCATTAGTTTCATCAATTGCTGATGCCTTTAATAAATATCCATTTTCATCTTCTATTACATTATTTCCACTAGCTTTTATAATTTCAATATACTCTATATTACTTAAATCATTTAAAATATTATATGAATATTCATACTCTCCATTATTACTAACACTTCCTGATGTTAAATCTAATAATAATATTTTTCCATTATTATCTCTAACAATAAATTTATTTTCATCTACTCTAAAATTCTCATAGTCATCAGTTATACCTGAAAATATTAATCTATTATTAAATGGTGTAACAACTAATTTTTCAATATTTATTTCTTCATCAGTAAGATTTAAACTTTTGTTAACTTCATAAATATTAGATTCACTACCTTTTATAGCTTTTATATTAAAATTCCAATTTCCTTTTGCCAAAGTCTTTCTTCCTCTAGTAAAGTTATTTATATCTAAATCTATATTGACTTCATTACTAATCTCAATATCTGAAACATTAGCTTCTAATATAATAGCTGCTGTACTTTCATTAACAATAGTTACCTTAGGATTCCAACTACTTGGTATTTGTCCATTAACAAATATATTTAAATCAGTATTTAAAAAATCTTGTGGATTTCTACCTTCATCATATCCAATAAATTTATCTGACTCAACAAATAATGATGCAACTAAAACATTATCATCAATAACAACCTTATTAAGAATAACTTTAACACCTTTATCTTCAACAGTTATATTTACATCATTACCTAACTCTTCGTATTTATCTGAAGCTTGTTTATATACTCCATAATTAAAATATTCAAATACATCTCCAACTATAGGAAGTGCACTTACAAGCTCTGGATTAATTATTCCTGCCATTGTTGTTCCGGCTACTATAACACCTGCTGCTATTGCACTTCTTTTAAATATTATCTTTTGTTTAGCCTTTTTCTTTTCTCTCTTACCTTTTTCAACCCCTCTTAATACAGCATTATCTAATTCTTTAGGTATCCTTATCATTTCCTTAATATTATTATCCATACTAAACTAACTCCTTTTTCATATCATTTCTCAAAATAGAAAGACCTTTATATAAGTTTGTTTTAACTGTGTTTTCCGACATATTTAAAATTTCTGATATATCTTTAAAAGTCAAATCATCAAAATATTTTAATATAATTATTTTTTTATATTTATCTTCAAGCTTGTCTAAAGAATCCATTAAAAATAACCTTTCATCATAATTTATGTCATGCTCAACATCCATTTTTCTTATTAATTCCTCTTGCTCCATACATACTACCTTACTTTTCTTATTATAAAAATCTGTAGATATATTAATGGCTATTCTCATTATCCATGTATTAAAAAATTTTGGTTCTCTTAAATTTTCAATTGATTTATATGCCTTACAAACAACTTCTTGAACAATATCTAGTGCTGTTTCTTCTTCTTTTACATAAGCGAATGCTGTTCTATAAATTTGCTCTTTACATTGATTCATAAGAATAATAAAGGCTTTGTCATTTCCTTTAATGGCCTTCTTTACTATCTTCTCATCAAACATATATGTTCTCCTTCTACTTATTAAAATTTAACTACTCATAGGTACCTATATCAATTAGACATTAAATTTTAAAATAAAGTTTTAATTTAACTAAATTAATTAATATTTTAGCAATTTTTAGTTACTTATTATTATTTAAAATAAAATTTTCAATAAAAAAAGTGCATAGGGGAAGAATCCTGCACTTTTTTCAGTAAAATATATATTTAAATTATTAGGGGATATTAATACTATTGCCACTTTTTTCAAAATTTAAACATAAATCAAAATATTTTTTTGTAAATAAATAGAATCTTCTCCGGGGTTAATCCAATATTTGGATTAACCCCGGAGGCCCTTACATTAAATGTCATTTAGTACAACTTTAAATTCTTCTAGCACTTGAGATACTAATTTCTCATCTAGTTTTTCATAATAATCTAAAAGATTAGACTCCTGTATTGATTCAAAAGCTTTTCTACTTGATTCCATCCAGTTTTCAGGTATATAAACCCATACTATCTCTGTATAACTACAACTTAATAAAAAGTGCTCCATTCCAAAAAAGCTATACTCTTCAATATTATGAAGCTCATTAAACCTTTTATAATCATCAACTATTTGTGATGTTATCTTATACTCATAAATATCAGCATAGAAAAAATCAAATTTTCTACTTTCTGCTTCAAAAGCATTGCAACAGACTATTTTTATCTTTGGATTTTTAGGAAAATTATTATAATATAAATCTATTACTTCTTGGCTTATTTCATAAACAACTATTTCTTCTACCTCTAGCTTTTTAGCCATCTCTTCTACTACATATCCAAGACCTAATCCAACAACCCCAACTTTTCCCCTTGCCATACTTATAGCAAAGTATGAAGCTTGTATTTCTAATGGTGTTAATCTCATCCAAATATGTCTAGGTCCATGTAGCTCAAGTATTTCTATATCATATTCATCTTCTTTCCCATATAGATATCCTTGAACTATTCCCTTTAATCCATCTATTGATTTTATTTCATAATCACCAATTTTACTTTTATTTATTTTGCTATTATATTCTTTTATTTTCTCCAAAACATAGCTTTTATCAAAAGGCTTCAAATTTAACAATCCTCTCTTTACAACATAATATTAATTTATTATATAGTTTAAACCTTATGTTAACTAACTCCTTTTTATTTATAAAAAATTTATAATTTAAACTAGTTAAAACCTCATCAAAGTATCTCTCAATAAATAGTATCTTCAATACCTTTTATATTATATTGCCAATTTATTCAAAATTCAATAATAAAGTCGGCTAAGGCCGACTTTATTATTGAATTATCCGTTATACTTATTATATTAGTTTTTGCTTGAATAATAATCCACCAATTTAGCTTCTTCTATTATATATGGAACTTCATCTTTCTAATCATTATAATAATTCTTTTCATAGTAATTAATAAACTCTGAAGAATTATCATCATAAATATTTTTATTAATCTTGCTAATGAAATTATTCTCTCTTACAATATTTAAATAATTTCCCCTAGTAATATAAAGACCATATTCTCCATTATTGACTATACTATTACCTTTTATTGTGACCGTATTGGTCATCTCTATATTTTCTAATTTTGATAACAGAATTCCATTAGTTGAATTATCCATAATATTATTTTCTAATATTTCTGTAACATCATTTTTACTAACTAATACAATCCCATTTCCTTGACTTTCATTTAAATTATTTCCCTTAATAGTATTGCAAATATTATTATAATATAAATGAACTAATGAAAATTTAGTTGTTATAGAGTCACTTTTACCTATATTATTTTCTTTTATTATAAAGCCATTATCAATTATATTATTAGTTGTATTATCAAGATTAAAATATACTCCACAAACTAAGCTTATAGTTCTATTTGACTCTGATTGAAATGATACAACATTTTCTCGTAATTCTATTTGATTTCCATTTATCTCATTATAATTATTATAAGAATCTAACAAAATCCCTGTAAAATAAATATATTTATCATTCTTTGTAGTTGAATTTAAATTATAAATATTACTATTTATTGAAATATAATTATTCTTTATGCTATTTCCATTGTTTTCATTAGAACAAAGAATACCATAAAAACCTATTTCACCTTCATTATAATTAACATCAAGATTATTAAATTCTACTACAACATTATTTTCCTCAATTTCTATTCGTGTATTATTAGAGTCTAAATAAATTGATGATAAATTTACTTCTACTGAATTACAATTGCTTAAATTAAAAGTATTATTTTTAATATATAAATTATTATATTTTATAAGTGTATCGTTTGTTGAGTAGCTATTAATACAATATCCATTTATACAATAAGATTCTAAACTTTCTATTTGGCTATTTCCATCAATAATTTCAACTTCATTATTTATTATATAAATAGTAGTTGAATTTTCAGTAGCTACTCCTGAGTAAATATATTGCATACTATTATTATCAGTATTTCTTATTTTAATATATATAGAATTATTTTGTATAATCACCTTTCCTGAATCTAATATGAATATTCCTACACAAGAATTTTTTGATGATTCTATTAAGTTATTTTTTATTTTAATTTCACTACTTCTATTTATTGAAATTGATTGCTCATTTTCTTTAAAAGTTATATATTCAATAGAAATTGCTCGTGAAAACTCTATATACATAGCTACTTCACAATTTTCTATTATAAAATTTTTTAAGTTAACATCATGTTGTCCTATAATATTTATTGCTACAGATTCATTTCCAATAACTACTCCTGTTCCGTCTATTATTGCATTATTAACTTCTATAACTAACAACTTCCCTTTTTGTTCCATTTTATTATCTAAAGTAGCAATTCTAGAATCTCTATCCCAAGTCCCAATATCTACCTTGTCTCCATGGCTATTTATCCATCCATTTTCTTCATTTAAAAATATTACTTCTGCAATATTCTCTATAATTGAAGTAGTTTTATTATCATAATCCTTACTTGGATATCCACTTAATACATCTTGCTTTAATATATGATTATCCATAAGTATCCTCCAAATTAGTAATACAAGATATACTATTCATGAATTGTCATAATTGATAGTAACTTTACTAATTATAAAGTAATATTTTTACATTTTACTTATAAAAAACATATTGCTATTTCCGAGTAATATGGTATACTATAAACATGATTTGAATAAATTTAAGAGGTGAATATTATGAATAAATTTTTAATAAGTGAAGAAGCATATAACGAATTCAAGGCTTTTCTTGTAGAAAACGAAGTAGAAAACTTTAACATAAGAATTAACTTAGCTGGATTTGGTTGTAGCGGACCAGCTTTTAACATAACTGTTGATGAAGTAAAAGAAGGAGACGTTTCTGAAAAAGTTAACGATATAACTTTAATTGCAGAAGAAAAGTTAGTTGATGAATTCGGTGGATTTAGATTACTTTCATCTGAAGAAAACGGTGGTAGAGGACTATCTTTAAAACCAGTTATCGAAGTTGAAGGTGGTTGCGGATCTTGTGGCGGTGGATGTCACCACTAAGATATAAAAAAAGCTAAGCTCTATGGCTTAGCTTTTTTGTTCATTATAGATAAAATTAAATTTTTCGTATACTAAATAACTTATCTCTAATTTAACTACAATATTTTTTAATTATTAACTATATTCTCATACGTAAAACTATATTCTACATACTTGTTATTAACTTCCTGAATCCCTTGTAACATATCTACCCAATAATTTTCACTAATAATTATCTTTTCTTTTTTATTTTCAGTAACATTACAGTTTTCTTCATAAAAACTATTAAAATAATTATTTAAATCTAATGCCATACTTCTTAATGTATTAAAGTCATCAGCTACTTTTCCATTTAATTCTATAACATCAATTTTTTCTGTCATATCATTTTGAATATATGAATAAATCAACTCTTCTATTTCAGAATATAATTCATTTTTTGTTTTAGTATTTACAACTATGTTTTTACTTCTATTTTTAAAGTTTTTTAGTATTTTATTATCCTCTGTAAGATAACTATTCCAAAGGCTTATTTCAGCTTCTAAAATTTTACTATAATTTTTATAAAGTGTTAAAAGGTCCACATTGTTAACACTTTCTGCCATAACACAACTATCTAATATTGAAAGTATAGATTCATTTCTAAATCTTATTTCCTCTATTTTGCTATAATTTTGTTTTCCAAGTTCATAGCAATATTTCTTATTTAAAATAGATTGATAAATATTCATTGTAAAGCTTATCATTAATATAACAACAATAATTATAAAGCAATTATCTTTTATATTAGTTTTAATCTTCATTCGCCACCCCCGCTACCCTTAGTATACCATAATCCCTCTCACATGACAAATTAACTAAATTGTTCGTTAGAGCTTGAATTCCGTGATGACGAAAAAATTGATTATATAATCTCCAGGAAGGAATATAATTTCACTAAGAATTTATATTATTATTTACATAAAATCTACTAAAGCTTCGAAGCTCCTAAACGTCGCCTCAGCTTCTTAACGCAGTTTTTATTCCAAGAAAGATTAAATTCTAAAACTTAATTACAATATTTCTTCCGATAATATCATTAATTTTTCTTTATCACTGACTTTAAAGCTAAAAGATACAATTTTCTGTGTTACCACCTTAAAAGTTAACGACTTCTGCTATATCTTATATACAAAATTGTCAACTTTTAAATATATATTTTTATAGCTAAAAGTATCAATGTACAAATTAACTATTATATCAGAAAAATTTGTAGCAGAAAACATTAACTATAAAGGTAGAGTTATGAGCAAACACATGGAAAAAGAAAAAATGAAATATTAGTTTGGAGGGAACATTGAAATTAAGCCGTAGAATTTAATAATTGATGGAGTAAAGTTGGCGTTAAGAAGTTTTTACTGTTTGAGCGAATAGCGAGTTTAAAAACTT
>NZ_JAPFDR010000074.1 GCF_026168755.1 Clostridium sp. | reverse complement strand
AGCTACTCTAGCTTCTAAGTTAGCTTTTGTATCAGCAACAACTACTTCTCCTAATAATTCTGCGAATTTTGCAGCGTGTTCTGCTTCTTCGATTGCTATTCTCTTATAAGCTTCAGCAACTTCTGGGAATCCTTCTCTATCTGCTTGTCTTGACATTGCTAAGTACATTCCTACTTCTGTACATTCTCCAACAAAGTTAGCTCTTAATCCTTCGATTACTCTTTCATCTACACCTTGAGCAACTCCGATTCTGTGCTCATCAGCAAATACTAATTCTCCTACTTGTTCTACGAATTTATCAGCTCCAACATGGCATAATGGACATTCTGCTGGTGCAGTTTCTCCTTCATGAACATATCCACATACTGTACATACAAATTTTTTCATAATTTTATTCCTCCTAAAAATCTTCTATAATATATTTCATTTTATTAACTTCTTATTTATTTGTTCTTTTGTTTTTCATGATTACTTTCGAATCACCTTATATATATTATTATATAATAATAATTATTAATTACAAGCTTTTTTTGAAAATTTTTTAAAAAATTTTTCTAATTGATAAAGTCTATCAATTAGCATTATAACTTACTTCACCTTTTCTTAAATGTATAGTGATTATCAATTGATAATTTATATAAAATAAAAGAGTTGCATCTTTTGATACAACCCATTTTAGTTGTTTATATATCTATAAAGAAATTTATTTCAATTTTATTATAGATTTAAACAAGTCTCCATCAGCTTCAATTTTAAAACTTCCATTATGAAGTTCTACTATACTTTTAGCAATAGCAAGACCCAATCCAGAACCTTCTGTACTTCTTGATGCATCTCCACGCTTAAATCTATTAGTTATTTCATTTGTATCAAAACTTAATTCATAAGCCGATATATTCTTCATAACTATTGTTACTTCATCATTTTCTTTAAACATATCAATATATACTCTTGTATTACTTAAAGAGTACTTAACTATATTAGATATAAGATTTTCAAACACTCTATATAATCTCTTTCCATCTCCATTAATAAATATCTTATCATCAGGAATATTTAATTTTACTTCTAATCTGTTATCCTTGAATCTTTCATCATTTTCACCTAGAGCTTGTTTTAATAATTGTCCAATATCTATTCTAGAAATATTAAGTTCCATTGCTCCACTAGCAGCTTTAGATGCCTCAAATAAATCTTCTATTAATACCTTAAGCCTTTGAGATTTTTTATCTAATATACTTACATAATCTCTAGCATTTTCTGGTTCAATATTTTCTCTCTTTAATAAATCAATATAATTAATAATTGAAGTTAATGGAGTCTTTAAATCGTGGGATACATTAGTTATAAGCTCAGTTTTCATATTTTCACTCTTCATCTCATTTTCAACAGACTTCTTTAACCCATCTTTTATATTATTTATATCATGTGCTAATTCTCTAAGATGTCCTCTTCCCTTTTCATCAATCTTATAATTTAGTTTTCCTTCTGATGCAGCCTTAGCTCCAACCATTATTTTATCTAAATAAACTAAATCCTTAATTAGCATTATAATATATATAATTGTTAATATTATTCCTGCTACTATTCCAATTGGCCATATATAGAACATTGCTGACAAGAAGAATAGCAATAACCCTATTGATACATATAAAGTTGTCATTATTACAAATGTTCTTATTATAGAACCCCTATTCATTACATCACTTAAATAATTCCAAATCTTAATTGTAATATTATTCTTAAATAATGTTCCTTCATTATAATTAGCAATTATTATTCTAATTAAAAAGTAATAAATAACCACTACTACAGTTGACCAAATTATTGAACTTAAATTTAATCTTATTATGTAATTACTTAAATTATAATGTATACGTGGTGCCATATTCCATATTATCCAAGCTAATATTGCTACTCCTATTTTATATTCAATAGGATAAACTTTAAATTTATTTATTATACCTTCTATTAATTCTGATTTTAGCTTATATTTAGCTAAATATAATATACAAAGAATTAATAAAACAAAAAATACTACAAATACAATACAACTTAAATAAAAACTCTTAACATTCTTCTGTATATTAATAAAGCTTTCATAAACTACATCCCCAGATTGAAGTTCTTTTGGCATCCATATATATATAGTTACATTATGTTTCTCTCCATCATTATAGTAAATTTCACTAGTATAATTAGTTTCTGTAGAAGTATATCCAAAATATTTAGATCCATAACTATAATTATCGATAAACTTAGTTAATGCATTATTTCCATTTATTTCTTTACCATTAACATATATTTTTTCTATTAAATTTCCATTATAATCAATGTTTATTTCTTTAAAATACCTACTACTATCTTTTTTAATTGCGTCAACATCTATTTCGTCTCCACCAATCCAAATATCATTTAATTTATCATAAGCTCTAAAGTTTAAGTTAACATAAGATTTTATTTTATTATTTAAATCCTTTGAACTGTTACTTTTTCTATTTAAAACATACTCCGTCATTTCTTCATCACTTAAAGTATATTTTTCATTAATTTTTTCTCTTTCTTCATTTAGAATTTTTTCTTGTTGTTCATAAGTTAAATTATCAAAACTACTATCACTATATTTGTAACTTCTGTAATCTTCATATTCAGAATTTGCTTTATCTTGTAATTCTGCCTTACATATATCTATATCATTTTTAGTAATATTATCTTTATTCTCAGTATACGTAGATGATTTATAATATAATGAGTAGTTCTGTGCTAGCTTAGTATAATCATATATTTTTTCAAATACTTGAGTTTGAGTATATATTCTGTCTGGTATAACATATATTAAATTATCCTTAACTTCTAATCCAGATAAAATTGTAGTTACTAATGTTATAACTGTTATAATATAAATTATATAATTCGTATTCTCCTTATTCTTAAATAATTTTCTAATATTACTTTTTTCTTTTTCTATATCTAATTTATTTTCTTTATCATTATTAATATTTTTCGATTTTATATCCAATTCCCCACACCACCTTTAAATATTTAGGTTCCTTAGGATTAATTTCAATCTTCTCCCTGATCCTTCTTATATGAACTGCCACAGTATTTTCTGCATTATAGCTTGGCTCTTTCCAAACTTTTTCATAAATTTCATCTATAGAAAATACTCTACCCTGATTTTTAAGTAATAACTCTAATATTCCAAACTCAGTTGCTGTAAGCTTTATCACTTCTCCATCAACTAAAACTTCTTTAGTGCCTTGATTTAAAGAAAGACCACCACTACTTATTACTGATGTGATTCCTTCCTTATTTTGCACACTATAATTTCCAAAGACAGTATATCTTCTTAATTGTGATTTAACTCTTGCTATAAGTTCTAATGGGTTAAATGGTTTAGTTATATAATCATCTGCTCCCATATTAAGACCTAATATTTTATCTGTATCTTCTGACTTTGCTGAAATTAAAATAATAGGTATATTTTTTTCCTGTCTTATTTTCATTGTTGTTCTTAATCCATCCATCTTTGGCATCATGATATCCATTAAAATAAGGTGAATATCTTTTTCCATTAAAGCTTCTAATGCCTCTATCCCATCATAAGCTTTAATTACATTAATCCCTTCATTTCTTAAATATATATCAATTGCATCAACAATCTCCTTATCATCATCTACTACTAAAACAGTATTTTTTATCATTTCTTTAAACACACTCCCTTCACATTGTATTATTATACCATGGCAATCAATTTATATTTATATACTAGCAAAGAAGTCTTACAAAAAATTTATCATATTTATTAAAATTTTCTTAAGTGAGATTCTAAATCTTCGATTTAGTTAATCGAACTTACTCAGCAACCGAAGGGAGTCTCGTTTCCTTTTTACCCTCCAAATTTTTAATTTGGTTAGGCTAACTTACACCTACGATCGCCAGTGAGTAGGTGTTTCCTTAATGCTTCTTTTCTTCCCATAATAAAATACTCCCTCTATAGTAACAGTCTTATTATTTTAACTGTCTACTGTAAAAGAAGCATATCACTCATCTTTGTATTACTAGCTTTTAAAACTATATTGTTAATAAAAATCCTGCTATTGTTGCACTTAGGAGATTAGCAAGAGTTCCTGCCATAATAGCTTTCCATCCTAAACGTGCTATGTCATGCTTTCTACTAGGAGCCATACCACCTATACCACCTATTAATATGGCTATAGATGAAATATTAGCAAATCCACATAATGCAAATGTAACTATTGCTATTGTCTTTGCTGATAATGTAGACATAATTTCAGAAAGGCTTGAAAATGCTACAAATTCATTTAACACAATCTTTTGCCCAATTAATGAACCTGCTGTTACTGCTTCTCTCCATGGCACACCAATAATAGCTGCAACTGGTGCAAATATATATCCTAAAATAGATTGTAAGCTTAAATTGGCAATTCCAAACCATCCTCCTACTACTCCTATAAGTCCATTTACTAAAGCTATTAAAGCAACAAATGCTAATAATATAGCTGCTATATTAAGAACTAATCCTAAGCCATCGATAGCACCTTTAGCTGCTGCATCAACAACATTAGCTGAATCATCTTTAACCATTTCAATTTCCTCATTTACTTTTGCTTGTTTTATCTCCGGTATTATAATCTTAGACATTATAAGCCCTGCAGGTGCAGACATAAAACTTGCAGATACTAGGTATTCTATTGGAATACCCAATAATGAATATCCAACTAATATTGATCCTGAAACTGATGCAAGCCCTCCAACCATAACTGTAAATAATTCTGATTCAGTAAGCTTCTCTACATATGGCTTAATTAAAAGGGGTGCTTCTGTTTGACCCAAGAATATATTAGCTGAAGATGATATAGTTTCTAATTTAGATGTTCCTAAAAGCTTTGATAAAGCTCCACCTATAATTTTTATAATAAATTGCATAATTCCCAAATAATATAAGACTGATACAATAGCTGATATAAATATAATTACTCCTAAAACATTAACAGCAAATATACTTCCATCATTAGCTAGTGATCCAAACAAAAAACTTATCCCTTCTTTTGCATAATCAATTACTGATTGTACAGCCAATGCTACTCTACTTAACACATATTTACCTATGCTCCACTTTAATGCAGCAAGAGCAAATCCAAATTGAATTAAAAAACCTATTATTACAGTTCTCCAGTTAATTTTTTTCTTGTTATTTGAAAGCAAAAATGCCACAAAAAATATGAAAGCTATTCCTAGAATACAATTTAATATTGTCACAAAATCACTCCATCCTTTGTTTAGATATTTTTTCCTCTTTAGTTTTATCAAAAATATAATTTTATATTCTATGTAAATATAAAATTTTACTTAAGCCTTTTCTAAATGACATTAATGATAGTATGCCTATAACCCTAATACATTTTCATCTATAAATTAAAAGTATACACATATCTTGACTTCTTCTAATGAATTACTATATAATTAATTATTATTTAAAATATTTTTACTGCTTTGAAAAGGAGTAGTACTATAATATTGTAATCTTAAGAGAGCTGTTGGTTGCTGAGAAACAGTGATTCGTTTATAGGAACTTGCCTTGGAGCTTACTTGTTTAGAAGCAAGTACGGAATCCCCGTTACGGATTTAAGTGAGAAAATTTAAAGTTAATTTTTAATTTTTCTAATAAGAGTGGTACCGCGAAATATAGCTTTTCGTCTCTTAATTGAGATGAGGGGCTTTTTTTATATATTTTTATTAATTTAGGGAATAATTAATTGATATATTTCCATTACATCTAAGGAGGGTTAAAACTATGAGTAACTACGGAACTGCTATCGATAAAAAGTGGCAAAAAAAGTGGGAAGAAACTGAACTTTACAAATTTAATCCAGATGCAGAGGGCGAAAAACTTTACGTTTTAGAAATGTTCTCTTACCCATCAGGAAGCCAATTACATGCTGGTCACTGGTTTAACTACGGACCTGTTGATTCATGGGCAAGATTAAAGAAAATGCAAGGATACAATGTATTCCAACCAATGGGATTTGATGCCTTTGGTTTACCTGCAGAAAACTTTGCAATTAAAACAGGAATTCATCCATGGGATTCTACTGAGAAAAATATTAAAACTATGGAAGAGCAATTAAAAGCTATGGGTGCTATGTTTAACTGGGAAAATGAAGTTATAACTTGTACTCCAGAATATTATAAATGGACTCAATGGGTCTTCTTACAATTATTAAAAAATAACTTAGCTTACAGAAAGAAAGCTCCTGTAAATTGGTGTCCATCTTGTAACACAGTTTTAGCTAATGAGCAAGTTGTTGATGGTGCTTGTGAAAGATGTTCAACTGAAGTTACTAAGAAAGACTTAACTCAATGGTTCTTCAAAATTACTGAATATGCTGATGAACTATTAGAAAAATTAGACACTTTAGATTGGCCAGAAAAGACAGTTGCTATGCAAAAGCACTGGATTGGTAAATCTACTGGTGCTGAAGTTAACTTCAAAGTTAAAGATTCAGACATTAACTTCAATGTATTCACAACAAGAGTTGATACTTTAAATGGTGTTACTTATGTTGTTTTAGCTCCTGAAAATCCATTAGTTGATGAAATAACTACTGCTGAAAATAAGGTTGCTGTTGAAGAATATAAAGAAGCTGCTAAAAAACAATCTGATATAGAAAGACAATCTCTTACAAGAGAAAAAACTGGTGTATTCACTGGTTCATATGCTATAAATCCTATAAATGGCAAAGAAGTTCCAGTTTGGGTTGGAGATTATGTTCTTGCAACTTATGGTACTGGTGCTGTTATGGCTGTTCCAGCTCATGATGAAAGAGATTATACTTTTGCAACTAAGTTTAACTTACCAATAGATCAAGTTATAACTAGCAAAAAAGGTGAAGAAGTTGAATTACCATACTGTGAATACGGTGTTTTAGTTAACTCTGGTGAATTCGATGGATTAACTACAGAACAAGCTAAAGAAGCTATTGTTGAAAAATTAGCTAAAGATGGTTTAGGTTCTGCTAAAGTTAATTACAGATTAAGAGACTGGTTAGTTTCAAGACAAAGATATTGGGGTGCTCCAATTCCAATAATTTACTGTGAAGATTGTGGTGCTGTTCCAGTTCCAGAAAAAGATCTTCCTGTTGAATTACCATATGATGTTGAATTTGCTCCAGATGGTAAATCACCACTAGCTAAGTGTGAAAGTTTTATAAACACTACTTGTCCTTGTTGTGGTAAACCAGCTAAGAGAGAATGTGATACTTTAGATACATTCGTTTGCTCTTCTTGGTACCAAATGAGATATGTAGATAATAAAAATACTGAAATTGCTTTTGATAAGGCAAAGGTAGATAAGATGCTTCCAGTTGATAAATATGTTGGTGGACCAGAGCATGCTTGTATGCACTTATTATATGCAAGATTTATAACTAAGGCTTTAAGAGATATGGGTTACTTAAGCTTTGATGAACCATTCAAGAGCTTAACTCACCAAGGACTTATCTTAGGACCAGACGGATTAAAGATGTCTAAGTCTAAAGGAAATACTATCTCTCCAGATGATTATATCAAAGAATATGGTGCAGACGTATTTAGAATGTACTTAATGTTTGGATTTGCTTACACTGAAGGTGGAGCTTGGAGTGATGACGGTATTAAGTCTGTTGCTAGATTCGTAGATAGAATTGAAAGATACTTAACTATCTGTAGAGAAGCTATTGAAGCTGGTACAAATAACAAAGATACTATGGATAAAGCAGAAAAAGAATTAAACTTCTGGTTAAATAACGCTATTAAAGGTGTTACTGAAGATGGTGAAAAAATGCAATTCAACACTGCTATTGCAAGAATGATGGAATTCATCAATGCTTTATCTAAGTATGTTCAAGAAGAAACTAAGAACTTAGATTTCTTAAAGACTGTATGTGAAGGCTTTATTAAAATCTTAGCTCCATTTGCTCCTCACTTTGCTGAAGAACAATGGTCATTATTAACTGGTAAGTACTCAGTATTTAACGAAGCTTGGCCAACATACGATGCTAAAGCTTTAGTTAAAGATGAAGTTGAAATAGCTATTCAAGTTAATGGTAAAATTAAGAATAGAATTAATGTTGCTTCTGACTTAAATGAAGAAGGAATTAAAGCTGCCGCTTTAGCTGATGAAGCAATAGTTGCTGCTACTGAAGGAAAAACTATAGTTAAAGTTATCGTTATTAAAGGAAGACTTGTAAATATAGTTGTAAAGTAGTATGACTTAAGTGAGAATCCAAATTTCAATTTCGTTTCTTGAAGGTACACACTGTGTACTCCCGCAATGAAATGAGTTGAGTTTCCTAATATATAAAATAAATAGAGACTATATCAAATTAATTTACACACCCATAATTTTTGATATAGTCTCTTTTAAATTTCATTAATTTAAAAATATATCCTTCCATCATACTACTTTTCCCCTCTTATAATAAGTCTTATTATAGTACGAAATATTTAAAATACATTTTCAATTTTCTTAAGATATTATTACAAATAAATGAGCTTCTAAATTTTAATTTTATTAATGGAACTTCCTATAATATTTAAATATTTAAATTTTTAAATTTCTTTCTTAAGATCTAATATCTTTTCTTTACTTAATCCTGTCGCTTGAACAATTATTTCTACATCAACACCTAACTTTAAGAAATTTTTAGCATTATTAATATTTGCTTGCTTAATCCCTTGTTCAATTCCTTTCTCAATCCCTTGTTCAATTCCTTTCTCAATTCCTTTCTCAATCCCTTTCTCAATTCCCTTTTCAATTCCTTCTTGTATACCCTTTTGTATACCTTGCTCTAAACCTTGTTCATATCCCTCTTCCATAGCCTCTTCAATTTTAGTAGCTTCATCATGCAATGCCATTTCACGTGAAAGATATTCCGCTCTTGCTTTTTTATCTTGACTCATTGTAGTTAATACATTTACAGCTTTATCTATGTTAGCATTTACTTTAGCCATTTTCTCCAATACCTCCTTTGAATCTGCCTTTATAAAACTTACCCATTGTGATAAGTCATCATTTTCTTTATATTCATCTAATTTTTTCATTTCTAAAAAGTGTATTTCTAATAAATCTGTTAAAACATAATTTTCTTCATTTTCCTTTAGCTTAAACATACTATGATATTTGTTAGTATCTAAAGTATTGAAATCTAATATATTTATACATATTGTCTTTTTTAATTTATTATATTTTTCGCCACTTTCTAATTGTTCACAATATATTTTTGACCAATAATATAAACTTCTTTGTGGCATATAAATTGTTCTTGATACTTGTATTTCTATATCAATTTCTACATTCTTGTTTATAGTTGCTCTTATATCTAATATGCTTTTTTTATCTGCTATATTTTCCTTTGGTAGCTCACTATTTAATATTTGTACATCTTCTATATCTATTTTTAAAACTGCTTTTAAAAATGCTATTAATATATCTTTATTTCTTTCATCACCAAAAATCTTTTTGACGACTAGGTCGAGATGATTACTCATCTTTTCCCGTCTAAGAACCGTACGTGAGTCTTTCAACTCATACGGCTCAAGCCTTTGTAAACGCTCATTTTTCATATTCACGCCAACCTCTCTTTATAATTTTGGATTTT
>NZ_JAPFDR010000093.1 GCF_026168755.1 Clostridium sp. | reverse complement strand
GTCTTTAGGAGTATATATTCTTCCTAGCTCTATATCTTTTTCTTTTGTTATATACTCATTAATCGCTTCTACTTCTTCTGTTATTGGCTTATTTTGTATAGTATTTTCTTCTTTATCGTCTTTAAATAGTATTAACTCTTTCAAATTCACATTTCTATGAAGAGTTGGGATTTCTTCATTTATAAGATTCTTTGTATTATCAAAGAAATCTCCTAAATATTCATATCTATATTTAAGAGTATGCTCTGCCGTATTAAAAATAGGAAATGGTCTAATTTTATTTCCTTTTGTATCTCTTCGCTTAGTACCTCTAACAATAACAACTTCACCTTCTTCTAAGTGCATCAATTCATCTGTAGTTAGTAACTTTCTTCCATCAACACTTTCAGTTTGATGTTTAGTTGTATCAAGTATTTCTCCACTTCTTGAATAAGTTGTTATAGTTTTATCACCTAATAACTTTGAAAATTCTTCAGCGGTTTCTACTTCATTAGTAAATATATAAAACTTATTAGAACAATTTCCTAATATAGTTTTATAGTCATCTCCATATAATTTTTTTAATTGTGATATACCTTGAATGATTAAATTAAATTTAATATTTCTACCTAAACAAACAGTTATTATGTTAGCCATACTTTCTATGGCTGGCATATTACCAAACTCATCTAATAAGAAGATAACTTCTCTATCACATTTAGCAGGGATATTGAATGTGGCTTCTTTTGCTAAAACATAATATAATTGTCTAACGAATATACTTGCAATAACATGATTAGATGTATCATAATCGGGAACTGTCATAAATAAAGCTACTGGTCTATTATCTTCTGATTTAAATCCTATATCTTTTAAATCTATAGAATTTTTAGATGTTAACTTTGCTATTTCATCCATAGTAAATATATTAAGCTCTGACATTGCAACACTAAATATAGACCCCCTAGCTTCTCCTTTAGAGAAGTTAGACGTTGCATACTGCATTTTTGCTACTGATTCTACTGGTAACTTTGAAAAATACTTATCTAATTCATTATTACCTTTAATATCTGTCTTAGAACCTAATTCCGATAACATATTAGCAACTGTATAAAGAGTTATTTTAGACCTTATTTTTTTAATATCTTTTTCTAAGTTACTTATTAATTTATCTTTATTTTTCTTATCACTATTTTCTAATTCAGCTATCTTTTTATAATATATCTTGCAATCATTAAAGCATTTTTCTGTAACTGCAAGAATTAAAGCATTAACTAAACTCATAGCTGAATTTTGCCAAAAAGGGTCTTTGGTATCTGGTTTATAATAAAGCATATGAGTTAATGTCTTACATAATCCTTGAGCTGTGCTATAGTCCTCTTTCTCATAAGCATCTATTACTAACTGAAGTGGATTATAACTCATTGAATTTAATGGATTTATTAAGTTTAAAACTTCTACTCTATATCCTCTAGCTTCAAGTATCTCTTTTGAAGCACCATACAACTCAGCCTTTGGATCATTAACCACCAACGAAGCTTTTTCCTCCGCTCTTGAATATAAATCAATAGTTGGAAATACAAATAATTCACCTTTACCACTTCTAGTTGTTCCAATAATAAGGTTATTTGTTGGACTATCATCAATATATAAAACTTCTCTCATTACCTTCTTACCATCTATTACAATATAATCTTTATACCCACGAGCAATTGGTATTCCACCTTTTCCGTTATATCCTCCCTGCTCTCTTTCCTCAATTGTTTCAACTTCATCAACACTTTTATATTGTTCATCTATTTCTTCCATAGTAGTAAATCTACTCGTACCTTTTTGTCCATCACTTATATCCTTAAATGATGCCCTAAAGTTAAAAATAAATTTAATCAATACTAATGTCATTATTCCATATGCTAATAAATACAATAATGGATACCCAAAATTAGGCATAAATAAGTTGAATAAAATATTAAATTTACTTTCTCCTCCTGCTAACATTAAAAACATTGCATCTATAGAGTTAGAAATTAAATTAACAAAAATAGTTACCAGTAAAAACACACCTATTATAAAAGATAATAGTATCTTTTTATCAGCTAACCGTTTTATTAATTTCATTTCTCTATTAGCTTCTTTTTCTTCTAATAAATCATTTAATTCTTTTTTTACATCTGAAATAAATTTCTTCATATATCCTCCTATAATAAAAGGGAAGATTAAATCTTCCCTTTTTTAAAATGTTATTTTTGATTCTAAGAAAGTGGCTATTGCAGAAGCACCTAATATAAAAATAAGCCCTACTCCTGCTCCTATGTACCAAGGTTTAGCCTTTCTTAATCCTTCAGCTCCTCCAAATATCTGTTGAAATCCACCTACTCCAAAAGCTATAGCTGCTCCAACTACACCTAAAATTTGCATCCATCCAATAAATTCATTCCCCATATTTGCTAATTGTTGTACAACATCCATTTATTTTTCCTCCTTAAATCTATCTTCTTTTACTATTTCTTCTACATCTATAAGATTTTCTTCACAAAATTTATTTAATGCTAAAGTATTGTAGTCCAATACTTTAAGAACTTTATCAAGTAGAATTTCATATTTTCCTTCATACTCTACTAATTTATCAAGATATAAAAATTGTCTTTCTAAATATGTTTTTAAAAACTCATTTCTACTTTTATATCCTAATTCTTTTGCTTTTTCATCAATTTTACTAATTGTTGCTTTTGAAATCCCTCTAATTTTAATTTCCACTCCAATTAATTACCTATTTCCTTTCTTAAATTTAAGCTTTCCTTCAATAACTTTGAATTTGTAAATATAACATTCCTATGTTGTTCATTTAACCATTCTTCATAAGTTTTGCCACTTGCTTCAATTACCGCAACTGCAATTTCTTTAATATCTTTATCAAGCTTTTCTCCTGCCATATAATCACCTCCCTTCAATAAAAAAGAACCTCTCGGCTATTGCCTGTCAGAAGTTCTTTTCCTAAAAATATATATAATAAAAAGGTGTTCCCGAAGAACACCTTTATCTAAATTAAATTGTTTATCTTAGCTTTCATAATTACATAATCTTTTTTATTACTTTCAGTAGCCAATTTATATTTTCCACTCTTAATATTGAAATCATACATACTATAAATAAAATCACTTATAGGATATCCCCTTTCAATATATTCTTCGCCAATATCTTTTTATACAATTTATTACTTTTTTCATTTTTACAATCTATTATTTTACAATTATCTAATATACCTTTTTTCACTTCTAATCCATTCATTATTGTTAACCTAGTCTTATCTGTATTCATATATAACACACCTTTCATCTATATTAAATAGAATATTAATTGCATAATTAAAAGGTATCCCCAGGGGATACCTTTATTTTAATAAGTTTAAACTTGATAGTATTTCAGCCTTCAATGTTGCTTTCACTATTTCCGGCACATCAATTACTTCTTTTGATAACTCTTCAAAATTATTTATAATATAATCTATATTAATTTCCTCTTTACAACTTTTCTTGTATTCTTTCATAATAATTTTACTTATCACATTTACACATTCATTCGTAAAATATGGATCACCATTATTTTTATATGGAAATATAGATTCAGCTAATTCAAAAGCTTTAAATTCTGCTTTATTAATTTCATTCTCTTCTATTAATCTTTTTATTTCTTTAATCTCACTATTCACTTCTATTTTTTTATTCATT
>NZ_JAPFDR010000095.1 GCF_026168755.1 Clostridium sp. | reverse complement strand
GTCTTTAGGAGTATATATTCTTCCTAGCTCTATATCTTTTTCTTTTGTTATATACTCATTAATCGCTTCTACTTCTTCTGTTATTGGCTTATTTTGTATAGTATTTTCTTCTTTATCGTCTTTAAATAGTATTAACTCTTTTAAATCCACACTCTTATGAAGAGTTGGTATTTCTTTATTTATAAGATTTTTTGTATTATCAAAGAAATCACCTAAATACTCATATCTATATTTAAGAGTATGCTCTGCCGTATTGAAAATAGGAAATGGTCTAATCTTCTTTCCATTAATATCTCGTCTTTTAGTACCTCTAACAATAACAACTTCACCTTCTTCTAAGTGCATTAATTCATCTGTGGTTAATAATTTTCTTCCATCAACACTTTCTGTTTGGTGTTTAGTTGTATCAAGTATTTCTCCACTTCTTGAATAAGTTGTAATTGTTTTATCTCCCAATAACTTTGAAAACTCTTCAGCAGTTTCCACCTCATTGGTAAATATATAAAACTTATTAGAACAATTTCCCAATATAGTTTTATAGTCATCTCCATATAATTTTTTTAATTGTGATATACCTTGAATAATTAAATTAAATTTAATATTTCTACCTAAGCAAACTGTTATTATGTTAGCCATACTTTCTATGGCTGGCATATTTCCAAACTCATCTAATAAGAAAATGACTTCTCTATCACATTTAGCAGGAATATTGAAGGTAGCTTCTTTTGCTAAGACATAATATAACTGTCTAACAAATATACTTGCTATAACATGATTTGATGTATCATAATCTGGAACCGTCATAAATAAAGCTACTGGTCTATTATCTTCTGACTTAAAACCTATATCTTTTAAATTTATAGAATTTTTAGATGTTAACTTCGCTATTTCATCCATAGTAAATATATTAAGCTCTGACATTGCAACACTAAATATAGATCCTCTAGCTTCTCCTTTAGAGAAGTTAGACGTTGCATACTGCATTTTTGCTACTGATTCTACTGGTAACTTTGAAAAATACTTATCTAATTCATTATTACCTTTAATATCTGTCTTAGAACCTAATTCTGATAGCATATTTGCAACTGTATAAAGTGTTATTTTTGACTTTATTTTTTCAACTTCTTTTTCCAGGTTACTTATTAATTTACCCTTACTTTTATTATCACTATTTTTTAGTTCATCTATCTTTTTATAATATATTTTGCAATCCTCAAAACATTTCTCTGTAACTGCAAGAATTAAAGCATTAACTAAACTCATAGCTGAATTTTGCCAAAAGGGGTCTTTTGTATCAGGCTTATAATAAAGCATATGTGTTAATGTTTTACATAAACTTTGAGCAGTGCTGTAATCTTTTTTCTCATAAGCATCTATTACTAATTGAAGTGGGTTATAACTCATTGAATTTAATGGATTTATTAAGTTTAAAACTTCTACTCTATATCCTCTAGCTTCAAGTATCTCCTTTGAAGCACCATACAACTCAGCCTTTGGATCATTAACTATTAATGAAGCTTTTTCTTCAGCTCTCGAATATAAATCAATAGTAGGAAATACAAATAATTCACCTTTTCCACTCCTAGATGTTCCTATTGTCATATTATTAGTTGGGCTATCATCTATAAAAAGTATGTCTTTATCCCTTGAAATAATAACCCCACCTTTTCCTGAATAACCTCCCTGTTCTCTTTCTTCTTCTGTTTCGACTTCATAAACACTTTTATATTGCTCTTTTATTTCTTCCATAGTAGTAAATCTACTTGTCCCTTTTTGCCCCTCACTTATATCCTTAAATGATGCTCTAAAATTAAAAATAAATTTAATCAATACTAATGTCATTATTCCATATGCTAATAAATATAATAATGGATATCCCAAATTAGGCATAAATAAGTTAAATAAAATATTAAAATTACTTTCTCCTCCTGCTAACATTAAAAACATTCCATCTATAGAATTAGAAATTAAATTAACAAAAATAGTTACTATTAAAAATACTCCTATTATAAAAGATAATAGTATCTTTTTATCTGCTAATCGTTTTATTAATTTCATTTCTCTATTAGCTTCTTTTTCTGCTAATAAATCATTTAATTCTTTTTTTACATCTGAAATAAATTCCTTCATATATCCTCCTATAAAAAAAGGGAAGTTTAAACTTCCCCTTTTTTAAAATGTTATTTTTGATTCTAAGAAAGCAGCTATTGCAGAAGCACCTAATATAAAAATAAGTCCCACTCCAGCTCCTATGTACCAAGGTTTAGCCTTTCTTAATCCTTCTGCTCCACCAAATATCTGAATAAATCCACCTATTCCAAAAGCTATCGCTGATCCAACTACCCCTAAAATTTGCATCCATCCAATAAATTCATTTCCCATATTTGCTAATTGTTGTACAACATCCATTTATTTTTCCTCCTTAAATCTATCTTCTTTTACTATTTCTTCTACATCTATAAGATTTTCTTCACAAAATTTATTTAATGCTAAAGTATTGTAATCTAATACTTTAAGAACTTTATCAAGTAGAATTTCATATTTTCCTTCATATTCTACTAATTTATCAAGATATAAAAATTGTCTTTCTAAATATGTTTTTAAAAACTCATTTCTACTTTTATATCCTAATTCTTTTGCTTTTTCATCAATTTTACTAATTGTTGCTCTTGATAATTCTCTAATTATTATGTCTGCTATAATTAACTCCCCATTTCTTTTTTCAAATTTAAGCTTTCCTTCAATAACTTTGAATTTGTAAATATAACATTTTTATGTTGCTCATTTAACCATTCTTCATAACCCTTACCACTTGCTTCAATTACCGCAACTGCAATTTCTTTAATATCTTTATCAAGCTTTTCTCCTGCCATATAATCACCTCCCTTCAATAAAAAAGAACCTCTCGGCTATTGCCTGTCAGAAGTTCTTTTCCTAAAAATATGTATATTAAAAAGGTGTCCTTCGAGAACACCTTTATCTTAATGACTTTAATTTTTCTAATATCTCAGCCTTCAATGTTGCTTTCACTATTTCCGGCACATTAATTACTTCTTTTGATAACTCTTCAAAATTATTTATAATATAATCTATATCAATTTCTTCTTTACTATCTTTATTACATTCTTTCATAATAATCTTACTTATAATATTCACACACTCATTCATAAAGTATGGATCACCATTATTTTTATATGGAAATATAGATTCAGCTAATTCAAAAGCTTTAAATTCTGCTTTATTAATTTCATTCTCTTCTATTAATCTTTTTATTTCTTTAATCTCACTATTCACTTCTATTTTTTTATTCATT
>NZ_JAPFDR010000101.1 GCF_026168755.1 Clostridium sp. | reverse complement strand
TTTGTGCGACAAGAAGTTGTGTTAGGAGCTGTCTAAGGCAATAATAAGCCCTTCGGACTATTTCAGCTGCTTGAAATAATGCTACCAGCAGGTGCATTACTGGTAACGGTAGTGTGCTAAGCTGCTGGGACAAAGCAGGAAAATAGGTAATCCCTACGCTATCTACTGCAAGCATAAATAATTTACTATGAGCAGATTATTCAAACTGTTGTAAGGTTCGTAAAGTCGAGCAAGCGAAATGGGATTGATACGCTTAAGCCAAAAGGTATGGAGCATACGCATTATGTTTGAACACGCAGAATGTGAAGTAGCTGTCGCTCCCGGACTATAGACAGGCTCTAAGGTAAATTGAATTGGTCTTAACACAGAACTTGGTAAACCCTATACATATCCAACAAAAGTTGGACAGTAGAGGGCAGAGGAAGATATAAAAAGCGAATGATTTTCAGTAATAGAAAATATAGCTCTTCAAGATTTGGAGTAACCCGAAAGGGTGCAGACTTATATCATGGTCTTTGATTATGATGATAGAATGATACTTACGAACAAGGGAGGCAAGTAGACTGTACTATAACAGACAGCAAACTTGGATAAACAAATGAATATAAATAATAACCTAATCTGGGACAATATCGATTGGAATGAAATTAATTTGTTTATTAATAAGATTCAATCTAGAATTGTAAAAGCATCTCTAAATAAAAATTGGAAATTAATTAAAGATTTACAAAGATTATTAGTTAATTCTTATTATGCTAAACTTTTAGCAGTTAAGAGAGTTACATCAAACAAAGGTAAGAAAACACCTGGAGTAGACAATGTAATATTACGCACAGGTAAAGAGAAATATGAATTGGCGATATCACTCAATAGAGGCAAATATAAACCAAAGCCATTAAGAAGAATTCATATTAAAAAGAAAAATGGTAAACTAAGACCGTTAGGGATACCGACTATGTATGATAGAGCAATGCAAGCACTCTATTTAATGGCATTAGAACCCGTAGTTGAAACTCTTGCAGACAAGACTTCATTTGGATTCAGAAAAGGAAGAAGTTGTGCTGATGCAAGAGAGCAGTTATTTATAAACTATAGTAGGAAAACTTCTCCTAAGTGGATTCTAGAAGGTGATATCAAAGGATGTTTTGATAACATATCTCATGACTGGTTAATTGATAATGTACCAATGGACAAATCCATTTTACGAAGCTTTCTTAAAGCAGGGTTTATACATAATGGATTTAGATTCTCTACCGATAATGGAACTCCACAAGGTGGAATTATAAGCCCTTGCTTGGCTAATTTCACTTTAGATGGAATTGATAAATTATTGAAAGATAATTTTAAAAGGCATAAAAATGAAGGAAGGAAAAGGGCAAAAGTGCATTTGATTCGCTATGCTGATGATTTTATCATAACAGCAGGAACTAAAGAAATAGCAATTAAAGCTAAAGCGTTAGTTAAAGAGTTTTTAGCGGATAGAGGGTTAGAATTATCAGATGAAAAAACTTTGATAACCAATATCGATGAAGGTGCTGATTTTCTAGGCTGGAATATTAGAAAGTACAATAGTAAATTACTTATAAAGCCATCGACAAAGTCTATCAAATCTGTTATTTCAAAACTCAGAGATGTTATAAACAGTAATAAATCAATACATCAAGATTTGTTAATTGCACAATTAAATCCAATAATTACAGGGTGGAGTAATTACCATCAAGGAGCAGTGTCAAAACGAATATTTCAGAAGGTTGACCACATAATATACCTTATGCTATGGAAATGGTGTAAAAGAAGACATCCCAATAAAGGGAATAAATGGGTCAAGAGTAGGTATTTTAAAAGTCATAGAAATAGAAATTGGATATTTGGTGACACTCTAACATTAAAGAAAATGAGTGACAAGAATATTATAAGACATCATAGATTAAAACTTGATAAAAATCCGTTTATTGACTTAGAATACTTTGAAAAACGCAAATATAGAATGGGGTGTTTAAAGCTATCGGGAAATATGAAAAAACTATGGATTAAACAAAAAGGCTATTGTCCTTTATGTAATGAATCTATGGATATAGCAGAAGATAGAAGAATGATGTACACAGACAATAAATCAGATAGTAAAGACAAAATTAGTAAAATGATTATGGTTCATAAGGACTGTATGAAAATCCAAAATTATAAAGAGAGGTTGGCGTGAATATGAAAAATGAGCGTTTACAAAGGCTTGAGCCGTATGAGTTGAAAGACTCACGTACGGTTCTTAGACGGGAAAAGATGAGTAATCATCTCGACCTAGTCGTCAA
>NZ_JAPFDR010000087.1 GCF_026168755.1 Clostridium sp. | reverse complement strand
CTGGATGCTTTAAATATTGCTGATAACATGCCAGCAAAGTGGCAAATTCTTATCAGTCTCGGTCAACAAACCATATTACATATGCAGGAATCTAAAACTTCTTGATAAACTATAAAACTAAATATTGATTTTATTTTTGCATCCGATACCGAAGGTCTTTTTGTCATATCCAATTTTTAAATTTTAGTTGATATTACAACGTTATTTTTTAATTATTATTAAAAATTAGCCATAGGCTATTTTTTCATACGAAACTTTACACTATCTTTTTTAGTTACAAAAATAATTTTAACTTAAATAATTATTTTTGTAAATTAATTACTTTTTTCTTTATGAAATATTGATATGAAAAAATTTCACAAAATATTTTTTTATAAAAACAGAAAATATTTTTAAACTTTCTATTTTGCTATTTAATTGTTATAACTTTTTCAAAAAATATTATTATAACAAATAATAGTTAATTATTTTATTATTTTTTTATTAATATAATTTATAAATATTATTTTACTAATTTTTATCCCCTAGTTAATTTTTTATTTTTTTGAAAATTATTTATTTAATTTTTAAAATATTTTTAATTTTCAAATAAAAGAATTATTTATTTAAAAATGCTTCTTTTACTTTTTTTGGATTTTATTTTTTTGTAATTATTTTATTTAAAACAGATGGAGCAAATATTTTTACAAATAATAACATGTATTAATTATACTTTTATTACAATAAAAAGATTTAGTGTTTTTTGTAATTTAATCTGTTTTTTTTATATATTTTGTATATTATTTTCATTTATTATAACTTTTTTATATCATCTAATTTTTATTAGATATTTAATTTACAGGTAATAAAAAATATCTAGCTTTTATACTAGATATTTATCAACTACTTATATGTTATTTATTTTCTTGTAACAATTTATTTAATTTATTTTGAACTAACCATAATTTTTTTTGTTTTCTATTAAATGCAACCATTTTATTTTTATTATTTTTGCTTTCATCAAGAAGTTTAATATATTTTTCATCTGCTATTTTTAATGCATCTTCAATTACTAAAAGCTCCTCTTTAGTAAACATAAATTATCGCCTCCAACTAATCAATTTTCACTAACTTATTATATCATAACTTATATTCAACTAACTTAAAAATATTTTTATCCTTAAATAAAATGGAGCTATTAAGACTTCCTAATAACCCCTTTGTATTGTACTGTATTATATTTTCTTTACTACTGATGATTTTAACTTCATAGCTCCAAATCCATCAATTTTACAATCTATATCATGACCATCTGTAACATCATATAATAAACGTATATTTTTAACTTTTGTTCCTTGTTTTAATGCTGATGATGCACCTTTTACTTTAAGATCTTTAATTATTGTAACTGTATCTCCATCGCTTAAAACATTTCCGTTTGCATCTTTTATAATATTTGCTTCCTCTTCTGCTGCTTGACTTGCTGCAGTCCACTCATGACCACATTCTGGGCATATTAAAAGGCTTCCATCTTCATAAGTATATTCTGAATTACATTTTGGACAATTTGGTAACATAATTTCATTTCCTCCATTCGCTTTTAAGCTCTCTTTTTAATAAAAAATGTTTTTTACTTCATGCATTATTTATACTATCATAGTCTAATAATATTTACAAACTTAGCGATAATGACTCCATCATTGACTTACCTTTATAAAAATATAATTGCATTTTAAATAATATACTACTTTATCAAGCTTATAATCTCATCAATCTTTTTTGCACCAAAATATATTTTCTCATCATTTACTATTATGGCTGGTACACTCATTACTTTAAATTTATCTTTTATTTCTTTAAAGTTTGAAATATCTATCATTTCTGCTTCTACCTTTTCATTCTCTATAGCTATTCTCTGAGATGAAACTACTACATCAGGGCATAAATGACAAGATAATGATACACACACCTTAATATTTATATCTTTATCTATCTTCTTAATATTATTTAAGGTATCTTCTGAAATCTGTTGTCCTGCACTTCCAATGTTATATATAGCTAATATAAATGAATTTAATTCATGCCCTCCAGGAACTCCATGGAACTTAACACCACTATATTTTTTATCACTATCTAATAATGCCACTACTGGATATTTATCTGCATTTATCTTATTTTCAACTTCTAGATTTTCACCTTTATTATATATTTCAGCACTAACTCTTTCATCTAAATCTGCAATATCTAAAATTAAATCTCTTAACTCTATTGATTTGCTATTACTTTCATCTACTATAGATACAAGTGTAACATTCTTTTCTAACCTAGCTAATACAGCTTTTAACTGAGCTCTTAATCCATCATTTAAAAGCTTACTTCTTTTTGATACATTATCTAAATCAACATTCTTAACTTCTTTTTTCTCTACTTTTTTAGGTTCATATTCATCTTTAATTCCAAGCTTTTCTTTTAATTCAAGAACATATTTCTCTGCAGATGTTGCTGCAATAGCACCATCTGATACTGCAGTTACTATTTGTCTTAATGCTTTTGGTCTTAAATCTCCTGCAACATATACACCTTGGATATTAGTCTCCATATTTTCATTTGTCACTATATACCCAAACTTATCAAGTTCTAAAATTCCTTTAAATAATTGACTTTGTGGTGCATATCCTACAAATACAAATATACCGAAAGAACCATCTTCCTTTTTAGCGTGATACTCAAATGTTTCACCTGTTTTGTTATTAATAAACTTTGCATAGTTTATCATTTCAGTTCCGTTAGCTTCTAATATTTCAGTATTAAATTTAACTTCAACTTTTGGATGTGCTAAAACTTTATCTGCTATTGATTTTGCACATGTAAACTCTGGTTCTCTAGCTATAACAGTAACCTTAGTTGCAAATTTAGTTAAGAACATTGCTTCTTCAGCTGCTGCAAATCCAGCTCCAATAACAAAGACTTCTAATCCTTCGAAAAATTGTCCATCACAAGTTGAACAGTAAGCTACTCCTCTACCTGTAAACTCCTCTTCACCTTTAAAGCCTAGCTTTCTTGGTGATGCTCCTGTAGCTATTACTACACTTCTTCCTTTTATTTCTCCTCTATCAGTCTTTAAAGTCTTTACATCCCCCTCTAAATTAACTTCTAAAACTTCAGCAGACATAAAATTTACTCCAAAATCTTCTGCTTGCTGTCTCATTTCTTCCATTAACTCTGGTCCATTACTATTTCTAGCTCCTGGATAATTTGAAATATCATAAGTTTTGTTTACTTGTCCACCAAATTCTGCCTTCTCTATGATTAACGTATTTAATTTTGCTCTACCTGCATATATTCCAGTTGAAAGCCCTGCTGGACCAGCACCTATTACTAATAAATCATATATTTTTTCCATATTCTCTACCTCCTATTACTTTTTAAAATATTAATAAAGCTTCATGCATATAAAATTTTATTAATACTTTAAAATAAATTTTTATTTTGATAAGTGGTAAATAAACACACATAAAAATTACCACTTATCATCATATAACTATTAGTTATCTATAAATATTAAAGGCTACATCTAAACTTTTTTTCAGTTTAGATAAAGCCTTAATAACAAATATTATAGTTTACCAACTAAATCTAAGCTTGGTACTAATGTTTCTTCACCTGGTTGCCATTTAGCTGGGCAAACTTGATCACCATGCTCAGCTACAAATTGAGCTGCTTGAACTTTTCTTAATAATTCTTCTGCAGTTCTTCCAATTCCTAAATCATTAACTTCATAAGCTTTTATTTCCCCTTCTGGGTTAATTACGAATGATCCTCTTAAAGCTAAACCTTCTTCTTCAATCATAACTTCAAAATCTCTAGCTAGTTTACCTGTTGGGTCACCTAACATTGGGAACTGAATTTTTGCAATTGTTTCTGAAGCATCCGCCCATGCTTTATGAACAAAGTGAGTATCTGTAGATACTGAATATACTTCACAACCTGCTTCTTTAAACTTAGCATAGTTATCTGCTAAATCTCCTAATTCTGTTGGGCAAACAAATGTAAAGTCTGCTGGATAGAATACAAATACTGACCAATGTCCTTTAACTGATTCTAATGTTACTTCCTTAAATTCTCCATTGTGATAAGCTTGAACTGTAAAATCTGAAACTTTTTTATTGATTAATGACATATTAATCCCCTCCTGAAATTTATTTTCAATTGATATTTTTTATCAACTATTTCTTATAACTAATAATAATTATTATTTAATAATTTGTCAATCTATATTTTAAAAAAACTTTATTTATTTTCTAATATTTATATAATAAGACATGATACATATAAAACTATAAATCTGAATTTTTATAGTATGTTTTTATCATATAAATTAATGGGTAAAGATTATGACTCCGCTGTAATGGTGGCAGGTTTAACTGGGTTTGCAATGGGATCTACATCAAATGCAATGATATAGGAATTATATATGGATTTATTGGTTTTATTTCCTAGAAATGTACAAACTTTAATATAAATGATTCATAAAAAAGCATCAAAAAAGGCTGTAGTTTAAACTACAACCTATAACAATCTAAAATTATCTTCTATTTTGTTCTTTTTTAGCTCTTCTACAAGATATACATCTTGTTGGCTCATTATCGAATCCTTTTTCTTTGTAGAATTCTTGTTCTCCTACTGAAAATATGAATTCACTTCCGCAATCTCTACATGTTATTGTCTTATCTGTCATAAATATTCCTCCTAAAATTAAAGATTCTAAATCGATATAATAATCTCTAATTTTCGAGAAACTATTTACCTAAATGAAACTTTTTTCGTTAGCAAATTTGCTACTCTCTTATAATAACATAGTATTTTATTAATCGCAACCTTTTTTTGATTATTTTTTATAAATACTTAAAATTAATCCAATATTTTGAATTATGTTTTATTTATAAATCTTAAAATTTAAAAGGATGATCTTATTTTATAATATTAATCTCTTTCGTAAGATAATATATCTCCAGTATTAGTATCTATTTCATAACTATATTCTATGTTATTATAATAAAATTCTATATCATATTTTTGTATTCCGTTATCTAAATCCATTTCAACTTTAATAAATGAAACTTGATCACTTGTTACTCCTGCATGTTTTAATGCTATTTCTTTTGCTTGTTCTTCGGAAATATTAACTGCACTATTTATATTATTTATATTATTTGTATTATTTGTATTATTTGTATTATTTACAT
>NZ_JAPFDR010000091.1 GCF_026168755.1 Clostridium sp. | reverse complement strand
GTGGAGATTTTAAAAAATTTTATGAGTACTACGGAGTAGATCCAAAATAAAATTTTTTAAAATACTACCTTGATGGAATGAAAAATTGTACGCTCTTGCAACGGAGTTGAACCAGTAAGGTTCGACTTCCTGTCTAGCGACGAGCGATATAAAAAATTTTGGTCGAACTTTTTTAAAAGGTCGTGGGTGAGCAAAGCGAGGGCAAAGCCCTTACCCTCGGAGAGCAAGTTCCAAAAGTATTTTGGTATAACTTGCTACACCAAAAAAATAGTGCTAAAATTGAAGTATCATTTTAGACTATTTGGGTGTAAAGGAGAGAGATACTATGGCACACGTTGCGAAATATTCAAAGGGAGCATTAGGGCATATGTTTGCTCATTATGAAAGAGCAAAGGACAAAGATGGAGAATACATCAAATTTGGGAATGAAGATATTGATACTAACAAGAGCCACTTAAATTATAACTTAGCACCTAATCATAATATGAGCCAAGGTGAGTTTGTAAAGAAAAGATGTAGTGAGGTTAAATGCCTAAATAGAAAAGATGTTAATGTTATGTGTTCTTGGGTGGTAACTGCTCCTAAAGATTTAAACCCTAATTTATATAAAGATTTTTTTAAGGAAAGCTATAAATTTCTTGAAAATAGATATGGTGCTGATAATGTTGTATCGGCTCACGTCCATATGGACGAAAAGACTCCTCATATGCACTTTGCTTTTGTTCCAGTTGTCTATGATAGCAAGAAAGATTTACTTAAAGTTAGTGCCAAGGAAAAAGTATGTAAGACCGATTTACAAGCATTTCATCAAGATTTAGAGAAACACCTAGAGAATGCTTTAGGTAGAGAAATTAATATTCTTAATGAAGCTACAAAAGAAGGTAATAAAAGTATAGATGAACTTAAAAGGCAATCTGCAAGTGAAAGATTGCAAGAAGTAAACGAAAAAGCTTCTAAAATCATTTCTAAGGCTCATAATGAAGTACAAGGTATAAAAGATAGCCTTATACCTTTAAAAGCTGAATATGAGGCAAAAAAGGCTTATGTGAGGGAAGCTGATAGAATATCTCAAGTATCTATGATGTATCCAAATGAAGTAAAAGTTACTGAGAAAGGTTTTATTAATAAGCAAAAGTTTGTAACTGTTCCAGCTGAGATGTGGGAAGCAAAGCATATTTCAGCTAACGAAAAAAGTTATTTAGAAAGAGCAACAGAAAAACTAGATAAGAATATTAAAGAGTTTAATAGCACAACAACAAGCCATAAGATTGAATCTCTTTCGAAGCGTGTCATGGAACTAGAAAAGAAAAATAGTTCTTTATCTAGTGAAAATAGAAAATTAGAAGATAAAATTGATAAGACTTATAATAAAATAAATAATGTATTAAATAGACTTCCAGGTAATGTTGCAGAGCAATTCATTAAAGCTTGGGAAGATTTAGCTAAAAATCATAATAGAAATTTAGATATAGATAGAGGACGATAAAAAATAGCATTAGGATTATTTCCTAATGCTATTTTTTTATTAATTTATGAACTATTTTATAGCTTTTAACTTAGCAATATCATAGCAATTAACTTTAGTTACTTCTTCAACTTCCTTTAATTCATCAAGCTTTGATATTACTGTTGTTCTAAATTCCGTTAAATCAGCGGTTTGGTCTGTTATTCCATCAAGCTTTTTATTGATACCACTTAATTCATTTTTAATTTCTTTTTGTCCTCCTTCAAGATTATCAAGTCTTTTAACTATAGCAGTTTGACTTTCTTGAATTGATTTTAAAATTTCTAATATCTCTTTATCCATTTCAATCTCTCCTTATTTAATATTAGCCTTTTTAAAGGCAGATATTATATTTTTAACGGTTGAAGTTTCCCAACTAGAAAGCCATATCAAGCTTCTTTCTTCTTCAAGTGTTAACTCAATGTCGCCCAATGCTCCATTAAGAATATCTATATTTTTTTGATTTCCTTCTAGGAAATTTATTTCATTCTCATTTACTGATTGTCTAATCATTATTATCAATCCCTTTAATTTCAATCTTCTTACCTTCGTTCGTGTACTCTATAACCATTCTTAAACCACGAAGTTCACTCCATTCACCTATTCCAAAATGGAATGGGTTTAATATGTATACACCAACCCCTTCTTTTATTAAAAGGTCTAATTTAGCAAATTTAGATATTGCATTTCTTACTGTTTGGTCTTTAATTTCTAAGGATTCACATATCCCATCTCTATAAAATTTATTTAAAATTACTCTATTTGTATTGTATTGAGTAATTTTAAATATTTCATGTAATATTAAGTTTTCTATTTTAGTAAGTTGCTTTAATAAACTTATATCATCAAGATACAATTTCATATAAGCTGGTTCTTTATTAACTAATCTCAAATGAGTTTGCATTGTGCTTTCATCAGATACTATATTCCCGTTATTATCTTTAGTTATTGTTCTCTCAATCGTACTGTCAATTATTTTTCTTGCTTCCAAAATAAATACCCTCCATTTTACTAACTCTTTCATCGTTACTTTAAATTATACTATTATTGTACTTAAAATAAAGTACAAATTTAAAAACAATTTTGTACTTTTAAATATTATAACTTTGTACTCTGTATAAGTACAAAAAAAAAATTAAATTTAAAATTACTCAATAATATAATATTATTGTACCCATGACAAGTATTTCTTGTACTTGTCACAAGTACAGCCAGTACTCCACACAAGTACAAAAAAAAATGATAAACCTAGTAATATCAAGGCTTGACATAATGTTTTTATATCTTATATTATTTAGTCTAAAAATCGTTAGATTTTTTGTAATCGAAGATTACATTGGGACTTGTCCCAAACTCTAGGAGGGTTTTACCCTCCACCCACAAGGGAACTCATCCCCTTGACCCCGTTATATCACTTGCCGTTAGGCAGAAGGAACAACACCTATTGGGTGTTGCTCCTATGGAGCAATAGTGTCTGACCTTCATTCCATCAATAGCCTTTCTCGGCATATACTCACTCGGCACAAGGCACTCGCTCCGTTATTCCAAGGTGCTATTGACTTCATTCTCGGTCTTAATGTACTATCGTTTTGGAACGGTGGTACAAGGAGGTATGTTTTAATGTCAACTTTTAAAAATCCATATAAATCAATGAATGAATTAGTTGAAAGTTTAGTTAAAGAAAATGAAGAACTTAAACTTAAATTGAACAATATAGAGGAATTTTATCAAGGGAGAATAAGTAGATTAATTAGAAGATTTGAAGATGAAAAATCAAATGAAATCCAAGAATTGAAAAATGAAATTAATGAGTTAAAGTCAAGAGCATTAGTCAATCCTAAAAAAATAACGGATAAACAAGTGAATGAAGTTAAAGAGCTTAGGGCTTTAGGTTTGAGTTATAGAAAAATATCTCAAAAAACTTCACTTGGAACAACAACTATATGCAGAATAATAAATGGTTATTATGATTAGCCAGTAGTGAAATCAAGGTAGCTATAATAGTATGATTTATAAAAAAATAAAAGGAATAGACATATGATCTATTCCTTTTATTTTGAGATTTTACTCTAATTAATATTATAATTTACAGTTACACTAGCTTCATAATCTCCTGCTGATGATATATATACATATGTAACAGATGTTTTACTTCCACTTGTGCTTGCTGATGTAGCATAAGCTGACCCATATAAGGTTCTTACACTTTTAGGATAAGGTGAAACAAGCTTTTTTGTATCAGAATATATCGTAAATTTAGCAGCAAAAGAATCTTGTTTAATCTTACTTACTAAATAACTATCTTTATATTTAGTATCATTTTTTGTGATGCTTACACTATTAATTGTTGCATTAGTCCAGCTACTAGTAGATGTACTTGCTAAAACCTCTGCTTCATTTTGAATTATTGCATTTGGTTCATTTATAGATGATATTGATGACGCAAATGCCATAGTAGTTGTTAAAGATGTAATAACAGGTACAGCTAATAATATTTTTAAATTTTTACTTAAATTCATGATAATACCCCCATTTAAAACATATAATTCTTTCTTTTACATAATATCATAATATTGTAAAATAGTAAATATTCTGTAATATATAACCACATTGACTAAATTAAAAAATTTGTAATGGAATCAAGGTGGAGATTTTAAAAAATTTTATGAGTACTACGGAGTAGATCCAAAATAAAATTTTTTAAAATACTACCTTGATGGAATGAAAAATTGTACGCTCTTGCAACGGAGTTGAACCAGTAAGGTTCGACTTCCTGTCTAGCGAC
>NZ_JAPFDR010000050.1 GCF_026168755.1 Clostridium sp. | reverse complement strand
TTCATGGTTATTTTTGTTTTGTAAGAGATTCAATTTTAACATGAAATTAGGGGGTCGTTGTTTTTTTATACAAAAAAACTTTCGAAACCTTGATATATAAAGATTTAAAAAGAGAAGTAGTGTAGAAAACTTTACACTAACTAAGAATTAAGGAGAGTAGAAAAATGAAAATATTAAATAAATTTAAAGGGATTTTATTAGCTGTAATGGCTTTAGGAATATTCTTAACTTTAGGAACTAGCAATGTATATGCAATAGAAAGCGATATTGAAAGCGGAATTTATGAAGTTCAAAATGATGTTTATCATGAATCAGAAACAGGAATGGCTATGTCAAGAACTTATCTTTTACCATCAATGGAGGTAGAAGTTACAAAAGATCATATAATTTATACTATTGGTTTTTCAGGAAGTGAGTATATGGAAAACTATAGAATGAAAGTTAATGAAGAAGAAGTTCCTGTTGAGATAGTAGAAGAAACTAACGAAGATGGAACTGTTAAATTAAAGGTTGAAGTTGATAAAGTAGATGCAGATATGAGTGCTCTTATTTATGTTGGTCCTATGGAAAGAGATGTTGAATTTAAGGTTATACCTAAGATGGAAACTTTAACTTTAATAGAAGCTATAGAAGAGAAAGAAGAAGTAGAGCAAGAAGAAAGCACGTCTTCTGTGGAAGCTGAAGAAGAGAATCTAGAAAGTTCAGCAGTAGTAGCGGATAAGGAAGAAAATAATAATGGTACTTTAATTATAGCTGGAGTAGTTTTTATAGTCGCAATTGGAGCATTAGCAGTTGTAAGAGCAAAAAAGAAGTAATAAATTATTAAAAATATTTATAGGAAGGTTGTAGAATATGAAATATAAAAGAATTATATCTATGATAGTAGCAGGTGTGATGACACTAGGATTAGTAAGCTGTAGTCCTGAAAGTAGTGCAGATAAAACTGTTCAAGTAGGAAACGGGGAAGAGGTAGTAGTTGCAACATCAGTTGCAGTAACAGAAATATTAGATGCCTTAGGAGTTAAGGTTTCAGGGGTACCAAGTACATCTTATGAATTACCAGAGAGCACTAAAGATGCAGTTGAAGTTGGAAATCCAATGAGTCCAGATTTAGAAATAATTAAATCATTAAATCCAACAATGGTAGTATCAGTAGATACTTTAGGGTCTGATTATATGAATTTATTTACAGAAAACAATATTCCAAGTGAATTTGTTTCTTTAGAAAGTTTAGATGGATTAAAAGAAGCAATAATTACTTTAGGAGAAAAATTTGATAAAAATGATGAAGCTAAGGCTTTATTAGAAAAAATAGAATCAAAGGAATTAGAAGTTAAAGAAAAAGCCGAGAATTTAGAAAGCACTGAAGTTTTAGTTTTATTTGCAGCACCAGGATCAACAATGATAGCAACATCAAAGTCTTATGTTGGAAGTTTAGTTGAGCTTGTTGGTGGAAAAAATATAATTGAAGATAGTAGTACAGCATTTACAACTTATAATAAAGAAGATTTAGCTATGCTTAATCCAGAAAAGATTTTAGTTATGGTACATGCTTTACCAGAAGAAACAAAAGCAGCATTAGAAGCAGAAATGGTAAGTGATTCTGCATGGCAAAATATAAATGCTGTAAAAGAGGGAAATGTAATTTACTTAGATAATGAGTATTTTGGAATGAGTGCAAATCTTAATGTTATTGAAGGATTAGAGATGCTAAGTGATATAGTTCATGGTACTGGAGAATAATTATGAGAGTTTCAGATAAAAAATTTAAGATATCATTTATAGTAATAGCTATAATTATATTGTTAGCAACTATATTAATTTCATTAAAATTAGGGAGTGTAAATATAACATTTAAAGAGCTTATAAGTGGATTATTTTCAGGACAGTCAGAGGGGAATCTAGGAATAATTAAAGATTTAAGAATGCCTAGAGTACTAATAGCTGTATTAGTTGGAGCAAACTTAGCAATTGCAGGGGTTTTATTACAATCTGTAATAAGAAATCCATTAGCAGATCCATATATAACTGGTATATCTTCAGGAGCTTGCGTAGTTACAATTTTTTTTATGGTATTTATACCAAGTGTAACTAATTTAAGACCTATATTTGGTTTTTTTGGTGGGTTAGTATGTTGTTTAATTATTTATTTTATGGCATATAAAAATGGATTATCTCCAATAAGAATTGTATTAGCAGGTGCAGCATGCAATGCATTATTAGGTGGTTTTTCATCTATGATTACTGTTAGTGCAGGGCTTGGAGCAAGTAATATTCAAAAATGGATGATGGGAAGTCTAGCAACAGTTAATTGGAGCAATGTACATATACTATTAATTTATTCTGTTGTAGGAATAATTGCAGCATTATTATTAAGTAAGGTTTGCAATATATTAGCCCTTGGTAGTAAAAATGCAAGAAGTTTAGGTTTTAACTCTGATTTATACATGATAATAGTTACTGCTATAGCGGTATTTTTAGCAAGTATATCAACTGCAATTGCAGGTATTATATCCTTCGTTGGATTAGTTGTTCCTCATGTTTGCAGAATTATTATAGGATCTGATCATAAGTATTTAATTCCTTGTAGTGGAATAGTAGGAGGATTCTTAGTATTGTTTGCTGATACTGTTGGAAGAATGGCTATGAGACCAAATGAAATACCGGTAGGAGTAGTAACTGCTATATTAGGAGCACCATTTTTCTTATATCTTTTAAGAAGGAGTGACTTAAAGTAATGATAAAGGCAAAGGACTTATACTTCTCTTATTATAAAGATAAAAGCTTTATTACTAAGTTAAATGTGGAAATAGAAAAGGGAAAAATAACAACTATATTAGGACCTAATGGTAGTGGTAAATCTACGTTATTAAGTATATTTGCAGGATTAAATAAACCTACTTCTGGAGAAGTAATTATTAATGGGAAATCTATAAGGTCTTTAAAACAAAAAGAATTAGCAAGAGAAATTGCCACAGTTCATCAGCAAAATACAGTTCCTAGCGATATTACGGTTAAAGAATTGGTGGCTTATGGCAGAATTCCTCATAAAAAGTATTTCCAAGGAAATACTGAAAGTGATGATAAAATTATTGAATGGGCTATAAAAAGAACAGGGCTTGAGAAGTTAAAAGATAAAGCTGTTATGGATATGTCTGGAGGAGAAAGGCAAAGGGCTTTTATAGCGATGGCATTAGCACAAAAAAGTGAAATTTTATTTTTAGATGAACCTACAACATATTTAGATATCTATCATCAAGTTGAGATATTAGAACTTGTTAAGGAGCTAAATGAGGAGAGTAAATTAACAGTTGTTATGGTATTACATGATATTAATCAAGCTATAAAATATAGTCATAATGTAATAGTAATGAAATCAGGAGAAGTAGTATCAAGTGGTATAGCTAATGAAGTTATAAATATGGATTTGCTTAATAGTGTATATAAAATTGGTGGATTTATTAATGAGGTAGAAAAAGAAACAGTATTTGTTCCCCTAAAACTAAAAAAATAAAATATAGAATATACAATTAATTTAATAATTAAAATTATATAAATTAAGGCTAGAATAATAAGAAATATATATTGAAAAATAAAGTTTTATTTGGTATTATTTAGTTAAGTTAGTAATTGTAAGTAATTTTAGCGTGCAATCAATAAGAATTGAGCATTAGCTGAAAAGGATAATACATGTCCTTTTCAGCTTTTTTTATTTCTTTTTTGCATTTTAAAATTAAATATATAATTAATAGGGGGGGAATTTTTGATGATTAAAAGGTCAAAAAAGTATTTAGCGGTATTACTTGCAGGAGCAATTGCATTATCTAATATTACGGGAAGTATTCAAGTATCTGCTAAGATAATTACACCAGGGGTACAGGAATATGAAATTTATCCAGTACCTCAAAAGTCTGAGTATAAGGAGGGTAGTTTTAGTGTTGGTGACAATGTAAATGTTATCTTTGAAAGTGGAGTAGATGTATATACTAGAAATCGTCTTACAGAAATTTTAAAAAATCAAAATATTACATTCCAAGTTTCAGATGATATGGTGGAAGGAAAAACTAATGTATTAATAGGAATTAATGATTCTGGTGAGTTAGTAGATAATTATTTTAATTCAGAGGTTCCACATGAAGAGGAATTTTTTGATGAAAAAACAGATGCACACTTAGTTTATTCAAATGATGGAGTTATTGGAGTATTAGGTGAGGATGCTGATAGTGCATTCTATGGAGTTACTACATTAAAACATGTATTTAATCAATTAGATAATAATGAAATTAAAGAATTCAGAATAGATGATTATGCAAATGTTGCATACCGTGGATTTATAGAAGGATATTATGGTAATCCATGGTCAAATGAAGATAGAGCTGCTCTTATGACTTATGGTGGAGATTATAAATTAAATCAATATATATTTGCACCTAAGGATGATCCATACCACAATTCTAAATGGAGAGAATTATATCCAAAAGAAAAGCTTGATGGAATTAAAAAATTAGCTGCAGCTGGTGAAGCAAGTAAGACGAGATATGTGTATGCATTACATCCTTTTATGAACAATGCTATACGTTTTGATTCAGATGAAAATTATCAAGAAGACCTTAATATAATAAAAGCTAAGTTTACTCAATTATTAGAAGCGGGTGTTAGACAGTTTGGTATATTAGCAGATGATGCAAGTGTACCACCACAAGGACCTAGCTCATATGTAAAATTATTAAATGATTTAACAGATTGGTTAAGAGAACAACAAAAAACTTACCCTGATTTAAAAGATGATATAATTTTTTGCCCAAATGACTATATGGGATCAGGGGCTTCTGAACAATTAAAGGAAGTTAATAAAGCAGGAGATAATGTTAGTATAGTTATGACTGGGGGCAGAGTATGGGGAGAAGTTTCTCAAGAATTTGCAACAAACTTTAAGAACAATATTGCTTCAGAAGGATATGAAGGTAGAGAGCCTTATTTCTGGATAAACTGGCCTTGTTCAGATAATTCTAAAAAACACTTAATAATGGGTGGTAATGATACTTTCTTACATCCAGGTGTTCAACCTGAATCAGTTAAAGGGATTGTGTTAAATCCAATGCAACAGGCTGAGGCTAATAAGTCAGCATTATTTGCAGTTGCTGATTACTCTTGGAATATTTGGGAGAATAAAGATCAAGCTAATCAAAACTGGCAAGATTCATTTAAGTATATGGACCATGGTACGGCTGAAGAAACAGAGGCATCTACAGCTTTACGTGAAATATCTAAACATATGATCAATCAAAATATGGATAGCCGTGTTACTGCACTTCAAGAGTCTGTAGAATTAGCACCTAAATTAAATGCTTTTAAGGAAAAGTATGAAAGTGGAGCTAATATCAAAGAAGATGCAGAAGCGCTAATTCAAGAGTTCACAAAATTAAAGGAAGCAGCAGCTTATTATAAAGAAAATCCAGGGAATACAAGGACTAGAGATCAAATAATTTATTGGTTAAATTGTTGGGAAGATACAACAGATGCAGCAATTAATTATTTAAAATCAGCAATTGCTGTTGAAGAAGGAAATAAAGAAGAAATTTGGAATTGCTATTCAGAAGCACAAGCCGCATTTGAAAAATCAAAAACATATGGTTTCCATTATGTAGATCATACTGAATATGCAGAAGTTGGTGTTCAACATATAGTTCCATTTATTAAATTTATGGGAGAAAGTTTATCAGGTGTTGTTAGCTCTATTGTAAATCCTAATAAAGTAATAACTACATTCATAACAAACAGATCTGATTCACCAACGGGTAACACATCAAATGTATTTGATAATAATGCAGCAACAGAAATTGTATATAAATCACCTAATAAAATTGAGGAAGGAACTTTTGTTGGAGTTAAGTATAATAAAAAAGTTAAAGTTAATAATATTGAATTCTTAATGGGAGCAAATTCAAATTTAAATGATACAATGGCTAAAGCTAAAATTCAATATACTGAAGATGGTGAAACATGGGTTGATCTGAATGATGAAATTTATACATTACCTAAAGAACTTAGAATTGATAATTTAGATTTAGAAGTTCAAGGAATTCGTTTAATAGCAACAGAAACAAAACAAAATACTTGGTTAGGTGTTAGAGATATTAGTATAAATAAGACTATATCAAAAGAAGAAGTTTACCAAGCAACAGCTTCAATAAGTGAAAATATTGGAATTAGAGGAGGTTCATTAAATAATATTGTAGATGGTAACGAGCAATCATATGCACACTTAGCGAAGAATCCATATGTTAATCCAGGTAGAGATACTACACCAGCTGATGCATGGGTACAAGTTGATTTAGGAGAAATTAAGGAAATTGGGGAGATTAAATTTGTTCAAGCTTCTGGGGATAAAATTGATGAAGCTGAACTTGAGTATACTGTCAATGGTGAAGATTGGATTTCTATAGGGTCATATAGTAAACAAACTGAAATTACTAAGAATTGTAGTGGTTCAGGTATTAAAGCAAAGGCAGTAAGGGTAAGAAATAAGACAACTACTCCAAGGTGGTGGCAAGTATATGAATTTACAGTAAAAGCTCCAAGTAAATTAGATAATGAATCACCAATAAATACATCAGTTATAAAAACACCAGAATGGAGTATTTATAACAATGGAAATGAGGGTAATTTAACAGATGGAAATGATAGTAGTAGCATTTGGTATGTAACTCATAAACCAGGAGATATAACACGTGTAGGAGATTATGTTGGAGTAGACTTAGGAAGAGTTATTAATGTTGGAAAGGTTCATCTTGCTGTTGGTGCAGATGGCACAGATAAGTGGACAAAATATAAATTAGAGTATTCTAGTGATAACACAAACTGGACAACATTTAAAGAATATGAAGGTGCAGCTAGTGGAAAAGATATTATTGATGAAGATTTTGAAGGAATTGAAGCTAGATATGTAAGAATTACAAATATGAAAGAGGAGCATAAATGGGTTAAATTCTCAGAAATTAAAGTTGAACCATGCAAATCTCTTCCATCAACAGATCATATTTATACAAATACAAATAATGAGATAAAATCAGTTTATGAAAGTGACGCTTTAACTAAATTAGTAGCAAAAGAAAATATTACTTTAAATGAAGGTGAATATATTGGTATTAAATTAGATCGTATAAAGGATTTAAAAGATATTGATTTAGATGTTTCTAACATGGAAGGATTAACATTGCAAACTTCATTAAATGGAATAGAATGGAGTAATGTAACTAAGAAATCTACATTGGAAGATGCTCGTTATATAAGAATAATTGCTGATAAAACCATTACTTTTGACTTGAATAAACTTGAAGTTACTTCAAATGAAGTTTATGAACCATCATTAGTTAGTGCTTATGCTGGAACTTATGGAAATAATATCGCAAAAAACGTTTTTGATGGCAATTTAAATACTTATGCTCAGTTTAATGCTGTACCTAGAAAAGGAAATACTATTGTTTATGATTTAGGACAAACTATAAATGTAAATAATCTTAAGTATCTTGTATTAGACACAGAAAAAGATCATATTCGTGATGCTAAGATTCAATTATCTTTAGATGGTAAAGAGTGGACTGATGCTATTGTTATAGGTGATGGAAAAAAAGATGAGGGAGGAGCTGATGCAAAACCTCAAGATAATGGATATACTCATGGTAGTTTATCAAATGGAAAAGTACCAATATCACATGCATATATGGATAGTGGAAAAATTAATGTATCTGCTAGATATTTAAGAGTAGAGTTTACTGCAGATTATGATCATCGTTGGACTGTTATAAATGAATTTTTAATAAATGATGGAGAATATATACCTACAGTTAATGATCCAACATTTATTTCAGATCCAATCGAAATTAAAGGATTTGCCCCTTCAAATATAATGGATGGAGATTTAACAACATTTTATAAGCCAAATACTAAAGATGGAGAAATAAAATCTGGAAGTTTAACTTATAGATTATCAGAAAATACAGATGTTAAGAAAATTAATATTGTACAAAGTGGTAGTTCAATATCTAATGCAAAGGTAATGGCTAGGACTGGATATAATGAAGATGGTGAACCTATTTGGAATCAAATTGGCGAATTAAATAAGAGTTTAAATGAAATAGTAAATACTAAGTATGATAATATTTTTGAGATTAAGATTGAATGGGAAGGAACAGCTCCTACTATTTATGAATTAATTACACTTAATGATTATGAAGTACCTAATATAAGTGAATTAGAGGAACTTATAGCTTCAAGTAATTATGCTAAAGATGATTACACTGCCAACAGCTGGAATGTATATAATGAAGCATTAGAATCAGCAAAGAATATTATTGAAAATATTGGTGGAAACTCACAAGAAGATATTAATAATGCAAAGGAAAACTTAATAAATGCAATAACTGGATTAGTTAATATATCAGAGTTAAATAAAGTTATTGCTAATGCAAATGATATTATAAATGGAGGAGTTCAATATACTGAAGAAACATTAAATGTTCTTAAGGAAGCTATAGCTAATGGAACTAAAGTAATAGAAAATGACTCAGCAACAACAGAAGAAGTTAAGGCTGCCGTTGAGTCAATAGAAAAATCAATAGATGGATTAATAGAAAAAGAAGAAGAAAGTAATGTAGAAAATAAGCATTTACAAATTGCTGTGGAAGAAGCACTTAAAATAACAGATGAAGAGCTTTCTAATATAGCTCCTGCAGTTGTTGAAGAATTTAAAGCTGCATTAGAAGAAGCTCAAGCAATATTAGCTAATAAAGAAGCAACTCAAGAAGAAGTAAATAAATCATTTGATAGATTAAGTAAAGTAATGCAAATGTTATCTTTTGAAAAGGGAAATAAGGAATACTTAATTCAACTAGTAGAAAGAATTAACTCATTAAATAGTAATGATTATATTGTATCAACTTGGGATAAGTTACAAGCAGTTTTACTAAAAGCTAATAATGTAATAGCAGATCAAAATGCAATGGAAGAAGAAGTTAGTAAAACTTATGATGAATTATTAAGAGCATTCTTAGAATTAAGATTAAAGCCAAGCAAAGATAAGCTACAAGATTTAATAAACAAAGCTGAGTCTTTAGATTCAAGCAAGTATACTAAAGAATCATGGAGTGTATTAGAAAGGAATTTAAAAGTAGCTAAGGATGTATTAGCAGATGAAAATTCAACAGAAAAAGAAATATCAGAGTCTGCTAAAGGTTTAGAAGATGCTATTGGTGGATTAATTATTGCAGACGCAGGAAATAACAATTCTAACAATGGTTCTTCTAATAGCAATAATCCAGGAAAGAATAATAGTAATTTACCTAAAACTGGAGGAACTTCTTCGGTTGCTATGAGTTTATTGGGATTAGTAACAGTTGGAATAGGAAGTTTTTTAAGAAGAAAAAAATAAATAATTAGAGAGTGTATGTAATTTTTGTAATATACTTTCTAACACAAAAAAGTATTACTGGAGATAAAGATTTCCAGTAATATTTTTTTGTATTTATTGAGATTAATTATAAATCATCTACGTCTTGCTCTTCACCATATCTTACAGTTCCTTCTGAACTAAAGCTATCATGAGGATCTTTTTCTATAAAATACCCATCATTAGGCTCCTTAGATTTTTTAGCAAACTTTGTACAAGATTCCATTTGAACATTTGTTAAGTCATTAATTTTTTTCATTTTACTCATTAGTAGCACTCCTTTATAAAGAAAATAATATACTTAGTATTAGTAAAAATATAAAAATATATTAAAAGTCCAATTTGCTATAGTAACATGTGATACCCTAATACCAGAGTTAATCATCAAGAAGTGAGAAATAGCTCTTGTTGATGAATTATTTAAAAATATATGACATATCAATATTTGTAGTATGATGTTTAACTATTATGTGATTATACTTCTTGTTATTGCATTTGTAACGATTGTAATATTTATATGAGTGATGTAAGTATGTTCCTTGTATACCAACAGCACCAGCAGTTCAAGGAGCATACTACAAATTAGATGGAGTTTTTAGAACTAATTTACCTTTAGAAAATACTTTTTATAAAAAATCTAAAAAATAGATATTAATATAAAATCACCATTAGTATATAATTGTATAATAATGGTGATTTTTTAATATACATTAATAAGAAATTAATTTAAATACATATAGTAATAAAGTAAAAGGAGATGAGAAAGTGCAGCAATTAAATTTAGTGGTAGTATTCATAGAGGGATTATTATCGTTCTTTTCACCATGTATATTACCAATTTTACCAGTTTATCTAAGTATATTATCAAATAGTAATGTAGATGTATTAAAGAATGGAGAAGATAAATTCATAAAAACAGCATTGTTTAAAAATACAATATTATTTGTTTTAGGAATTTCAACTACATTTTTTATATTAGGTTCATCTGTAAATATATTAAGTTCATTTTTTAGTGAAAATAAAGATTATATAATGGTTATAGGTGGAATAATCATAGTATTTATGGGTCTATTTTACGTAGATATAATTAAATCAACATTATTAAGCAGAGAAAAAAGAATGAACATAAAAGTAAAAGAAATGAATTCTTTATCTGCATTTGTATTAGGATTTACTTTTAGTTTTGGATGGACACCATGCATTGGGCCAATACTTGCATCAGTTCTTATTATGGCTTCAGGTTCAAGTAGTGGAATGGTAGCTAATTTATTAATAATTGTGTATACAATAGGATTTATTTTACCATTTATAATAGTAGCTATATTTTATAGTAAGTTATTTAAAAGTATTGATAAAATGAAAAATTATATGGGAATAATAAAAAAGATATGTGGAATTATTCTTATAATAAGTGGATTATTTATGTTTTTTAATGGGGTTACAAATATTAATAAAAATAAACAATATAACAATATAGAAAAAAGTGAAATTATAGATGAAGATGAGAAGGAAAATATTGAGGAAATAGCAATAGACTTTACTTTAAAGGATCAGTATGGAAATGAACATACATTAAGTGAGTATAGAGGTAAAACTATATTTCTAAATTTTTGGGCAACTTGGTGTCCACCTTGTAAGGGAGAAATGCCTGAGATTGAAGAGATATATAATGAGTATGGGAAAAATAAAGAGGATATTATAATATTAGGAGTAGCGGCTCCAAACTTAGGAAGAGAAGGTTCAGTAGAGGAAATAGCTAATTTTTTATCGGAAAATAATTATACATTTCCTGTAGTTATGGATTTTGGTGGAGAATTAGTTTATAAATACGATATATCAGGGTTTCCAACTACTTTTATAATTAATGAAGAGGGAGAAATAGTTAATAAGGTTGTTGGAGCTATGGATAAAGAAACTATGAAAAAAATGATAGAAAGTAAAAAATAAATCTAAAATAGTACTAATAAATAAGCTACTCAAAATAATGGGTAGCTTATTTATATTTTTACTTAGATATTTGTATATAATATATAGTATATAAATTATTAAGAATAAAGAGGTAGATATGAAAAAAACATTATATGATTATAAAGAAGACATTAAAGAATTACCATTAAAAAATAAGTATACAAAAGAAGAGTTATTAATAGATAAATTCTTAATTGATAGTGAAAATAATATAGAGATATATTATGCTCCACATAATGAATATTTAAATCCTAAAGCAAAGGTATTTATTATTGGAATAACCCCAGGGTTTCAACAAATGAGTACTGCTATAGCAACAGCAAGAAAAGAATTAGAAGTAAGTGATAATATTGAAGAAATACAATATAAATGTAAAGTTGCAGCTAGATTTAGTGGAAGTTTAAGAAAAAATATTATTTCTATGTTAGATGAAATAGAACTTAATAATATATTTAATTTACAAAGTTGTAGTCAATTATTTGATGAAGATGATTATTTATTACATACAATATCTTTAATACCATATCCCGTTTTTGTTAAGGGAGAAAATTATACTGGACATACACCTAAGTTAATTAAAAGCCAATTCTTAATGAAATATATTTATGATAATTTTATAAATGAGTTAAAAAAGCTAGAGAAATCAGAAGAAATATTATTAATACCTTTAGGAAAGGCTGTTGAAGAGGTTTTAATAAAATTGAAAGAAGATGGAGTTATAAAAGAAGAGCAAATTCTTATGGGATTTCCACATCCTTCAGGAGCTAATGTTAATAGAGTAACTCAATTTGAAAATAACAAGGATAATATGATTAAATTTATTAAGAATCATTTTAAATATTTATAGGAGGAGATAAAAATGAGTAATTTAAAGAAAGCTATTTTTGCAGGTGGATGCTTTTGGTGTATGGTAAAACCTTTTGATTCATATGATGGAGTGAAAAGTGTGGTAGTAGGTTATACAGGTGGAGATGTAGCAAATCCTACATATGAGCAAGTATGTAGAACAGAAACAGGACACTATGAAGCAGTACAAATTACATATGATGAAAATATTTTAAAGTACTTAGAATTAGTAGAAGCATTCTTTATGAGTATTGATCCAACTGATGAAGGTGGACAGTTTAATGATAGAGGAAGAAGTTATGAAACAGCAGTATTTTATAGGGATGATGAACAAAGGAAAATAGCAGAAGAATATAAGTTAAAATTAAATGAAAGCGGTATATTTAATAAACCTATAGCTGTAAAGATATTAAAAGCAGAAGAGTTTTATCCAGCAGAAGAATATCACCAAGATTATTATAAGAAAAATCCATTTAGATATAAGGCTTATTATGTTGGTTCTGGTAGAAAGCAATTTATAGAAGAATCATGGAAATTATCAGATGAAAAGAAAAAGGAACTTAAAGAAAGATTAACACCTCTTCAATATAAAGTTACTCAAGAAAATGGAACTGAACCTCCTTTTAATAATGAGTATGATGTACATTTTGAAGAGGGAATATATGTAGATATAGTTACTGGAAAGCCATTATTCTCATCAAAAGATAAATTTAATTCAGGCTGTGGATGGCCAGCTTTTTCTAAACCAATTAATAAAGGCTATGTAAAAGAAATAGAAGACTTTAGTCATGGAATGTTTAGAACAGAAGTTAGAAGTAAAGCTGGAGATTCACATTTAGGTCATGTATTTCCAGATGGACCTAGTGAATTAGGTGGATTGAGATATTGTATAAATTCAGCAGCATTAAAATTTATACCTAAAGATAAAATGCAAGAATTAGGCTACGAGGATTTTTTAGATAAGATATGAATTCTATTGTTCGTCACGTGGAGACGAAAAATTAATGATATAACCTCCAGGAATTATGTAATTTGCGTTAAGAATTTATATTGTTTTTTCCACTTGATGAACTGCAATTCCACCTTAAAAGTTAATTATTTGTTATATATGTAGCAGAAATAATTAACTAGAAGGTTCAAGGTTATAAGTAGTTACGTGAAAAAAGAAAAAATGAAATATTAATTTGGAAGAAACATTGAAATTGAGCCGTAGAATTTAATAATTGATGGAGTAAAGTGGCGTAAAGAAGTTTTTACTGTTTGAGCGATAGCGAGTTTAAAAACTTTAGCCAGCTTTATGGAATAAATTATATAAATTCTAGGTGAAAATTTCACGTTTCCTGGAAAATAAATATTTCATTTTTTCGCTTCCACATAACGAACAATTTAGTTATTAGACGTTATTTTTTACGTGGATTATTTGGCCATTTTTAATGTATGCTCTAGGAACTCTCTTTTTTAATAGACAAAGAACTTCATAATTTATACTATTCATACATTTAGCAAGGTCATCAGCGTTAAATTTAATATCATTACTTTCACCTAATAATATAACTTCGTCTCCAGTATTAACATCATCTATGTCAGTAACATCAATCATAAATTGATCCATGCAAATATTACCTACTATAGGAGCAAGTTTACCATTAACAATAACTCTAGCTTCATGTTTTAAGGTTCTAATATATCCATCTGCATATCCAATAGGAATAGTTGCGATTTTACTTTTCCTAGATGTTTTAAAAGTTCTATTGTAACTTATATACATACCACTTTCTAATTCTTTAACATGAGCAATTTTAGCCTTCAAAGTTAAAGCCGGTTTAATTGATAAATTTTCTTTTTGAACTTCATTTGAAGGATAATACCCATAAAGAATAATTCCAGCTCTAACAGAATCTAAATAAGTATTAGGCATATCTATTATTGCAGCACTGTTACAAGCATGTTTTAAAGGTATATTAATTCCTTCATTTTCTAACTTGTTAATAAAATCATAAATTTGATTAAATTGATATTGAGTATACTCTTTATCTTTCTCGTCAGAGCTAGAGAAGTGAGTAAATATTCCAATAACATCTAATCCATCTAAAGTACAAATTTCACGAATAAAATTAAAGCTTTCATCACTAGGAAGGAAGCCAATTCTACCCATGCCAGTATCTAAGGCTATGTGAACTTTTGCTTTTTTATTAAAACTTATTGCTAAAGAAGATAATTCCTTTGCATAATCTAAATCATAAATTGTTTGTTCTATATCATAATTAATTAAATCTTCACCTAAATATAATGGTGTATATCCAAGTATCATTATAGGGGCTGTAATATTATTATTTCTAAGTTCTATTGCTTCAGTAAGCATTGCAACAGCTAGTCTTGAAGCACCATTTTCTAAAAGGCAAGGAGCTACATCTAAAGCACCATGTCCATAGGCATCAGCTTTTACAACAGCCATAACTTCTTTATTTCCAGCTAATTTTTTTATATTTCTCATATTATTTGCAAGTATATCTAAATCTATTTCAGCCCAGACGGGTCTCATTATCTTTTCCATAATTACACCTCAAGTTTATTTGTATCTTACTATCATTGTAATAAAAATATTAAAAAATGATAAGTACCACTAATAATATAAATTTTAACATTAGTGGTACTTATCATTTTTTAATATGTATTTTGCTAGTATTGTATTAGTTTTTAGATTGAATTAAATAAATAGTAGTATATAATAAAATCATAAATTATAAATAAAGCAAAAGGATGAATCTTATGATAACAAAATATAAAAAGCCAGAATTATTAGCTCCAGCAGGGAGTTTAGAAAAATTAAAAATTGCTTTTCAATATGGAGCTGATGCAGTTTATTTTGGTGGAGAAGCATTTTCATTAAGAGCAGCAGCACAAAACTTTTCATTTGAAGAGATAAGAGAAGGAGCAGAACTTGCTCATAGTTTAGGAAAAAAGATATATTGTACAGTAAATGTAATGCCAAGGAATGAAGGAATAGAAAAGTTACCAGAATTCTTAAAAAGTCTTGAAGAAGCTAAAGTTGATGCAGTTTTAGTATCAGATTTTGGAGTTTTTAGAACTGTTCAAAAGCATACTAATTTACCAATACATATTAGTACACAAGCTAATACAGTAAATTATGAAGGCTGTAATATGTGGCATGATTTAGGTGCAGAACGTGTAGTTTTAGCAAGAGAGTGCTCATTAAAGGAAATAAAAGAAATTAGAGAACATATACCAGAAGAATTAGAATTAGAAGTTTTTGTTCATGGAGCTATGTGTATGTCATATTCAGGAAGATGTTTACTTTCAAGTTATATGACAGGAAGAGATTCTAATAGAGGAGCTTGTGCACAAAGCTGTAGATGGAAGTATTCATTAGTAGAAGAAAAAAGACCTAATCAATATTTCCCTATTGAAGAAGACCAACATGGTACATATATAATGAATTCAAAAGATTTATGTATGATAGAGCACTTACCAGAGCTTTTAGAAGCTGGAATTTCATCTTTAAAAATTGAAGGTAGAAATAAGAGTGAATATTATGTTGCTATAGTTGTTAATGCGTACAGAAAAGCAATAGATTTATATTATGAAGATCCAGAAAATTATAAATTACCTAAAGTTTTAAGAGACGAAATGTATAAAGTTAGTCATAGAGAATATGATACTGGATTTTTCTTTAATGAACCTAAAAGTGATGCAATAATTTATCATACAAATGACCATGTTAGAGAATATGATGTAGTTGCTATAGTTCATGAGTATGATGAAGAAAGTCAAATTGCATTATGTAAGCAAAGAAATAAATTTGTAAAAGGAGATAGAGTGGAAATACTAACTCCAGGCGAATTTGGTGAAAGCTTTATTGTTGGAGAACTTTATAATGAAGAGGGTGAAGCTATAGAAGGGTGCCCACATCCAGGAATGATGTGTAAGGTTAAGGTTCCATTTAAAGTAGGTAAAAATTCATTTTTAAGAAAAGAGTTAATTAAATAGAGTTGTTGTAAAAAATATTAACATAAAAACCCACTTTGAATATTATGTAGTATAAATAATATGAGGTGGGTTTTGTGGGTACAAATGATAAATTTTTAGAGAAAGTTGATAGTTTAAATAATAAAATTTTAAAATTAATACTAACAATATATTCTATTAATAATTCTTATGGAGATGAAAATTTAAAAAAATCAATATTAGAATTAAAAAATAATATAGATTCAAGTAAAGATATAGAAAATGTATTATATGATTCAATAAATCAAGCAGGTTTTGATTATGATAATGAGCAGGGAATTTTTTATTCAAGAATTGATGCATGGCAGTATGATTACGGTTATTGTAGAGTTTATGATGAATTTTCTGCACCATTAAGTATGATATTTGATTGTGAACCTATTTATTTTAACTACAATAATAAGAGATGGCTTATTGAATTTTGGAAGGGACAGTATGGAATTTGTACAGGTGCTGAAGTTGGAGTGTATGCCTCAGAAAAAACTATATATAATGAAACGATGGATAGTGAGAATGTATTTTATGATAAAATAAGCCCTGAGGAATTATTAGATATTTACATTGTTGTTAGGAAAAATGGAGAAGTTATTTTCAAAAGAAAAGATAAACATTGGTGGGTAACAGGATTTATTCTTGGAGAATTTTCTGAGCCAGATGAGTTATCAGTAGATATAAATATAACCCTAATAAATGAAGAAATGAGAGATGCATTTATACAAGGCTTAAATTATGCTGGATATAGCAATGAAGAAATTAAAATAAAAGATAATAGTGTAGAGATATTCTTTGGTAAACCAAAAACAGAGCAGCCATATACTAATATCAAACTTTTAAACTATACGATGCAAAGAAAAAATGAGTATTTATGCAATGTTTATAATGATATAACTAAACAATATAAAACTTATGATGAAAAAATTGATGCTATAAAGGAACAATCACCATTACTATATAGACAAATTATGAATATTGGTAGATGGAAATGTATAATAAATTTATATAATGTATATAAATCTAATAAAGATAGTTAATAAAAAGACAGAGGTTAATTTTGTGAACTGCTCCCTCTCTACTTGAGAGGTAGCATATCATTGTATTGATTTCTGTCTTTTTATCATTATAGTTACATGCTTAGAAAAGTTTCATATTTTAGTAATGGAAGCTTTGTTCATCCAATATATATAACAGCTATTAAAATATTAATGCACATATATTATTAATAAAACGTATCCTAGTGTATCAATATTATAATAATTAAGAAAAAGATAGAAAATAGCAGAAAAATAAATATAAATTGAAATAAATGAAAAAAATATATATATTGATATAATAAATAGATGGTAAGATAAGTTTCGTTGCCGAGGAGGAAGTAAGTATTAATGAAAGATCTTCGGTATTATCTTAGTAAGTTTCTAATTGGATTGATTTTAAAAACTTTTTTAAAAAGTTGTTGACATGAACCAGTAGGAATGATAAGATGAGGAAGTCGCTTCGGTGCGACAGAGTAAATGGTCTTTGAAAATTGAACAGAATATAGTTAAAGTAAACCAGCAATTCTTTATGAGATGAGTGAGAATCTAAATTTTAATTTAGTTATTCGAACTTACAAAATGACGAAAGTCATTTTGGAGCCTTTAAAATCTCAAAGTAATTTGAGCAAATGATTAAACTTTTTAGTGAGAGTTTGATCCTGGCTCAGGACGAACGCTGGCGGCGTGCCTAACACATGCAAGTCGAGCGAGTGGAGTTCTTCGGAACAAAGCTAGCGGCGGA
>NZ_JAPFDR010000105.1 GCF_026168755.1 Clostridium sp. | reverse complement strand
TTAATGTGTGCCCAGCATGGGCAACAACTTGACGGTGAAAGTCCGTTGTGGGCTTGGTAGTGGGAACCACTAGCCAAGGACAAGGGTGTCCATCGTGAGGTGGAATCTGAAGGAAGTCGGAGGCAAAGTCTCGGTCTGAGGAACACGAACTACATACAAGGCTCACTAAGGTGGGACGAGTCTGCATTACAAAACAAAGTCCAACACTACCCGAAACCTTAGGAGTAAATGTAGCAGATATATGAGATGAAGGTTGTTGTTCTTACCTGGGGAGGTCTGATAGATATATTGTTAATAAAGATGAATTTCTAAAACAATAACCTATATAGTGATATATAGCTGAACTATCAGAAGTCAGCAGAGGTCATAGTAACTCCGCTAATCGCGAATAGCGGATGAAGGACTGAACTTTAAGGAGGTTTTAAATTTTGAAAGTTTCGCAGAATAATCAAGAATTGCAGAAAACTAAATATTTAGGCTCTAGTGCAAAAGATAAGGTGGAACCTGAAAATATGCAAAGAGTGCATAGAGGATTCTCGGCAACTTCAAAAGGAGAAGCCAGTGAATTCGAATATGGCTCATTGGAGAGAATACTATCAAGAGAAAATTTACTTCTAGCAATGAGAAGAGTAATTTCAAATAAAGGTAGCCATGGAGTCGATGGAATGACAGTCTATGAACTTAGACAATTTCTTAAAGATAATTGGTTATCAATAAAAGAAAGTATTTTAAATAATGAGTATAAACCGATGCCAGTTAGAAGAGTTGAAATATCAAAGCCAAATGGAGGAACTAGATTATTAGGAATACCAACAGTTTTGGATAGGTTTATTCAACAAGCAATTGCTCAAGAGCTAAATTATATCTATGACGAGAACTTTTCAGAAAATAGTTTTGGATTCCGTCCTCGAAGAGGAGCGAAAGATGCTATACAAAAAGCAGAAACTTATATTAATGAAGGTTACAGGTGGGTTGTAGATATAGACCTAGAGAAATTCTTTGATAGAGTCAACCACGATATACTTATGTATAAGCTCTCAAGAGATATAAAAGATAAGAGAGTATTAAGGTTAATAAGAAAATATCTTCAATCTGGAATAATGATTAACGGAATAGTAGTTACAAGTGAGGAAGGAACTCCACAAGGGGGTCCATTAAGTCCACTTCTATCTAATATAATTCTAGATGAATTAGATAAGGAACTAGAGAAAAGAGGTCATAAATTCTGTCGCTACGCTGACGATTGCAATATTTACGTTAAGAGTAAAAGAGCTGGAGAAAGAGTTATGGAGAACATAACAAATTTCATAGAAGGTAAATTGAAATTAAAAGTAAATAGAAGTAAAAGTGCAGTAGAGAGACCATGGAAAAGAAAGTTTCTAGGATTTACGATAATACTATCTTTTGGAAAAGCTTGTCCTACCATATCTAAACAATCATTAAAACGATACAAGGATAAAATTAGAGAGATATTATCTAGGTCGAAACCGATGACTTTGGAACAAAGAATAATTAAATTAAATCAAACTAATATTGGGTGGATTAACTATTATGGAATAGCCAAATGCAAAGGCATAGTTCAGCAATTGGATAGATGGATAAGACAAAGACTAAGAATGTGTATATGGAAACAATGGAAAAAGGTTAAAACAAGATATAAAAACCTTAGGAAGTTAGGATTAAATCACTACCAGTCATTAAAATTTGCCAATACCCGTAAAGGATATTGGCGAGTAGCTAATAGTGCAATATTAAATACTACACTTACAAATCAATTCTTTACCGACTTAGGCTTAAAAAGCCTAACGCGTCAATATATTAAAATTCATTAAACTTAAAGAACCGCCGTGTACCAGACCGGTACGCACGGTGGTGTGAGAGGTCGGTAGATAAAATAATTATCTACCTCCTACTCGATT
>NZ_JAPFDR010000103.1 GCF_026168755.1 Clostridium sp. | reverse complement strand
ACTTACATTACTTCCATTATTTTTAAATGACTTCATTCCTTCTTGCATAGTTTGTCCTTCTGAGCCATTTATTTTATTGCCTTCTATATTATTTGTACTAAAATCTTTATTTGGATTATTTCTTAGATTTTCTATGTCTTTGAATTTATCATTTAATGAACTTAAATTACTTCCATTATTTTTAACTGCTTTCATTCCTTCTTGTACAGTCTGTCCATCCAATCCCTTTGTTTTACTAGCCGCTATGTTATTCTTATCAAGATCATTATTTTGATTGTTCCTTAAACCTTCTATGTCTTTAAACTTATCACCTGGTGAATTTAAATTACTTTCATTATTTTTAAATGACTTCATTCCTTCTTGTACAGTCTTTCCATCTAATCCTTTTGAATCATTATCTTCTAAGCTATTCTTACCAAAATCTTTATTTGGATTGTTTCTTAATTCATCTATTTCCCTAAACTTATCATTTAAAGCATTTAAATTAGCTGAATTATTTTTATTTGCTTTCATTTGCTCTTGTAAACTTTCTCCACCTAAGCTTCCTGGTTTATCTCCATTTTTATTTTGCATATTAATATCATTAGCTGAATTATTTTTAAGTTCATCTATATCCTTAAATTTATCATTTATAGTATTTAAATCTGCTTCATTGTCTTTACTTGCTTTCATTTGGCTTGGTTGACTATCTACAGTTTTATCTTGCTTTTTAATATCTGAATCATTTTCTTTATTAGGTATATTATTTTTATCTTTTCCTTCAAACATTCCTGACATAGCTCCACCAACACCAGCCATGCCTAAAGCAAATCCATTTCCTAATTTAGGTACTAATCCAGCTAATAATTTTCCTGAATTTAATGCTCCCTTTGCTACTCCATATCCAGCCATTAAAGTTCCCCATGAACTCTTTAACCCTGCATCTATTCCCAATATTCTTTCTACTAAATTAGGACCATCTATAACCGCTATTGCTCCACCTACAATAAATAATATTTTTAATATTCCATTATTACCTAATCCATTAGCAACAAGACTTCTTGTTATCCATGAATTATACAACATATACATATTAGTTAATACAGCAGTAATAAATATAACTATAAATATGGATATTATATGCTTTACCATTTCTTTCAACCTTTTACCATCACTAATATCTGCAAATGCTAGTAATGTTATAAAAAGTTTATTAAATGCTAATTCAAATAATAACCTTATAACTTTTAACATAATACAAACAAATGCTACTCCAATAGCTCCAAGAGAGATGATTACTGATATAAAATCAATATTATATCTATAATACATTTCATCTATTGAAAACCATCCTTTCTCTAACTTAACTAATTTTTTATCTCCATTTTCTTCGAAAATTATCTTTTTCTTGAATAAATCTGAATCTTTAACTTCACTTGCATCAATAGCTTCATTTATATCTATATTATATATACTATCTGCACTTATATTATTTGTTTCTCCAGATAAATTAAAATTATTGTCATCCAAATAATATATATCATATAAACTTTCTTTAACTAATGTATCTGTTATACTTTGATTAGTATTATTTATACTACTTATCGCTATTTTAGTTATCTCATTCATCTTTGTCATAAAAGTAGAAAGTAATACTACTACTAATATTGAAAATAATATATTTGATGGTAACTCATTTCTATTTTGCTGCCTATTAAATGTAATTCTAAACCCTAGTATACCTATTGAAATAGCAAGTATAGTCCAAACTAAAGGTTCATATTTATCTATTAATTGACTTACTTCTGAACTATTGAAAAATCCATTTATTGTATATACCTTATTAGACGTACTTTCAATTCCATTGACTAATTTAGCAAGTAAGGTTACTAATCCCCAACCTAACCATCTAATACAACTTTCAAATACATTTCCTAGTTCAAGAACTCCATTCTCAATTAATGTATAAAGAGTGTCCAAAAATCACACCTCCTACTTCATATTTTTTATTTCTTCTTCTCCTATTTTTATATAACTATTTAACTTTTCATTATTAATTTCATTTGCTACCTTATATAAATTGCTCCACATAGAGTTTTCATTAAAAACTTCAACACCTTTCTTTCTCATTTCTATTTCTCGATTAATATTATCAAGGTCTTTAGGAGTATATATTCTTCCTAGCTCTATATCTTTTTCTTTTGTTATATACTCATTAATCGCTTCTACTTCTTCTGTTATTGGCTTATTTTGTATAGTATTTTCTTCTTTATCGTCTTTAAATAGTATTAACTCTTT
>NZ_JAPFDR010000023.1 GCF_026168755.1 Clostridium sp. | reverse complement strand
GCATGTTACTTATTTAGTTAATCAGATTTACTTATAAAAGTCAAGTCTAATTTAACTAAGTTGGTCGGGGTGACAGGGATCGAACCTGCGACCTCATGGTCCCAAACCACGCGCGCTCCCATCTGCGCCACACCCCGGTAATCATATTGCTACATCTCGCAGCGACAATGATTATTCTACATGATGATTTTTAATCCGTCAATACCTTTTTTTATTTTTTTATATTTTTATTTTATACCTCTTTTATATATATTATTGGTTTTTTATCATCATCTAATTCAATATATCCTAAAGTCTTATCAATCTTACCCATTCCATGTGAAATACTTCCTGGATTCATCAATATTAATCCATCATACTCCTCAATAATAGGTAAATGAGAATGCCCAAATAACACTATATCTGCACCACTCTCTTTTCCTTTATAATAAATAGAATTATATCCATATTTAACACCATATTTATGTCCATGACACATAAATATTTTCTTACCTTTAATTTCTATTATTCTTTCTTCTGGATATTTACCATTAAAATCGCAATTCCCCCTAACAGCGTATACTTCTCCATGAAATTCTTCTGTAATTTCATTTAAATCATTTTCCCCATCCCCTAAAAAAATAAGCACTTCTGCATCACTTATTTTCTTCTTTATCTTACTTATACTACTTCTATTACCATGAGAATCACTTATCACTGCAATAAGCACTATAATCATCCCTTCACTATAAATTATCTAAATTGTTCATTAGAGCTCGAATGCGGTGATAACGAAAATTAATGATATTATCTCCATGAATTGTGTAATTTTCGTTAAGAATTTAATAATTGATGGAATAAAGTTGGCGTTAAGAAGTTTTTACTGTTTGAGCTAACCGCGAGTTTAAAAACTTTAGCCAACTTTACGTAATCAATTATATAAATTCTAGGCGAAAATTTCACAGTTCCCGTAAAATAAATATTTCATTTTTTCGCTTCCACATGCCGAACAATATTAAATTAGTATATCTTTAAGTTTTTTAAGAGCATTTCCTCTATGAGATATTGCATTCTTTTCTTCTGGTGTTGCTTCTCCAAATGTTTTATTGAATCCTTTATAGAAGAATAATGGATCGTATCCAAATCCACCTTCTGTTTTTAGCTCCTCTATAATAGTACCTTCAACTTCACCTCTTACAGTTTTAACACTACCATCTTCAAATACTACTGCTATTACACAAACGAATCTAGCACTTCTCTCATCACCCTTAAAATCTTTCATTTCTTGTAATAGTTTAAGATTATTTTTATAATCATTACCATGTTCACCAGCATATCTAGCTGAATATACTCCTGGTTCCCCATTTAAACAATCTACTTCTAACCCAGAATCATCTGATAAAACTATAAAATTACTTTCACCCTTATTTACTAAATATTGATGTATTTCCACTGCTTTCTTTTTTGCATTTTCTTCGAAAGTCAAACCATCTTCTTCAACTTCTATATCAATATCCATATCCTTTAATGAATAGACTTCAAAAGGAAATCCCTTAAGTATTTCTTTTATTTCTTTTATTTTCTTTAAATTATTACTAGCTAAAATTATTCTTTTCATACTACTCTCCCGTTCCAATCCATAAAGAATCCATTTTTAAACATTCCTTTTGTAATTGAATCATTTGTTTTATACCCTTTTCAGCTAAATCCAATAGCTCATTTAATTCTTTTCTATTAAATGGTGCTTCTTCTCCTGTACCTTGAATTTCTACAAATTCACCTTCATCTGTTCCAATAACATTCATATCAACCCTTGCAGTTGAATCTTCTTCATAACATAAATCTAGTAATTTTTCATCTCCAACGATACCTACACTTGTTGCACATAAAAACTTTCTAATAGGATATACCTTAAACGGCTTATGTCTATGAAGCTTATTCATAGCATCAACTAAAGCAACAAATGCACCACAAATAGAAGTAGTTCTTGTTCCACCATCGGCTTGAATTACATCACAATCTATCCAAATAGTCTTTTCTCCTAATGCCTTTAAATCTACAACAGATCTTAATGCTCTACCTATCAATCTTTGTATTTCCATAGTTCTACCATCAACTTTTAATCTTGCTATATCCCTAGGCTTTCTTGTTGCAGTAGAACGAGGAAGCATATTATATTCTGCTGTTATCCATCCTTCTCCTGTACCTTTTAAAAAGGGAGGAACCTTCTCTTCTATTGATGCAGTACAAATTACCTTAGTATCACCAACTTCAATTAAAACTGATCCCTCTGCATGTTTTATATAATTTCTAGTTATCTTTGCATGTCTAACCTGGTCATTCTTTCTTCCGTCACTTCTCATTTATAACTCCTCCATTTTAATAATTGCTTATATATATAAATTTCTCCTTTTTAAAAAAATAATGCAACAAATTCTCACTCTACTCATAATATTAATATAAGAATTAATTAAGAGGTGAAAAATTTGAGATATATTGGGCCATTTTTTAGAATGAATAGCCTTTCTGAAAAGGAAATTAACGGACAACTTTTTTATTTATCTAAAGAAGCAGTAAAAACTATTGTACTAAACTCTAGATGCGGTTTAGTCTCTCAAATAAAAAAGTATAATAAATTATCTTCCCCAATTGATATTACCACAAATAGTAACTTTTCTCCACTATTATGTGTGTATAGAAAGGCTTCTCCAACATTTATTCATAGTAAAAACTCAAACGGATTTGATGAAGAAACTTTTAAAAAAGAAATCAACCCAAGTACTAATGCATTAATGTCATTATGCTTATTAGAATTATTAGATTACTATAGAGGCTTTGAAAATATAGACAAAAGTATTTATTCAATCAATGAAATATACAAAAACTTGGCAAAAGACCAACTTGACTTTTACTCAACACATTTAAGAAATAGAGAAGGTGTATTTGTAGATAAGAAAAACATATTAGAAAATAATTCTAAAAATTTCAACCTAGTTGATAAAGATAAAAAATTCAAGTTTTCTGATCAGGCATTCATGATGATTGCATATTACTTATACTCTATAAAAAATCCTAATGATGAATCTTCTGATTTATATAAGGAATTTTCAGAACAAATTTTAAAGATGTTCTGTGATTTTAAAGATCAAATCTATGATTGTTCATTAGATGAAGTCTGCAAGGTTTTATTATCACTAAATGTTCTTTATAGCTATAATTATAATAATGATGAGTTGAAAGATTTAATTATAGATCTTACTGATTATGCTATGTGTAAATTTGATGAAAAAGATTATTATATTGATTCATTAGATACAGCTTCCTTATGTTCTATAGTTCTAACTTTATCTTATAAACATACAAAAATACTGACATTCTCAGAGAAAACAACAGAAATTATAAATAGGCTATATACATTATATGATGAGGATAAGGGAGCTTTTTATAAACTTTCTTCAAAAAAAGAAATTAAATATTCATGCTTTGATATTACATTTTATATTCTTGCTTTTATTATTTACCAAAATATAATTAACAATTCTAATGAATATCGAACTATGATATCTACTGTATATAAGAAATTTATTATTAACTCTGGTCTAATAACAAGTTGGCCAGAAGCTCCAACTTTAGATGATTATGAAAGATATCGTGGTTTTACTTTAAATTCTAATGATATGGTTGATGAAAGTTATTTTAGAATGCCTAATATACCAACCCCTGATAGTACTGGGATTGCTCCAATATTCAATAAATATATAACTTACAATAAACGTAAAGATTCATTTTCTATTAGTAAAAATACATTCGACAGCTATAGAAATTTCTTAAACTTCTTTTTACTTATTCATCTTTTTAAGGATGAATATATGGATGAATTAGGATTACTAGAAGATAATACCCTTTCAACCACTGAAGTTAGAAAATCACAAGAAGAATCTATTAACACTGATGTAGTATCTCCTGATGCAAATACTGGAACTGCAAAAATTATAGAAACTCAAGTTAATACTTCAACAGAGGTAATTCATACTGTTCCCGTTGATATGATAGTTGATGAAAATCCTATAGAAATACAACCAACCACCTTAAATAAATCTGATGAAAATAATGAACAAACAACTAAAATTTAATTATTATTGTAATTCAAAAAAGAATGATTAAGGAATAAAAATAGTATTCCTTAATCATTCTTTTTATTGTTTTATACTTTTAAAATCTATATTTCCATTTCCATCTAATATGTTGCTATCAACATTACTATCTACAGCTATTGTATTATTATAAAATAATAGCGGTAATATTCTATAATTATTAAATAAATCTTCTTCTATTTGTGAAAATAATTCTTCCTTCTCAGCTTTTGAGTTTGAATTATTTATCATTTCTCTTTGATCTTTTGGAATAAAACTAGAAATAGTATTTAAAAGTTGTTCATCATCATCTAATTTTGCATAAACATTAACTAAGGCAATATCATAATAATTTTTTTCACTAATTAGATTCATATCATCCTCAGATAATAAATTAACTACAATTGAAGTCTCAGTATTGTTTTTAAACCAATTAGTTATATAACTAGTTATATCTTTATTTTCAAGACTTTCTTGGGCTACTAATACAATCTTGGATGGCATAGTTATTTCTTTTTCAGTATTAACCATAACATTTCTACTTTGAAGTTTAGTTATATCCTCTTTGTCCTCTCTAAAATAACTACATTCTGCTAACTCAACTAATATATTGTTTTGATTTTGATATTCTTCTATAGCTTCATTCACTAACCTATAAATTTCATTTTTAACTTCATTAGAGAAGTTAGAATTATTTACATTAAAGGCTAAATATAATGCTTCATTTGATGGAGATTCTATTAGCTTTCCCTCTGTTTTCAACCTTTCTAATTGGCTTTTAGGAGGATTAATTACAATATCTCTACTTCCTATCTCAAAAGCTGCTAATGCTAAATCCTCACTTTCATCCTTAACTAAATGTATTGTTTGAGCTAATTCTACACTAGCTTTATCACTTCTTTTTAGTATAACCTCTGTTTCACTTATGCTATCAATACAATAATCTCCCGAATAAGGTATATCCTTATAATTTAAAGCTATATCCTCCCAAAACAAAACGTCTTTTCTTAACCTATACTGTGGCTTTGTTAGCTCTTCTATAAATCCATCATCTTTAGAATTTAATCTTATTTTTATACTGTTTTCATCAGAAGTAATTGCAACAGCTTCACTGAAACTTTTATCACTTTCTAAATAATCTTTTACTCCATAAACATTTAATAATGCTGATATTTCATTATCCTCTGTAATTACTTCTCTAAAAAATGAAACAATGTCTTCTGGTGTTATCTTATCACCATTACTCCAATATGCGTCATTTCTTATTTTAAAAACATATTCTAATCCATCATCATTTATTTCATAACTTTCTGCTAATGCCGGTTGTATATTCCCCTCTGAATCAATCTCTACTAATCCTTTACTAGTAGCACAAACTATATCTTGTTGCCTTTTATCTAAATCACCTATAGATTTTAAATTTGTTGGTATGCTATTTATTGAATACACAATATCAGCTGTATTATTTGAAACTTGTTGTGGTGTTGTATCTATAAAGCTTAATAAAATAATTATAGTTATAATTGAAATAGAAATAGTTAATATTATTTTTTTCAAACTTATTTCTCCTTTCTATATACTTTCTTTATAATTATAGACATAATTAATGAGAATTAATCTTTTAAATTATAAGTTAATATTTTTATAGCATTATTTCCAATTTATGATATAATCTTTTAAGTAAGATTCAAAATTTTATATTTTGTAAATAAAACTTTGCTCATCCAATAAAAAAGATGAGTTCCCTTTTATAAAATTATGGAGGTACTAATATATGACAACTGCACTACAAGTAGTTCAAATAATTTTCCAATCAGTAGCTATTATTTTTATGATTTGCTTTATGTTTATTGGAATATGGTCTTTCATAGCTTTTCTTAAAATGGCTAAGAATCAACGAATCCAAACTTTTTTACTTGAAAAAATACATAAAAGTATTTCATCACTTGAAAAAGTAGCAACTAAAGATGAAACTCCTTTAGATACAAATTTTTTAATGGAAGATTTAACAGCTAATGAAGACGATAATATTATAAAATTTGATGATAATATAAATTAAAAAAGCAGTTACAAATAGCTCTTATTTGTAACCGCTTTTTAATTTATTAAATCATTTTTTCAAATTCCTCTTCTGATAACACAGTAATTCCTAAATCTTGTGCTTTTGTTAATTTAGAGCCTGCTTCTTCTCCAGCTATAACATAATCTGTTTTCTTACTTACACTTCCTGAAACTTTCGCACCTAAAGCTTCTAATTTAGCTTTTATATCACCTCTAGAATAGTTTTGTAAAGTTCCTGTAACAACTACAGTTTTACCATTAAACGAACTTTCTACTATAACTTGCTCTTCAAATGAAGGATTCACTCCAAGGTTTAAAAGCTCATCTATAGTCGCTAATACTTTTTCCTCTTGAAAGAACTCTAAAACACATTTAGCTACTATATCACCAACATCTTGAACAGATACTAGTTCATCAAATGTAGCACTCTTTAACCCTTCTATTGATTTAAATTTATTAACTAAATCTTTAGCAGTTTTAACACCAACATTAGGAATACCTAATGCATATATAAATCTATATAATTCAGGCGTTTTACTTCTTTCTACTGCATCTAATAGATTTTGAGCTTTCTTTGGTCCAAATTTATCTAAAGTTAATAATTTTTCATAATCTAACTTATATAAATCTGCAATTGATCTTATATCAAGTTTTTCAAATAATTGCTCCGCTGTCTTTTCCGAAAATCCCTCAATATTCATAGCATCTCTACAAGCAAAATGAACAATACTTTTTACCATTTGAGGTTTACATGATAATGTATTTTCACAGAAATAGTGAGCTCCATCTAAAACTAAATGACTTCCACAAGCTGGACAAGTTTCTGGAACCTTAATTTCCTTAGCATTTTCTAAACTTGATTCAACAACTCCCATTATTTCTGGAATAACATCATTAGATCTTCTAATAAATACATCTGCACCTATCATTACACCTTTTCTTTTAATATCATCCATATTATTAAGGGTTGCTCTCTTAACTGTAACTCCAGCAAGCTCAACTGGCTCAAGTATTGCTGTAGGACCAACTCTACCACTTCTACCAACATTCCATTCAACATCTAAAAGTTTAGTTGTAGCCTCTTGAGCTTCAAACTTAAATGCAATTGCCCATTTAGGGAATTTAACTGTATATCCTAAAAGCTCTCTAGTTCTTATATCATCTATGGCAACAACAACTCCATCAATATCATAATTTAAATCAAATCTCATATCTTTGATTTCAGTTATATATTTTTCTACCTCTTCTAAAGTAGTTGCATATCTTATATAGTCATCCATTGGAAGACCTCTTTCTTTTATGAAGTTAAGCATTTCTTCATAAGTTTTAAAGTTTTGTTCTTCTTTATATCCTATATCATAGAAAAATGCTGAAAGTCCTCTTCTAGCTGTTTCCTTAACATTTAAATTTCTTAAAGCCCCAGCAGCACCATTTCTTAAGTTTTTAAGTGGTGTTTCTGATGTAGAGTTATATTTATCAAATGCTTCAACAGTCATTATTGCTTCACCATGAACTTCAAATAAATCACCAGTTGAAGTCTTTAAAGGAATTTCCTTTATAGTCTTAACTTGAGCAGTTACTTCTTCTCCTGTTTCACCATTTCCTCTTGTTGCAGCAGTTTGAAGAACTCCACTTTCATCATATGTTAAGTTAATAGTTAATCCATCAAACTTCTTTGTTATAACATATCTAAGATTAGGTAAGTTTTCACCTCTAGAATTCATTTCATTTACAAATTTAACATTCCTATTATGCCATTCTTTTATTTCATCAAAGCTTTGGGCCTTATCTAAACTCCAAAGTCTTGCTTTATGAGTATATTTATTAAATCCTTGAAGAACTACATCCCCAACTCTTTGCGTTGGTGAATAAGGCAATACATATCCTGTCTCCTCTTCTAAAGCTTTTAATTCATCATACTTGCTATCATATTCTTTATCAGATACCGATGGATTATCTAAAGAATAGTATTCATAGGCATATTTATTTAAAAGTTCAACTAATTCCTCTACACGAATCTTCTTATCCATTCAACTCTTCCTTTCTTCATCGATAAATTAAAAGTGGTAAGCTAAGAGTTTCATCTTACGCCTACCCCTTGTCACTTATACCTCTTATAAAATCTCTAGTTTTGCCATTGATAACATTAGCATTTTTACTCCTTGTTGATTAAATGCTATTGTTAATTTTTTATCTCCATTTACATCTGCTACTGTAATTATTGTTCCCTCACCAAATTTATCATGTTTAACTTTTCTTCCAATAGTAGCTTCTGAATCAGTCATTGTAGATGTTGATGAAGTTTTATTTGATATTAAAGTTGAGTTATTTCCTCCACCAAAGTTCCTATTCTCAAAAGTTCCATAATTGCTTCTTAAACTATGAGGATTGCTATAAGATGGTTTAAATCTACCATTTACTGTTCCAGCACCTGAGGCTGTCGTTACATCTTTGCTATCACCAGTAATTGTAACGTATTCTCTAAGTTCTGGCTTAATTTCAGAAATAAAATCTGATTGTGGATATGCTACCGTTCTACCAAATACTCTTCTAACTTCAGCAGAAGTCATAAATAAGGTTTCCTTTGCTCTAGTTATACCAACATAACAAAGTCTTCTAGACTCTTCCATCTCAGCATCACTATTAAATGATGCTTGACCTGGGAATATTCCATTTTCCATACCTACCATAAACACTACTGGGAACTCTAATCCTTTTGCACTATGAATGGTCATTAAAATAACGCTACCATTTTCATCTTCTTCATCTTCAAGTTTATCTGTATCTTGAACAAGAGAAACTTTCTCTAAGTAAGCTTCTAATTGTGTCTTATTTATATCAAATTCACTTGAGCCTGTTGCCTTTTCTTTTTCATAATTTTTCTCAAAATCCACTGCATCAGATACAAGTTCCTTTAAGTTTTCTATTCTACTCTTATCTTCAATTTGTTTTGAAGCTTCAAGTTCTTTAATATACCCTGTATCTTCTAAAATTGTCTCAATTAAATGTGATACTGGTACAGTTTCAGAAATCACCATTAGATTTTCCATAAGCTCCATAAATTTCTCGATTCCAACACAATTTCTAGCTGTTAATGTTGGAATAGTTCTAACTTCTGATAATGCATCCCATAAAGGTAACTCATAACTTTCAGCAAAATCTAAAACCTTTTGTATAGTTGCATCTCCAATTCCTCTCTTAGGAACATTTATTATTCTTCTTAAAGCTATACTATCAGAAGGATTAACTAGAACTTTTAAATAACTTAACATATCTTTAATTTCTTTTCTATCATAGAACTTAGTTCCACCAACAATTTTATAAGCTATTGCTGATCTTCTTAAACTTTCTTCAAATATACGTGATTGAGCATTAGTTCTGTAAAGTATAGCAAAATCTTTATATTGCTTATTTTGCTCTTTCTTTATTTTTTCTATTTGATTAGCTACAAATGTACCTTCATCTCCATCAGAATATGCTCTGTATATTTTTACCTTACTACCTGCATCTTGTTCAGTTCTCAGAACCTTACTTTTTCTTGTAGAATTATTAACTATAACTACATTAGCTGCATCTAATATATTTCCTTTTGAACGATAGTTTTGCTCTAATTTTATAACCTTAGCCTCTGGATAGTCCTTTTCAAATCCAAGTATATTTTTTATATCTGCACCACGCCACTCATAAATACATTGATCATCATCCCCTACCACGCAAATATTTCTATGCTTTGCTGCAAGTAGAGTTACAAGTTCATATTGAGCCCCATTAGTATCTTGATACTCATCTACCATAATATATTGGAATTTTCTTTGATAAAATTCTAATGTTTCTGAATTCTTTTTAAATAATTCTACTGTCTTACAAATTAAATCATCAAAATCTAAAGCATTATTTTCTTTTAATCTTTTTTGATACATTCTATAAACTTCAGCAATTTTCTTTTCTCTGAAGTTAGATTCGTGTTCTCTATAGTAAGCATCTGCACTTTGCATATTATCTTTTGCCTTGCTTATCTTACCCATTATTTCTTGTTCAGTTATTTCCTTGTCATTTATATTAAGAGTTTTTATACACTCTTTTATAAGTGTCTTTTGATCAGTTCCATCATATATAGTAAAGTTCTTCTTATATCCAAGCTTTTCAATTTCTCTTCTTAGTATTCTTACACAAGTTGAGTGAAATGTAGATATCCACATATCATTAGCCTTATCCCCTATAAGTGCCTGCACCCTTTCTTGCATTTCTTTAGCAGCTTTATTAGTAAATGTTATTGCTAATATTTTATAAGGAAAAATATTTAAATCTTCTATCATATGAGCCATTCTATGTGTTAAAACTCTAGTTTTACCTGAACCTGCCCCTGCTAAAATAAGTACGGGTCCCTCTACAGTTATCGCACCTTCATATTGTTCTTTATTAAGTAAAGATTTTAAATCCAAAAGAACATCCTCCCTTCATTTTCACGACTAAATTATCTTTTTTAATCGAACATACAATCTATATAAAAATTATTATAACATAGTTAGTATATATTATTACCATAATTAATTAAATTTAAAAAACCTATTATATAAAGGATGATATAATAAATCTTATTTAATTAATATTTTTAATAAAATAAATAAAATCTCAAAATGAAATCATTTACCAATTTTATTTTTGGACGCAAAAAAACGCAACCCTTGGGGCTAGGTTGCGCTTCAGCAATAAGCAATAAATAAAAAGGGGGCTATTTAATTCCTTTTATTTATCCTTGCATTAATATTATAGTAAAGAAAATTTTATATTGCAAGGTATTTTTGAAAAATATCTTGCTAAATTTTATACATATGAATGTTTTACTATCATTTTTCGTTTTCTTTCGTTAAAAACTCTTTAATATAGCCAATTCTTCATCAGTAAGTTCTCTATATTCGCCTTCTTCTAAATCTTCATCCAATGGCAATGTACCAAACTCAGTTCTCTTTAAGTACGTAACCTTTTTACCTACAGCCTCAAACATCCTCTTAACTTGATGGAATTTACCTTCTTGAATTGTAATCATAACTTCTGATCCGTCATCAGTAGCACTTAATACTTCTAGTTTTGCTTCCTTACAAAGATATCCATCATCTAATGTTATTCCAGCCTTAAATTTACTTATATCTTCATCAGTAACTTTCTTATTTATCTTAGCATAATAAACCTTATCAACCTTCCACTTTGGAGATATTAATCTATGATTCAGTTCACCATCATTTGTTAATAATAACAATCCTACTGTATCCTTGTCTAATCTTCCTACTGGGAATGGTTCAAATACTTGATGCTCAACCTCTAACAAGTCAATCACCGTTTCATCTCTATTATCATAAGTAGCAGATACTACTCCATCAGGCTTATTCATCATTAAATAAATAAACTTTCTATAGAAAATTTCTTCTCCATTAATTACAATTTTATCATTTTCAGGATCTACTTGCATTCCACTATCCTTAGCTACTTCCCCATTAACCTCAACTAATCCACTCCTGCAAATTTTCTTAAGTTCTTTTCTTGTACCATAACCTAAATTAGATAGTACCTTATCTAGTCTTTCCATAAAACACCTCGTAAAACTATTATATAGCTTATTCTATTATTAATATCCCCCAATTGCAAGAATTTAAAAGTACAACCTCTAGAATACATCCATATACTGGATGTTCCCCGGAGGTGCATACATTTTTTGGAACTATATAACTTCAAACTCGATAGTATCATAATCTTCATATGGAACATCTTTGTGAAAACTTTTATCTAAAACTAGTACTCTATACTTACCACTCTTAAACGGAATAAATGTATAATAATTTTTCCTACTATATCCTTGTGATAAAACCCATTCACCATTTATCATAATATAAAATTCGTAACATACTTCTTTTCCACCTTTTGATATTGCTTCAAAAGTAACTTCTTTTCCTATCTTTAAATCATTAGATGACAGCTGTAATTTTGTTGAATTTACAGGTACAACCTCATGAACATAAATAGAAACTTCCTTTTTGCTATCATATTCTTCAGTAGACTTTATATTCTTTGCGTATATTACAAAAGTATATTTTCCTGGACATTTAGGTTTTATCTTTATTGCTTTTTCATCTATAAATTCAGTGTTTTCTACTTCATATCCGTTTATTTTTGTTACAAATTTAGTTAAAACGCTTTTTGTGTTTTTAATAATTGCCTCAATATTAATTATATCTCCTACTAAATAGGTTTCTTTGCTATTTAATAAAATATAATCAATATCTGCTGCTATATAATCTTTTACTTCAATAAATAAAGATGTTGATGCATCATAATCTTTTGAAGAAAATTCATCTTTTAATCTAATATCAACTTCATACTCCCCAACTTCTTCTGGTATAAAGTTAATCCAATTGTTTGTCGCATAATCTGCACTCTCTTTTTCAATCCCATTTTTATATATGGTAAACTTATATATAGGTTTAATTCCACCATCAGCTTTAACTTTAATATTTACAGATTCACCTACTATACATCTTTTCCCTTTATCACATTTAACATCAACTATTCTAACAGGCTTTTCCCCTTTATTATAAACTTCATATTGAATAGATGTTATATCCTCATGATCTCCTCCAAATGAAATATCTTTAACTTTAAGAGTTATTTTATATTTACCTTCATCTCTAGGCTCCCATATAAACTCATTTCCTCTTATATATCCACTATCTTCAGAAACAGGACCTTCTATAATATATCTATATAATAATTCTCTTCCTCCATCTACTAAAGCTAATAAATTCACTTCTGTTCCAACTGATTGTGGTGATTTAATATCACTTTTAAATGATCTAATCTTAACCTCATTATATGGCTCTACATTATAAACAATAACAGCTCTATCATCAAAAGAATTTGTTGAGAACATATCTCTTACATGACATAATAACTTATATTCACCTGGCAATTTTTCCTTAAAAGTAACCATACTCTTAGAAGAAAAATCTTGAATACAAGTAACTCGTCCTTCTTTATTTATCTTTAAAAATTTATATAATAAAGGTCTATTTTTTTCATAATTAGCTTCAACCTTAAAAATTAACTCTTCATTAACCAACATATTTTGAGTTAAACATAGAAAGTTTGTTATTTCGATCTCTTCTAAATCCTTAACTTCAAACTTTACAGTTGTAAAATCATCAACATTTCTTTCAGATTGTACATTTTTACATTCTATTAATACTTCCATCTTACCTGGATTTGTAGCTGTAAAAACAAATTCATTTTCCGTAGTATAATCTCTTAAAATTTCCCAATCTTTTTTTCCCTTTATCCAAAACCTGTATAACACTAGTTCTTCGTTAGAACTAACACTAATGTGTAATTTTTCCCCTACATTTATTTTATTTTTATCTATTTCAACTTTATTGATTAATTTTGAATTTTCTACTATTTCATATTCTGATCTACCAAGATAGTCATATGCATTTTTACAATTAGTTGATTTTCCTTGAACCATTATCATATACTTACCTGGTTTAGTAGGTTTCCACGTACAAATATTGCTTTTTGAAAAGTCTTGTATAGGCTTCCATATCCCCTCAATTCCTTCCATAAACTTATATTCAACATCATCGTTTTCTGTTAAAAATGCTGCAATATTTATATTTTTATTTAAGTCAGCAGGGCTTTTATTGTCAAAATCAATTAAAACCTCTTTCATTTATCTCCACCTCACCATTTCGTATATGATTAAACCACTACAGTTTACATATTTTTCTATTTCAATTATACTATTTCCTTTTTAAAATAAAAACTGAAATTTGTCTAATATATATAAAAAAAAGAACAAACTATAGATATATTTCTACAGCTTATTCTATATTTTTATCTTTTATTAAATATAATAAATTATTTTGTAATCTATTATCATCTTCTATAGTTCTTTTTTTAGCATTAGGAGTTTTTCCTCCACCTCGTCTTATCTTTTGAGATAAATGCCTTTGCTCTAACATAGCTCCAATATTTTCATTTGTGTAAATATATCCCTTAGGACTAATTACATTAGCTTTCTTACCTAAACAAATAGCAGCAACACCATAATCTTGAGAAACTATAATATCACCATTACTACATTCATTTACTACCTTCATATCAACACTTTGAAATCCACTATCAACAACTCTAACTTCTCCATAATTTACTGTTATGTAATGATTAATATCACAATAAATTATAACTTCTAGCTCATACTTCTTTGCTATATTTGTAATAATGGAGATACCTGGACAGGCATCTCCATCAACTATAATCTTCATATTATAAAATAATTATTTTAATCTAGATTCTAATTCAGCTTTTAATTCTTCATAACCTGGCTTACCAAGTAAAGCAAACATATTTTTCTTGTAAGCTTCAACTCCTGGTTGGTCAAATGGATTTACCCCTAATAAGTATCCACTTATTCCACAAGCTTTTTCAAAGAAGTAAACTAATTGTCCAAAGTAGTATGGGCTTAACTCTGGAATATTTAATACCATATTTGGTACTCCACCGTCATTATGAGCTAATAAAGTTCCTTGGAATGCTTTCTTATTAACGAAATCAACAGTCTTTCCTGCTAAGAAGTTTAATCCATCTGCATCATTTTCAGAAGCTTCTATAACTATTTCTTTAGCAGCCTTTTCTACGTTAAGAACTGTTTCAAACATTATTCTATTACCATCTTGAATGAATTGACCCATTGAATGTAAGTCAGTTGAGAAATCAACTGCTGCTGGGAATATACCCTTTTGATCCTTACCTTCTGATTCTCCATATAATTGTTTCCACCATTCATTGAAATAGTGTAATGATGGTTCATAGTTAACTAATACTTCTACTGCTTTACCTTTATTATATAAAGCATTTCTCATAGCAGCATATTGATAACAAGCATTTTCCTTTAATGAAGGATTAGCGTAAATTTCTCTTGCATCAGCAGCTCCTTGCATCATTTCTTCAATATTTATTCCTGCTGCTGCGATTGGTAATAAACCAACTGCTGTTAAAACAGAAAATCTTCCACCAACATTATCTGGAACAACAAAAGTTTCATAACCCATTTGATCTGCTAAACCTTTTAATGCTCCTCTTTCTTTATCAGTAGTAGCAAATATTCTTTCTTTTGCTCCTTCAACTCCATATTTCTTTTCCATGAAGTCTTTGAATAATCTAAATGCTATTGCAGGTTCAGTTGTAGTACCTGATTTAGATATAACATTAACAGATACATCTAATCCTTCTATAGCTTCAAATAACTCTGATATATATGTTGAACTTATATTATTTCCAACGAAGAATACCTTTGGAGTCTTTCTCTTGTTATTTGGTAATACATTATAGAAATTGTTTGTTAACATTTCTATAGCAGCTCTTGCTCCAAGGTATGAACCACCTATTCCTATAACAACTAAAACATCTGAATTTGATTGAATTTTTTTAGCTGCAGCTTGTATTCTTGCAAATTCTTCTTTGTCATAATTAACTGGTAGGTCAACCCATCCTAAAAAGTCGTTACCAGCTCCTGTACCTTCATGAATTGTATCATGAGCCCACTTAACCATACCTTCCATCTTATCTAATTCAAATAAAGATGCATATGGTTGAACTTTTGATAAATCTAAACTTAAACCATTTTTCATTTTCATACCTCCAAATAATGTGGGATTTTTAACAATATTTATTATATCACAATTTTTCTTATACTAACAATTTTAACTATAATTTATTCCGTCATAGATTTAATTACTTGTTGAATTTTTTCTTGATTTAAATCCTTAGCTTTTCCTATATTGCCATCAAGTTTATCCCATACATAATTATGAACTTCAACTCCATTTGAAAAGTCTAATTCTAACCATTTTTTTAATTCATCTGATAGATAGTCATCTCTACCTTTTGATTCATTAACCATTTGAGTAACAGCTTCTCTAGTAATCTCATTTTGACCCCATATTTGCCCATCATCCGCTATTATTATAGTATTAGCCATATGATGAACGGTCTGATAACATTGAGTTAAATCCATAGTTGCTTCTGGAATACCTTCACTTTCTACAACTTCATTTTTCTTTTCTGAATTTTTTTCTTCATTAATTTCACTAACTTTATTAAATGCAAAATTAACTATTTCATAGCCATTACTCCATAATACTAATATTGTTGAAAGCGATATTATTAGTACTAAAAGAATTACAATTACTTTTTTTACATTTGATGATTTTTCTTCAAACTCTTCTTGGAAATCATCTTCAAAATCATCATTTTCATTGCCTTCTTTTGACTTTTGCTCATCATCATCTATCATCTCTTTAATTTTTTTATTCATAAAATCCTCTACATTTGTTTCTTTATTTCCCTTTGATTCCATATTATTATCCTCTTCATTAATTTCTCGTTTATCACGTTTAATAGTTTCATTTAGTCTTTCTTTAACACTTCTCCCCATAAATGTACCCCTCCCAATTTACACTTAGTTTTGTAATTATTATACCATAATATTACATCTATGGTTACTTAAAGCATATTTTTAATATTTTTTCACTTTAGCTCTATTTTTTTAATTCATCAATTTTATTTTTCACTTCATTTATATATTCCTCAAAAGTTAATCCTCTATTCATTATATCTTCAGCTACCTCTTCATTTCCAATATATCTAAAATGCCACGGTTCATAATTATATCCTGTAATATCCTCCTTCCCCTTTAAATACCTTAATATGAATCCATACTTATAACAATTTTCAGTAAGCCATCTAAATGCATCTGTATTTTCAAAACCTTCATCTAAAGTCTGATACTCATTACATAAAATATCTATAGCTAGTCCACTTTGATGCTCTGAAGCACCTGGCTCTGCAGTATAAGCACGTGTTTTTTCTTCTCCCTTTTCCCTAACTCTAGATTCATATAATTTCTTTTGTAAGCTATAGCTTCTATATCCAGAGATCCCAATTAATGAAATACCATCTTGTGCTGCTGCATCAAACATTTTTTTTGCCGCAGCTGATGTAGCACTTTCTAAATTATTATCCTGAACATATTCTAAAAATTTTGCTTCAGATTTTTTCAAATTGATAGGAACATAACTTTTATCTAATCTATTATCCCTGTTAATTAAAACAAAGTACTGATTGTTTAATATACTCTCTAAATATTCTAACTCCTTATAATCGCTTTCCATATCTTCATATTCTAAACTTTTTTCATCTAAACTTGACAATAGTACTTCACTACTACTATTATTTATACTCTCATCATTATAATCATTTTCTATATTACTTTCCCCATTAGTAGTTAAGTATCCTACTCCTACTCCAACTACAATACCTACTATCACTAATGAGAGCTTCAATTTTTTTAAAATATTATTCATAATATTCTCCTTAACAAACTTCATAACTATATACAATATCTTTAAATATATAACTATTTCTAGTAACATTCACCTTTTATTATAATATCTTATATATATTTTTCCAATTAATTAATAAAGCTTTTCTTCTTTTTATTAATCATTATCTATATAAGCATAATAGCATCTTTATAGTTACATAACAAAAAAATTGCTACAAACGTGTAAAAATACACATTTGTAGCAATTTAAATTTTACTCGAATTCTATAGTTGCTGGTGGTTTTCCTGTACAATCGTACATTACTCTATTAACCCCGTTAACTTCATTAACTATTCTTGTTGTTACTTTTCCAAGAACTTCCCATGGAAGGTCAGCTGATTCTGCTGTCATAAAGTCACTTGTAGTTACTGCCCTTAAAGCAATTGCATAATCATAAGTTCTTTCATCACCCATAACTCCAACTGATCTCATATTAGTTAAGGCTGCAAAATATTGTCCTATAGTTTTATCTAATCCAGCATTAGCAATTTCTTCTCTGTAAATTGCATCAGCATCTTGAACTATTCTTACTTTTTCAGCAGTTACCTCACCAATTATTCTTATACCAAGTCCTGGTCCTGGGAATGGTTGTCTGTATACTAACTTTTCAGGAATTCCAAGTTCTAAACCTGCTTTTCTAACTTCATCCTTAAATAATAATCTTAATGGTTCTATTATTTCTTTAAAATCAACGTAGTCAGGAAGCCCTCCAACATTATGGTGAGATTTAATAACTGCAGATTCACCTAATCCACTTTCAATTATATCTGGATAAATTGTACCTTGAACTAAGAAGTCCACTGCTCCAATTTTTTTAGCTTCTTCTTCAAATACTCTTATAAATTCTTCACCTATGATTTTTCTCTTAGTTTCTGGATCTTCTACTCCAGCTAACTTTTCATAGAATCTTTCTTGAGCATTTACTCTTATGAAGTTTAAGTCATATTGACCTTCTGGCCCAAATATAGCTTCTACTTCATCACCTTCATTTTTTCTAAGTAGACCATGGTCAACAAATACACAAGTTAATTGCTTACCAATAGCTTTTGATAAAAGTACTGCAGCAACAGATGAATCTACTCCACCTGATAATGCGCATAACGCTCTACCATTTCCTACTTTTTCTCTTATTTCTTCAATTGTCTTTTCAACAAATGAATCCATCTTCCAGTCTCCTGAACATTTACAAATGTTATAAACGAAGTTTGATAACATCTTAGTTCCTTCTACAGTATGCATAACCTCTGGATGGAATTGAACTGCATAAAGATTCTTTTCTTCACATTCCATAGCTGCTACTGGACAAACTGGGGTATTACCTATTATTTTAAATCCTTCTGGAGATTTTTCTATGTAATCTGTATGACTCATCCAACAAATTGTTGTTTCATGTACACCATCAAATAATTTTGATCCATTATCAACTTTTACTACAGTCTTACCATATTCACTTACTGGAGCAGTTGCAACGCTTCCTCCAAGAACATGTGCCATAAGTTGTGAACCATAGCAAATACCAAGTACAGGTATTCCTAATTCAAATACTGCTTTATCACATAAAGGAGAATTTTCACCATATACACTGTTCGGTCCTCCAGTGAAGATTATTCCCTTTGGATTCATTTCTTTTATCTTTTCAACACTTAAATTATAAGGATGAACTTCACAATATACATTACATTCTCTAACTCTTCTTGCAATTAACTGGTTATATTGACCACCAAAGTCAAGTACTAATACTAATTCTTTATTCATTAGAATCCTCCTAATGTTTTTTCTTTAATTATCTCGTAAAATTATACATTTTTCAACAAAAATAGAATTATATTTCTCCATTTATAAATAACAGATAATAGTTAAGGGGTAAACTTCCTTAAGAATTCCCTCAACTATCATCTATTTACTATTAATCTCTAACTAAATAATTACTCTCTAACGCTATAGTTTGGAGCTTCCTTAGTTATGTTTATATCATGTGGATGACTTTCTCTTATTCCTGATGCTGTTTGAACAACAAATCCTGCGTTTTCATATAAATCTTCTAAAGTTGGAGCTCCAAGGTATCCCATACCAGATCTAATTCCACCAATTAATTGATATAAAGTATCTGCTACTACACCTTTATAAGCAACTCTTCCTTCAACACCTTCTGGAACAAACTTTTTAGTTCCATTTTGGAAGTATCTATCAGATGAACCTTTTTCCATAGCTCCTAAAGAACCCATTCCTCTGTAAACTTTATAGCTTCTTCCTTGATATATTTCCATTTCTCCTGGTGCTTCTTCACAACCTGCAAGCATTGATCCCATCATACAAGCACAAGCTCCACCAGCTAAAGCCTTAACTATATCTCCTGAATACTTAAGTCCTCCATCAGCAATTACTGGAACTCCATGTTTTCTTCCTTCTTCAGCACAATCCATAACTGCAGTTAATTGAGGAACCCCTACCCCTGCAACTATTCTTGTTGTACAAATAGATCCTGGTCCAATACCAACTTTAATACAGTCAGCTCCAGCCTCTGCTAAATCTCTTGTAGCTTCCGCAGTTGCAACATTACCAGCAATTATTTGAAGTTCAGGATATTTAGCTTTTATCTTCTTAACTCCTTCAATAACTCCTTTTGAATGTCCATGAGCTGTATCTAATGTAATAACATCAACTTGAGCCTTAACTAAAGCATCAACCCTATCCATCATATCATTAGTTATACCAACAGATGCTCCGCAAAGAAGTCTTCCTCTTGAATCTTTTGCTGCATTTGGGTATGCTCTAACTTTTTCTATATCTTTTATTGTTATAAGTCCTTTTAAATTATTCTCTTTATCAACTAAAGGTAATTTTTCTATTTTATGAGTCTTTAATATTTCTAAAGCCTCATCTAAAGTAGTTCCTTCTGGAGCTGTTACTAATGGACTCTTAGTCATAACATCTGAAACTATCTTATCATAATTTGTTTCAAATACTATATCTCTGTTAGTTATAATTCCAACTAATTTAGTTCCTCTTGTTACTGGAACACCTGATATTCTATATTGAGCCATTAAATCTAATGCTTCTCTTACAGTATGGTTTTCATTTAAGAATATTGGATCTGTAATTACTCCATTTTCTTGTCTTTTAACTCTATCAACTTCTTTTGCTTGGTCTTCTATTGGCATATTTTTGTGAATAATTCCGATTCCACCTTCTCTAGCCATAGCTATAGCCATTTTTGATTCAGTAACTGTATCCATACTAGCACTCATTAATGGTATGTTTAATGTTATTGTTTTTGTTAATTGAGTTTTTAAACTAACTTGATGTGGTAAAACTTCTGATTTATTTGGTACTAATAATACATCATCAAATGTGTAAGCTGTTTTTAATATTCTTGCCATACTTAATCTCTCCTATCATTATTATTTATCTTTCTATATATGTGATAAATGCAATTCTTATTTAGTCATTTTGGGAACCCACCAAATAAAAATAAGCATATTAAGTCCTCTATCTATAAGTGAACGTTAATATGCTTTTATCTTACACATTATTCGTGTTTAGAAAAAATATATTAAATTCACTCATAGATGAAAATTTAAGGTTTTCAGTAGAAACTCCCTGCCATATTCAGGGTTTATATGAGCCTTTTTATTATTCGTGTTTTTTTGCTTTTTATTATTATAGTTTATACAATATAGCTTGTCAATACATCAATTTTATAATACTATTTTTATTTTATTATTTAATTTAAACTCATACTAAAAACATTTAAAATACGTTTCTATTAATAAACTTCCATAAATACATGTAATTACTCCCCCAATTGCTAAGTAAGGTCCAAATGCAATTTCCGCTTTTTTATCCTTAATCTTAAAAATTAAAATTAATCCTGCTATAATACCACCAAGAATTATAGATATAAATAAAGTAACAATAATACCTTCAATACCTAAAAACAATCCACAAATCAATGCAATATCAATATCACCTTCACCCATACCATGAGTTAAAATCACTATAAGATAAATAACTCCAAACCCTATAAACGTTCCAACTATGTAATTCCATAGTATTGCTTTAGTTTCTATCCACATTAATATATTAAATATTATCCCTGAAACTATTCCAAATATAACTGTTGAATTATACACATATTTAGTTTCAAAATCAATAAATCCTATCACTATTAAAAGTGATACAAATAAGCAGAATTTAAAAAAATCTAAAGTCAATCCATATTTCAAATAAATTAATAAATATAGACATGCGTTTAAAATTTCAACTAATGGATATCTTATTGATATCTTTTCTTTACACCTTCTACATCTAGCACCTAAAAATATATAGCTAAAAACTGGAATTAAATCCTTTGGCTTTAAATTATATCCACAACTTGTACAATGTGATTGTGGAAAAGATATTGATTCTTCTCTAGAAATCCTATATATACAAACATTTAGAAAACTTCCTATTATCAATCCTAATAATATTATTAAAACCATTTTAATTACTCCCCCTTATCCTAATAAAATATTACTTAATTAATGAAAATTAACCTACTCTTAGATTAGATAGTATATCGGTTATACAGATCCTTTATATTAATATTTTCTATATTTTAATATAATTAACACATATACAAATTTTTATACACAATAAAAGGAGGATTCAAATTTGAATCCTCCCAATCATACATATTTATAAATATTATTTATTTTGTACTTAATTAGTACATTCCATCCATTCCACCCATTCCTGGTGCACCTGGCATTGGAGCTTCTTTTTGCGGAATATCAACAACAGCTGCTTCTGTTGTTAAGAATGTTGATGCTACAGATGCAGCATTTTGAAGTGCACTTCTTGTAACCTTAGTTGGATCTACTATTCCAGCCTTAAGCATATTTACATACTCATCATGTAATGCATCATATCCCATTCCAGTTTCAGAGTTTTTAATTTTTTCTATAATTACAGAACCTTCAACTCCTGCATTAGTAGCTATTTGTCTCATTGGTTCTTCTAATGCTCTAACTATGATATTTATACCAACTTGTGTATCAGCAACATCTGATTTTAATTCTGCAACTTTGTTAATTACATTAACATAAGCAGTTCCACCACCTGGTACTATACCTTCTTCAACTGCAGCCTTAGTAGCAGCTAAAGCATCTTCAATTCTAAGCTTTCTTTCTTTAAGTTCTGTTTCTGTAGCCGCACCAACTTTTATTACTGCAACACCACCAGAAAGTTTAGCTAATCTTTCTTGTAATTTTTCTTTATCAAATTCAGAAGTAGTTTCTTCTATTTGACTTCTTATTTGATTAACTCTTTCCTTAATAGCATTGCTATCTCCTCTACCATTTACAATAGTAGTGTTATCCTTAGTTATCTTAACACTTTCAGCTTGCCCTAGCATTTCTAAAGTAGTTTCTTTTAAATCTCTTCCTAACTCTTCAGAAATTACTTGCCCACCTGTTAAAATAGCTATATCTTGAAGCATTTCTTTTCTTCTATCACCAAATCCAGGAGCTTTAACAGCAACACAATTAAATGTTCCTCTTAATTTATTAACTACTAATGTAGCCATTGCTTCTCCTTCAATATCCTCAGCAATTATTAATAACTTCTTACCTGTTTGAACAATTTGCTCTAATATAGGTAGTATTTCTTGTATGTTTGTAATCTTCTTATCTGTTATTAATATAAGTGGATTATCTAATAAAGCTTCCATCTTTTCTGTATCTGTTACCATATATGCTGAAACATATCCTCTATCAAATTGCATACCTTCAACAACATCTAATTCAGTACCCATTGATTTAGATTCTTCAACAGTAATAACTCCTTCATTGCCTACCTTCTCCATAGCATCTGAAATAAGCTTACCGATTTCATTATCAGCTGCCGAAATAGCTGCAACTCTAGCTATATCTTCCTTACCACTAACTGGTTTAGATATTTCTAATATTTCCTTAACTGCTGTATCAACAGCTGTTCTTATACCATTTCTAATTAACATTGGATTTGCACCAGCTGTTACATTTTTTAAACCCTCTCTTATAATAGCTTGAGCTAAAAGAGTAGCTGTAGTAGTACCATCCCCTGCAACATCATTAGTCTTTGTTGCAACTTCCTTTACTAATTGAGCTCCCATGTTTTCATATGGATCTTCTAACTCTATTTCTCTTGCAATTGAAACACCATCATTAGTTATAAGTGGTGAACCAAACTTCTTATCTAAAACTACATTTCTACCTTTAGGCCCTAAAGTAACCTTAACTGTATCTGCTAACTTATCAACACCAACTTGCATTGATCTTCTAGCTTCTTCACCAAATTGAATCATTTTTGCCATATTAATATACCTCCCAACTATTCTACTATTGCTAATATATCATCTTGTTTTAATATTATATATTCTTCACCGTCAACTTTTACGTCTGTTCCTGCATATTTAGAATATAATACCTTATTTCCAACTTCTACATCCATCGGAACTCTCTTACCTTCTACCATTGCTCCTGGTCCTATTGCTACTACCTTAGCTTCTTGTGGTTGCTCCTTTGCTGTTCCTGTTAAAAGTATTCCGCTCTTTGTAGTTGTTTCAGCTTCTAATTTTTGTATTACTACTCTATCACCTAATGGCTTTATATTCATAAATAAACCCTCCTATATTTTTCTTGTTTAGCACTCACTTCATTAGAGTGCTAACATCTTTATATTTATAATATAATTTTAACTGTAATCTTTCAACAATTACTTTCTATATTATTACCTTACTAAGGTCAAATATTACTAATTATTCTAATTTATTTTCAATTTACTTTGATTTCCATTATTTTTCTAATATTTTTATTATGCAAACTTATATCTTGTTATTATATTATAAAAGCTATGAATTTACTTTAAAAATCATAAACTCATAGCTAGTCATTTTTTTGCAAATTTCCCCTTTTATCAAAGGAATATATTATCTTTCTAAATCAACATCATCAAACTTATTAAGTGCTTCATTTTTAAGTACAGCCTTAATTGTTGTTCCATTATTAATCTTATTAAATGCAGCTTTTGCTCTAAGTGGAGGCACTATTGTTCCTGCACCATTAATACATCCACCCTCACACATCATACCTTCAATAAAGTTTCCTGGTAGTTTTCCCATTTTAGCAAGCATCATAGTCTTTTTACAATCAAGTCCTGAAACTTGAACTGGTTTAAACTCAACATTTACTCCAGAATCTTGTACATAATTCTTAATAGCAGCTGTTAAACCACCTGCTGCACCAAATCCTCTTCCGAATATAGATGCATCATTAACATTCTCTTCTTCACATTCAAATGGATTAACCTCAAATGCTTCAAATAAAGCAAGTAACTCTTCAAATGTTAAAACATAATCAACAGCATCAGCTATTCCTATCCTAACTGCTTCTCCCTTTTTAGCTGTACAAGGTCCTATAAATACAACCTTTGCTTCTGGATCATTTTTCTTAATATATCTAGCTGCTGCAACCATTGGAGAAACTGTTCCTGAAACTCTATCCTTTTCTGTTGGATTAACCTTCTCAATAAAACTTAAGAAGCCTGGACAACAGGAGTTTGTCATATATTTATCTCCTCTTTCCATTCTTTCTACAAATTCATTAGCTTCATGAACTGTAACTGCATCTGCTCCTAATGCTGCCTCTATCATATCTTCAAATCCAATAGCTTTAATTGCATTTCTTATTTTTCCATAATTCATTGTTGGTCCAAATTGCCCTGTTATAGCAGGTGCAACTACTGCATACATTTTTCTATGTCTAGCTAATCTCTTTACAACCGGAACTATTAAGCTCTTGTCTGAAATAGCTCCAAATGGACATGATCTCATACATGAGCCACAATTAACACAAATTTCTTCTTTAATCATAGCTCTTCTATCATCTTGATTTATATCTAAAGCTCCTGTTGGACAAGCTCTCTTACAAGGTCTCATAACTTCTGATATGGCATCATAAGGACATGCTTTTTTACACCCTCCACATTCTTTACATAGCTCTTGATTTATATATGCTCGTCCATTAACAATTGTTATTGCACCAAAATTACATGCTTCTTTACATCTATGTGCAATACAGTTTCTACATGAATCTGTTACATTAAATTTATTTATAGGACATCTATCACAAGCTGCCTCTATAACATAAATAATTTGCTCATCTGGCTTAATATCTATTAATGATTCTTCTGCATTATCACCATTTGCTAAATATCCAGCTGCAAGCTTAGCTCTTTCTAAAACTATAGCTCTTTCTTTATAAACGCAACACCTATAATGTGCTACATCTCCCTTAATAACTTCATAAGGAACTTTTTCAATACTTTCTAAAGTTATATCATCATTTTTAGCAAGCTTTGCTACCTCTGTTAATACCTCATGCTTTAATTTTTTAAGCTGAGTTTCAAACTTAAACATATCATCACTCCCCTGTTTATTGTTCGCTGTATCCCAATTCTAATTATACAATATTTTTCCATTTTCAAGTTATTTTTTTGTAATATTCTGATAATTTTGTTTATATAAATTGTTTTGCATTATAAGACATATTTCCTTAAAATTAGATAAATTATTCTTATTTATTATCAAATAAAAAGCCTAAATCTCCCTTATTTTTAAATATAAAAAGAGCCTTATAAAATAAATTCATAAGACTCCTTAATAATAAATTTTAATAAATTTTATTATCATTCTTTATTATGAAATCAACTAAAGCATCTTTAATACTCTCTATCAATTCAAAATCCACTATAGACATATTATCTGATTCACTATGAACAATGCCGACTATTCCATCTTGACCAATTACTAAAGATGCATCATTCCCTCTTCTAAATGACATATGATCACTACTACCTACTATTCTACCATCTTCATTTCTAGCATATGGAACCATTTCATAATAAACTTTATCCTCATCTAATACCTCTATAAAATCATCATATAATTCTTCACATAATGGGCTAGTATTTTTAATTGCTAAACCTTCATTACCCTTCATGCCTACACAATCAATATTTATATTATACCAATCTTCATAATTCCCCTTAAATTCTTCTACAAATTTTGAACTCCCTATTAACCCTAATTCTTCTGCATTAAAAGCAGCGAAAATTATATCATATTCAGGTTTCTCATTTTTATAATATTTAGTTAAATTTTTAGCTGATTCAAGTAATACTGCTATTCCTGAAGCATTATCAATAGCTCCTTGAATTTTTGTTACTTTTATTTTTGAATCATCACTACTAGATGTTTCTCCTACTCTTTCTCTTACAGTAACATGATCAAGATGAGCAGAAATTACAACTGCTTTAGAGCTATCCTTTCCCTTTATTACTCCAATAATATTATTTACCTTATTGTTATTTTCTTCATTTGGATTAAATATAGATCTCATTTCTTTATTTAAATAAACTTCATGATAAAAACTCCCATCATTAAATGGCTCTAAACCTGCAGCTTCAAAGTAATTCTTTATAAATTCTGCTGATTTAGTATTTTCATCAGTTCCAACAACTCTAGATAAATATTCATCAGATGTAAGCTCACTCATTATACTTTTTACATCTAATTGCTCAGGATTTTTACCTGCTTCAGTATTTAAACTTTCTTCATAAGTTACTATGTCCTTGCTAGACACATCTTTATCTAACGAACTGCTACATCCAGTGAAAAGTAAATTTAAAGCTAATATACTTGATATAATAGATATTAATTTATTTTTTATATTCATAATAATCTCCCTCAATATATTAAATTCTAATCATTTCCCTTATATTTCCCACTTATTATTAAATATATTCCTATTTTTTATCTATCAAATTCTATTTCCCCCTAAACTAAAATTAGTTTCCCAATATTTTTTATAATTTTAATTACTCAACTTTTATATTATTTTCTCTTGCATAATAAAATAAGTATTGTTGTGCAAGGCCTGCAAGCTCTCCAAATTTATCTCTACCAAAAACTCTTATCTTATTTAATGATACATCTGGTGCTAAGTAAAAATGAATCATTGCTCTCTTTATCCATACATCAACTGGAAAAGCTGAATGCTTGCTCATTGAAAATAACATTATGCAATCAGCAACTTTAGCTCCTACACCCATAAAGTTTTGAAGAGCTTTATGACATTCATCAACTGGTAATGACTTTATATACTCCAAATCAAATTGTTGTAATTCTTCATTTAAAGTTCCATTATTTTTAGCTTCAATTGCATCATTAACTTTTAATATAGTATCTATTATGTATTTACTTCTAAAAGATGCTCCTGTTTCCTTTATTTCTTCTAAAGTTGCTTCCTTTAATTGCTCTGGAGTTGGAAAAGCATAATATACATTTCCTTTATACTCAATTTTATCTCCCCATCTTTCAGATATCTTTTTAATAGTTTTCATTATTGAAGGAATACTATTTCTTGCAGATATTATAAAGCTTATTAACATCTCAAAAGGATCTTGATTTAATATTCTTATACCATAACCAAATTCAACACTCTTCTTTAAAAGCTCATCTTTTGATAATTCTTCTTTTACCTCTTCATAATTGACATTTAAATCAAAGTAATCCTTCCATATTTCATCAAAATCTTTCATATTAGTATTAAGAATTATTACTTTGCTTCCATCTTGAATAACTTCTATAACTCTTCTATATGCAACAATTATGTAATTTGTATCACTAATTCTTTCCCATCTAAAGCATTGACCACATTCTAATATTTGTTTTATATTAAAATCTTTAACATTATCTAATATTACTGAATTCTCTTTCTCTATTATATTTGTATAATTCATATTTACACCTCATTATTTATGATAACCCATAAAATTATAATTACTATTTTTTTATTTTTTCTAAGTTTATAATTTTATATTCCATAGAAAATTATTATTAATAAATAGTCTATATTTATTATACTATATTAAGTAATATGATTTTTCAATAATAAAACTTAGACTGCTAAACTTATCTATTTATTGAGTATAATTGCTTATATTCATTTATTATTTCCTCTAGAACCTCAGCTGATACAATCATCATCTTTTCACATCTTCTCTCAGCATCATAATATTTTTCCTTTAGCGGTATACAATCTAACGTTTCCATTCTTCTATTAAATTCACTTAAAAATTTACCTGTCATTTCTCTTACATGAGGACTATTATGCCCTCTATCATCAGTAAACATAATACCTAAAGTTGCTATTGCACCTGTTGCTGCACCGCATGTGCTTCCTATAGCCATTCCACCACCAAATGATGCCATAGTCATTAAAGTTTGTTTAGAAATATTTAAGTTATACTCTTCATTAGCCGCTACAAGAATACATTCAGCACAGTTCAAATCATACTTTTTATCGTAATATTTCATTGTGTTTTCTAATAACATTTAACTATTCTCTCTTTCTATCTTAAATTAAAATTTTTATAAAGTTACATATTCATTTATAACATTAAATACCTTTCCAAGAAGTTGATCCATATTTTTACCTCTTAAGAATTGCATTTCTATTTCTATTCCTCCTGTTAAAAATAACTTAATTTCAGAATCAATATCAAAATGCCCTGCTGTCTCTATTGCATAAGTTACTATCTTGTTATAAGGTATTGCATAATACTCAGTCTTTTTTCCAGTAATACCTTGTTTATCACATATTAATACTTTTTTATTTGTAAATAATGCCGCATCTCTAACAGTCTTTACAGCAAATAAAGCTCGCTCATTTCTACTCACAAAAGCCATTAATGATTGTGGAATTTCTATCTCTCCATAAAAATTAAACACTCTCTTATTATTTTCTTCCATACATAAATTCCTCCCTGATACACATTTGTATCATAAAATTTTATTACAATTATATCATAAAACAATAAAAGGTAACTACCCATCAGCAATTACCTTTTATTATTAAATCAAATCTCATTTTTATTCTTTTTAAATATACAAGCAAATATTTTATAAAATCAATTAAGCATTATAATTGTAGAATCCCCTTCCAGTTTTTCTACCTAACCATCCAGCTCTAACATATTTTCTTAAAGTGCTACTAGCTCTATATTTAGTATCTCCTGTTTCATTATATAAAACATCCATGATAGCTAAACAAACATCTAATCCAATTAAATCTCCTAATGCTAAAGGTCCCATTGGGTGATTTGCACCAAATTTCATAGCTGTATCTATGTCTTCAACTGATGCAATTCCCTCTTGAAGAATAAATGAAGCTTCGTTAATCATTGGGATAAGTATTCTATTAACTACAAATCCTGGTGCTTCTGCTACTTCTACTGGCTCCTTACCAATTGCTAAAGATAATTCCTTAACAGCATCAAAAGTTTCTTGTGATGTAGCCATACCCCTAATAATTTCAACAAGCTTCATTACTGGGGCTGGGTTAAAGAAATGCATTCCTATAACCTTTTCTGGTCTACTAGTTGCTGAAGCAACTTCTGTTATTGATAAAGAAGAAGTATTTGAAGCTAAAATAGTTTCTGGCTTACAAATCTTATCTAACTCAGCAAATATTTCTTTTTTAATTTTCATATTTTCAATTGCAGCTTCAACAACTAAGTCACAGTCTGCAGCTAAATTCATGTCAGTAGTTCCTGAAATCCTAGATAATATCTCTTCCTTAGCTTCCTCTGTCATCTTTCCCTTAGAAACTAATTTAGATAAGCTCTTATTGATTCCAGCAAGTCCTCTTTCAACAAACTCATCCTTTATATCTCTAACGATAACTTCATAACCCTTTTGAGCAAAAGCTTGAACTATTCCAGCACCCATAGTTCCCGCACCTAAAACAAAAATCTTTTCCATAATAATCTCTCTCCTTTATTAAGTGAAAAATTAAAAGTAACTCATTATTAGTTATTAACATAGAAATTAAAATTTGGAAGTTAGAAATTAAAATTTTAAACATATTTTACTTCAAATTAAGTACTTATTAATTTTTCACCTTATTAATTCTCAAATATCCCATTTTTATTTATATAATTTTATACCTTTTACCCATACTATATTAAACTCTGCAAACTAACGGTTCTTCAGTTTCTACAGATTCTTTTAACTTGTTTACCATTTCTGGTATAACCTTATTTAAATCACCAACTATGGCGTAATCAGCAACCTTCATAATTGGAGCAGTTTCATCTTTATTAATAGCTATTATCATATCTGCTTCTTGCATACCAGCAACATGTTGAATTGCCCCTGAAATACCACAAGCAATATATATTGTTGGTCTTACAGTCTTACCAGTTTGTCCAACTTGATAATCTCTTTCTACCCATCCTTTATCTACTGCACCTCTTGATGCACCAACAACTCCTCCTAAAACAGTTGCTAACTCTTTTAAAAGTTCAAAGTTTTCTTTACTTCCAACTCCTCTACCACCAGCAACTATAACTTTAGCTTCGCTGATATCAACTATATCTTTGTTAGCTTTAACTATTTCTAAAACTGTAGTTCTAATATCTGATGCTTCTAAATTAACCTCAACCTTTTCTATATTATAATTCTCTTTCTTTTCAGTTAATTTTGAAAATACTCCTGGTCTTACTGTAGCCATTTGTGGTCTATGATTCGGACAAGCAATTGTTGCCATTAAGTTACCACCAAATGCAGGTCTTGTTGCAAGTAAATCTCCATTAGTAACATCTACTTCTAAAGATGTACAATCTGCAGTTAATCCTGTTGAAAGTCTAGCTGCAACTCTTGGACCTAAATCTCTACCTATGAAAGTAGCTCCAATAAATAATATTCCTGGCTTTCTTTCATTTGCTAAATCACAAAGAACTTTTGTATATCCATCTGTTGTATAATTTTCTAATTCTTCATGTTCAGCTACTAGTATTTCATCAGCACCATGTTCACCTAAAATATCAGCTAAACAAGCTACATTATTTCCTAATAATACAGCAGTAAGATTAACTCCTAATTCATCTGCTAACCTTCTACCTTCTCCTAATATTTCTAAAGAAACCTTTTGTAATTCACCATTTCTTTGTTCAGCGAATACCCAAACGCCATTATATTCTGCTATATTCATCTCCAATTACCCTCCTATTATCTTAGATATAGTGCTTTTCTTTTAACTTTCCTAAAACATATGCTACTGCTTCTGGAGCTGATTCCTTAACAATTTCTCCTGCGCCCTTAGCTTCTTTAGTCATTGATTTTTTAACCTTTGTTGGTGAACCCTTTAATCCTAGTTCTTCAACTGGTACATCAATATCTGCTGCAGTCATCATTTTTACTTCTTTATCTACTGTATCAAATATATATTGAACGTTCATATATCTTGGATGATTTAATTCTTCAATTGCTGTTAAAAGAACTGGAGTTTGAGCTCTTATTAATTCATATCCATCTTCTAATGCTCTATTAACTATTAATCCATCCTCATCAATTTTAACATCTTGTACATATGTTACTTGAGGAACATTTAAGTGTTCTGCTATTTCTGGTCCAACTTGTGCAGTATCTCCATCTATAGCTTGTCTTCCAGCAAAAATTATATCGTATTCTAATTCTTTAATTGCTGCTGCAATTGTTTTTGAAGTTGCTAATGTATCAGCTCCTCCAAATGCTCTATCAGTTAAAAGAATAGCTTCATCTGCTCCCATACACAAAGCTTCTCTTAATGCATTCTTTGCTTGAGGAGGTCCCATGCTAATTACAGTCACGTGTGCCCCATAATTGTCTTTTAATTGTAATGCAGCTTCTAAAGCATGCTTATCTTCTGGATTTATTATTGAAGGAACACCATCTCTTATAAGAGTTCCTGTTTTTGGATCAATTTTTACAACAGTTGTATCTGGTACTTGTTTTAAACAAACTACTATTTTCATTATTAAAGCCTCCCCTTATCTTAATGCAGCGCCTGCAATAACCATCTTTTGAACTTCTGAAGTTCCTTCATAGATTTCAGTTATTTTAGCATCTCTCATCATTCTTTCAACCGGATATTCCTTAGTATATCCGTATCCACCATGAAGTTGAACAGCCTTAGTTGTTACATCCATAGCAACTTCAGCAGCAAATAATTTTGCTTTGGCAGCATCTACTGAATACGGAAGCTTATTTTGTTTAAGCCATGCAGCTTTATAAACTAATAACTTAGCAGCTTCAATTTTTGTTTCCATCTCAGCAATCATCCATTGTAATCCTTGGAATGCTGATAAAGATCTACCAAATTGTTTTCTTTCTTTCATATATTTAATAGTTTCCTCATAAGCTCCTTCTGCAATTCCTAAAGCTTGAGCAGCTATACCAATTCTTCCTCCATCAAGAGTTTTCATTGCTATACCAAATCCCTTACCTTCTTTACCAATTAAGTTTTCTTTTGGAACTATACAGTTTTCAAATATAAGCTCAGTTGTAGAAGATGCTCTAATTCCTAACTTATCTTCTTTTTTACCAATTGAGAATCCAGGGAAGCCTTTTTCAACTATGAAAGCTGATATTCCTCTAGTTCCTTGTGACTTATCAGTCATAGCAAATACTATGAAAGTCTCAGCAACACCACCATTTGTGATGAATATCTTAGAACCATTTAAAATATAATTATCTCCATCTAATACAGCTGTAGTTTGTTGTCCTGCAGCATCTGTACCTGCACCCGGTTCAGTTAAACCAAAAGCACCGATCTTTTCGCCTTTAGCAAGTGGTACTAAATATTTTTCTTTTTGTGCTGGAGTTCCGTTTTCATATATTAATGAAGCACAAAGCGAAGTATGAGCTGAAACAATAACCCCTGTTGTTCCACAAACTTTTGATAATTCTTCTACTGAGATGATATATGATAATACATCTCCACCAGCTCCACCTAACTCTTTAGGAAATGGTATACCCATCATTCCTAGTTCAGCCATTTTCTTTACATTTTCCATTGGAAATCTTTCTGTTTCATCAATTTCAGCAGCTATTGGTTTTACTTCATTAACTGCAAATTCTCTTACCATTTGTCTTACTAACTCTTGTTCTCTAGTTAATCCAAAATTCATTGCTTTTTTACCTCCCTGCAATACCCTCATTTATGTGTACAATACACTTGCTTATATATTTAAATTTAATTAAATAACTACTTATTTTGGAAGTTCTTTGCTCTTCTTTCTAAGAATGCAGTCATTCCTTCCACTTGATCTTCAGAATCAAAGCATTTACCGAAATCTTCTGCTTCAATTTCAATAGCTTTATCTATATCTACTTGCATACCCCTATTAATGGCATCCTTACAAAGCTTAACTGCTATTGGCGCATTGGCACAAATAGTAGATGCCATTTTTTTAGCTTCTTCCATTAAACTTTCTACTGGAACAACTTTATTAACTAACCCAATTCTTAAAGCTTCTTCAGCATTAATCATTGCACAAGTATAAATTAATTCTTTAGCCTTTCCTAAACCAACTATTCTAGGTAATCTTTGAGTCCCTCCAAATCCTGGTGTAATTCCAAGTCCAGCTTCTGGTTGAGCAAACTTTGCTTTTTCTGAAGCTATTCTTATATCACATGCCATAGCAAGTTCACAACCTCCACCTAAAGCAAATCCTGAAATTGCAGCTATAACAGGCTTGTCTAAATTCTCTAATCTTCTAAATACTCTATTACCTAAAATACCAAATTCCTCTCCACCTTTAGAATCTAAATACTTCATTTCAGATATATCTGCCCCAGCAACAAAAGATTTTTCCCCTGATCCTGTAAGTATTACACAATAAACATTACTATCTTTCTCAATATTTGTAATAGCTAAATCTAAATCCTTCAAAGTATCTGAATTTAGAGCGTTTAATGCTTTGGGTCTGTTTATTGTTATAACAGCTAAATTTCCATCCTTCTCAAGAGTTATATTCTTTAACTCTTCCTTTAAAATAACATTTTTAATTTCCATAAAATCTCCTCCTATCATACCCAATCTATACCATAAATACCCCTTTATTGTTAGATAATTAACAAAGAATCTTAAAAAAAACTCTCTTTTTTCTTTTTCTTTGGTTAGAAGATTCTGAATAATCTTAACTCACTTATAATTATAATATCTAAATTTATCATTTGCAATTAATATTTTCTTAATTAGTATATAAATTACATTTATTCAATCTATTTCTACGAATACGTTTTCTACATTCTTCCTACTTTGCATTGTATAATTATTAACATCTATGACTACATATACTTACTAATGTTAATTTTTTAATTTTAATTGATACAACTTTTCTTACCATTTCAAGATCTTTATAGCTTCTTGTACAAAAAAAATAGTTGTTGCTCTTAAGCAACAACTATTTTAATTCTCTTTCATCAGATATACTAAAGTTAATAAACTTTCTGATAAATGAACATTTTCTACCTTCACTTCATCAGGTACAACTAAATCTACAGGTGCAAAGTTCCAAATCCCTTTCACTCCACCCCTAACTAGCATATCAGTAACTTTTTGTGCATTAATTCTTGGAACGCATATAATTCCAATATCTACAGTCTTTTCTTGTAAGTATTGAGCTAATGTATCTATATCTTTAATTTCAATATCTCTAATTCTCATTCCTATAAGCTTTGGATTAGCATCAAAAATACACTCAATAGATAAACCAGATTCGGAAAATCTATTATAGTTTGCAATTGCCTGACCTAAATTACCTGCCCCAATTATTACTCCTGTATATTCTTTATCTAATCCTAAAATTAAACTTATTTGTTTATATAGCTCTTTTACATTATATCCGTACCCCTGTTGTCCAAAGTCTCCAAAATTATTTAAATCTTGTCTTATTTGAGATGCTGTAAATCCAATTTTTTCACCTAATTCTTTAGATGAAATTCTATCTACTTCATTTCTCATTAACTCTTTCAAATATCTATGGTATTTTGGTAATCTTTTAATTACTGCCATAGAAACATTTTTCTTTTTGTCCATAGTATATGAATCTCCTTAATAAACTTCAATAATATTCCTATCCCAATCAAACTTTGATAATATAATAACATAGTTTTTATTTTTTTTCTATATTTTAATATATAAGTAAATTTTTTTATTATAATTTTCAAAATTAGTTTTTACTATTTTATTTAATTTTATTAATTTTTACATATGAAAACTTTTTAAAAGATTGGTAAACTTTCGTACTTATTTAAAAAATAGAGACTTATGTATAACTTAGCAGATCAGTTATACATAAGTCTCGTATAGAAGCAAAGTCAGATATTATGGACTATCTGACTTATATACAAGAATCAAAGTGATCTTGTATGCTATGCCCTTACGCCTAAAATGTTCTCGACTTACTTTATTATAAGTCAATTAGATATTCCTTGTCAATATTTATCGAATTATTCTCATTGAATTTAAAACTGCTATTAATGTTACTCCCACATCTGCAAAAACTGCAGCCCACATATTCGTTAAACCTACTATAACTAATAACATTACTATAAATTTAATCCCTAATGAGAATATAATATTTTGCCATAAAATTATATTAGTTTTTCTAGATACCCTTATAGATTCTGATATTTCTTCAATTTTATCTTTCATTAAAACAACATCAGCTGCTTCTATGGCTGCATCTGAACCTATTCCTCCCATTGCAACCCCTATATCAGCTCTTGCTAAAACTGGCGCATCATTTATTCCATCCCCAACAAATAATACCTTACCTTTTGAGGTTCTTTTATTTAATATTTCTTCTACCTTACTTACCTTATCTCCAGGTAAAAGCTCTGAATATACTTCATCTATTCCTATATCCTTTGCTACTTTTTCAGCTACACTTTTATTATCACCTGTAAGCATTATAGTTCTCTTTATTCCAACCTCTTTTAATTCAGATAATGACTCTTTAACATTTTCTTTTATTTCATCTGAAATAACTATATTCCCTTTATACTCACCATTAATAGCAACATGAACTATTGTACCTATAGAGTCTATATCATTATAATCTATATTGTTACTCTTCATTAATTTGCTATTACCAAGTAAAACATTATTTCCTTTTATAGATACCTCTATTCCATGACCTGAAATTTCTTTATAATCTTTTATTTCATCTTTGTTGACTTTCTTTCCATAAGCTTTTGCTATTGATACTGCAATTGGATGATTTGAAAGTGACTCTCCCATAGCAGTAATCTCTAATAATTCTTCTTCACTCATATTTATAGAATTTACTTCTGTCACTTCAAATATACCCTTTGTTAAAGTTCCAGTCTTATCAAATACTACTATCTCACTATCCTTAAGTGCCTCTAAATAATTTCCACCCTTAACTAAAATACCTTTTTTAGAAGCAGCTCCTATTCCTGAGAAAAAGCCTAATGGAATTGAAACAACTAAAGCACAAGGACAAGATACAACTAATATAGAAAGTGCTTTATAAATCCACTCTGAAAAAGTAGCATCTTTAATTATAATAGGTGGTATTATAGCCACTAATACAGCAATTGCAACTACTATAGGTGTATACACTTTTGCAAATTTAGTTATAAATTTTTCTGTTGGAGCTTTCTTATTAGATGCATTTTCAACTAACTCTAATATTCTAGCAACTGTTGATTCTCCATACTCCTTATCTACTTTAACTTTTAAAACACCATTATTATTTATTGAACCTGATAATATTTCATTCCCACTTGTAACTTCACGAGGTACTGATTCTCCTGTCAATGCAGAAGTATCTACAAAACTTCTTCCCTCCAAAACAGTACCATCTAAAGGTACTCTTTCCCCTGGTTTAACAATAATAGTTTCATCTATTGCTACTTCTTCTGGTGATACCTTGATTTCCTTTCCGCTCCTTAAAACATTTGCGTAATCAGCTCTTATATTCATAAGAGAAGATATTGATTTTCTTGATTTATTTACAGCATATCCTTGGAATACTTCCCCTATTTGATAAAACAACATAACTGCAACAGCTTCCGGGTATTCTCCAATAAAGAATGCTCCTATTGTAGCAATACTCATTAAGAAGTTTTCATCAAAAATTTCCCCCCTTATGATATTCTTAATAGCATTTAATATTACCTCTCCACCTATTATCAAATAACTTACCCCAAATAAAATAAATGATAATAAGTTTTCATTGCTTTTATAAGCTAATGCAATAATATAAACTATAGCTCCTATTATTAGTAATAAGTTATCTTTAACATACCCTAAAAAACCATTATTTTCTTTGAATTCATGAGTATGACTATGACCATGATGTTCCTCATTATTACTTTCATGGTCATGTCTATCAGTACAACCCCTACTACTACATCCTGCTTTATTAACTTTTATATCTTTATTATCTGATTTTTCAATTACCTTAACATGAGGTTCTAACTTTTTAATTATTGATTTAATTTCATTTACTATATTATTTTTTTCTTCATCTCCATTAATCTCTACTGTTAATACTGTTGTTGAAAAATTTAATGAGGCATTTTCTACTCCATTTATTTTATTAACTTTCGCTTCTATTTTATTGGCACAATTAGCACAATTTAATCCACTCAAAACTAACTTAATTTCCATACAATATTGTCCCCCTTATTCCTTAATCATATCTACTCAGTGATATGTTTTAAACCTTCATCAAATATATGCTTAATATGCTCATCATCTAAAGAATAATAAATTATTTTTCCTGCTCTTCTAAATTTAACAAGTCTAGAAGACTTTAAGACTCTTAATTGATGAGATATTGCTGATTGACTAACATTTAATAAAGCTGATAAATCACAAACACACATTTCCGATTCAAATAATGCACAAAGTATTTTTATTCTTGTACTATCTCCAAAAACTTTAAATAACTCTGCTAAATCATACAAGGTCTCATCTTCTGGTAATTTTTCCTTTACTTCGCTGACTACTTCTCCATGTATAACATTACAACTGCAACTTTCAATATTATTAACTTTAGTTTTCATAAGTATATTCGCTCCTATCATATATAGTATTTGTATTTAAAATAATATTTATTTTTATAATTTAATATATGAATAATTGTTCATATGTTATATTGTTATTATATGCTTATCTTATTAAAATAGTCAACATTATTTTCCCAAATAATTCTTTTATTTTTATATAATATAAAAGTACCCAAATTAGTAACCTAATCTGAGTACTTAACTATTATAACTTTTTTTAAGCTATGCTATATTTTTTAATCTAGTATTTAAAACTTCACTTTTTGATTTTTTATTTTTTATTATTTCTCCTATAACCTTAGTAAATTGAATTATTAATGTTGGTATAAATGCTAATACATATATTGTAATATATTGGCTCACCATTAAGTTCTCTACCTCAAATAACACTTGAAGTCCAGGAATAAATAATACTGCATTCAATAATACTAATCCTATTCCAAATGCATACCAAACATATTTATTAGAGAATACCCCTAATTTAAATATTGATCCTTTACCTCTGCAATTGAATCCATGGAATAATCTAGCTAAACAAAGTGTTGCAAATGCCATAGTTGATGCTGTTAAAGGTGTTTGCATAGGATTTCCTAAATAAAAAGCAATTATTGTAAATATAGCAATTAATAAACCTTCTACTCCTAATCCTAATAAGAAATCTTTACTTAAAATAGATTCATCCTTACCTCTTGGTTTATCTTTTAATAAGTCTCTATTTGATTGTTCCATACCTATTGCTATAGCTGGTAAACTATCTGTTAAAAGATTTATAAACAATAAATGTACAGCTGCAAAAGGCATTGGTAATGCCATAATTGAAGAATATAAAACTGCAATTATCCCTGACGTATTACCTGATAATAAAAACTTTATAGAATTTTTTATATTGTTATAAATACTTCTACCATTAGAAACAGATTTTACTATAGTAGCAAAATTATCATCTGTTAAAATTACTGAAGCCGCATCTTTAGATACTTCAGTACCTGTTATACCCATAGCTATACCTATGTCTGCTTGTTTTAACGCCGGAGCATCATTTACACCATCACCAGTCATAGCAACTATTTGTCCCTTTTCTTGCCATGCTCTTACAATTCTGATTTTATGCTCTGGAGATACTCTTGCATAAACAGATATATGTTCAATATTTTCTTTTAACTCCTCATCTGACATTTTATCTATTTCTAATCCTTCGATTGCTCTATCTCCATCTCTTAAGATACCTATTTCTTTAGCTATAGCTGATGCTGTTATTTTATGGTCTCCAGTAATCATTATTGGCTTTATACCTGCCATTATACAATCTGCAACAGCTTGTTTACTTTCTTCTCTTGGTGGATCAATCATTGAAATTAATCCTATAAAAGTATAATTATATTCATCATTTAAATTTAATTCTTTAACCTCATCTAACTCTTTATATGCAAACGATAATACTCTTAAACCAGACTCTGATAACCTTCTATTTACATTTAATATTTCATTTTTATCATTTTCTGTTAACTCTCTTACTCCATCTGAAGTCATTATAAATTTAACTCTATCTAATATAACGTCCAAAGCACCTTTAGTAAACATGACATTCTTATTATCAATTTTATGAAGTGTACTCATAAGTTTTCTATCTGAGTCAAATGGAATTTCTGCTAATCTCTCATATTTGCTTCTTAACTCTATTTCATTTATTAAAATTTCATGTCCTAAGTTTACTAATGCTACTTCTGTTGGATCTCCAATTTCTTTTCCATCCTTAGAAGTTGAATCATTACATAAAATAGAATTTTTAATTAAATATTCTTCAACCTTATTATCTAATGAAATCTCAGAGCCATTAATTAAATTTCCATCAACATATACTTTTCTTACTGTCATTTTATTTTGGGTTAAAGTACCTGTTTTATCTGAACATATTATAGAAACTGAGCCTAATCCTTCAACAGCTCTAAGTTTTTTTATAATTGCATTTTCCTTAGCCATCTTTTGAGTTCCTAATGCTAAAACAATAGTAACTATAGAACTTAAAGCTTCTGGAATAGCTGCAACCGCTAAAGCAACTGCAAACATTAATGACTCAAGAACTGGCATTTTTCTATATAAAGATAATCCAAATACAATTACACATATAACTAATATTATAATAGCAAGCTTTTTACTAAAGTCATCTAAACTAACTTGAAGTGGAGTTTTCTTTTCTTGAGTCTCCTCCATAAGAGTAGCTATTTTACCTATTTCTGTTTTCATACCTGTACTTGTAACAACAACTAATGCTCTACCATAAGTTACTAGAGATCCAGAAAAGACCATATTTTTTTGATCACCTAAAGCTACTTCCTGACTTTCTATCTTATCAGTAACTTTATCTACACTTAATGACTCTCCTGTAAGTGAGCTTTCATTTACTTGTAATGAATAACTTTCTATTACTCTACCATCAGCAGTAATTAAATCTCCTGCTTCTAAAACTAAAATATCCCCTGGAACAACATCTTTTGATGGTACCTCTATCTTTTTTCCATCTCTTATTACTTTTGCAGATGGTGCTGATAATGCTTTTAACGAATCCAAAGATTGTTCTGCCTTAAAATGTTGAACTGTTCCTAATATTGCATTTAAAATTATTACAGCAAATATTACAATAGTGCTTTCTACATTGTCACTTAGCATAGATATTATTCCAGCTGCAATTAAAATAAATATTAACAAATCCTTGAACTGACTAAAGAACACTTGTACAACACTTTTCTTCTTTTTTTGATTTAACTCATTAAACCCATAAGAAGATAAATTTTCTTCTGCTTGTCTACTACTTAATCCTTCTTTCGATACATTAAATTCTTTTAACGACTCTTCTGTAGTTTTACAAAAATAATTTTCCATAAAATCCTCCTCTTTCTAATAAAAAATTTTTATAATTACTTTAGTCACTTTTATTAATAAATAAAAAAGAGACCCTTAATATAATCCTCAACTTAAGTATAGATAACTTAAGGATTATATTAAAAGTCTCGTAACCAAACTGGTATATAACACCAGGCAAAAGCCGCGATTGTTGATGCTATATTTTTTACTACTCCCCTTTAATAGAGATATTTTCTTTTATAGAAATTATTATATTCCAGTAAAATCAATTTGTCAATTATTAGCCATAATATTTTTAAAATAAATTATTTTTATTGTAATAATTAATAAAAATATACTTTTATAAAATATTAAGAATATTTTATTTAATTATTTGTATTTTTATGGTACAATTAATTCATAAACCTACCAGGCAAAAATAGGTTTGAGACAGGGGTAGTCTGCTAATGCTCCTGTTTTTGTGTTTTTAAAGCACATTTTGTAATCGTTTATAGAAATCGTTTAACTTTTATTAAGATATTTTAAAATTATATTTATAAAAAAACGCATCATTTTATAATTTGATGCGTTTTTATTATCACTATATAAAATTTAATACTATTTATAATTTCTTAATTAAATAAACTCTATAATTCCTTTTCCTAACTTTCCAATCCTAGCTAAAGAGCAAACATCATATCCTTTTTCATCTAAAATAGCTCGTCCTGGTTGAAATGATTTTTCTATTACTATTCCTACTCCTCCAACCTTTGCTCCAGCTTCTTCAATTAACCTTATAGCACCTAAAGCTGCTTCACCATTTGCTAAAAAATCATCTATTACTAATATATTATCTTCTGGAGAAATATATTGTTTTGATAATGTCAATTCATAATCAGAACCTTTTGTAAATGAATGTACTGTTGTTTGATATACATCTCCACTTAGAATTTTAGAGCTTTGCTTTTTTAATGTAACCATAGGAAGCTCCATCTGCATTGCTGTCATTACTGTAGGTGCTATTCCTGAACTTTCAATAGTAAATATTTTAGTAATTCCATGATTTTTATAATATTCCTTAAAATAAGTTCCTATATCATACATTAATCTTGCGTCTACACCATGATTTAAAAATGAATCAACCTTTAATACAGTTTCACTTAATGCTCTACCTTCTTGTAATATACGTTCTTTTAAAATATCCATTATCTTTTCTCTCCTCCACAAAAACCTTTATAAAAAAATAAACACCTCATATAAATTGAGGTGTTGACACTACTTATACATAAAAAAATATAATTTCAACTCCTCGTAGTCTACTGTTTTACGGTCAGTAGGTAGAAACTTTCGGACCAATTACCGATTTTATACGAGATTTTTACAAATTCACTTATTGGTATTATACCACGAACATTATTGTTGTAAATATATATTTTATTTTCATATATTTTAATGCGAATCAATATTTAAAATTTTAATAAAAAAAGAAACATTGCAATAAAAATTAGTTAGAATTAAAGTATGAAAAAAGAAACAATTCTTAAACTAATTGAATTATATTGCTATGTTTCTGCTATCTATGATAGCAGAT
>NZ_JAPFDR010000024.1 GCF_026168755.1 Clostridium sp. | reverse complement strand
TCATCTATTGAATTATCTGCAGATGCTCCTATAAGAGAGCCTTATATAGCATATTTACAAGGTGGATTAACATTCGATCATGCTAAAATAGGTATATTAATTTCACTAAATAACATACTTTAAGCATAAAAAGAGGCTATATTTAATTATATGGCCTCTTTTTAATCATTATTTTATTCATGTATAACAATATCTTCAATATGATCATTAAACTCTAATTCTACCTTATTGCCATTAGAAGCATATATTTCTATTTCTTCATTAATATCTATGTTGACTTCTTCTGTTTTTTCATTATTATCAATATTAAGTTCTTTTGTATCATTTTTATCTAAACTTTCTAACTCATTATTAATATCATTACTCAATTCGTTATTATCTTCTTCATTATCAAGCTCACTTTTTACAGTACTTTCTACAAAATTTTCTTTAATATTATTAGCTTTTATATTATTACTTTCTGATAAAATACCATTCTCAATCAAATAATCATAATTATTAGGTATAATAAACAACCTCTTATATCCATTTTTATTAGTCTTAACAAAAAAATGTAAAATGATATTAAGTAAATCATCTGAAGAGAGTATAGCATTAGCAAAAGAAAGAGAGTATAAGTATAAATCGAATTCTCCTAAAAACTTAATTACTATTAATGGTAAAAGAGAAAATAATATAAACGGTATAATTAAATTAAAGCATAGTAGAGTAGGGTGTATTTCTTCCTTTAATTCACTAGTAACAATTCTCTTGTTGTTAAAGAATACTAAACTATTATTGGTATTTTTAAAAGGTTTCTTATAAAACAAAGTATGAATAAATTCATGTGGAATTTGAATTAAGTAGAAACTAAGAATATAAAAGATTATAAAATTTACAATAATTATTTTAATATCCTGAATAGTTGTAGAATAGCTAGCTAGCATATACCCAAACCCATATCCATATAAAAGAATAAATAGTATTCTTATAAGAATTCGTCTATTTAAATACTTATCTCTATCATAATCTTCTATAGGACATATTATATTTTCGCTATCATAATCTCCAGATTTCTTAATAAACCTACCTAGAGCTATTCTCATATTAATCACACACCTTCGCATTTAAAATAAAAAGAGTCATACAATATTGTATGACTCCTTAAATATTAATATGTCCTAAATAGCCCAACTAATTTACCTAAAATTTTGCAATCATCAACTATAATAGCATCCATATTATCGTTTTCTGGTTGTAGTCTAATATGATTTTTTTCTTTATAAAATCTTTTTATAGTAGCTTCATTTTCTATTAATGCAACAACTATCTCACCGTTATTTGCCGTTTTACATTCTTCTATTATAGCTAAATCTCCGTCGAATATACCTGCATTAATCATGCTATCTCCACTTATATTAAGCATAAATAATTCTTTATTATGACTGACATAATCAAGTGGAATAGGGAATATATCCTCTACATTTTCGTTTGCTAATATAGGTAAACCGGCAGTTACCTTTCCTATTATAGGAATGTTAACCATCTCTCTTTTCACTGAATTATCTATTATTTCTAACGCTCTTGGTTTAGTAGGATCTCTTTTTATCAATCCCTTACTCTCTAAACGTTTAAGATGACCATGAACTGATGATGTAGATTTTAATCCTACAGCTTCGCAAATTTCTCTTACTGAAGGAGGGTATCCTTTGTTATCGGTGTAAGTTTTTAGGAATTCATATATTTCATTTTGTTTTTCGCTTACTTCACGCATTTTCAACACCTCACTTATTTAAATCTATTATAACATATACCAATTACAATATCAAACTTATGTTCTTTATAATAATAAATAATATTTAAACAATATTTATTATTGAAATATAATAAAATAACTGATAGAATAATAAGGTTAATAGAATTAGGTGGTGATTTTATGACTTATAAATATACTGAAGATGATTATTGTGATTTATTTTCTAAAAAAATCTGTGATAATTGTGGAAAATGTTTAGAGGAAGATGGTATTGACATTAGAGCCATCAATATTGATGATATAGCTAAAACAATTGAAGAAAATGCATTTATTGAAGAAGAATTAAAAAATGCTTTAGATGCATTAAAAGAAGAAAAAGATTCTAAAGAAGAACTTACACTAGAAAATTACAACGATATTTTAAATAATTTAGACGATGACAAAGATTATGTTGATGCTTTTGATAATATTGTTTACTTCGATGAACTTGGAGTAGATAACGATACAGAATTAGAAGAATTAACTGAAGAAATTTATCCAGGCATAAGAAAAATGAAAAAATAGAAAATATTAAAATTAAAAGAAACTCTTATTATTTTTGAGTTTCTTTTAATTTATAATGTATTTTTTTATCTACTTAATATCAAAATGAACTTTTTACGAGCGTTGAACATACGTTCTTTATTTATTTTTTATATTGGCAAGAGGGTTTGAATTAGCTGCTTCTCTTAGAATTTCTTCATCTACATGGGTATAAATTTGTGTTGTAGATATATTTTCATGACCCAATATACTTTGCAAACTTCTAATATCAACATTCCCGTGTTTATACATTAAAGTGGCTGCAGTATGTCTAAGTTTGTGAGGTGTATACTTATCATTTGTTAATCCAGCATTTTTAACATGTTTTTTTACTAATAATTCTACAGTCCTTTTGTTTATCGGAGTATTTCTAGAGGATAGAAATAGATATTTTTTATTTTCATCTGTAACTTTAGAATCATTTCTTTTAGAAAGATAATTATTTATAGATGATATACATGCATCATTTAAATAAACAGTACGTTCCTTATTACCTTTACCTATTATAGTTAGAGTATCTCCCTTTATTTTATCTATTTTTATTGAGCATAATTCCGATAAACGCATTCCACAATTAAGAAATAAAGTTAATATACAATAATCTCTTAAATAATTGCAATTACTAATGTCTAAAGAGGAGAGTAGTGAAACACTTTCATCTAATGTAAGATATATTGGATGCCTTTTATTTATTTTAGGAGATTCTAATTCTGCTGCTGGATTAGAATTTATTATTTTAGATTTCCCTTGTAAATAATTAAAAAAAGATTTAAATGTAGCCACTTTTCTAGCTCTAGCATAATTTCCATTACCTCTTTGCTTTTCTACAAAAGATAAAAATGAATAAAGATCTGTCAGAACGATACTTCTTACAAAATCTTCTCCTAGATCATTTATAGGTATATCTTCAAACTCTATATCATCTGGTATGTAATAACCTTTATATACCTTCAAATATTTAAATAGCAAACATAAATCTATTTTATAAGCTTCAATAGTGTTTTTTGATTTACCTTTAATAGTTTCTAAGTAATTTAAAAAATCCATAATAACTTTAGGAAGTTTATTCATTTCTTGAACTTCAATACCAAATTTATTTTTAATATTATTTATATATTTTTCATCATCTTTAATAATTGAATTTATATCAATTTTACTTTTAGTCTTTTTTAAACTTGAATTATGTATTTCAGTCATTTAAATCCCCCTTATATGCAATTTAGCATTAATTTCATTATATCATAGGAGTTTTATGCTAACAACAAGATTTATTTCGCTAAATGGTTATTTAGCGAAATTATTTTTAGAGTTTTTTCTTTAATTTTTTAATATTTTATATTTATTTTTATAATATTAGATTTTTATTTCTCCAACCTTCACCTTTATTTTTATATTTTCATAAAATACCCTTAAAGAATTCATTTTTATAATTGAATTCTTTAAATTTTTATCAATTTCAGATTTCGATTCTGTCATATTTTAAATTTCAACTTTTTCTTTACTCTACAGTTTATACATTTTATAAAAATATAAATTATAAATTTTATTTCAATAGATATATTTATTTTTGTTAACAAAAATAAAACGCATATAAAAATACGTTTTATTTTTCAATTTCTACAATTTTAGTAACTAAATTAGATTTCAATAATTCTGACTTAGAAAATCCTTTTCTAAAATATCGTATTTGCTTATACATTTCTCCATTCATTTCAAAATCAAGAACATCAATACGATCTCCACTATATATTATAGGTTCCTTTTGTCCCTTAATAATAATCTTAATTTTCATATCTTACTCCTTTGTGTAATTATATCTTTAGTATACATCATCAAATTAAATTTATAAAGAAAAAAGGAAAAGTTAATATAAACCTTTCCTCAACCTTATAAATACATATTTTACTTTTTGAAAATCCCGAAAGGTTTTCCAACTGGTAAAAATACTCTTCCAAAATGTTTATTTAACACAGCAGCCGCTGAACCATAGAATGACATTATTGCAATTAATAATTCAGACCATGCAGCTAACTCGTGTGAAATTTCCGGCATAATACCAAATGAATTTAATGATAATCCTATGAATAAGAAATCAATTAAAACAAATATTATAAATAATACTTTGTGAGTTTCCATAGCGCCTATTGTCATAAATGCAGTAAATATTAAGTACCCTAAGAACGCAAAACCTAATTGCTTAGTATCTGCAGCTTGAGCTAACTTTTCTCCAAATACTCCATTTTGAATTAACCAAGTGAATCCCATTGAATACCAAAAGAATGCATAAGCACCAAAGGCTGTTGCTCCAAAAGTATTATCATGCTTAAAATCATTTATACATGCAAATAATTGAGCTGTTGCACCTAAGAATATAGCCCATGGTAATACTAAAGATACCCCTGATGTTATTCCTAACTTTTGAGATGAAGCAACCAAAGTTATTATAGCTAGTCCAAATAATCCTAATGCTGACGGATCAGCAACAACAATTTTTAGTTTTTGTGTGTTTTCCATTTTTTCCTCCTATGTAACGCTTATTAAGCAACGTTTATTATGACCTAATCAAGATTATCAGAAACTCAATATATTGTCAATATTTTATGACTTATTGTTATTATATTCCTCTATCCTTCTAGCTATATCCTCTAAATATTCTTGACGTTCATACTTCTCTAACAACTCTTCTTCTAATTTTGTTTTCTCTTGATCTAATTCATTTAACAACCCATAACTGCTAGAATTCTTATTCATTTCCTCTTCTATCTCAGCTATTTTTATCTCTATAGCTTCAATATCGTTATAAATATTCTCAAATTCCTTTTGTTCTTTAAATGTAAATTTAGGTCTTTCATCCTTATTCTTCACATATTCCTTTTTCTTAGTATTATCTTCTTTAGAGTTTTGCTCCTCTTTCTCTCTTAAAAACTTAATTTCTTTATTTATTAGATAATCACTATAATTTCCATTATATATATTAATTAATCCTTTATTTTCAAAAGAGAAAATCTTATTACAAATTCTATCTAAGAAATATCTATCATGAGAAACAACTATTACAACCCCTACGAATTCATCAATAAAATCCTCTAATATCTTTAAAGTTTCTATATCAAGATCATTTGTAGGCTCATCTAATATAAGAACATTTGGAGCTTCCATTAGAACTCTTAAAAGATGTAATCTCCTTCTTTCCCCACCTGATAACTTTTCAATCATTGTATACTGCATTGTTCCATCAAACAAGAATCGTTCAGCTAGTTGAGATGCACTTATTTTGCTTCCATCATCTGTAGGTATCCACTCTCCACCTTCTTTTATATAATCTATAGCTTTCATAGATAAATCCATATGCGAATCATCCTGTGTAAATGTTGCTATTTTTACAGTTTCCCCTACTTCTACATCTCCATTATCAGGTTTAATTGAACCTTTTATTATATTTAATAATGTTGTTTTCCCAACACCATTATCCCCTATTATCCCAATTCTATCTTCTTTTAAGATAGTATAATTAAATTTATTTATAAGATTCTTTTCACCATAACTTTTGTTTATATCATGTAGCTCAATAATTTTCTTACCTAATCTAGTTCCTATAAACGACATCTCAAGACTTGGTTTTGGCGCTATGTATTCTTGATTAACTAAATCATCAAATCTTTGAAGTCTAGCTTTTTGTTTTGTTGTTCTAGCCTTAGCTCCTCTTCTTACCCATTGTAATTCTTTAATAATTAACTTTTGTCTTTTTTCCTCAGATGCAGCTTCTATTTCTAATCTTTCAGCTTTCTTCTCTAAGAAATCACTATAATTACCTAAATATTGATATATATTTCCTCTATCTAATTCTAATATCTTATTAGATACTCTATCTAAGAAATATCTATCATGTGTAATCATTAATAAAGCACCTTTACGATTGTTTAAATATTCTTCTAACCACTCTATAGAATCAGAATCCAAATGGTTTGTAGGTTCATCAAGAACCAATAATTCACAAGGCTTAATCAAAGCTGAAGCTAAAAACACTCTTTTCTTTTGCCCACCAGATAAAACCCTCATTTTCATAGTATAATCTGTTATTCCAAGCTTATTTAATATTACCTTTACTTCACTTTCTAAATTCCATAAATTCAAGGCATCTATTTTTTCTTGTATTCTAATTAGCTTATTATTATCCCCTTCATTGAAACCATTACTACTTACCTTTTCTAACAATTCCTCATACTCCATTAATAATTTCATCTCTGAAGTATCTCCTTTAAATATTTGTTGAAGTACTGTTGCATTTGAATCAAACTCTGAATTTTGCTCTAAGTATTCTACTCTCACACCTTTTCCTTTAGTTATAACTCCATCAAAGAATTCATCCTTGCCAGTAACAATCTTTAACAAAGTAGATTTTCCACTACCGTTAAGACCAATAATACCAATTTTATCTCCTTCATTAATACCAAAAGATACATTATTTAATAATATTTTTTCACTATAAGTTTTATTAATATTTTCAACATTTAATAAATTCATTTTTTTCTCCTTTGATTATTCATTTCATTCACTAATTTTATCATATTTTAATAATATAGTTCAAATTTAATACTAAATTAATGGCAACCTCTTATAGCTGCCATTTTCATCATCTTAATTATTCATTTAATAATTTGTGTATTTTTTCAACCTCTTCATTTTTATTTATCCACCAGTTTCTGTACCATACAAAAATTATTTTATATCCTAAATTAATTAAATCTATTATTTTAATTAATTCTTTATAATCAAAAACCTCTTTATTATTTATATATATAACCTTGTTTTTTGCCTTTTCAAAATCTACATATATAATTGAAATATCATCTTCTTTTTGAAAGATGCTATACCCCAAATTATTAAGCATTTTAATTATACTTATATCTAGTTTTTCATTACAAATCTCACCATCTTTTCCGCATCTACTATCTGACATATCTATCAAATCTGATTGTTGAACAACTAAATTAAAAGCTTTATCTATCTTATCTTTATATTCAAAATATTCTTTTTCATCTAAAATTATAATAGGAAACATTTTTAATAAGAAACAAATATTTTCCTTATCATACTTTTCATTAGTTAATTTATCAATATCTAATTCATGAATCTTTATATTATTTTCAATAGAAAATCTCTTAATTTCCATAGTACAATTTTCTCTTAATGCTTTTAACAAAATTTTATTATATGATTTTAATGCTTCATTTAACTTAATTATTTTCTTATACACTTTATCGTAAGAATTTATTATATTTATCTTATTATTTTCTATAACCTCTATAATCTTATAACAGTAGTAATTAGGCACAAATTCTAATACACTATTTAACTCTTTTTTATTAATTAACTTTTCATATATATACTCCAAAAGCTCCATTGAAGTTTTACTCAACATCTTAATATTACTTTTCAATACTAAGTAATCCTTATATACAGATAATGTTTCTTTAATATAATATATATAATTATACAATTCCTCTTGATTTGTAATACGTTTATTTATTTCTTCTAAAACTTCACCTTTATAAACTTTATTTACAAAAGAAAATGATTCTAAAAACATCTGTAGATATTCTATATTTTCAATGTATTGATTACATATCAAATTTTCTTTTTCCTTATACTCTTCATACAATTCTTTCTTTCTAGTAGCCATCTCTTTATGTTTCTTAATTCCTAAACACTTATACCATTTTAAACTTTCTGCTTTATCAAGAATTTCTTTATTATGTTTATAATTTATATTCTTTGCTATATCTTTAATTTGCTCATTACTATAATTGTTATAATATATTTTCTCATTTTCAAAATCACTTGTATATTCATTAAAATAAATTGGGGGTATAAATGCGAAATTATTATTTAAAATTTCACTTAACTTTTTTATAACTTTATTAATATCATCTTTATTAATATAATCTTTTATTATATCAAATTTCTTGTTATTTTTAAATTTCTTATATTTAAGAAAACTATTTACATAATTATTTTTTATTAAATAATTAACTTCTTTAATTATTTCAGAACTATTACCCTCTAAAATTATCGGAGATTTACTTAATATAGAATAATATTCAAACTCCTTATCTTTAAATTCAATAATTTTATGAGTGATTGAATATAAATCATTTAAGGAATAGTTTATTGAGTCCTTATTAATAAATGTAGAGAATATTTTTATAATGTTTTCTGCATTATTATTTATTTGTCTTCTTAAAACTGTCATTTTTTTAATATCTAATTTTTCATCATTATCATCTTTTATAATTTCACTAATTATTTTAGATAAGCTTTTCTTATCAAATTCATTTATTATAAAATCATTAAAATAGTTAATTATATCACTAAATTCTTCATTTTTCTTTATTATTGCAACATACTTTTTATTTATTAAATTTTCAACAATATCATCAAAAGCTTTATTATTTAACATAAGTCTGTAAACCCTATCCATGGTAATATTCCCCTTATACTATTATTACTATAAGATATGTTTTTCTCACTAATTACATTACTCTCAATGATAATTTAATAGAAAAACTCGCCTTAGGCATAATATTTGCCTAAGGCGAGTTTTTCTATTAATAATTAAACATTAATTTCACTCTTTATATCTAAAGCATCTTTATTTTCTTTTATAACAGGTTCTACATACTCTTCTATAAACTCAACAACTTGACTTGGAGCTCTTCCAACAAACTTTTGTGGATCTATAATAGCTAAGATTTCTTCTTTACTTAAATTAAATGATTCATCTGCTATAATTCTCTCAATTAAGTCATTATTTAATCCTTCACCTTTAACTCTTTGAGAAGCAGCCATAGAATGTACTCTTATTTTTTCGTGTAACTCTTGTCTATCTCCCCCCTTTTTAACTGATTCCATCATTATGTTTTCTGTAGCCATAAATGGTAATTCATTATTAACATGACTAGCTATTACCTTTTCATATACAACCATATTTTCAGCAATATTAATATATAGATTTAATACACCATCTAATGCTAGGAATGCTTCTGCAACAGATATTCTCTTATTAGCAGAATCATCTAAAGTTCTTTCAAACCATTGCGTAGAAGCTGTTATCGCAGGATTTATCGCATTTACAATTACTGTTCTTGCAAGAGCACCTATTCTTTCACTTCTCATAGGATTTCTCTTATACGCCATTGCTGATGATCCTATTTGATGTTTTTCAAATGGTTCTTCGACTTCCTTCATACTTTGTAATAATCTTAAATCATTACTGAATTTATAAGCACTTTGAGCTATTTCAGATAATGTATTTAATACTATTGAATCAACTTTTCTTGGATATGTTTGACCAGTCACTCCATAACTTTTATCAAAGCCCATTTTTTCAGCAACATATGTATCTAATGCTTTAACTTTACTTTCATCACCTTCAAATAAATTCATAAAACTAGCTTGAGTACCAGTTGTCCCCTTTACTCCTCTTAATTTTAATTTAGATATTAAAAAGTCTATATTTTCTATATCTAAAACTAAATCTTGCATCCATAATGAAGCTCTTTTACCTACAGTTGTTAATTGAGCAGGTTGAAAATGTGTAAATCCTAAAGTAGGCATATCTTTATATTTCATTGCAAAATTAGAAAGATGATATAATACAGTAACTATTTTCTTTTTAGTTAATAATAAAGCATCTCTCATTATTATTATATCAGTATTATCTCCAACATAGCAGCTAGTAGCACCTAAGTGTATTATTCCCCTTGCATTTGGACATTGTAATCCATAAGCATAAACATGACTCATAACATCATGTCTTACTTCCTTTTCTTTTTTTATTGCTTCTTCATAATTTATATTATTTATATTAGATTTTAATTCATTTATTTGCTCATCTGTAATATTTAATCCTAATTCCTTTTCTCCTTCAGCTAAAGCAACCCAAAGCTTTCTCCAAGTTGAAAATTTCATATCATCAGAAAATATATAACTCATTTCCTTTGATGCATATCTTGAGTTTAATGGCGAGTTGTATAAATTTGTCATTTAAATACCTCCGAATATTACTTGTTATTTATTTTATATAATTCGTATTATACCATATTTTTATTTATTTTGTTAGTTATAATTTTTAAAAATTTTTCATATTATTTTATATGTATATATAATACATAGGATTTACTATATGTAAGTTAAATTTTTTCATAAGCTATCCTATATTCTTGTTTTATTAGGCTCAAATAACAATTGAATTTAATACATAAAAACAGAAAAATAAAAAAAGTGCATAAAGCACTTTTTTTATTTTAGTCTTCTAAAGTTTCGATTAATTTAGCGATTTCTTCAGCTGCTAAAGTTTCATCATCACCACTAGCTGTTACTGTGATGTTAGCTCCTTTAGTAACTCCTAATGATAAAACACCGATTAAGCTTTTAACATTAGCTTTCTTCCCGTTAAATTCAATGCTTACATCAGATTTGAAAGATGAAGCTTTCTTAACTAATAAAGTCGCTGGTCTTGCATGTAAACCAGTTCCATTGTTTACTATTACTTCTTTAGATACCATTAAACACACCTCTTTACGTATAATATATTATATTATATATCTAACGATTACATTATATACTGTCTTTTAAAGAATTTCAATACTAAAATACTTTTTAATAAAAAAGTTGAATTTTTTAATTTTCAAATATGTTTTTTATTTACTTATCTAGGTTGAACTATTAGTTTTATTGCAGTTCTTTCCTCTCCATCAATTTCAATATCTGTAAATGCAGGTACACATACTATATCTCTTCCACTTGGTGCTACAAACCCCCTTGCAATTGCTATAGCCTTTACCGCTTGATTTATCGCACCAGCACCTACAGCTTGTATCTCTACAATATTCTTTTCTTTTATAATTGCTGCTAAAGCACCTGCCACAGAATTTGGGTTTGATTTTGTTGATACTTTTAATACTTCCATTTATATTACTACCTCCTAATTTAAAACCGTTTACATCTAATGACGTATAATCACTTATATGATTATATATTCTACAAAATACTTAAAGTTCCTTCTTTTATTAAAAAAATTTTTTATAAACTAAAAAAATACATTTTGTATAATTACAAAATGTATTTTTTATTTATTTAGCAAAATCCACAGCTCTTATTTCTCTTATTACATTAATCTTAATTTGCCCTGGATACTCTAATTGTTCTTCAACACTTTTAGCTAAATCACGAGCTAATTCAATAGAACCAGCATCGTCTAATTGTTCTGGTTTAACCATGATTCTAATTTCTCTTCCAGCTTGAATGGCATATGACTTATCTACGCCCTCATAAGAATTTGCAATTTCTTCAAGTCTCTCTAATCTCTTAATATAAGCTTCTAGTGTCTCTCTTCTTGCACCAGGTCTAGCTGCTGATATTGCATCAGCTGCTTGAACTAAAACAGCTTCTAAAGACATCATTTCTACATCACCATGATGAGCTGCAATTGCATTAACAACTAAAGGTGATTCATGATACTTTTTAGCAAAATCTCCTCCAATTAAAGCGTGAGGTCCTTCTTGTTCTTGATCTATTGCCTTACCAATGTCATGCAACAATCCGGCCCTCTTAGCTAAATTCACATCAAGACCTAATTCTGAAGCCATTACACTTGCTAAGTATGCAACTTCTATTGAATGTTTTAAAACATTTTGACCATAGCTAGTTCTATACTTCAACCTTCCTAAAAGTCTTATAATTTCAGGATGTAAACCATGTACACCTGTTTCTAAAGTCGCTTGTTCGCCTTCTTCTTTAATATCATTTTCAACATCTTTTTTGGCTCTTTCAACCATTTCTTCAATTCTAGCTGGATGTATTCTTCCATCTACAATTAATTTTTCAAGTGCTATTCTAGCTACTTCTCTTCTTATAGGATCAAAACTAGATAAAATAACCGCTTCTGGAGTATCATCAATTATTAAATCTACTCCTGTTAATGTTTCGAGTGTTCTTATATTTCTACCTTCTCTTCCAATAATTCTGCCTTTCATCTCATCATTTGGTAATGCAACAACATGAACTGTTGATTCAGATACATGATCAGCTGCACATCTTTGAATTGCAGTAGTTATAATTTCTCTTGCCTTTTTATCAGCTTCTTCCTTAGCTTTTGATTCAATATCTTTAATCATTAAAGCTGCATCATGAGAAACTTCTTTTCTAACTTCTCCAAGAAGTATCTCTTTTGCTTCTTCAGATGTTAAAGTTGAAATTCTTTCTAATTCTTCTCTTCTTTTTACATATAACTGCTGAATATTTTCTTCCATTTGATCAATTTCTTGCAATCTCTTATTGATAGTCTCTTCTTTCTTTTCTAAAAGATCACTCTTTTTGTCTAAAGATTCCTCTCTTTGAAGAATTCTTCTTTCAAGCCTTTGAATTTCATTTCTTCTCTCACGAGAATCTCTGTCTAAATCATTTCTTAGTCTGTGAACTTCTTCTTTTGCCTCTAAAATAGCTTCTTTTTTAGTCGCTTCAGCTTCTCTTTTAGCTTTTTCTACTAAATCATTAGCTTCTTTTTCTAAAAATAAAACTTTATTTTGTGTGGCCTTTTGTATAGCTTTGTATACGATAAAACCGAATACTACTAATAACAAAATATCAACCAATATCATTGGTAATATCTTATCCAAACTAACACCTCCTCGTATAAATCTCTATTTATAAATGAATAGAGAACGTCTAGGTGCCATATTATTCTCACTGTCCCTATGAATATGATAAACCAGTATTTGTTATTATTTTACCTTAAAAACAAAATTATGTCAAGATTAGTTGATTGGTATATACCTATAAGAAGTTATAGGTATATACACTTCTCTTTTTTAGTATTCCCCTTTTAAACAGATATATAAACGACCTATATAATTAATATTAATTATATAGGTCGTTTATAACTTATTTATTTTCTTTTTTCTCTATATTTTTATCTTCCATTAATGGCAATTCATACTTTGCTCTTATTTTGTTTTCAATTTCTAATGCAACTTCTGGATTTTCCTTTAGATATTGCTTAGCATTTTCCCTACCTTGACCTAATCTTATATCACCATAAGAGAACCAAGCACCACTCTTTTGAACAATATTTTCTTTAACACCAACATCAACAATATTTCCTGTTCTAGAAATACCTTCATTATACATTATATCAAATTCAGCTTGTTTAAATGGAGGAGCTACTTTATTTTTCATTATCTTAACTCTTGTTCTGTTACCAACAATTTCATCACCTTGCTTTATTGAATCAATTCTTCTTACATCCATTCTTACACTTGAATAGAACTTAAGAGCTCTTCCTCCTGTAGTCGTTTCTGGATTTCCAAACATAACTCCAACTTTTTCTCTTAATTGATTTATAAAAATAACTACACATTTAGATTTATTAATAGTACCAGTTAATTTTCTTAATGCTTGAGACATTAATCTAGCTTGTAATCCAACATGAGAATCTCCCATTTCACCTTCTATTTCAGCTCTTGGAACTAAAGCTGCAACTGAGTCAACTACAAGTACATCTATAGCTCCAGATCTAACTAAAGCTTCTGCTATCTCAAGACCTTGTTCTCCAGTATCTGGTTGAGATACTATAAGATTTTCTGTATCAACTCCTACATTCCTTGCATAACTAGGATCTAAAGCATGCTCAGCATCTACGAAAGCTACTGCTCCTCCTAATTTTTGAGCTTCTGCAGCTACATGTAATGCCACTGTTGTTTTACCTGAACTTTCTGGCCCATAAATTTCTATTATTCTTCCTCTTGGAACTCCACCAATTCCTAAAGCTATATCTAAATCAAGGCAGCCAGTTGAAATTGAATCTACATTCAAAGTACTATGTTCACCTAATTTCATTATAGAACCTTTACCAAATTGTTTTTCAATTTGACTCATCGCATTCTCAATTGCTTTTAACTTATTTTCATCTATATTTGCCATAAAATAACCACCCTTTCATGAACATTTGTTCTACTATAATTAAATTATAATTTATATTTGATTTATAGTCAACATTTATTATATTTTTGCTATATTAAAAGTTCCTACTATAAAAACATAGAAGGAACCTTTCTTTAAAAATTATATCCATTTAAACTATTTTTAAACTTCTATTTCATAGAAATTACATGCTTATTTTTTACAAAATAATCAATTCCTGAAATTATTGTTATTAACACAGCTATAAACATTATAGTTTCTGGTACGTAAGTAAAGAAACTATTTAAAAAGCTGTTATTTTTTATAAAGTTTATTGCATTTGCTGATGTATTTATATTTACCTTTAATAACAATAACAATATAGCAATCATTTGTGTCACTGTTTTAATTTTTCCCCACCAACTAGCTGCAATAACTATACCATCTGATGCTGCTAGTGTTCTTAATCCTGATACCGCAAATTCTCTTGCTAGAATCACAACTACAGCCCAACCTGCTACTAATTTAAGTTCAACTAAGGAAACTAATGCAGCTGTTACTAGTAACTTATCCGCTAGTGGATCCATAAATTTACCAAAATTAGTTATTTGATTTCTACTTCTAGCTATATGTCCATCTAATTGATCAGTTATTGATGCTATAATAAATACCACAGTTGCTATTATTGATCCATATGGAATTTCTTTTACAGTTATAAAAACTAAGAAGACAGGCACTAAAAATATTCTGATCATTGTCAATTTATTTGCTAAATTCATCTAAAACCTCTCCCATTAAATCGTACTCCATAACATCATGAATCTTAACTTTTACTATATCACCTAAATTTAATGATTTTTCTTTCTTTATATAAATAAGACCATCAATCTCAGGAGCCATCTCGTAGCTTCTTCCAATGTAATATTCTCCATTATTTCCATCTATAATAGTATCATAAATATTTCCTATTTTCAATTTATTTTGGGTTTTAACTAAATTTCTTTGAACCGCCATAAGTCTGTTTTGACGTTGTAACTTAACCTCTTCATCAACTTGATAATCCATTTTTGCCGCTGGAGTATCTTCCTCTTGTGAATATGCAAACACCCCAACATTTTCAAGCTTATAATCTTCTAAGAACTTTTCTAGTTCTTCAAAATCTTCATCTGTTTCACCAGGGAATCCAACAATCAAAGAGGTTCTTAAAGCAATCCCTGGAACCTTACTTCTTAAAGTGTCAATTTTACTAATAATAGCTTCCTTATCAGTTCTTCTACCCATTTTCTTTAAAACACTACTACTTATATGTTGAATTGGTAAATCTAGATATTTAACAACTTTTTCATTTTTTGCAATTTCTTCAATTAATTCATCTGTAATTTCCTCTGGATAACAATATAATAATCTTATCCATTCAACACCTTCTATTTTAGATATTTTAGATATTAAATCATGAAGCATTCTTTTGCCATAAATATCTACTCCATAATCAGTTAAATCCTGAGCAATTAAAATTATTTCCTTAACACCATTATTAACTAACATTTTTACTTCATCTAAAATATTTTTTTCTAATCTACTTCTAAACTTCCCTCTAATTTTAGGTATTATACAATAAGTACAGAAATTATTACATCCTTCAGCAATTCTAACATATGCCGTATGTTGCTTAGTTGTTAACAATCTAATTCCTTCGTTAATTCCTTCATCACTATATGTTGCTGATGAAATTCTTTTCTGATCTTTTATAAAGTCTAATATTAATCTGTGTAATTTCATATAATCATTAACACCCATTAATATATCTATTTCAGGAATTAAATCTAATAACTCATCTCCATATCTTTGAGTTAAACATCCTGTAGCAATTAACATTTTACATTTATATTTATTTTTATATTCTGCCATCTCTAAAATTGTATCAATAGATTCCTGTTTAGCACTTTCTATGAATCCACATGTATTAACAATAATTATATCTGCTTCCTTTGCATCATTAGTTATCTCATAATGTTTATTTATAGATCCTAATATTAATTCTGAATCAACTCTATTTTTATCACAGCCCAAACTGACCATTCCAACTTTATACTTTTCCAAAATAACTTCCTCCTAAGTTCAAATAATAATATTTATTGTAATTTAACTATCTTATATTTACAAGTATTTTATACTATTGGTTATCATATATATCCTCTTTTTCAATTAATACTTGCCTTGGTTTACTTCCATCCTTTTCAGAGATAACGCCACGTTCTTCTAATTCATCCATTATTCTAGATGCTCTATTAAACCCAACTCTCAATTTCCTTTGTATAAAAGACGTTGAAGCTTGTTGGTATTCAACAACTATTTTTATAGCCTCTTCTAATAACTCATCACCCTCATTTGTTATTACAGCTTCAGTAATAACTTCATTATTTATATGATTTAATATATCTTCTGAATAATCTATATCTTCATCAGATTGTTTTATAAATTCAACTACATTTTCAACTTCTTCTTCAGAAATAAATGCACCTTGAACTCTAACTGGTTTATTTTCTCCTATAGGATAGTAAAGCATATCCCCTCTACCAAGAAGTTTTTCCGCTCCAACTTGATCTAATATAGTTCTTGAATCTGTTCCAGATGAAACAGCAAAAGAAACTCTAGAAGGAATATTAGCCTTTATAACACCTGTTATTACATCTACAGATGGTCTTTGTGTTGCTATAATTAAGTGCATACCTGCAGCTCTAGCCATTTGCGCTAATCTACAAATATAATCTTCTACATCATTTGGACATGCCATCATTAAATCTGAAAGTTCATCTACAATTACTACTATATAAGGTAATTTTTCTTGTATTTCACCTTTGTCAAAAAGCTTATTATATGATTCTATATTTTTTACCTTCATTTGAGAGAATAAATTATATCGCTTGTTCATCTCATTAACCGCCCAATTAAGAGCTCCTGCAGCTTTTTTAGGGTCTGTTACAACTGGAATTAACAAATGAGGTATTCCATTATAAACACTTAATTCTACAACTTTAGGATCTACCATAAGAAGTTTTACTTGTTCTGGAGAATACTTATATAATAAACTTATTATAAGTGAATTTATACAAACAGACTTTCCTGATCCAGTAGCCCCTGCTATTAACATATGTGGCATTTTACTTAAATCACCAACTACACATTTTCCTGTAATATCTTTTCCTAAAGCAAAAGCTAAATTTTTATTAGTATTTGTGAACTCTTTAGAATCAAGAACTTCTCTTAAAAATACAGGAGACTGCTTTTTATTAGGCACTTCAATACCAATAGCTGCTTTTCCTGGAATAGGTGCTTCCATTCTAACCCCATTTGCCGCCAAGCCTAAAGCAATATCATCTTGCAAGTTAACTATTTTAGATACTTTAACTCCTGGACTTGGTTGTAATTCAAATCTAGTAACAGAAGGGCCTTTAGTAACTTGTACTACTTTAGCTTCTACTCCAAAGTTAGAAAGAGTTTCTTCTAATTTATTTGCATTTTCAATTAAATCTTTTTTATCTTCATTCTTTAATTTTAGTTTAGAATTTATATTTAATAAATCCATACTAGGAAATAAGTAATCTTTCTTTGTAGTTTCACCTATTTCATTTATTGAGTGTTCTATCTCCTTACTTACAACATCTTTATCTTCATGAGATAAATTTTTACTATTCTTTTTCAAAGTATTAATTTCACTATCAACAGTGCTATTTTTAGTATAGTCTTCAGTGTCATCTAAATTAAAGTTTTGAAGAGGATTTACATCCTGCAACTCTGAATTTCTCATAAAATCAAGAATTTGTATTTTATTATTTATCCCCTTAATAAATTCATCTTTTTCATTTTTTCCATCAGGTACTATAACTTCAATAGTATCATTATTAACACTTTTTTCTCTCTTCTTTCTAATATTCTCTATTTTAACGTCACTTTTAGAGAAACCAACTCCTATAAACCCAGCTATCATCTTTTTGATTTTTACATATATATCATATAAAGTTATATCCATTAATAATATCATACCTATTAAAAATAAAGTACTATATAATATATAACTTCCTATATATCCTATTAACTTTGATAATGGATATGTAATTAGAAAACCCAAAAATCCACCATGAAGAGAATAATTATTTGAAAAATTCAATTTTTTAATCAGTTCTAAAAAACCTTCATTATTATATGCAGATCCACTCATAAATTGAATTGACATAGTGCTACAAAACAACCATACAACTATAGCAAGTACTGTAACACTAAAAAATCTTCTAGAATATTTTATTGTTCCCTTAGATCTTATTGTATCTATCCCAAAATAAACAAGATATAGGGGTATAAGGTATACTATAACTCCAAACATACTATACATTGTTTTTCTAGATATTACTGATAAAACTCCTGCTAAATCTGTATAAGTGGAAAATGCCAATAGTATTCCTATGGCTATATACAATACTGCTTTAACATCACCTTTTTTCTCAACAGATTCACTGCCTTTCTTTTTTGTATTTCTTTTTTTACTCCCTGTTCCCATCAAATCACCTCTATATAAAAAACATCATTTTTAGCAAACTTTATTATATTATAGCTTATAAATATTTTAAACATATTTCAAATAAAAAAGAAACTCCTTAATTGGAATTTCTTTTTATTTTGCCTTATTTTTCTTTCTCTTGATCATTTCTTATAAGCTCATCTAATTTATCTAGGGCATCTTTTATTCCACCAACATTATCTATTAATCCACACTCTACTGCCTGATCTCCAATTAAAATAGTTCCCATATCATTTAATAACTCATCTGATTTCAACATCATTCTTTCTAATTCATCCTTATCTATTTTAGATGTTCTAACAATAAAGTTATTTATGCGCTCTTGCATCTTCTTAAAATAATGAAATGTTTGTGCTACTCCAATTACAAACCCGTTCATTCTAACAGGATGAACTATCATAGTTGCCGATGGAGTAATAAATGAATAATCTGCCGAAGTTGCTAGAGGAACTCCTATAGAATGTCCTCCACCAATTACAATAGAAACTGTTGGTTTTGATAAAGAACATATCATTTCCGCAATAGCTAATCCTGCTTCAACATCTCCACCTACTGTATTTAATATAATTAATATTCCCTTTATCTTATCATTTTGCTCCATAGAAATTAATTGCGGTATTATATGTTCATATTTTGTAGCTTTAGTTTGTGGTGGTAAAACTACATGACCTTCAATTTGGCCAATTATCGGTAAAATCTGAATACTTTGATCAGGTCCTGTCATATTATTAGTTCCGAGTTCCTTTATTTCAGAAACCTTTGCTTGTTCCTTTTTTAATTTTTCATCTTCATTACTCTCTACCTTTTCATCTTCATTTATACTATCACATTTTAACTCTTTATAAATATTTTTTTCATAAGTTTCTTTATTCATGTCATTTCTTCCTCCATTTGTAATATTTAATATACTTTATAATAAACATTAGCCTCTAACATCTAGAACAATAGCATAAAGTATTTTTCCATTTTTATATGTACCTTCAACTCCAACTACTATTTTTTTATCTAATTGTGGAACTTTTATGGTACCTCTTTTCATTTCCAATTCTTTAATTTCATCATCCCAAATATAAGCTTTAACTTTAATAGGTTTCTCACTAAATTCAAAATTTATTACTTCTCCAGTTCTAACTTTCAAAGAAGGTTTCTTTAAAAGTGTTTGGTAATCATCAAAATTAGTTTTATCAAGTTCACTTTCCGTATTCCCATCTTCTATAATAAAATGATATGAGCATAAATACTTAGTTGAATGTTTACCTCTCAATCTTACTATTAATGATGGTATATATTCATTTTCTTTACTCTCACTTTTTTTCTTTTCATTTGCATCATTCTTTTCTAAGTTTTCCTTTTCTTGATTTTCAGATTCACCCAATCCTTCTCTCTTCTCCTGTTCTTTCTTTCTAATTTCTTCTAATCTTTGTTGATCTATTTGCCTCCTTTCCTCTTTCAATTCCCTTTTTAACTCTTCTAAAGTTTTGTATGGCTCATTTTCTGTTTTTTCGTTTTGTTCTGCACTTTCATCGGGTTCTGCATATGCCATATTACAATTCAAAGATATTAGCATAACTAATATTAAGCTAAATATAAATATATTTTTTCGCATCTAACAACACCTCTAGAGTTTCTTTCTAAAATAGTTTTCCCATAATCATATAAATAAATTTATAATTAATTAAAAAAGTGCACCAAAAATTTGATACACTTTTTGGTACACTAAGCTATAAATTACCAGCAACCGCCACCGAAGAATAATAATAAAATTATCCACCAAGCCCAGCCACCGCCGCAATTACCAAAGCCACCGCAATTGCCGAAGCCGCCGCAATTACCAAAACCACCACAATTACCGAAACCTCCACAGCCACCGCAATTATTAAAACCTCCACAACCGCAATTATTAAAATTGCAAGGATTACAACAAGTACAGCAACAATTGTTTCGGCAGCAATTGTTTCTTCTACAACACTTCTTTGACATGTTTCCCATCTCCTATCATTGGTACTTTAATATATAGTATTCAATTTTACTTTTTTATGTTCCCTAATCTAAATATAATTCTTTATAATTAGACATCATTTATTTTTTTTGTTATTATAATCATATATGGTAATCTAAGGAGTGATACATGTATGAATACCAATAGAAATAGACTTATAGCACCTAGAAATGTTGTAAACACAAAAATGTTATATTCATTTTATATATTAAAGGAATTATCAAAAGGAGAAGTTATATTTGGTAATAAAGTATTAGAGGCATTTAAAGATGTATTTCAAAATTCAAATTTACCTTTTCCAGTATCATCAAGTACAATTTATGAAACCTTATACGATCTTGAAAGCAAGGGCTATGTAATAAGTAAGTGGACAGGTGATGATTTTTTAAATAAACGAAGCAAAAAAATTTATTCTATTACAGACGAAGGCGTTTATTATTATAAACATCATATAGCAGATTACATAGATAACTTGAAAAAAACTAAAAATACTTTAGATTTAATGATTGAAATGTTAAATTAAAGCAAAAGATGATGAGTTATATTCATCATCTTTTTATTTCACCTCCTATATTACAAATTTCATCTAAAGATCTAAGGATATTTCTATACCCCTCCTTCATTAAACAATCGCTATATAATTCTTTATAACTAATATCATCAATATTTTTAGATAAAATCTTAAGATAATTATCACCATAAATCTTCTCCAATACCATTTTATAAGAATTTCTTATAGCAATATTATCTAATGAATTACTTTTTAAATAGAATTCCACCATTTTAGAACACTCTTCTAAAACACCGTATAATTGGTATATATAACTTAATTCTCTTAAAGAATACTCATCACATAAAGATGCAACTATTTTATGATACTCTTTATAAATAGGTATAGAACTATAAAAACTATACTTTTCCTCCGTCTGCAAATATCTTATACTTTGATAAATCGCATTACAAAAATCTAGTCTAATAATATTTGCATTAATATATTTTTCTTCGCATCTACACTGCTGTTGGTAATTTAAATTTTCTTGTTGGATTCTTTTTTGCTCATTTAGTGAAAATTTACTTATAAACCAACTACAAATAGCTCCAATTACCGAACCTAATATTAATCCTCCAGCTGATATTAAAGCAGTAACAAGTGCAATAGGCAAAAAACTCACTCCTCACTTATAGTATTAATATTAGTATTATCATTATCACATAAAATATTATTTTTATAACTTTATATCTATTTTTAAACTTTTGCATAATATATTTATTAATAATAAATTTATAGGAGAGATTATATTGTCATTTGCAATGAATAATTACACCAACTCATCATATATAAAAAGGATTTTGTTAGAAAAATGTATTAAAAGCAATAATAAATTAATCCTATACTTTTCACCTAACGATTATGAAAACTTAAACTTTTCAATGATAATTATTAAAAACACTAAAAATAGAGAGGAATTTATTTGCCCATTCATAAAAGAATTCCCAAATACAATAACACTTGATTTAAACTCTCTTTGTTCTTACTTTACAGATTATGAAGGTTCTATTTTTATAAACACTCAAAATAAAGTAAATGATATTATCTTAATCCCAATATTGTCTGAAAAAACCATAATAAACCTTGAAAATAATTTAAATAGTTCAAATTTTAAATGGTTCATAAGAGTTTTAGATAATGGCGAACTACGTCTATCTAGTATAGTTAATAGAAAACGCTAGGATTCACCCCTAGCGTTTTTTTATTAAATTTATTTTGTATTTATAGATTGATTAAAAGTTAACTTCAATTCATATAGCTCATCTTTTAATTTACTAATAATATTATTTGCCTCCCTTAACTCTTTAGCATTTTTTTCTTCACATTCCCTTAATGCTTTATTCTTTTCATTATTAATTCTCGTTATTTCATCTGATTTTTCTAGTAAAATATCTTGTATTTTATTATTCAACTCAGTGCTATATACTTTATATTCATACTTTTCCTTTCTTAGCTCTGCAATTTCAGAAATATATCTTTCATTATCGCTCTTTAGATATTCAAATTTTTGAAACTCTATTTTAGACTCAGATAACTGTAACTCTAATAATTTTATCTTTTCTCTTAGTTCACTATTCTCTTCCTTAACTACTTTCTCCTCTTTAGATATATCAGAAAGTGATGCTATATGTAATTGTAGATTTTCAATAACTTTAGACTTTTCATTTAACTCTTTTTCAACAGTAGTTAACGCTAAGTTAACTCTAGTGAAACTTTCTTTAGTTTCTTCCAATTCCCTACCTTTATTTTTAAATTCTATTTCATTTTCTTTTATCTTTTTGCTTAAAGAACTGTTTTCCTCTTGTAATAAAGCTATAACTCTATCCTTTTTCTTTATTTCACCTTTCATTTTTTCTATACATTTATCTTCTATATATGCAGCCATATCTAAAGAGTTAACAAAACACCCCTTTATAGACTCCATAAGAAAATTAAATCTGTCAATTTCACCTTTTCTATCTGCAAATTTATCGTTACTTTCAACTTTAAAAACCTCATATTGATTTAACAATGCTACTACCATACTTTCTGCATCATCAAAACTTGCTTGAAGTGAATTTAATCTTTCTTTTGTAGATTTTTTTAGCTTTAATCCCTTAGTTTCTATCTTATCTTTATCTTCCTTAGTAAAATCAAAAGAATTCACTTCATTCTCTAAATCTTTTTTACTACTATTTTCAATCATTATTTCTTGATTTTCATTAATTTTGTCATTATTTTTCATACTCTTAAATCCTCCTTCACTTCAACTTAGTTAACTAAAGTCAACTAAGTTAACTTTAGTTAACTTTTGCTATAATTATAACATATAAAAAGTTCGAATTCTATAAAAAAATAGCAATATTATTTTATAAAAAAACTGCGCACATTCCCGAATGTGCGCAGTTTTTTATAAAACCCTTGATTTTAAGCCGTTTTACTGATATAATTAATTTATGAAAATACAAAACACGCAGTTTAAAAATATAAAATACGCAGTTTTATTTTGAGTCAAAATCCATTTATACACGAAAGGAAATTTTAAATGAATTTAAATGATGAAATGATAGATATGATGAAATTCTACGAATTTTATAAACAAATGAAAGCATATGAAAAAAATAATGGGTTTACCGAAAAATCTAAAGAAAATCTTATCAAAACAGAGGGAGCAAATAATATTTCTAAAAAAACAGCTCAAAAAACAGATGGAGAAATTTTAAAAAATAAAAAATTATATAAAAATGATGAAAATATAAAAGAAGAGGGTAAAAAAAAGAATTATAAAGCAACAAGACCCTTAGAGGTGGAAGAATATGAAACTATAATAAAACTATGTAAGGAAGGTTTTACTTATTTAGATAAAAATACAGGGAGAGAAAAAAAGTTTAGGCCAAATCCATCGTTAGCTTTTGCATTAGCACTTCAAGCAACATTAGGATTTAGAGCTTCAGATATAGTTAATTTAAAGGTTTCAGATTTTAATAGAAGTAAATTTGCTATTAAGGAGATAAAAACTGGTAAATGGCAAAATAGAGATTTAAATGATACAATGTATAATAAATTATTAGAATATGCAGTTAATAATAATCTAGATAAAGATGATTACATTTATCCCAATAAAGTAAGAAATATGCAACAACAATTAAAGATAATCACTGACTATTTAGGTTATAAAAATATTGGTACTCATTCATTTAGAAAGCTTTTTGCTCATACACTATATGAAGAATCAGGACATGATATAGAATTAGTTAGACATGTATTAAATCACTCCGATATAAAAACAACTATGAGATATTTAGGTGTAAGTATGAAGAAGTTAAAAGAAATGAGTAATAAAATAGATTTCTCTTATGCCTTATAAAACAGAGGGAGCAATTTTATAATTATATGAAGAGAGTAGATAGATTTGTTTTTTTACACAAATCTATCTACTCTCTCTCATTAACCTCTAATTAATTTTCTTGATATTTAATATCCTTTATTACTTTAGACATAGCAAAAGCCAAATCATTTCCTTTTATATTATCTCTAATAAATAAAAAGTGCTTTTTATCAGTATTTATTTCTATTAGTTCTTCATTTTTATTAGATCTTACCGAAAACTCTTTTAAATCATCCAACAATATCTTTTCAATATTTCTTGTTTCTTCAGCATATCCAAGACTTGCATGTCCTTTATATTCTAAATAAAGAATATCTTTAGTTAATATTAAGTACACTGTATCTGCAACATCTCCCCCTGCAGCAGTCAAAAGATTACCTACAAAATTAGTAACAACATCTTTTTTAGTTGCTATTTTTTTAACTATTATTTTCATTAAAATATCTTCATCTTTTAAATTTAATTTAAACATATAACCCCCCCTAAAACATATTTAAATATTACCTCTTCTTAATATTTCCCTTGCCCTATATATAGAATCTTTAGAGTTATACCAAGGTTCACTACTATATCTATAATCAAATTTTTTAATTATATCACATAAATAAACCTTGCTAATTTTTATAATTATAAACAAAACTGGATTATATCTAAGTTTATAAGATATTGACTCACCTCTCACCTTTATTATATATGTATATTATAAAAAATGAAAGCATTTCTTATTTACCTAAGCTGGCACTTATAAAAATACTTTCATTTATCTTATCTTATTTTATTTATATTGTCCTTTTAATAACTCTATTTCATTTTTATATCCATCTAATTCATTAGGAGTTTCTAAGAAAAATGGTAAATGTCTAAGCTTTGGATGATTAATTATTCTACTTATTCCTTCAAGACCTAATGTTCCTTCACCAATTTTTTCATGTCTATCTTTATGACTCTTAAAAGGATTTTTACTATCATTTAAATGTATAGCCTTTAATCTATCTAATCCTATTATTCTATCAAACTCTTCTAGAACATTATCTAAATCATTTACTATATCATATCCAGCATCATAAACATGACATGTATCTAAACATACACCTAAATGATCCTTTAACTCTACTCTTTCAATAATTTGTGCTATTTCTTCAAAACTTCTTCCTATTTCTGTACCTTTTCCAGCCATTGTTTCAAGTAAAACAGTAGTTGTTTGATCAGGTTTTAATACTGTATTTAACATTTCTACAATATAATCTATTCCAACGTCAACACCTTGTTTAACATGACTACCTGGATGGAAATTATATAAGTTATTAGGTAGATATTCCATTCTAATTAAATCATCTGCCATCATTTCAGTAGCAAATTTTCTTGTATTTTCATCTGCCGAGCATCCATTTAAAGTATATGGAGCATGTGCTAGTATTTTTACAAAATTATTTTCTTTCATTATTTCTAAAAGATCATTAATATCTTTTTCATCTATATCTTTAGCCTTTCCACCTCTAGGATTACGAGTAAAAAATTGAAAAGTATTAGCTCCAATAGATAAAGCTTCCTTTCCCATATTTTTAAATCCTTTCGTAGTAGATAGGTGACATCCTATGTTTAACATTTGTAAACCTCCAATATTATATATTTATACTAAATGAAATTTTAAATTTTTAATTTAGTAAATTCAAATTACAACTATGATTTCATATGAGTAAAATGTTTCCGTAATCTAAATATACTACAATATTAGAATGCTATCAATAGATAATAATTATTATTAAATAACTTATTCCCATCTTATTTCTTCATTTAATATTACAATCATAAACTCTTCTATTGAATTATATCCATAATCATAAGCTAAATTCCTTAGCATGTATTTTTCATCTTCATCTATTTCTAATAATATTTCTGTTTTATATTGATCATATATTTTTTCTTTTATTCTTTTTTCAATTTTATTTTTCTCTTTAATATCAAAATAAAATCCATAAATTATTATAAAACTATAAATAACAATAAATAACTTATGTAATATACTAACGCTTATAAAGTCCATATTTCTTATTCCTCATAGTTTTCAATCCAAGGATTATATATACATATCTGTTTTATATATTCAGTTATACTTTTATTATCTTTTATAGCTTTATCTCTAATTCTTCTCTCATCATTTCTTGATAATTTTAAAATTATAGTTTCTGTTCTATTCCCCATAAATCCCCACCCCTTTAATGAGATTCTAATTTTATAATTTAGTATAATATATTTTATTATGTATACTAATAAAATATTACACAAATAATTTGATGTATTATATCATAGTAAATAATGATATAATACATCAAGTTGTAATTATATTTAATTATAATAATCTCAATTCACTTAGAAGTTCACAATACTGTTTTTCATATTCTAATTTTTTATCATCATTACACTCAATTGAAATTAGTGAAATAACTTCTGAAAGCCTATTTTGTAAAACTATCTTTTTTTCATTATTGCTTCTTTCCTCTTTGCTACTTTTAGGTTCTTCAATCCTCTTGATCCATTGATCATACTCATAAGGATAGTATTTTAATGTGTTATCTTCAAAACATAATATTTCATTACATACATTAGCAATAAATCTTCTATCATGAGATACGATAATCATAGTCTTATTACTATTTTTTAAAGCTTCTTCTAATGCTTCCATTGACTGAATATCAAGATAATTAGTAGGCTCATCTAAAATCAACAAATTATTATCACTTAAAAGTATCTTACAAAGAGCTACTCTTACTTTTTCTCCTCCGCTTAAAACAGAAACTCTCTTATATACATCACTTTCTCTAAATAAAAATCTACTCAAAACTATCCTTATAAAAGTTTCATTTTCAGAACTACTTTCTAAAATATTATCTAAAATACTTTTATCTTCATTTAAAATCATTAAATCTTGTTGAAAATATCCTATCTTAACTCTATTAGCTATCTTTATACTTTCATTCTTATCCATTATTGATTTTAATAAAGTAGTTTTTCCACAACCATTTTCTCCAATTAAAGCTACTCTTATATTTTTCTTAAGCTTAAAGCTAGCATTTTTTAAAATTATCTTATTATTGAATGAAATATTAATATCTTTTATTTCAATAGGATAATTTGAATAAAATTCATTTCCTTCTGAAATATCAATTTTTATCACTGCTTTTTCTTTAGGTTTTTCTTTTTCTTCCAATTTTTCAATTCTTGTTTTTATAGCTTTTATTGAGTTATCCATATTCTTTTTAGCACTCTGATTTCCCATTTTATGAAGCCTAGCTTCAGAATTACCAAATCTCTTAGGTGTCTTTTTCATTCCATCCCTCAAAGATGTTTTTGTTACTATAGATTCCTCTAATCTTCTTTTCTGTTTTATATATTGATTATATTCAAAATTTTCTCTATTAACCCTCTCTTCTTTTTGTTTAATATAACTACTATAATTACCATTAAATATAGTAACTTTAGATTTATCTATCTCAATTATTTTATTACAAATATTATCTAAAAAACCTCTATCATGAGAGACTAATAATATTGCTCCATTAAATCTTATAAATTTCTCTTCTATATATTTAATAGATTGAACATCAAGATTAGAGGTTGGCTCATCAGCAATAATAATTCTACTACTATTATTTAATGCCTTTGCAACTCTAGCTTTAACCTTTTCTCCACCACTAAAAAAACTCTTATATTCATTTGGTAAATTTAATTCTTTTGATATTTTACTCTCTTCAATATGAATCTCTTCATCTAATTGATTAATATATGAATAATTAGCATCTAGAAAAACATTACCTTTCTCATAACTTTCTTTACCACAAATTATATTTAACAATGTAGTTTTTCCAGAACCATTTATCCCCACAAGTCCTATTTTATCTCCATCAGATATTTCTAATTTATCAATATCTAAAATCAATCTATCTCCATAATACTTTTTTAATTTATTTATTTTAATTAATTGCATAAAAAAATCCCTCCTGTTACTAGAGAGATAATTACGAACCAAAACTATATTTTCATTATTAAAATTGATTTTTAATCCATCAGTAATAAACCTATAATAATATAGACTTATTTTATTTAATAATTCAGTTAAGTTATAGTATCACTTAGTAATCACTCTCTAAAACTTACACAACACAAATAAACCTTTTTAAGGTTAAATTTTTTATTTGGTTGTTTTAATTTTTAAAGATGATTACATTCTCATTTCTACTATACCTTTCCCTTTCTTAAAATTCATTACATTTTTATTATATTATTTTTTTATACTAATGTACATATTTTTTTATAACTTTCTATTCTTCTTTATAACAAACAATAGGAGTTCCTGACTCTATATTTTCATATATTTTTTTAGCCAAATACTCAGGTGCATTTACACAACCATGACTACCATCACTCTTATAAATAGAACCTCCAAAAGCTCCTCTCCAACTTGCATCATGTATACCAATATTACAGTTAAATGGCATCCAATACTTAACATTTGAGCTATATCCAGCACCTTTTAATGTTGCATCCTTCTGTTTATAATTTAATATATAAGTACCTTGTGGTGTTGCATTTCCCCTACTTACGTTTCCTGTTACAATATCTCCCTGTGCAATTAATTCTCCATTTTTATAGAACCATAAATATTGATTAGTCAAATTTATTTCTACATAAGTGTTCCCAATATCATTTTCTCTAGTTCCCCATGCTTTTTGTATATATAGTGGCTCCTTTTTTATAGTTTCACCATTTTTTATATTATTAATTAATTCATCAAACTCTTTACTTTTATCAATTTTCCAACCATAATTTCCACCTGCTACCTCTACAGTTTTTCCAGTAGTAGTTTTAAAACTACGTGTCTTTCCATAAGTGTCATATTTGATACTTAAATCATTTAAATATTCTTTAATCTTCTTTTCATTAAATACAACATTCATAAATTCATCTATTTCTAACCACTCATTAATAATACTTCCATCTAAAATCTCTACTTCATTATCAAAATTATAATACACTCTAGTAGATACAAATGTATTTAATTGTTTTTGAGCTTCTATAACCATCTCATTTGTTGATGTAAAGTCTGGATTTTCATAAGCATTTATTTCTTCTAAATCAATAATTTCTCTTCCTATTAAAACAGAATTTAGTATATAAGCATGTAAATAATCTTTATTAACTTTATTTCCATATACCTCTTTAATTATCTCATATTCCGTACCATTATAATGAAAACAGGCATCTAAAGGCTCAACAATATTCTCTTTAACAAAACATGATAATTTATTGAATTCCTCATCAAGCAAACTTTTTTCATATGTATAAACATTATTTATATTATATGAATTTTGGATAAATAAAAACTTAGGCCATAAAAATCCATTTTGTTTTTTCTTTAACTCACCTATTTTATTACTTCCTTTATACTCAAAATTAATTTTATCTCCTTCAATATATTCTACTACATCATTTCTCTCCCTAATTTCCAAAACATAGTTATAAGATTCATTTAGTAATTCAGTATCAGCCTCTTCTACAGTTTTAAAAGATACATTTACACCATTTATATATGTACCTATAAAAAAGTGATTTTTAAAATAAATAGAAATTAGAAGATATATTATTAATAAAGTAAAAATAGCAATAATTATAATAAAGGTTATACTATTTTTTTTATTTTTAATCAAAGTAACCATTCCCCCTAATATTATTCCTTAAAATGCTTGTACACTCTATTATTATGTAATTAATTTATCTTTTAAAACAAATAAAAAAATAATAATGAAATATCTATACTATTTCATTATTATTTAAAGAATACTAGTTCAATATAAGAAAATATTTTATACTTTATTTACTTTTTATAAAGTGTTTTATGATAGTTGTATATTTATTAAATTAGTTTATCATTTTTTAGTAAATTAAATAATGTTGGATTAAAATTAAATGTTTCAATTAAATTATTAACTTCTTTAAGGGATTTTTCTCTTTTTTCCTTTGATACATTTGATTTTGAAGCTCTAATTAAAATATTTTTGGGAGAATGTGAAATATCTATAAACTCTAATAATTGAGTCTTATATCCTGCACACTCTAATAGATTTGCTCTTACGCTATCAGTCATTAAAGCAGCTATTCTTTCTTGAACTATACCATACTTAGTTAATATTGATAATTCATCTGCTTTCATTTGAGTATTAAATTCATGTTGACAACATGGAACTGAGAAAATCATTTTACTATTCCATTTAATAGCATTATATAATGCATAATCTGTTGCAGTATCACAAGCATGTAATGTTATTACCATATCAACCTTATTGTTATACTTAAATCCATTAATATCTCCTAATTCAAAATGAAGATTATCATAGTTATATCTTTGAGCTATTTCATTACATTTTTTAATTACATCTTCTTTTAAATCTAAACCTATCATCTTTACATTTATGTTTTTTATTTTTACAAAATAGTAATATAAGACAAATGTTAAATATGATTTACCACATCCAAAATCTAATATTGTTAACTCTTTATAATCATTCTTTTTAATTTCATCATCAATTATTTCAATAAATCTATTTATCTGCTTATATTTATCATATTTAGAATTAATAACTTTACCTTCTTTAGTAAATATCCCTAAATCTATAAGTGGTTCAATAACCATACCTTCTTTTAATATATAATTTTTTTCTTTATTATGACCTTTTTTAATAACTTTAGAATTACCACTTTTCTTCTTTCCTAAAAATACTTTTCCTTTTTTAGATATCTTCATATCATATGTATAATTACCTGACCATGCTGAAAGTTGCTTATAATCTCCATTTAAACATTCATATACCTTTTCATTGACACTTTCTATATCTATATTTTCATGAAAAACTTGCTTATCTGTAAATTTTTCTATTTGATAAAATCTACCTTTATTTGTTTCCTTCAAATTAACTACTATCTTATTGTATTTAACTTCCTTATTAACCTTATTACTTATAACAATCTTTATTATGTTATCCTTAAATATTTCGTCTAATGCTTTTTTTAACTCTTCCATTTACATCCACCTTGTTTATGAATAATATAATCTAATTTTAATTTATATAATATCATTTTTTCATTATTAATGATATACATTAAATTGAATTATTAAATAATAAATAGCTAGTATTAACCTTATTTTATATTTAGCCCTAATAATCTACTTAAATCCAAAGCTTGCATTGTTGTTACTGTCGCTCCATATATATTAGGAATATCTACATCAATACCCGTAATATCGCAAGTAGTTAAATCTATTTTCCCTAGAAATGTTTTATTAAAAAATCCGTTAGTTAAATTACAATTTTCAAATACTGTTTTTTCTAATTTAACATCTTGTAATACGGCTTCAGTCATGTTACAATCTACAAAGTTTGCACTGTTTATTTTACTAAAAGAAAAATTAGAATATTTTCCTAATATATTTTCAAATAAAACATTTTTCAAATTGCATTCATCAAATCTTGCTCCAATTAATTTACAGTTTATAAATTGAGTCCTATGTATGCTACTCCCAATAAATGATACATTAGATAAATCACAATTTTTAAATATTGTATCTATTAAATCAACTCTTTCAAAGCTGCAATCTATAAAAGCTATATTATTGAATATACATGAATCTATAGTAATACCTATATCATTCTTACTTTCTATATCAATATTTTCTATAAGTTTATTTTGTATTTTTTCACTATATACAAATTCATCCCTTATATCTATAATATTTTCAATATCATCAATAAATTTAGGATTTTGTATTTTTATTAATTTTGGCATTAAATTTTCTCCTCACTTTTATATCAGATGATTATTTTTCCACCAGTGATTATTTACTCTTCCCAATGTTGTGCTCTACTAACAGCTTTTTTCCATCCATTATATAGATTTTCTCTATCTTCAAGATCCATATTAGGTTCATACTTTTCACCTGTATAGCAATTTTCTACTATTTCCTCAAGATTATTAAAATATCCCACAGCTAATCCAGCTAGGTACGCTGCACCAAGTGCTGTAGTTTCTGTTATTATAGGTTTACATACTTCAATATTAGTTATATCTGACTGAAATTGCATTAGTAACTTATTCTTACTAGCTCCTCCATCTACTTTTAAAGTATTTATTTTACATCCTGAATCTTCTTCCATAGCATTTATTAAATCTCTCACTTGATAAGCAATAGATTCAAGAGCTGCTCTAATTATATGATTTTTATTTGAACCTCTAGTTAATCCAAATATGGATCCTCTTGCATACATATCCCAATAAGGTGCCCCAAGTCCAACAAATGCTGGGACTACATAAACTCCACCATTATTTTTTACTTTTTTAGCAAAGTATTCAGAATCTTGAGCATCAGTTAACATTCCCATCTCATCTCTAAGCCATTGAATTATTGCTCCACCCATAAAAACAGAACCTTCTAAAGCATAATTCACCTTACCATTTAATCCTATTGCTATAGTGGTCAAAAGTCCATTTTTACTTTCAACTAATTCTTCACCAGTATTCATTAACAAGAAACATCCTGTTCCATATGTATTTTTAGCATCACCTTTATTAAAAGCTGCTTGACCAAAAAGAGCTGCTTGCTGATCCCCTGCTATCCCAGCTATCGGTACCTTAATATTATCTTTTCCACCTAAATTAACATATCCATATATTTCAGAGGAACTTTTTACTTCAGGTAACATAGATATTGGAATATTAAGCTTTTCTAATATTTTTTTATCCCAATTTAACTCTCTAATATTAAAAAGCATAGTTCTTGAAGCATTAGTATAATCGGTTACATGAACCATACCATTTGTAAGTTTCCAAAGTAACCATGTATCAACTGTTCCAAAAAGCAAATCTCCCCTATCAGCTTTTTCTCTAGCACCTTCTACATTATCTAGTATCCATTTAACCTTTGTTGCTGAAAAATATGCATCTATTAATAATCCTGTATTTTCTTTAATATACTTGTCAAATCCATCACTCTTTAATTTTTCACAAATATCTGCAGTTCTTCTACATTGCCAAACTATAGCATTATATATAGGCTCACCAGTTTGTTTGTCCCATACTATTGCAGTTTCTCTTTGATTAGTTATACCTATTGCAGATATCTGTTCTGATTCAATATTAGTTTTTGCTAAAACTTCTTGTAATACACCATATTGAGATGCCCATATCTCCATGGGATCATGTTCAACCCATCCTTCTTTAGGATATATCTGTTTAAATTCTTTTTGTGCTATTCCATATATGTTTTGTTCCTTGTCAAATATTATAGCCCTTGAACTTGTAGTGCCTTGATCTAAAGCTAAAATATACTTATCCATACCCTTACCTCCTAATTAAATATTAATATTGATAATAATAGCATATTTTAATACTAGTATAAAGATTTTATCATTGTTATTTTATAATAATAAAAGGCTATATTACTTTATTTTATATAAATAAATATTTTTAAAATAAAGTAATATAGCCTTTAAAATTTTATTTTTTTAATTTATTAAGATTTTTTAAGTTACCTAAATTTATATCTAATATATTAATTCCAAATTCAAAACATCCATTACTAGTCTTTAATGTACTAATATCTAACTTATCTAATTTAATTCCATATGTGTCAGTACAATAAGCTTTCACCATTTTTTCAATATCTATTGTTAACACTTTATCCTTTAAATTCATTCCTTCTATATCATTTATAGACTTAGTCAAAAGTGCTATAGATCCCTTAACTAATGGATTAGAAGAACTTTTTCCGGAAATTTGAAAGTTATTAATATCGATATAAATTATATTATTTTTAAAAGTAGATATTGTCATTGATGTATCAAACTCAATATTTAACCCGACTAACTTATAAATTCCACTTGCATTAATTGTATTTCCTAAATCCAACTTTTTAATTATTGTTTTATCCTGTAAAGCTATTAAATTTAATATATCATCCTTTGATAAGCTTAAAACTAAGTTTTTTAATTTCATTCATTTCATTCCTTTAATATTAAAGTTTTATTCATAAAATTATATTCTTTAGCTAAAATTTAATACCTATATTTTTACACATCTTTATAGAATAAAAATAAAATAATATATATACTTTTATAAACAACAAGGGGATGATAAATTGGAAAACTTTAAAGAGTTAACTCTAAGTGATAAAGATTTATTTAATAATTATTTAAAATATTTCAACAATAACTCTTATGAATACTCATTTACTGCTTTATATTTATGGAGAGATTTATGTAAAACTAAATACTCCATAATAAACAATTGCTTAATAATAAAAAAGGAAACTAATTATGGATCATTTTTTATGATGCCAATAGGTTACACCAAAGCAACACTTCAAGAGTTAATTCTTAAATTAAAAAAACTACCTAATAATGATACTATTTATTTGTTAGGAGATATAGAAGATAGCTTTATTTATGATTTAAAAACACTAACTAATTTACCTTTTAAAATCATTGAAAATAGAGATACTTTTGAATATATCTATTTAACAAATGACTTATTAAACTTAGAAGGTAAAAAATATCATCAAAAGAAAAATCATTATAACTCTTTTATAAATTCATATGACTATACAGTTACTTCTATTGATAGCGAAGAAAAAATAAATGACTGCTTAAAATTATTATCAAATTGGCATTCAAAAAGAACTTCTCTTTGTGGAGAACTTCAGATAGAAACTAAAGAGATAACTGACTTACTTTATAATCTTAATTATCTAAACTTATATTCTATTTGTGTTTACGTCAAAAATTCTTTAGTTGGCTTTTCAATTGGAGAAATTTTAAATGATACTGCTATAATTCATGTCGAAAGATGTAACATTGATTATAAGGGAATCTACGCATTCATAAATAGAGAGTTTATAAGAAGAGATTTTTCAAAAACAAAGTATATAAATAGACAAGAGGATTGTGGTTGTGAAGGTTTAAGAAAATCTAAACTTTCATATAAACCATTATATTTACTAAAAAAATCATTAATAATAATTTAAAGGAAGCTGATATTTTCGGCTTCCTTTAAATTTATTTATTATCTTAAAACAGCACCTAATTTATGTTCTAATGCTTTAAGAATCTTATCATGAACTTTAGATATATCTTTATCTTCTAAAGTTTTCTTTTCATCTCTATATGCAATAGCATAAGCTATAGATTTCTTTCCTTCTGGTATTTGAGCACCTTTGTATATATCAAATAATTGAACCTTTTCTACTAAGTTTCCACCAGCTTTTCTTATTGTTTCTTCTATTTCAGCAACTAATATAGAATCATCACAAAGTAATGCTATATCTCTAGTTACAGCTGGGAACTTTGGTAATGGCTTGTAAGTTTTTACTGTAGTTGAAGCTTCAAATAAAGCATCTAAGTCTAATTCAGCTACATAACAATCTACATCTATTCCATAATTTTCTGTTACATCTGGATGAACTTCTCCAAATACACCAACTTTCTTATTCCTTACCATAAGAGCAGCTGTTTTTCCTGGATGATAGCTTGGATTTTCGCTTTCTCTAACATATTTAGCTTTAGCTATTCCTAATCCATCAATTACATTTTCAACTATTCCTTTAAGATCTAAATAGTCACATTCACCATAAATACCTATAGTTAAAACATTTTTTTCTGTAGGTAGTTGTTTTTCATCTTCATTTGGTAAGTATACTCTACCAACTTCAAATAATCTTACATAGTCATTGTTTCTTGAATAGTTTCTTCCTAAAGATTCCATCATTGAAGGTAATGTAGTTGTTCTCATTACACTATAATCTTCACCTAATGGGTTCTTTATTTTAACAACATTTCTAAGTTCACTATCTGCTGGTATATTAACCTTATCAAATACCTTAGGAGATACAAATGAATAACTAATAGATTGGTTAACACCACTACCTACCATTATTTCTATAACTTTGTCTGTTAATAATTCATTTTTATATTTTGGTTCTCTTTCTGTTGAAACCTTAAATATAGTAGTAGGAATCTTATCATATCCATAAATTCTAGCAACTTCTTCTGCAATATCTTCTTTTATAGCAATATCTATTCTGAATGTTGGAATAGTTATAACTAAATCATCGCCTTCAACATTTGTCTTTAGGTCTAAAGAATCTAATGCTTTTTTCATTTCTTCTTTTGAGATTTCAGTTCCTAAGAATTTATTTATCCAATTAGAATTTACAGTTATAGAACCTTCTTCTTTTATATTGTTATAAACATCTATAGTTCCTTCCATAACTTCTCCACAGCCTAACTCGCATATTAAAGCACAAGCTCTATCTATTGCAAGTTTAGCTAAGTTTGGATCTATATCTTTATCAAATCTTGAAGAACTTTCTGATCTTAAATTTAACTTTTTAGAACTAACTCTTATGTTAGTGCCTTCAAAATTGGCAGATTCAAAGATTACTTCTGTAGTATCATCTTGAATTTCTGAATTTAATCCACCCATAATTCCAGCTATAGCTACAGACTTAGAACCATCTTTAATCATTAAGATGCTTGAATCTAATTCTCTTTCTATTTCATCTAAAGTTGTAAACTTTTCTCCATCTTGAGCTCTTTCAACAACTATAGTCTTACTTTCTATTTGTCTTGCATCAAAAGCATGCATTGGTTGACCTAGCTCTAACATAACAAAATTAGTTATGTCAACTATATTGTTTATAGGTCTAACCCCTGCTTCTAAAAGTCTTTCTTGAATCCAACCTGGTGATGGCTCAACCTTAACATTTTTAACACCCTTAGCCATGTATCTTCTACATAACTCATCCTTAACTTCAACTTTTAATTCATCATTAATATCTTTTGAAGATTTAACTTCATAGTTGAAATTTGGCATTTTATAAGATGTTCCAAGCGTTGCAGCTGTTTCTCTAGCCATTCCTATGATACTTAAACAATCTGGTCTATTAGATGTTATTTCAAAATCTAATATTGCCTTATTTAACCCTAAGTATTCCTTAATATCCATTCCTAATGGAGCATCAGCTGGTAAAATCATTAATCCATGAACTGGCTCATCTCCAGCAATTCCAAGTTCTTCTTCAGAACAGAACATACCGTTAGATACTACACCTCTCATTTTACCTTTCTTAATTTCAGTTCCATCAGCTAAAATAGATTTGTGAAGAGCAACTGGAACTATATCTTGTTCCTTCATATTAGTTGCAGCTGTAACTATTTGTATTTCCTCTTCTTGCCCTATATTAACTTGACAAACATTTAATCTATCTGCATCTGGGTGCTTTTCTATTTTTGTAATTTTACCAGTAACAACATTTTTTATATTATCACCTTGTATAATAACCTCTTCTAATGCTGATCCTGAAAGAGTTAATTTATCTCCTAATGTATGCGGATCTACGTTTACTTCCGCATAATCCTTTAACCAATTATATGGTACTTTCATATTACTTTACCTCCTAATTAAAATTGATTTAAAAATCTCATATCACTTTCGTATAATGCTCTTATATCATCAATACCATACTTAAGCATAACCATTCTATCTACACCAAATCCAAAAGCAAATCCACTATAAACTTCTGGATCAATTCCACAATTTCTTAAAACATTTGGATGAACCATTCCACATCCTAATATTTCAATCCAACCGCTTCCTTTACATACTCTACATCCTTTTCCTTCACAAACGAAGCAAGTTGCATCCATTTCAGCTGAAGGTTCAGTAAATGGGAAGTGATGTGGTCTAAACTTAGTTACAACCTTATCTCCAAACATTTTTTTAGCAAATAATTCTAAAGTACCTTTTAAATCTGCAAAAGTAACTCCTTTATCAATTACTAATCCTTCCATTTGATAGAATATTGGTGAATGTGTAGCATCTACAGCGTCTGATCTATAAACCTTACCTGGAGATATCATCTTTATTGGAGGTTCTTGATTTTCCATAGTTCTAATTTGAATTGGAGAAGTTTGAGTTCTTAAAACTATATTATCATTTATATAAAAAGTATCTTGTTCACTTCTTGCTGGATGATCCTTAGGAATATTTAAGGCTTCAAAATTATAATGATCTAATTCAACTTCTGGACCATCTTCTACTGTAAACCCCATTGAAATAAATATTTCTTTCATACTTTCTAAAGTTAAGTCTAAAGGATGTCTCTTACCAATAACCTTTCTTTTTCCAGGAAGAGATATATCAATAACTTCACTTGCAAGTTTAGCATTTTTTTCTCTTTCCTTTATTTCTTTTACAGCTTCCTCTAGTTTCGCTTCAACTTCACTTTTTGCTTCATTAACTAATTTACCAACTACTGGTCTTTCTTCTGGACTTAATGATCCCATTCCTCTTAATATTGTAGTAAGCTCACCTTTTTTCCCAAGGTATTTTACTCTTATTTCTTCTAATGCTCCACTATTTTCCGCAGCAGATATTTCATTAAAAGCAGCTTCTTTAATTGCTAACAATTTTTCTTGCATTTTTATTCTCCCTTCTTATTAATTCCTAAAATTTGGCGCAAAAAAAGGATATTCAGTCCCAAAAAGGGACGAAATATCCGCGTTACCACCCTAATTGATATTTTATTATTAATAAAATATCCATCTTAATTAAATAACGGTTTTAACCGCTAACTACTACTATCATTTCACAGTTAGGACTCCTGAGGGAACTTCAATATAACTTTATATAAAAAGACTTACAGTCTAAGGTCTTTTCTCCCTGTATACTCCATTATATCTACTTTCTCATTCACTGTCTTTCAATATTTATTTACAATTTATTATACAAATAACCAATATTTTTTTCAATACTTTATTTTAAAATTTATTTTACAATAAACTTTGTCTTACTTTTTCGAATAATATTATAGAAGTTGCAACACCTACATTTAATGACTCTGCTCCACCAGGCATAGGAATTTTCACTTTTTTATCTGCAAGTTCAAAAATCTCTTCACTTATACCATTTCCTTCATTTCCAACAGACAATATAACTTTTCCACTTAAATCTTCCTCAAAGAAATTTTTTGACTCTTCTAAAGATGTAGCTACTAAATCAAAGCCTTCACTCTTTAACTTTTTTAATAAGTTTAAATCATTATCATAAATGATTGGTATATAGAATATAGAGCCCATTGTCGATCTAATAGTTTTATCATTATATATATCAACTGTACCCTTTGTTAATATAATTGCATTTACTCCTGCAGCATGAGCAGTTCTAATAATTGTTCCTAAATTTCCAGGATCCTGAACCTTATCACACAATAAATAAAAGTCGCCATTTATATCACTTATTAAATTATTTATATTAGCTACAGCAATTATACCTTGAGTATTTTCTGTTGAAGTTAATTGAGAAAATAATTCATTTCTCATTTCATAAATTTTAATATTATTTATATACTGACTTAAATACTCTTCTAGTTTTACTTTTCCACCTTCATTTACTATTATATACTCTATATTGCACTTTGCTTTAAAGGCTTCCTGAACCAATCTAAATCCTTCTATAATATATTTATTTTCTTTTGTTCTATGCTTTCTTTCCTTTAACTTTTTCGTATATTTAAATAACGTGTTGTCTTTACTTTCAATGACTATCAAAGTTTCACCTCTTATTTTTTTCTAATTAAAATTTCCTCTAGATTACTTAAATCATCAGTTGAACCAATAGCAACTATAATATCATCTTCTGACAATATATCCTCTGCTTTTGGAGAGATATCTATATCATCCCCTCTTTTTATTGCCATAATATTTATTCCGTAATTACTTCTTAATTTTAATTCTTTTAACGTTTTTCCATTCCATTCATTAAGAACTCTTAACTCCATAATACTATAATCAGGAGATAATTCAATAAAATCAAGTATACTAGCTGAAACTAAATTATGAGCTACTCTTACGCCCATATCTTTTTCAGGTAGTACAACTCTATCTGCACCTATCTTATATAATACTTTTGCATGTAAATCACTTTGACCCTTTGCAATTATATACTTAACACCTAATTCTTTGACTAATAAAGTTACCATTACACTTGCTTGTATATTAGATCCAATAGTAACTACAGCAACATCAAAATTTCTTAACCCTAAAGTTTTTAATGCACTTTCATCAGTTGCATCCATTTGAACTGCATGCGTTACAGAGTCAGAAATTTCTTGTACAGAATCTTCGTCCATATCAATTGCTAAAACATCATGTCCTAAAGAATACAAAGTCTTAGCAACCGATTCTCCAAATCTACCTAATCCAATAACTACAAACTGCTTATTATTTGCCATGTTTCTTCCCCTAACCTATTAAAATTTTTCCTTCTGGATATTTAATACCTGAGTTTATTTTTTTTCTTGTTATAGATAATACTACAGTTAATGGTCCAACTCTACCTAAATACATCATAAACATTATTAATACTTTTCCTACACTACTTAATTCAGAAGTCAGACCTAAAGTTAATCCTGCAGTTCCAAAAGCTGATACTGTTTCATAAAATAATGATATGAAACTTGCTCCTTTTTCTGTATAAGATAATAGCATAGTAACAACTATTACTAAACTTATTCCAATAAATATTAATGTAAATGCTTTATACACTAAATCTTTACTAAATCTTCTCTTAAATACCTCTGAATCTTCTCTTCCTTGTATCACACATATTATAGTTACAATCAAGATTCCTATAGTTGTAGTCTTTATTCCACCAGCTGTTGATCCTGGAGATCCACCAATAAACATAAGAATTATAGTTAAAAACTGTCCAGCCGTAGTCATTCCATCTGTAGAAATACTATTAAATCCAGCTGTTCTTGGTGTAACTGATGCAAAAAATGAGTTCATAACTTTATCCATAAAAGACATATTTGCTATAGTATTAACATTATTATTTTCAAATAAAAACATTAATACAGTTCCCCCTAAAACTAGCACTGTAGTCATTAATATTACCATTTTTGAATGAAGAGAAACTTTTTTTAAGCTCTTACTACTATATAATTCACTCCATACAGTAAATCCTAATCCACCAATTATAATTAATGCTGATGCCACCAATATTACAACTGCATTAGAATTATAAGATGTTAAGCTGCTAAAATTACCTAAAATATCAAATCCAGCATTACAAAAAGCAGATATAGAGTGAAATATACTATAAAATAATCCTTTTCCTAATCCATATTCAGGAACAAATTGTGTAGAAAATAATAATGCACCAAAAAATTGCACAGATACTGTAAATACTAGCACATACTTAACCATTTTTACTAATCCTTGTATATTAAAGGTATTCATAGCATCTTGTAATATCAATCTCTCTCTCAAAGTAATCTTTTTTCCTAAAATAATAGCAATTAATGTTGTAAAAGACATAAATCCCAATCCACCAATTTCTATTAATATCATTATAACCGTTTGTCCAAACATATTCCAATATGTACCTGTGTCTACAACTATTAACCCAGTAACACAAACAGCCGATGTGGCAGTAAATAAGGCATCTAAAAAATTAGCACTTTCTCCACTAGTGGTGGATATAGGTAAAGTTAATATTAATGCACCTACCAATATTACCAATATAAATCCTAAAGCTAAAACTTGAACTCCCTTAAGCTTAAAATTTCTCTTGAAGTTCCATTTCATCATATCACCTCCTAAATTCACTAATTATAATATTATTTTGTTCTTTTTCTCACTTTTTATTATCATTAAGTTCAACATGTATTTTACCACCTTTATATTATTTTTGATAGATATTCCATATTAAAATTTATATAATATTCTAAATTATAATATTAATCGAGTAGGAGGTAGATAATTATTTTATCTACCGACCTCTCACACCACCGTGCGTACCGGTCTGGTACACGGCGGTTCTTTAAGTTTAATGAATTTTAATATATTGACGCGTTAGGCTTTTCAAGCCTAAGTCGT